>NZ_CDRUGZ020000027.1:0-1124438 GCF_977063395.2 Legionella nigrisilvae
AAGTGGCTTTGGTCTTATAACAATGAACGTCCTAACTCGGCTATTGGAGGTATACCACCCAAAAGAAAATTGGCTCTAGCAGCCTAGGTTTCTACTTTTAGTGTCAGTTAAAAATGGGGGGATTACCAGACAAGTGTTCGATCTTCTTTTATTAGTTTTTGTTGAGGTTCCTTGAACAAAAGGAAATCGTTTTGCATCCTTCTCTGTTGCAAACTCATAACCCATCGAATATTGTGCCTTATGATTTTTAATTTCTGATTGGACAACACGGATCAATTCTATAGCTAACTCCCGTGTACTTTCTTTAGAATTCATTTTAACCTTTAACAGGGTTGCATACTCATTAATTAAGTCATCAATCGCTTCCCATACCTTAGCTTTATCATTATCAACAGATTGTCGTGTCCTTTTGGGCAAGTTATTTAAATCTATTTCATCAAAATCGACGTTATTTAATAAACGCAGTTCAAATGACTTGTTCAAAAGCTCAGTCATAAAATTATTTTGAGCATTTTTATCACGAGTTAATTTAGATAAAAATTCGTGTTTAAAGGTGCCTAAAGGTTGCTTTAATTTATCGGCAATATCTGTAAAGCCGTTTTTAAAAATCACGGGCTCTATTTCTAATTGAGCATATTTTTCCAACATTTTTTTGATTGCTACTCGCAAAATAGGATGGCGAGGCACAACGCCAAAGGCATCATTATTTCCCTCAATTTCCAGAGGCAACTCAATGCCCAAAAGTCTGGCTAAATAACGCTTTTCCTCCGGGTGTTCAAATCGCCTAAAGTGACCGATTATCCCAAATTTAGGTTTATCTGGTGCAAGTGTTGTCGACTTATTCACTAGTGCTAATAAATCGGTGTCCAGATAGTAGCCGCCAAAGTAATATAAACTACAATACCTAATTAAATCGCTTACCGCTGCTAAATTCTTGTTTCCTATAGATTCAGTTAATATATGTAATAATAATGCATTAGTTTCTTTGTCTGAAAAAATTGGATCGTTTTTCAGACGAGATACCAATTCATTTATATTTCTGATTTCTATATGATAATTTTCTGCAGTAATAGGAACATCTAAAACTTCAGCGGGGGATGGTTCTTGTGAAATTTTACCTTTAGGATGAGAAGATCCAGGGTGGTTTTTCAATTTGCCAGAACTGTACTTAATTGAAGCTGCTTGGCTCAATGGCTTGTTGATAATTTTTTCATTATCTGTCCAAATGATCGTTTTATTAAAACGATTTCGATAGGCAACCCCCGATAAATCTTTTATGGATTGCAGGTAATGAGGTTTAATCTCGCCCCCTACCCAAACATAATGAAAGACCGGTGGGATGCTTTGGAGGGACTTCATAGAAAATACTCCGTGACAAAGGTTCTGCTAATTGACTAATTATTTTACACGGAATGAATTTTTAGAGAATATACTCATTTGGAAAGTAATAATTTCGAAATTAGTATATAGTGCAATTAATGATCCTTTGTATAAACAGATCCAAGGCTAAATTGCTGTTTTTGAAAGTGCGCATCTATCTGATGATCATATTCGGGATGCTCCGGATTGTTATAAATTTCTTTCCCATTGGTTGGTCTCGATTGATGGATGTTTATGACCATGGTTATGCCAGAATACGAGCCCGTAAAGCCGACTTACTAGATTCACGAAAAGGCGACATACCTCATAAAGAAAATAATTATATATATTTGTTTTCGCAATTCGAGAAATTTTCTTTCATTTTCTCTATTTCATTTTTATCAATAGGAAAATCTACAAAAAATGAGCTTTTGAGTTGTGGCCACTTATTTTTTTCACAAAATTGTTTAAATTTCTTTTTGCTAATATGATCTATTTTAAATTGATTACAAATAAGTTCATACGCAACACCTAGATCATTAAAGGATTGTTCTTTATCACCTTCTATATAACAAATTGTTTTAAAAATAAATAACCTGGTTTTTGGATTCCATAACAAACTCTTACCTCCCGTTGGTGTAGCAATCCCAACTAAGCCGATAAGATCACGGATTCCCAAAGTTAGGGGATAACAACCAAGTTTTGTTAATTGAGTAGAAATGGTAGTTTGATTTGCAGGTAAAAAAGAAGAGCAAAAACTGATCGACCAGTTTTCCTTTATCTTTCGGTAAAAATGATACTCCTCCTTTACTTTTTCGATTTTATAATGTTGATTATTTTGTTGATAAACATGTTCATTTTCTGGAATTAAAAATGGTGAGCAAGAACCATTCATTCCCATTGTAGGATCGACTAAATATTTTTCATTTTCTATAGTAACAATTAAGATTAAATGAGTAGCTGGAATCTTTTTTGCCTCAAGGGAGTCTGGTGATAATCCATTAAGAACTTTTGCAATAGAACGATAAACCTCAAAACCCGATTTACTTAATGCCCTATACAAAATTTCAGAAGATTGAAAACAAAAGCCACCATTATATCCGTCAATAAATTCACCCAAATTAAAAAGGGTTAGGGACTGACGAAATAATGGGTGTGATTGGCTTGCAACTCTCAATTCAAAATTATGAAATGGATAGCTTTGCATATGACAGTTATAAACTTTTTGCAAATAATCAAGTTTAATTTCTTTAGATAAATCATTTACTTGTAAAAAATTACAACTAATTTTTCTAAAATACTCTTTAATTAAATGCTCGTTTCTATCTGACTTACTTAACACAATAAAACCTTATTTTCTTTTGCTTAATTGGCTCAGAATATATTCTTATAATGTACAAAATGGAATAACAATATCAAACTATAAGTTTAATTAAGCCCCGCTCAACAAGATAGTTAATCAGATGCTAATAAATACCTACGCTAAGTAAATAGGAAAAATTTTCCATTTTTATAACAATGGAACCCGAGCTGTCTTATAAAGCCTCTAAACAGGAGGCAATTGAGCAAAATAAGGATATAGAGCTTAAAAAGAAGGCAAGAGAGGAGGAGGAACATCTTTTTTTTTATTTATTTCTCTTCAAAGTAGTTAGTTGCGTTACTGCATGCTGTTGAAATTTATATTTAGATGCTCTTTAAGTTTTAGAGGAAGCAAATCGTTTACTCAATGAATTGCCTTCACATTTAAAAGATATGGCTGACTTTACCTTATCTACTGGATTGCGTGCTTCGATACGTTACTGGAGTACGGTGGAATGAGGTAGATCTCATTAAGAGAAAGAGAACATCACTCCAAGAGCTGCAACAATTAGGGGTATGGTCAATTTTTGAAATGGTGTTACGTTATGCCCATCTTTCTAGGGATCATTTACGAGATGCTGCAAATAGAATTAGTGGGCTTCACGTAACGTTTTGGCACTAGTTTTTTGAAAGAATTTAAAAAAGTGTTACAAATTTGATATCCCTTTTTTCAATTTTCGAAAAACACACGTAAGTACTTGATTAAATGGCGCGCTTGGTAATAAAAACCTCTAATAATCAATACCTTGTGATGCATCATAAGTATAGAATAACAGTGTAAAACTGCCAAAAACAGCGGAGTACTGTCACAGTTATGCCACAATTTATGACACAATAGTTATATTAGATTGGATTGCTGAACGAAATGAGCAACCATTTTGGTACTGTCGCGAAAAGTTTTATTCATACAAATGTCCCTCTTAGAAAAAGTTAGTTTCCAAAAGAGAGTATTCTACAAAAGCATAAAATTGATATATTTTGCGCCGTTTACGCACTTTTGGAATATTATGTTTAAAAATTGTTTTTTTGAAGCGTCGACCGGAACTACTGTAAAAACCCCTGAGGCACGAAAAACGGAGCCAACAAGGCCAGCAGTTCCCAGGTTATCTCTTGAAATAGTTAAAGAAAACCCTTTATCGAAACGACTCCGTAAATTGGACAATACTTCCATTACGCATGCTCCCAAATATTCTGAGGGAGTTTATATCACAACAAATGAAGAACGCTCCGATGTCATAGCAGAACTTTTAGCCGAAAAGCCTAACACTGGAGGGGGATGCCATATTGGATTTTCTGGTTGGCATAACTTAGATATTATGGCTTTAAGAAGATCGAGCTATGGTGTAATTTGTGACCACAATCCTGAAAATGCTTACTTTTTAAGTGTTACATTAAACAACTTGCTTAAGTCAAACAATAGAGAACAATTTATTGAAAAAATGACTCGCTTCGTTAATACTCATGATTTTCACCGTCTTAGCAAAAAAACCGAAAGTAATTTGGATAATGCTATAAAATTTTCTCCAAATTTTCGATCAGATGCCCGATGCTCAGACCCCTCTGATGAAATTAGAGACCATTTACAGGTAAAAACGGGTTGGTTAGCCAATGAGGAACGGTTTCAGTTTATAAAGTTTCTAGCTCACAACGATAAGATTGTACTGTTAACTGAAGATATTCTTGCAACTGAAACCTTTATTAGACTAAAAAAATTGCTTCAGGAAAATGCAGTTGAAATAGATACCTTATATACAAGTAATATAGGTGCATACATGAAGTCTCCTGAATCGCGAGTTGCCTTTTTAGAAACAGTTCAAGCTTTGTCCGAATCCGAAACTAAAATAATTGATGCTCGATGAGACTTTTATCAATATTGCGATGATTTAGCGCAACGCTTGACCACGCCCAAGCTTTTAGTTGACTCGGACAAAGCAAATCAATGGTGGTGGGGAGAAGAAACCTTAAGAGAGTATCTCCAGAGAGAGACACCAGAAGAGAAGGCTAAAAGAGCAGCACTCGTTCACAGTCATTTTAAGTCTGAAGCTGTCCGACGCTTTATGCTACAAAACGAAGATACACCCACATCGCCATCTTTTACTAGCTAATGCATTCATCCTGGTAATTTTTAGCTAAGTGATCCGGGATAGCAAATTGCTAAAGCTTAGATACTGTGAATCAAAAGGTTTAAATCAATAATTAGAAGTAAGGTAAATATTTTATAATGTTAATAAGAGAAATTTTAAATACAGCAAATCTCTTTAGTAGCGAAGAGCAAGCTAGGGAGTTAGCAGCATTGCCTAAGGTTATATCCGATTATAAAGGTTTTAGCCAAGATGCTTATTTAGAATTATTAAGGCTAACTCTTAGAGCAGCAGAAACTGAAGAATACTATCAACCACAAATTGAACGGATTAAATCAGCCAGAATACGAGCACAAAAGCTAGTAATAGCATTTGGTACAGTAGGCGCAGCGCTGAAATATTTAGAAAATTTTGAAAAACAATTCCCTCAAGTGCAGAATAAAATTCATGATGCTTGTTTATTTGGATTCCTACCGGTCACTTGTAACCTTAATTTATGGCGTGGAATTATCAAGCATAATTTCCCAACGCATGCTAACTCTCCTATTTTTAGATTGTTACCTTTAGCTACTCGCATAGAAAAATATGTTAAAGAAAATACAGTACACTTAGAAAGGACCATTCAAGAAGATGTTTCTCAAAAATGTAAACAACGTTTCGTTAGAGACTACGAGTCATTATTTAAACTAAGAGACATGCAATTGCCTACTAAGAAAATTGCAAAAGAAACAAATAAAAAATTTGATGTTTATATAAGACAGCTACTTAGTTACCCATTAATAGGACAACTAAATGCAGTGCAGCAACAACAATTTGAAAAAAAAAGAATGGAGTTAAGCGATAAAAAGGAAGAAATTAAGAATTTAATAGAAGATAAATATCAAATAAAACTAAAAAAGAAAAATGATGCTAAATCTACACCTACGCTTATAAGCCTTGAAGATTACATCGAAGCAAAAATGAAAGAAAATAAAAAAGAAATAGAAGCTACGGTGAAAAGCCGCTTATTATCACCGCGCACACCGATTTCTGTTCTTTTTTCATATGCAAAATATAAAGCTTATACAAGGGCTAATGAAAACTTAGAAGCGGCAGAACTTTTTTTGCAGTATGGCATGCCAGAAAATGTGTTTGAGCAATATCTAGATTTAATACCTCAAGATAATGCAAATTATATTCCCGACTTATTTATTTCCGGTGAAAGTATCTCTGCCGACTATAAAGGCTATTATTTAAAAAAATTACCTTCAAGCGATCCACGCGCTGCCCTGCTTGGACATATGACTGGCTGTTGTCAATCAATTGATGAAAACGGAAAAAGCTGTGTCATTTATGGAATTACCAGTGAGAGATCAGGATTTTATGTGCTATGTAAGCAACGAGGAAAAGAGCCCGACCCTCATGATAGTATTGTTTCTCAATCTTGGGCATGGTTAGCAGAGGATGAAAACCTGGTTCTAGATTCCATTGAAAGCCAATTAGATTTTAGAAAGCATACCCAACTAATAATGGATTTTTATATGGTTCTAGCTAGCCACCTACTTAAAGCCGGGATCCCAGCTGTATTAGTAGGAGCGGGTGGTGAAACGCCTCCGCAGTTAGGTCTAAGGCGGTGGGCTAGATCTAATCCAATCGATTATACAGGTTATTCTGATTCTCATAGGCAACGCTTAATTGCGCATAAAGAGTTGCAGCCCTTACTTTATAAAACGCATAGTCAATTTAACCCTTCTTTGATTCCATTAAATTCAGTATTTGAAACTCAGCAACTAAGCATAGCAGCCTTCTTGGAGTGGTGTGATTTATACGTTATCAATAATCTAACTAATCTTGAGGATCTATACCTTTATCTTCCCCCCAGCATTAGTCAAACAGAAGCTAGATTTAAAATAAACCTTGTTAAAGATTGGAATCAATTATTAGACAAGATTATGGCTGATTCTGAATCGCCTGAAAAAGTTCTACTTAATATTGAACAATATGGACAATATATAAATTCAGGAATTGAGCATAAAAGTGATCAATTTTTATGTTGGGCAGTAAAAAAAGGACAATTAGAGCTCGTAGAACAAATTATAACATTTTACTCTGATGTAAATATTACCTTCGAGGGTCGTAAGCTGTTAGAATATGCTATTAATAAAAAAGAGTTAGGTGAAGCAGAAAAACAAATTATTAAGCTCCTAATTAAATATGGAGCTGATGTTAATGCAAAAGATATATTTAATAAGCCAATGCTTGCAACGACTGTCTATACTGAAAATGAAGTGGCTATTCAACTGCTTATTGAAGCAGGTGCCAAATTAATCGAGGAACCTGAAGTTTTTGTAGCGGCTATAGATAAATTGCAATCAAAAATTATAGATCGCGTATTTAAATCTAATGGTGACTTACAGGTTGTAAATGAATTTATTTCTTCTTTGCTTCAATATTTTATAAACCTTAATGATTACCAATCCAGAATTAAAGCCATTAAAATATTAATAAATATAGGTATCAATTTTGATGATCCAAAAGCAATCAAAGAAGCTAAAAAAATAGGGTGGAATTTAACAAAACTTGTGGTAGATAAACCAACCATATCAAATAGTTTTTTTCAAACACGTGCGGATTTACCCTCTAAGCAACAGACCAAAGAAATTTTACCGGAAAAGGAGTTGTTTGAGTTATGCTGGGATGCTCAAAATATGGACAGAATTAAAGCGCTTCTTTTAATTATTAAAGACATTAATAAGCAGTTTTATCTTGATAATACATGTTTAAGTAGAGCTGCAAGTCGAGGTCATATAAAACTTGTTAGGCTACTTCTTGAACACCAAGCTGATAAAACTATAACTAATATGTTTGGAAAAACAGCGGCTGAATGTGCA
Organism: Legionella nigrisilvae; assembly: GCF_977063395.2. NCBI lineage: Bacteria > Pseudomonadati > Pseudomonadota > Gammaproteobacteria > Legionellales > Legionellaceae > Legionella > Legionella nigrisilvae. The sequence continues at coordinate 7,670 of NZ_CDRUGZ020000027.1, forward strand.
TCTAATGCAAGCATTAAGGAATTGATTGATAATTGGGATTATAAGGAGGAATGCACGATAAATTCGGGATGGTGCGTCCTATTCTAAATGAGGGCATTAATTTATAATTTTAAAGGCAAGGAAATATTCCTTAATTATAATAATACCAAGTTATTGAAAAAATTGAGGATACCCCATTGAAACTTTTAAAAATTGCTTTCTCCATCTCTACGATTCTTTTGCTGATCCCATTGTGTGCCCACAGATGGGTGTACTCAGCGTGGGCAGATTTTTATTTTTTAGATCAGTTGGGTGAATGTTCGTTTGGGATAGAAAATTATTGGGAGTATCTGGGAAAATTTAGACAGTCGAGTAATCTGTTTATTTGTCTCATTTCCCCTGACACACTCTGGAATGATTGCTCATAGCCAAAATAAACAAAAATATTTAATTTTAATACACTGTCGATGCCTAACTCATGAAAAATTGTCCTCTGCAAAGCTCAGAATTCGTAATAAATCAATTCTTAAGCTTCTCCTTTAATAAATAGATGTTAAAATTTTGTTCTTTACTGACGTATAATAGACCACCATGAAATCTAAAGATGAAAATATTTCTCTCAAAAGAAAAGCAAGCGCAATAGAACAAGACCAATTAGATGGACCGAAAAGCCTAGAGGTAGATGGGATAATGGAAATAGGGGAAGAAGAATTCTATCAGCAAAAAGCGCCTAAAAAGCAAAAAGATATCACTGATAACAGCTCTAATGAATTGCTACCCCCTACAATCATGGAAGAGCTACTAAAATTGATGTTTTCTCAACCGGAAGTTTTAACACTCCAACCACTGAATCCTAATTTATATTCATCCATATTTTCCCCACTTAATGAGCCACAACAAAAAGAGGTTATGACTCAAACAGTGGAGGCGAATAATGAAGAGGTACAGATCCTTACTATTGATGATGAAGGCAAGGGAAGAGAGAAAGAGTTGGTGATAGACGACAACCGTTTTCCTACGACTACTCCTGCACAAAGTCACAGACCAATATTCTATCTTGATGATAATAAATCCATTCAAGAGTTAGAGAATTCAATTCACTTATCAGTCAATGGTTCCCAGGTTAACTTTCAATACAAAAGTGGCAAAAAGGACAAACCCGATCTGGTTTACATTGCTCCTCTGAATCTCATTTCATCACAGCAAATTCACTATGGTGTTTACGCCAGGCGTTTCATCAAAAAGGGCACTGTTTTATTCGAGTACACTGGTGAAAAAGTTTCCGATGAGGAAAATCAGGATGAAAAGAAAGACAGAGATTATTTTATGTTTTTGAAAAATAGGAACAAAATACTTGATGCAAAATACCAGGGAAATGTTTCTCGTTTTATTAATGCTTCAACCATTCAGGAAAATGTCGAATTTATAGAAAAGAAAAAGAGAATGTTGGTCATTGCCGCCAGAGATATTTATGAAGATGAGCAATTATTAGTTGATTATGGCAAAGATTATTATTTTTGCTTTAAACCTTTCTTTTTACACCCTTCGGATAATTTTAGATGTGCTCAGGAAATTTTTGAAGAGTATCAGGATAACTATCATCCTGTTCCTTACAATTTTGCAAACTGTACATATGATCTTAGCCCCTTAGGTATTACCAAAGAAGATACTGCTTTTCTACCTAAACCTGTTTACGAAATGCTACAAAATAGAAATATCAGAAAATATGATTCTATTTCTCATTTGCCATTACCAATTTTAAAAGTAAAAGATGGGCAATTCGTGCCGCTGTGGCAGCAGGAGCGTATCACTTTACTTTTGATGGCCGCTTTTCTGGGAAACGTAACTGTATTGAAGAAATTACTCCAGAACCCTAAAATGGATACAACGATTCAGCAAGCAATGTCGGGCCGTACCGCATTACATCTTGCTTGCTTGGGTACCTCCTTAGATAGAACACCTCGAGATATAAAAAATCGATTAGCAGCTTTAGATCTGCTCATAGAAAAACCGGGCTTAGATTTCAAAGATAGGAATCATAGAACGCCTATTTTTACATTGATTGATAATGATTCCCCCAATTATTTAAGGCATCTACTGCAGAAAATTAAACCTTCTATTACTAATTTCCAACGTCATAAAAAAAATCAGCTTGACCCATTTTTCTATGCATTAAAAAAGAATAAAAAAGATCATGCTTTAGTTATTATTGATTATATGGATAGTATTGGAAAATTATCTAAATATGCTGAGCACATAAAAGAGTTTGTGCGTAAAACGCTAATATTTAATAATGGTCGCTATGATCTCAAATTAATCGCAGCTTGTAATGAAGTGCTTGAAAAAAAAGGCATCCCAGGGACAGTTGTTAAAATGCCAAACCTTTTCAAACCTCTAGTATCAATACCTAATGACCAGAATATGATTTGTCGAGGAAGTTCTCAATCTAATTTGCCGGTACAGGATACCTAATCCAGATAAGAAGTGGTTTGACAGGCACTACACGGGGACGGTCCGGGACCTAAGTGATCTGCGCAAAATGTGATCAGTCAAAAAGGCGCAAAAAAAGCACATAAAAAGAACGAACAAATGATTGGTGTTAAATGATGATTAATGATCTAATAGTTTTATTAACGATTCGTAATCTTTTCCATTTCTTTCAGCTGTTCCTTTATCCACCATAGAGAACTAAATTTTTTTTCACCATGTAATTGAAAAGAAAGAGGGCATAGTAGTACTGGCGGGCTTGTAGAAGCATCGGTATTTACGTAATCTACCGATAATTCCCCATTATGGGCAAACAAGGAATGATAGAGTTTATAAGTTTCTTTTGCAGACCAATTCCTAGGTAAGTCTGTTTTTTTAAACCTAGTAGTCTTAGCCTTAATTGTTCATACTAATCAAATTTCTAGCCTCTTTTGAAACCAGGGAAACTTTATTAAGTATTTGTGCATTAAAGAAACTGTAAATCTGTAATTTAAGCTCGTTTGGTAATTTTTGAAACATAATTATTGTGCCGGCAATTAATTGAACTATTTTGTAATTAATAAAATGGAGTGAGATTTATTTGGATAAAGGACATGCTCTTATTCATCCTGATGAGTCAAAAACTAAAAGAGCAATTCCTGTTCCTTTGAATAAACAAGCTATTTCACTTATTCAATCCCAAAAGGGCAAACATCCTGCTTATGTATTTACATACAAGGGTAAGCCTGTAACTCGATGTAATAATCATGCATGGAGGAAGGCTCTAATAAGAGCGAATATTGATGATTTCCGATGGCATGATTTAAGACATACATGGGCTAGTTGGCATGTACAAAATGGAACAGCCTTACACGAGTTACAAGATCTTGGAGGATGGTCTAACTATTAAACGGTATTGCGTTACGCTCACCTTTCAAGTGATCATTTAAAAATTGCTGCAGAACGGATTTATGACACGTTTTTGCCACAGTAGGTTGGTTTTATGTCACAATTAAAAGGGTTAAGCCATTGATTTTACTATGTAAAAATGGCGCGCCCGGAAGGCTATCAATAGTGATTAGATTTAAGTTTTAAATTGAAATAAGCCCAAGACTCAAAGGAAGGATAGATTCGTCGCTTACTTTGTTCGCTCCTCACCGCTTTGCGGCGCGCTGAAGCGCGTCCAAAATGCTTCGCCGCACTTCGTGCTCTTCGCTTTGCATTTTGTCGAACCTCTTTCAGTTCAAACACTTCCGGGCCAATGACATGGGATGCCTTGGCTACTATTTCGGAGTGATTCTTATTTTGGTTTTATTATTTGGGAATGGCGCGCCCGGAAGGATTCGAACCTCCGACCCCCTGGTTCGTAGCCAGATACTCTATCCAACTGAGCTACGGGCGCGTTGACTGGCGGAGAGAGAGGGATTCGAACCCTCGATGGGATTTCTCCCATACTCCCTTAGCAGGGGAGCGCCTTCGACCACTCGGCCATCTCTCCAATCAATGGTTGCGGAGTATATCAGGTATTTTGATGTCGTCAATATCCATTACTTATAAATTAAATCTTAATATAGAGTTTGGTCTCTATAAGCTCCATTATGATCTATAATTGGTCAGTAAAGTGTGAGTTACTTACTTCTTCGCATACTACCCAATTTTTCAAGAAGTTAGTTTAGTATTTTGAAATATAATGCTTTATAAAATTTCCAAAATTACATGATTACTGCTACTCTTATCATTCATAAAATTACAGCCAATCTCAGTTAGGAGTCAGGGCGTGTAGTTAAAAGATTTTGGTATTTTTTGTAACTTGCAAAAGAGAATATAATCTACTTCTCAAAGAACTACAGATGTATGGAGTTTTTCGAGTAAGTTTCTTTTAACAAAAGGCTGCGACTCAATTTTAAAATAAGGAGGATCGATGAAACAGAAGTCAAATTTACATGGTCGAGACGTGTATATAGTTGATGGAAATCGAACACCATTTCTCAAAGCCAAAGGCATAGGTCCCTTTACTGGATCTGATTTGGCAGTAGCGGCAGGGACGACATTATTAAATCGACAACCTTTTGCTCCAACTGAGTTGAATGAAGTGATTATTGGATGTGCTATGCCTAGTCCAGATGAGGCAAATATTGCTCGAGTGATTTCCCTGCGTTTGGGATGCGGCGATAAAGTGCCCGCGTTTACAGTAATGAGAAATTGTGCATCGGGAATGCAAGCTCTGGATAATGCTGCAATCCAAATTGCAAGCGGTCGTAGTGACTTGGTGCTTGCAGGTGGTACCGATTCTATGAGTCATGCTCCTTTATTATTCAACCAAAAAATGGCCTCGTGGTTGGCTAGTTGGTATGGTTCTAAAAGTTTTAGTCAAAAATTAGGTCTAATCACGCAATTTAGACCAGCATATCTTGCTCCTGTAATTGCTTTGTTGCGTGGTCTCACTGATCCTATTGTGGGTATGAACATGGGACAAACAGCAGAAAAAGTTGCTTATCGCTTCAACCTAACTCGTGAGCAAATGGATGAGTTTGCGACCCAAAGTCATTTAAAGCTGGCAAAAGCTTATAACGAAAAGAGAATGACTGAAGTCTCACCGATCATAGATTATAAGGGACGGGTTTATACACAAGATGATGGACTACGCGCAGATTCAACAGTTGAGAAATTAGCTAAATTGAAGCCCTTTTTTGATAAAAAATACGGAATGGTAACGGCTGGAAATAGCTCGCAAATAACGGATGGTGCGTGTTTGTTATTACTCGCTAGTGCCGATGCAGTGAAAAAATATGGTTTACAAGTTATTGGTAGAATAGTGGACTCACAATGGTCAGCACTAGATCCATCACAAATGGGACTTGGTCCTGTGCATGCGGTAACTCCTATTTTGCAAAGACAGAAATTAAAATCTGAAGACATTGATTGTTGGGAAATTAATGAGGCATTTGCTGCGCAAGTTTTAGGCTGTGTTGCAGCTTGGAATGATGAGGATTATTGCCGGACTCAGTTAGGTTTGGAAAAAGCATTGGGTGGCCCTTCGCTGGAAAAACTTAATCGGGATGGCGGAGCAATTGCAGCAGGACATCCCATAGGTGCAAGTGGTGCACGTATTGTATTACACGTTTTAAAATCATTAGAACAAAGAAATGAGTCGCGAGGTATGGCTTCTATCTGTATTGGTGGGGGACAGGGCGGGGCTATGTATCTTGAACGAGTGACTGAGGTGAAAGGACATGAATAATTACAAACATTGGGACTTGAAACGAGATAGTGATAACATTCTGTGGTTGGGATTGGATAGAAAAGATACGTCTGTAAATAGCATCAATGAAGAAGTATTAGACGAACTCAACAGTCTTCTGCATGAAATAGCACAAGATAAAAAGGCTATAGGTTTGATTGTTTATTCAGCTAAAGAAAAAGGATTTATCGCCGGTGCTGATGTAAATGCATTTTCAAAATTTGAAACGCCAGCTCAAGCGGTGGATTTTTTAAGAAAAGGACAAGCGGTATTTGCTCGACTACAAGCGCTAATCATTCCTAGCGTCGCGATGATAGATGGCTTTTGTATGGGAGGAGGCTATGAATTGGCTTTAGCTTGCACCTACCGTATTGCTAGTGACGAAAAAGATACTCGTATCGGTTTGCCTGAAGTAATGTTAGGTATACATCCTGGTTGGGGAGGTTCTGTACGATTACCTCAATTAATTGGTGGATTTAATGCCTTATCACAAATCATTTTGACTGGAAGTGCTGTACATGCTGTAAAAGCTAAAAGCCTAGGCATGGTTGATGATGTAGTTCCCGTACGCCAGTTAAAACGAGCTGCAGTTTATTTCATTAAGAACAAGCCACCAAAGCATAAACCCTCATTCATACAAGGATTAACAAACAGTGCATGGATAAGGAAACCTCTAGCTGCTTTAATGCGTCGTAACGTTGCGAAACGGGTACGAAAAGAGCATTACCCAGCGCCTTATGCCATTATTGATTTGTGGGAAAAAGAAGGAGGTATGGGTGATAGAGCATACTTGAAGGAAATAGACTCCGTGGAACATCTGGTATCTACAGGAATTACTTCAAAAAATTTAATCCGTGCTTTTTCCTTGCGTGAACGTTTAAAAGGTTTTGCAAAAGGTAGTGACTTTAAAGCAACCCATGTTCATGTGATAGGGGCCGGTGTTATGGGAGGCGATATTGCTGCATGGTGTGCTTTGCGTGGTCTGCGGGTAACTTTGCAAGATCAATCGTATGCGCAAATTGCCCCAGCAATTGGCCGTGCTCATTCTTTATACAAAAAGAAATTACGTAAGCCACGTCTTATACAAGCGGCAATGGATAATTTAATCCCTGATCCTGAAGGCCATGGTATTGCACGTGCCGATGTAATTATTGAAGCTGTTTTCGAAAATCTTGCTGTAAAACAAGAAATTATGCAAAAAGTCGAAAAGCAAGCCAAAAAAGATGCCATCATTGCTACGAATACATCCAGTATTCCGTTAGATGAAATGAGCAGTGTCATGAGTAATCCGAATCGACTCGTTGGCATTCACTTCTTTAATCCAGTTGCTAAAATGGACTTAGTTGAGGTAGTGAGTAGTGTAAAAACCTCCAAGACCGTTGAGCTTGATTCCTGTGCTTTTGTGAATCAAATTGGTAAACTTCCTTTGCCTGTTAAATCCAGCCCTGGATTCTTAGTTAATCGAGTATTAATGCCTTATTTGATGGAATGTGTGCAATTACTGGATGAAGGATACAGTGCAGAAACAATTGATGAGGCTGCATTATCATTTGGTATGTTTATGGGGCCTGTGGAACTTGCAGATACTGTAGGATTAGATGTTGGTTTGGCGGTTGCTGAAAATTTAACAGCTCATTTTGGTGGAACTGTGCCACAAAAACTTCGTGATATGGTTAAAGCAGGTAAACTCGGTCGGAAAACGGGTCAAGGATTTTATCAATACAAAAATGGTAAGCCAGTTAAAAAACAACCCAGCACACCTATTGACCCTCATATTACTGATCGATTAATTCTAAGAATGGTAAATGAGTCAGCAGCTTGTTTGCGCGAGGGAGTTGTATCCGACTCGGATCTGCTTGATGCAGGAATGATTTTTGCCACTGGGTTTGCTCCATTCCGGGGTGGTCCAATGAACTATGCAAAAGATTTCGGAACAAATAATTTGGAAAATTTATTTAAGACCCTTGAATCTAAGTATGGTGAACGTTTTAAGGTAGATGAAAGTTTGTAATTATTGATTCTACTTTAATAAGCAGGATGGTAGTTTAGGTAGAGCGCTATCTTTAAGCTAATACTTTGGCATTCCCGCGAAGGCGGGAATTCATTCTTACAGTAGCACTATACCACGTTAGAAAGGTTCCCGCTTCCGCGGGAACTAGATCTTTTCATAATTGAAGTGCTTTCATCGAATCTATGAATTAAGCTCCTAATATACGTCTAGGGATATTCATTGCAAATGATCTTAAACAAGCAAAGTTTATTTTTTTTGATGTTTCTGCAATTTTGCACATCGTTCTGTGCTGCGACCACTTTGGTTTTACCAACAACAGGTAATGTTGTTGGAGAGATTCAATATGGGGTAGCTGAGGTAAATGAGACCATTGATGAGGTAGGAAGGCGTTTTGATCTGGGATATTATGAGCTTGTACGAGCAAACCCTCAAATTGATGCAAGACAATTTTTAATCGCCAATTCTCGACTTATTATTCCTGCACAATATATTTTGCCTAATGTTCCTAGAAAAGGAATCGTAATTAATTTAGCAGAATACAGATTATATTATTTTCCTGAAAATGAGAATGTAGTAATTACTTTTCCAGTGGGTATTGGGCGCAAAGGTTGGAGTACACCCTTGGGAGAAACAAAAATTATAGCAAAGGTAGCTAATCCCAAGTGGAGACCAACAGAACGACTGCGTGAAGAGGCAGAGAAGAGTGGGGATTTTCTTCCTGATGAATTCCCTTCCGGACCTTATAATCCTTTAGGTCAGCATGCTTTGCGCTTAGGATGGCCAACGTTCCTTATCCATGGTACTAATAAATTTAGTGGAATTGGGTCCCGGGTCAGCGCAGGTTGTCTGCGGATGTTTCCTGAGGATATTGAATATTTATTCCGAATGGTTCCAGTAGGAACTCCAGTGAGAGTTATTAACGAACCCGTTAAAATTGGTAAACAGAATGGGGAATGGGTAATTCAAGTCCATCCCCTTTTAAGTGAACATCAGGGTAGGACCCTCCAATCTATAGTTGAAGAGCAATTAAAAGATCGTAATATTTTTAATTTGAGCCGCAGTAAAGTACTTCAAAATGAGCTTCATTATCCAACAGGAATTGTCCGCAAAATATAAATTACGAGATAATTTTTACGTAAGCCACTGAGTGTAATTTAATTAATACAATTCTTCATCGGAGCTTGGGGGCGCTTTTGTTGAAAACGGTATAGTATTTCAAAAGGAAGTAGCATAAAAGCAAGACAATAAAGCCACCTATTATGTCGATTAAATAATGCCATCCTAACAAAACACAAGATGCAATAAGAAATAAATTAGTTATAAATAAAAGGAAACAAGGAATTGGCCATTCTCTGAGAAGATTCACACATAATATTGCCCAAATTGCGTGAAAAGATGGAAGTGCAATTAGTCCTCCTTCATTTGTAGTCGGATTAATATAATGATGAATTTGTCGGAACTTAAGTCCAGTATCAATTTGCTCAGGTGAAAAATAGGGACTGTTTATAATACTCGCGGGAGCAGTGGTAGGAAAAAAATAATAAAATCCAAAACCGATTAACACCGTACTTAACAAATAGAAATAATACTCTCTTATTAAATGAAAGCGACAAGTGGCAATGATCAGTAAAGGTAAAATACTCATTTGATAGGTGAGACTGTCATAAATTACACCGAGTACGTATTTAAACTGAGGATGGTTGTGAGTCCAGGCTAATATCGCTTCCATATGGATATTCATATGTTCTTCGAGTGTATTAATAAAGGGATCAATAATTGGAAATGGAGTTAATTGTACTGCATTTGTTGCGATGGCAATAAAACACATTACTGAAAAAAAATAGATTAGTTCTCGTCCCACTTGTCGAATTTTATTGTCCTTGGGGAAACAGAGAATAAGCCCAAGATTTAAAAGAATTAGTAAGAGAGCGAGGAAGGGAATTCCCTCTGGGAAAAAATTATTACCCGGATATTTATAGAAAAAATGATTTATTAAAAAAACAATAGAAGATAAAACCAGGACTAGGCCAGACAGAAAAATAATTAAACGAGATGAAACTTGACTCATGTTAAAATTAGTCAACTGTTTCTAAAAGTTGTTTTTGTTTAATGGCCTGAAAAATTTCTTCTCTATGAACATTAACTGATCTGGGGGCATCAACACCAAATTTAATATTTCCATGTTCTTGTGTTTTAAAAGCTAATATTTTAATTGCTGTATCACCAATATGAATCATTAAAGGTTCTTCAAATTGAAGAGAAATTATATCCATTAAAAACCTCTACTTTCAAATAAGTTGATTATTAATCAATGACATTTACATTGTATGCACGGTAACCCAATTCATAGAGAGTTGTCACTAAAAATTAATATAAAATTCATAAAAAATTCTTAAACAGAGCGTTTTATCTGTATAACATCCTAATTTAATAATTTTTAATTGATTAAGAATTGTATGATGCGCTTAATATGGTTATAATTAGCAGCTTTTTTTAAACCTTGCCTTACTGTTGTTTTAAATAACAGGAGGCTTTCATCCATAAGGAGAAATCATGAGACATTATGAAATTATGTTTCTTGTGCACCCGGATCAAAGCGAACAAGTACCAGCAATGGTAGAGCGCTATGAAGGGATCATAAGCAAGCACAATGGGGTCATCCATCGTAAAGAAGACTTGGGTCGTCGCCAGTTAGCTTATCCAATTTGTGATGTTCATAAAGCGCATTACATTCTTATGAATATTGAGTGTAGCCTTGAAGCTCTGGAAGAAATTAAAAATGCATTCAAATTTAATGATGCAATTATTAGAAATTTAATTACTCGTCAAAAACAAGCGATCACTACTGAATCTGTTTTGATGAAGAAAGAAAAAGAAACCAGATCTGCTTAAGGGGAGTCTTAATTATGTCAGCTTATTTTCGTAGAAAAAAAATGTGTCGTTTCAGCGCCGAAGGCGGTAATGAAATTGATTATAAAGATATCAATTTACTGAAAAATTATATTTCTGAAACTGGTAAAATTGTACCAAGTCGGATAACCGGTACTCAAACCCGTTTTCAAAGACAATTAGCTAGAGCAATTATGCAAGCCAGATTCCTTGGACTGTTGCCATATTGTGATAGTCACAGATAAATAATAATGATGCGTGCGGGCAATTTTATAGAAAAACATTGTAAGCTAATGCTTGAAAGTAAGAAGCAAGCAATTATATTTGCTGCTATTTTTTCGGTATTACCTTTTGCATCTTGGCTTTCCGTCGCTTTAGTATGTTTAGTGACCTTAAGAAAAGGTGCGCGATCTGGTTTTGATGTGTTATTGCCTGCACTTGTTATCCATTCTGTTCCATTGATGATGTTAATACCGTTGTCCGGAGCACTAATTAATACTCTTATCGCTTATCTTCCATGTTATTTCGCAGCCTTGGGTTTGCGAAATACTGAAAAATGGCAGGTGACTGCGGGAGTGTTTTTTATCCTGGCATTTTTGGGATGTTTACTTATTCAACTCTTAGCGCCTGGTTTTATTGTCGAACAGTTTAAGGTGTTTACAATAAATTTGTCACAATATCAGGAACTAGTTGACTCAACACTTAATGGCATAAACTCAGTAATTTTGGCGCAATTATTCTTCGGAATTCAGATACTTAGTGTGGTTGTATCCGCAACAATTTCCTTGATGTTTGCGCGAGCAATGCAAGCAAAATTATTTTTGCCTGGTGGTTTCAGGAATGAGTTAATGGTATTTCGTAGTGGTAGACTTTCATTTTTAGTTTTATTGGGAGTTTCTTTGGCAACTTTTTATGAGATTCCTTTGGCTATGAATGTGCTTCCCATTGTGCTTTGCTATTTCTTGGCTTCGGGATTTGGATTGGTTTATTTTATATTTTCTCAAAAGAGACAAGTAAAGATATTCATTTTATTAATGTTGTTCATATTAGTGAAGCCAACTTTGGTATTATGCACTTACGTCATTATTGGTTTATTAGATAGTTTAGTTAATTTTAGATCGTATTTCCCTACAAGGGTTGGCGAGTCAATTTAAGGGGTTATTAAGATGGAAGTTATCTTATTAGAAAAAGTGAGAAATTTAGGTAACCTGGGTGATAAAGTAAATGTAAAATCTGGTTATGGCCGTAATTTCTTAATTCCACAAAATAAAGCAGTTTTTGCTACACCAAAAAATATTGAGTTATTCGAACAGCGTCGTGTTGAGCTCGAGAAAAAAGCCCAACAATCTTTGGCAGTTGCCGAACAACGTGCTGCTAAGTTGAATGATACAACAGTCGTTATTAACGCTATGGCGAGCGACGAAGGAAAATTGTACGGGTCCGTGGGTGTAAATGAAATTAAAGATGCTTTAGTAGAAAAAGGTATCGATATAGTTAAACGTGAAATTGTTATGCCAGAAGGGCCTTTACACTCAATTGGTAATTTTGTTGTTGAAGTACATGTTCACAGCGATGTTATTGCTAAATTGCATGTTGAGATCGTCCCTGCTAAGTAAGTCCTGTGCATCCTGGGGAGCTATTGCGCACCCCAGGCTATCCTAAGCCGTTCTAATTTATACTAAAAGTATTCGATAAAGAGCAAGCAAGGCAATTATTGTATTTAAAACTGCCCACACATAAGAAGGATATAATCCCTTATACCCGCTATAGTAAGCATAGATAGCAATAAATGTACTTCCTGAAAAAAATATCCATTTATCATTGTATGCAAATCCCATAGACAGCAACGCTATGCCAAAAACTCCAAGTATTAAAAATACACTATTTTCCTTACCAAACATTAAATAGAACGTGAGGAGCTGACAGCACATTAATATTGGTAAGAAAAACTGAGTATAAGGCCCACTACCTAATAAAATTGCAGCGTGCCCAGCAATAAGTATTAATTGCAGAGCTATAAAAAAAAGCAATCTAAAATAAATGGCGGTTAAAAGTAAAGCAACACCGCCAATGAAATAATAAAGTTGAGAATGAAGTTGAGGGGTAGTTGTTCCAAAAAACTTCAAAAGTCCACTCAATATAATAAGTGAGCCAATGCATCCCAAAAAAAGAAATATTTCTTTAGCCACGTATCACCATTTTAAGTAAATCCCTTTAGCCACCGATTCTTGAATAATTGCACCTTGGGATTTGTTATATGAAATCCAATAATTTCCCATGTTACTTAGAGCGAACTTAACTCTTGGATACTGACATACTTCTAATACATTACGACAGTCAACAAGTGTAGTTTGTTCCTCAACGCGTTTATAACATTTGAAATTTAGGTTTCTGACATCAGAAGCAAAGGCGCCCCAATTCATTGGATCTAATGTAGCATGTAAAGGAGGACTCATAAATGCTTCTTCACTATTTACGCGCTCCATTTCAATTTTGGAATCAGAGTGATTTTGTATTAGATAATAAGACTGGTTTCCTGTTTCATTTAAAATCAAATAATTTTGACTATAACCGAAACCTGTAACTTCACATCCTCTTGGGAATGGACTTGCAACTTGAGCTTGTGCTGCGCTAATTAGAACAGCAGATAAAATAATCGATTTGTTAATTTGATGAAACACAGACATAAAATACCTCAGTAAGTAAACTTTGTGGGTTATTTTAATCATAAAAAATACAAAGTCTATCCCGTATAAAAGAATCTATTCTTTTTGTGCCGCAATTTTTGCCTTAATCATAGGATAGTAAGTTCTGTAAAAACTTAAAAATACATACATTCCAACATAAGCTAGGGAAAGTGTAAGGCAAATCACATTAGTATTAGGGTAACTAATGAGCAAACAAATTGAACTAATCGCATAAGTAATAGAACACACATGCATAAGTACTTTTAATATTTTGGAGTCTGTTAAATAGTCCAGTCTTGAAGGGTATACGTATTTTACAGGTACAAAAATAAGAATAGAAAGTATAGTCAATATAATTGCATTTGTGAGGGCGGAGGTATTAAAAATAAACATGTATAAAATAGTAATATTCCAGTAACAAGGAAATCCTTTAAAAAAATGATCTGGAGTTTTTGCATCAGATTGACAAAATTGATAAGCCGAAGTAATGGATACCGCTGCGATTATGAAAACCGAATAACTAGATGGAAGCATCCCGGGCTTGACGAGCAAGAAAAAGCAGGGAGTAATAACATAATTTAGATAATCAACAATATTATCCAGTAATGCACCATCAATTTTAGGTAAAATTTCTTTAATATTAACTAACCGAGCAAGACTTCCATCAACTGCATCGATAACCACCGTGATAAGCATTAGCCATAAAGCAAAAATATATTCATGCTGATACATCTTTACTAATGAAAAGACACCAATACAGGCTGCACTTGCAGTAAAGATATGCACTGACCAAGCCGCTACGTACTGTAAGGGATGGAATTGCTGTTTGCTTAAGTTCATTAATTATCCTAGTGTTAATAGAAAACCATTGCTTAAAGCGGGTTTAATTATGGATTTCTAAAATATTTATTAATTGTATTAATATATTGCTTTAAACTACTGTTGCTTTTTTGAAAAGCTAGAAATATAAAAATAGTATCAATAATCAAAAGTAGTACGCAAGGAGAGTTGATAACTTTAATGAAATATACTTTATTTGTATGGAGACATCATGATAATTCAAACAGTAAATCCCGCAACTGAACAAACACTACAAAGCTATAACTGCTTAAGTGAGCAGGAAGTTACCGAAAAACTTAACAAAGCACATGAGGCGTATCTGGAGTGGAAAAAAACATCGTTTTCTAAAAGAAAAGCTTTAATGCTGCGGCTCGCGCAATTGTTAAAATCTAAAACAGAAGAGTTGGCACATTTAATGTCAGTTGAAATGGGTAAACCAATAACCGCTGGAATCGCTGAAATTAATAAGTGCGCTTGGTTATGTGAGCATTATGCTGAACATGCTGAAGAATACCTTGCTGAGAAAGTGGTCCAAACGGATATGAAAAAATCAAAAGTATGTCATTTACCACTTGGGGTGGTTTTTGCCATTATGCCTTGGAACTTCCCATTTTGGCAGGTGTTTCGCTTTGCTGTACCAACACTTATGGCTGGTAATGTTGCAGTATTGAAGCATGCTCCTATCTCGTCAGGAACTGGGAATAAAATAGAGGAGCTCTTTCTGGAAGCTGGATTTCCTGAATATGTTTTTCAACATTTAATTGTCGATAATGATGGAGCCGCTAAAATTATAGAACATCCTGCAGTTATTGCTGTTACGCTAACAGGAAGTGGGCGTGCGGGAAGTGCGGTTGCAAGTCACGCAGGAAAATTTTTAAAAAAAGCCGTGTTAGAGCTTGGTGGAAGCGATCCTTATATTGTTCTTGAAGATGCTGATCTAGATCTGGCTGCCCGTTGTATTGTTAATTCAAGACTTAGCAATTCAGGTCAAGTTTGTATTGCTGCTAAGCGGATCATTGTTTTAAAATCTGTCGAAGAAGAGTTGGTACAGAAAATAATTGAGCACATTTCAACATTTAAAATGGGGGATCCACTCAATTCTGAAACCAAGCTTGGGCCATTAGCGCGTTCAGACTTGCGCGAAAACTTGCATATTCAAGTAGAAAAATCAGTAAAACAAGGTGCTAAATTATTGCTAGGTGGTATAATTCCGGAAGGAAAAGGTTTTTATTATCCACCAACTTTGTTGACTAATGTGACACCTGGCATGCCAGCTTTTGATGAGGAGTTATTTGGACCTGTTATTGCTATTATAACAGTCAATAATGAAAAAGAAGCCATTGAATACGCCAATCAAAGCCAATATGGTTTAGGTGCTGCAGTGTTTACTCGCAATTTAGAAAGGGGAGAGCACATAGCTACTTATGAAATAGAAGCTGGCGCTTGTTTCGTTAATGCTTTTGTGGCTTCTGATCCTAGATTACCATTTGGTGGAATAAAAGAATCAGGCTTTGGCCGTGAGTTATCAAGAGAAGGTATATTAGAGTTTGTTAACACAAAAACCATAGCCATTAGTGATTCATAACATTAAGTTTGCAGCCATTACTTAAAAGTGTTGGCTACAGTATGATTTTTTGGCCACTCTCATTGAGCCGATTGATTTATTGGCTCCGTGTGAGTGGCTGGTTATTTTTATTTAAACAATAATTCTCGCTGTAGGGCTGAGGCAAAATCGACGAGGTAAAACAACAATGTCTTATAAATTTGAAGAGGGTAAAGATGTATTAATTGAAGCCATTGTAGATAAAATTAGAAACTCTATGGTAGGTGATCAAACCGAGTTTTGCGCCGAATTTGCTAAGCAGTTGTATGGTACTGTAGCAATGGAAGACCTGAGTTCATGGACAATTGATGATCTTTATGGCGCTGTAGTAAATTTTTGGTCTTTAATTAGTGAACGTGCCCCACATGAAACGAAAATTAGAATCTATAATCCTGATTATGAACGTCATGGATGGCAAACTACCCATACTGTAATTGAAGTTATTTGTGATGACATGCCATTTTTAGTTGACTCTATTCGTTTGGTAATTCATAGAATGGGATTGTCCTCTCATTTAACCATTCATATGGGTGGTATTCGGGTTAAAAGAGATAAAAAGAATCGAGTTTGTGAAATCTTACCTCGTACTCAAATATTAGACGAGAAAGGCATAATCCATGAAGCGCCAATATTTCTCGAAATAGATCGCCAAACTGACCCCAAGATGCTTGAAGAGTTGCACAAGGGATGCGAACGCGCTCTTGAAGACAACCGAGTTGTTTTTGAAGATTGGGAAAAAATGCGTGCTGCAGTTCGAGAAGCAATTTCCGAGATCGATAAAGTATCTTCTGTACTCGATTTAGATGAGGTGGAAGAAACAAAAGCATTTTTACACTGGATAGAAGATCATCATTTTACTTTTTTAGGAATGAGAGATTACGAGTTAGCACAAAAAGGTAAAGAAACCATTTTACAAGCAGTACCTAATACAGGATTAGGCCTTTTGCGTGAAAATGTTTCTAAATCGATGACACGTAGTATTTCCGCAATGACACCTGAAGCACGCGAATTTACCTTATCCCCACGCATATTAGTTACTTCGAAAACAAATACGTTAGCCAGTGTTCACCGTGATGCTTATACTGATTATATAGGAATAAAACGATTTAACGCCCAAGGAAATGTGATTGGAGAAAGAAGAATTATTGGTCTTTATACTTCTGCTGCCTATCATACTAACCCCAAACAAATTCCATTCTTGAGACGTAAGGTTGCGCTCATTATGGAAAATTCCAAATTAAACCCACGCAGTCATGCGGGTAAAATATTATTGAATATTCTAGAAACGTTACCCCGGGATGATTTGATTCAGGGAACAGAAGAAGAACTTCTAGAAATTGCAATGGGTATCTTTTACATGCAAGACAGAAAACGTATTCGATTATTCGCGCGAGTGGACGTTTATCGTCGTTTTGTTTCTTGTCTGGTCTATGTTCCTAAAGATAGGATTAATACCGAATTAAGAATGGCAATGAAAAAAATTCTTGATGAAAGTTTTAATTCTGTTGAGACTACCTATTCAACTCAATTTACCGAGTCTGTTTTAGCACGGGTACATTTTATTATTAAAATTAATCCGGATATACCCCTTGAATATGATTTAAAAGATATTGAAAGAAAATTAATTGAAGCAGGGCGTTCATGGACTGACGATTTACAAACCCATTTATATGAGGCATATGGAGAGGAACAAGCAAATAGCCTTTTTGGGCGTTATAAAACCGCATTTCCTCTTGCTTATACGGATACGTTTCCTGCTAGAACCGCAGTTTATGATATTAAACATATTGAATTACTTACACCTGAACAACCCTTGGGCATTAATTTTTACAAACCATTGGATGAGACAGAAAATAGTTTTAGATTAAAAGTGTATCAACATGATACTACGATCCCTTTATCTGATGTTTTACCCATATTAGAAAAACTAGGTTTACGCGCAATAAGTGAGCGTCCTTACCCATTGAAGTTTGAGGATGGAAAAGTAGCTTGGATTAATGATTTTGCCATGCAATATAATAAACCGATTGAGTTTGATCTGGATGAGATAAAGGAATTGTTCCAGAATGCTTTTGCCAAAGTGTGGTTTGGTCAAGCGGATAATGACGGTTTTAATCAGTTAGTTTTAGCGGCAGGGCTAAATTGGCGCGAAGTAGCAGTACTACGTACCTATGCCAAATATTTCAAACAAATTGGTATTACTTTTAGTCAAGACTATATGGAAATGGCATTAAATAATAATGTCGCCATCGCTAAAAAGTTAGTAAAATTATTTGAAATTCGTTGCAATCCTGCCGATGATCCAAATAGAGAAGACCGTTTTGCTGATTTGTCCATTGAAATATTAAATGATCTGGATACGGTATCGAATCTTGATGAAGATAAAATAATCAGACAGTATATTCATGCGATTAGTGCTACATTACGTACTAATTTTTATCAATTAAATCAAGATGGACACCATAAACCTTATATTTCGCTAAAACTAAACAGTAAGATCATTCCTGGTGTTCCAAAACCACATCCTATGTTTGAAATCTTTGTTTATTCTCCACGTTTTGAAGGGGTACATTTGCGAGGGGGCAAAGTTGCTCGCGGAGGCTTACGTTGGTCTGATCGAAGAGAAGATTTTCGTACGGAAATACTTGGCTTGATGAAAGCGCAGCAAGTGAAAAACTCAGTAATTGTGCCTAGTGGTGCCAAAGGTGGGTTCGTTCCTAAGTTTTTACCTGTAAACGGCACTCGTGAAGAAATAATGGCCGAAGGAATCGGTTGCTATCAATTATTTATTCGTGGTCTTCTCGATATTACAGATAATTACGTTGAAGGAAAGGTAGTTAAACCTGCGAATGTCGTCTGCTATGATGAAGATGATCCTTACCTGGTGGTTGCTGCAGATAAAGGTACAGCAACTTTCTCTGACCTAGCTAATGCTATTTCTTTAGAGTACGGCTTTTGGTTGGGTGATGCTTTTGCATCAGGTGGCTCAATAGGTTACGACCATAAGAAAATGGGAATTACGGCTAAAGGTGCATGGGAGTCAGTGAAACGGCATTTCTATGAATTGAATATAGATATTGAAAATAACGATTTTACTGTGGTTGGTATTGGCGATATGGCTGGAGATGTTTTTGGTAACGGTATGTTGTTATCCAAACATATTAAGTTAGTAGGTGCATTCAATCATATTCACATTTTTGTTGATCCGGATCCTGACGCAGAGGCCAGTTTCAAAGAGCGTGAACGCCTATTCCATTTACCACGTTCAAATTGGACAGACTATGATAAAAAGCTTATTTCCAAGGGAGGCGGGGTATTCAATCGTAATGCCAAATCCATACCTGTTAGTAAGGAAATGCAAGCTGTTTTCGGAATTAAACAAACTGAAATTGAACCAAATGAGTTAATTAAAGCAATTTTAAGAGCCAAGGTTGATTTACTTTGGAGTGCTGGAATTGGTACTTATGTTAAAGCGAGTACGGAGTCAAATTCAAATGTTGGGGATCGAACCAACGATACAACCCGGATTAATGCCAAACAATTACGTTGTAAAGTTGTGGGTGAGGGCGGCAACTTAGGATTAACCCAATTGGCACGCGTTGAATACTCACTCAATGGGGGTATGGTTTATACCGACTTCATTGATAATTCTGGTGGTGTTAATTGTTCTGACAAAGAAGTTAATATTAAGATTTTGCTCAATAGTATTGTTGCAGTCGGTGATTTAACTCCAAAACAACGTAATGAGTTGTTAATGGAAATGACTGATGAAGTAAGTAAACTAGTACTTCGTGACAACTTTTTGCAAACCCGTGCCATTAGTTTATCTGCTTCACAACCTCTTCAGGCATTGGATCTCCAAAGTCGTTACATCAGTGAACTGGAACGAACCGGAAAAATCGATCGTAATCTGGAATACTTGCCCGACGATAAGATTATTATGGAACGCAAATTGATGGGCAAAGGGCTGATGCGTCCATGTATTGCCGTATTAATGTGTTACAGTAAAATGATTCTTAAGGAACAAATTCTGGCCTCCGGTGTTCCTGAAGAAGCATATATGACGCAATTTTTAATTAGTTCCTTTCCCAAGCCTTTACAAGAGCGATTTAGCAAACAAATGCAATCGCATCCCTTAAGAAGAGAGATTATAGCTACTAAGTTAAGCAATATTATCGTAAATGAGATGGGCTTTACTTACATGTACAGATTACAAGATGAAACGGGTGCTCCTGTTTCAGCAATCGTAAGAGCTTATGTCATTACTCGCTCTGTGCTTAATCTTGAATCTGTTTGGAAACAAATAGAGGAGTTGGGTACGCAGATCAGTGCTCAAAAACAAATAGAAATGATGATGCTTTATGCTAGATTGGCCCGTCGCATTACACGTTGGTTCTTGCGTAGTCAGCGTAGGTCTTTGGATATTTCTGAAGTTGTAAAACTCTATGCACATGGGATTGTCGAATTGAAGAGGTCCATACCAGCAATCTTAAGTGAAGAGCGAAGAGTCAAATACAATGAAGATTATCAAGCGCTTATTGAGGAAGGTATTCCACCAACTCTCGCGCATGATTTAACCGTCACTCGCGGTTTATTTGCTGCAACAGACATCATAGATATCGCTGATAAGAGAGATATGAAAGTAGCCCAGGTTGCTGAAATTTATTTGGGAGTCGGTGAATTCTTGGATCTTGCTTGGATAAGAAAGCAAATTATTATGCATCCAAGTGAAAATCACTGGGAGTCATTGTCTCGAGAAGCATTAAGAGATGATTTGGATTGGCAACAACGTCAACTCACTGCGGGACTGATTAACTATGATGGTGGTAACCCAGATCTGCAGGCTCGTCTTGCTTCATGGGGAGAGTCGCATCGGACACTAATTCAACGTTGGCGCTTTATTTTAGCGGATCTGAAAGCAAGCTCAGTTCTAAACTATACGATGTTCTTCGTTGCAATTAGAGAGCTACTCGATCTGACTCAAAGTACTTTTCAATCCTACGAGTTAGCTGAGCAGGAGGCCTAGCTTAAGAGCTGGCAGTAGCCAGCTCGGGCAACATTATTAGATTTTATTGATTGCCAGCAGCAGCCTGGGTTTCCTGAAACGAGCTCAGATTGATCTGGCGTATCATGGGTTTAATAACAGCATATCTTCAGAGTTCATTTATAAATTAATGGGTTGGATAATTTGATAGAGACCTCGGTCAACTCTATAGGTTGATTATGCCCATCAAGAAATACAATTTGACCGGATTCTTTCAATATACTGACTGCAATTATATAATGCCCAGACCCCAGTATAGAAAAATCAACCAACTCCCCCATTTCTGTTCCCTGAGGTTGTTCCAAGAGTTTTTGACCAGCATAGAGACTATGATGCGTTTTAATTTCATGGACGCTCATTTGATGTTTTAAGGTCGCTTTATAATGCATACGCGCAATAATTTCTTGGCCTTTATAACAGCCTTTATTGAAATTAATGTACGGGGTTTTTTGTAAATCGAGCCTATGTGGTAAAAACAAACCTCGAGATTCGGGATAAATCTCTACTTGCTGCTGAGATAGCCTTAAAGTATGCCAGGTTAATGAGCCAAGATACTGGTCTTTTTTTAAAAAACGATCTTGAATCTCCAATGCATTCTCATTAAGTACTAAAAAAATATAAAATCCATTTCCTAGGTGATAAAAGCATGAGTGTGCAGTGTAAGATTGTGCATAAAGTGCGTTAGGAAAAAATTTTGTATCAGGGATAATATCTTCTTGATTTTGTAAATAAAATCCAAAAATCTTAAATTGGGTGTTTGATTTAAGATTAACACGAGATAAAAGAGCATATTTATTCAATGAATGAAGCGTCGCTTCTTGTAAATCTTTAGGAAGTATTAACTTAATGCCGTGCCAGTTAATAATATCCATTAAGGCGAGAATTCGCCCTTTAAGATTACACTGGGCGCTTTGAATCATTTGTATATCGGATACGGAGCCTATATCGCTGGTTAATTGGCCTTGAAGAAAATCAATGGCTTTACTCCCTTCAACATCAATGGCACATAAATAAGATAAATCAAATAAATAATTTTTTTCAGGTGATAGCTCTAACTCATCTTCTAAGGGTTTAAAGGTGTTTAAGATTCTATTATTAATTAAATGGGTAAAAGTCGTGCTCATCGTTCTAACCTAAATAAAAACAGTTATTGTTCAAGTAACTGTTGGAGTAAATTTTGTAGAGTTTATCTGATTTTTAAACTCCCCATAATATGGTTTTAAAGAGAAACTTAAGGATTTCCGTTTATATAGACAGTAGTGTATCATTTGTCCGTTATAAGATCACAAAGAGATTAACCATGTTGGATGTGAAGGAAAAAGCAAAACTCGCATGGCACTGCCGCCGAGGAATGCTGGAGTTAGACCTTATTTTACAACGGTTTCTTGAGCAACAAGTGGATCATTTATCGATACAAGAACTTGCTGCTTTTAGTTCATTATTAAGTTGTACCGATCCTGAGTTATTTGCTTGGTTGATGGGGCATAACGATCCACAAGATAAAGAGTTAAACGAAATTGTCACCCTTATCCGAAATAACAATTGAACCAGGAAAGTCAAAGATTTATTTACGGTTAGTTTTAGTAATTTATTTCATTACAGTTCTTTTAATTTTCTTTTCATCCCTATATGTATTGATTAAACTGATTTTGGTTGGTTTTATTTTAATTCTGATAAACATTGATTTGCTAAATCAAAATCCGTGTTCATCTATTAAAAAAATTCAATTTATTGGAAATAAGTGGATTTTGGAAATGCGTCAGGGTAATAAACAATCATATACTCAAGCCGTAGTCCTAATCCATAATCCATTTTTTCAGCTTATTGAATTTGTAAATTCAAGAGACAAACAACGGATCGTTCTATTTCTTGATCAAATTACAAATCATCAATTACGTTTCCTACATCTCAAAATAAGTCAAAATAGTATATAATTGTACATATGGTATAAATAAAGGCCAATCATTTAAATAATGGAATTATGAGGAAGTGATGAGTAAAGAAACTTCTTATAGTGATGAGGACTTGATTAATTTGGCGAGACAGGGAGACATGGAAGCTTATAATCTGTTGTTATCGCGGTATAACAATAAAATACAACAAATTATTCAGTTACATATTCAAGATCGAGCAAATGTTAGTGATCTGGCACAAGAAGTATTAATTAAAGTTTATCGCTACTTACATTATTTTAAAGAAAAAAGCCAGTTTTCTACGTGGCTGTACCGAATTACTCAAAATACAATTAAAAATCACTATAGAACTACCAATCTACGCTTGGATCTTGAAGCAGAATATGCTGATAGTTGTTATCCAGGGGTAGAGCTCTCTCCCGAATATTTGTTAATGAATATTGAGTTCGGGGAGCGATTGGAATTGATTCTTTCTACTTTATCCGAAGAGCTACGGCTTTGTTATGGGATGTATATCCTTGATGGCAAATCTTATGAAGACATTGCGAAGAGAATGGATTGTCCTATCGGAACCGTACGATCTCGTATTTTTAGAGCTCGAAAATTGATCATGGAATCAATGGATCAATTTGTTTTATAAACATTTTTTTCGTTCCACAAATATGATATAACCCACTTTTTGAATCGTTTCATAATCAGTTATTTTCTAAATACTATAAAGAGTAACTTCATGCCTAATCCTCTGGAAACACGTTTGGCGAACTGTCGAGATAAACTTTTACGGTTTTATGTAGAGGATGAACATGAAGCAAGGATTCTTCAACAATTAAAAGAGGTTGATGCGTATTATAAAGCTTCATTCGATAAAGCAACTATGCGTTCTAAAGCAATTGTAGAAAGTTATGAGTTATTTGTTGATCATCTCTCTAAAGTAAAAAACGGTGAACTTTCTTCAGAACAAGCATTCCACAAAATTCAAGAGATCACATTTAATAGAAAGCTAGGTATTGCCTTTTATAATATTGCCAAGGCATTGGAAATGACTTTTTGGGCTATTTCCACCCCCGTTTTTTTACTGGGAGCCACTTCGGTCAATGTATCCAACCCTATCTGTGGATTATGTTTAACCATCATTTTAACTGGGCTAATCATAAAATCAATAAATAATTTTTTTGAATGTGCTAACGATTTCAAATCATATACTCGATTACTTGAAGAGGATGAACGGGAGCGAAGTTTGGTATCATTTTTTAAACCCGCTGTTTCTTCCTTACAGGAAACAAACCTAATCAGTTCAAATATGCAATTAACTCTAAATTTAGATCTAAAATTTGGCTAGTTTTTCGAGGAAGCGGATCTCAGCTTTAATTGTATTTTCAATTAGTTGCATCATCTTTAATAGTCGTTTTAATTATGATATAAAGCGTTCTGATTATTTACTAATCAAGCCGATTTTATTTTTCTTCATTAACTTAAGGGATGAATTATGACTGGTTCATTGGGAAAACGTTTAAATGATTGCGATAAACAAATTGATGACCTATTTAATGGAGTAACACTCAATGAAGAAATTGAAAGACAATTAAAAGCAATTAAGAGTTATTATCACAAATTATATCTTGACGCGATTGATGAAGAAACTGAAAAAGAACATATTGAAATGTATGAGCTTCTGGCCGCTGGTCTTGAAGGAATAAAAAATGGAAAGTTGAAGCCTGATTCCGTGTTAAAAGAACTGGATGAAATAACTTCCTTAAGAAAGTCAAACATTGTTTTAGAAAATATTCTCACCTCATTAGAATTACTTTGTTGGGCTTTGCTAGCAGGTTCATTTTTTTCTTATTGTGTTCTTATGGCGCCGCCATTGGTAGCAGTTAATCCTTTTTTTGCTTTAGCGGTAATATCCATTTCTTGCATGGCTGCAATCTATTGTGCAGTTAACTTTTTTAATTGTATTGATGATTTTAAATCATACAGTCCTGTTGAAGACGAATTAAAACGAGAAAAAAATATAATTTCATTTTTTAAGTCCCCACAAACTTCTGAGTTGCCTCCCAAAGTATCTGAATCGAATGATCTTCAAAACAGAGAAACCTTATATCATGTATTTAATTAACTAAAGCCGCCCGGATAAAGGTAGTGTTATCCGGGACTCGGATACGATATGATTCGACAAGGATAATCGAATTTTAGATTTTATCTGCATATATTCAACAAATAAGCTGCTATTCAAAAAACATATGATAAAATGCTACATTCTATTAAATTCTTAAAAGAACTTTATGCTGGAAAGTGACCGCTTAATCAGTACTCAAAGTACTGCCTCGGAAGAGGCCATTGATCGTGCCATTAGACCTTTAAGTCTTCGTGAGTATATCGGGCAAGATGCTGTAAGTTCGCAGATGCAAATTTTTATTGATGCAGCTAGAAAGCGAAAGGATGCTTTGGATCATGTGTTAATCTTTGGTCCTCCTGGTCTTGGTAAAACCACTTTAGCCAATATCATTGCCCACGAAATGGGTGTGAATTTACGTCAAACATCGGGGCCTGTGATTGAACGAGCCGGTGACATTGCGGCAATACTGACTAACCTGCAAGCAAATGATGTGCTCTTCATTGATGAAATTCATAGGCTTAGTCCTGTAATAGAAGAAATACTCTATCCAGCAATGGAAGACTATAAACTAGATATCATGATTGGTGAGGGGCCTGCCGCACGTTCTATAAAACTGGAATTACCACCTTTTACCTTGATCGGAGCAACGACGCGAGCAGGATTACTTACTTCTCCTCTCCGAGATCGATTTGGTATTGTACAGCGTCTGGAATATTATTCTGTTGATTCTTTAACACAAATTGTTACCCGGTCAGCACAATTACTAAATGTAAAAACTAAACCCGAAGGAGCGAGAGAAATTGCATTACGCTCACGAGGCACACCACGGATTGCAAATCGATTATTACGACGTGTCAGGGATTATGCGGAAGTTAAAGGTGGCGGTATTATTAACATTGATATTGCACAAAAAGCTCTAAAAATGTTGGATGTAGACAAACATGGTTTCGATCTCATGGATAGAAAATTACTGTTATCCGTAATTGAACAATTTAATGGAGGTCCTGTAGGTGTGGATAGTATTGCAGCTGCAATCGGTGAGGAAAAAGGCACAATTGAAGACGTTTTGGAGCCATTTTTAATACAACAAGGATTCCTTATGCGCACACCAAGAGGTAGAATAGCCACAACAAGAGCTTACCAGCATTTTGGTTTAAACATAGTGGAACAGGATTGATCAAATGGATGCTACAATTGTGCATCAACATTCCTTTCGAGTTTACGCTGAAGACGTAGATTATATGGGAATTGTTTATCATGCGAACTATCTTTGTTATTTTGAGCGGGCCCGAACAGAAATGTTAAGGCAAAGTAATTTAATTCTCTCTGATTTAATGAAGAAGGATATTCTTTTTGCGATATATGATGCACATATTCGTTATAAAGCACCCGCTCGTTTAGATGATTTGCTAACAGTTAAAACTCAAGTTCAACAATTAGGAGCTTGTAGTTTTTTATTTGATCAGAGTATGCAAAATCAGCAGGGTAAAATTGTTTGTGAAGCTAAAATTCAAGTGGTATGTGTCGATAGCAATTTGAAGCCAAAGCGATTTCCAAAATGAATAAAGAATGGTTTTCGTTATCGGCTTGTAAATAAAAATATAATCGATGATGATTCATAGAAATAAGATCTTGGTACTGGAGATAATATAAATGGGTAATCAAGCAAACGTATTAATGTACTTTATGCAAGCAGGTCTAGTTGTTAAATCAGTCATGATGTTACTCGCTGCTGCTTCCATTACTTCATGGACATTAATATTTCAACGCGCCTGGTTTTTCAATCGCAAAAAACAGCTCACTGATTCCTTTAATCAGAGATTTTGGGATAGCGGTGATTTAAGCAGACTTTATGCCGATATCGATAGTAATTCAGAAGAGCGAGATGGCATGGCTGCTATTTTTCATGCGGGCTTTAAAGAATTTGTACGTGCTAGAAAACTAGGTAATGTAATTATTGAACCCATTCAGCGGGTCATGCAAATAACTCATGCTAAGGAAGCTGAAAAGCTGGAAAAACATTTACCATTTTTTGCTTCCGTGGGTTCTATAGCCCCTTATGTAGGATTATTTGGTACTGTTTGGGGTATAATGACCTCCTTTCAGGCATTGGGTCATGCTCAACAAGCCACCATTGCTATGGTCGCTCCAGGTATTTCTGAAGCATTAGTAGCAACAGCTTTAGGTTTGTTCACAGCAATACCGGCAGTTATTGCATATAACCGATATACTACTCGTGCTAATGATTTATTAAATCGATTTGACTTATTTCAGGAAGAATTAATATCGCTTATAGAACAACAAAACAGTGATACTGTAAGAGGGTAAAATTTGAAATGATCAGACCAAAAACCAAACGTGAGCGTCCCATATCAGAAATTAATGTCGTACCCTATATCGATGTTATGTTGGTTTTACTTGTTATTTTTATGATCACAGCACCAATGCTGAGTCAGGGAGTAACTGTAGACTTACCTAAAGCAGCAAGCCAGACCCTATCACCCACAGATAGAGAACCTATTATTGTTTCAGTAAATCAACAAGGGGCGTATTTTCTTAATATCAGCAGCACACCCGCGGAGCCTATAGAGTCTCAAGCTTTAGTGGTTCGTGTTGCTGCAGAGTTGGAATTAGCAAAGCAGTCAGGCCAGAAGCTTAATGTTTTAGTTAAAGGAGACCAGGGCGTCGCATACGGTAAGGTGGTTCAAGCAATGGCTTTACTGAAGCAAGCAGGGGCAGAACAGGTAGGTTTGTTAACTGATTCCGAGCAAGAAAAATCAGAGGGCCTAGCATGATAAGCAATCCAAGTTATCGTAAACCTTTTTTTGCTGCAATTGGCTTGCATCTTTTTTTAGTGGTGATGCTTTTGACCGATAGTTCAAGCCAACGACCTGTTTTAACGGCGGAAACCAAGAATACGCCAGGAGTAGAGCAACCAATTGCTGTTACACCACAACCCGAAATAGTGAAAGCAGTGAGTGTCGATAACAAACAAGTTATGGAGACAGTAAATCGCTTGAAACAGGAACGGGAGCAACAAAAAAAGGCCGAAATTAATCGACAAAATGAACTCAAACGTCAGGCTGAAGTTGCAAAACAGCAAAGGATAAAAGAGCAACAACAACTTGCTCGACTTAAAGAAGAAGCGAATAGGATAGCTATTGCACGTAAAAAACAAGCAGAAGAAGAAAAAAAGCGTTTAAAGAAACTCGAAGAGCAAAAAGCATTGGAAGCAAAGCGCATTGAAGATTTAAAAAAGCAAAAGGAAGAGTTGGTAAAGCAACAGAAATTTGAAGCTAAGAAGCTTGCTGATTTGAATAAGAAAAAAATGGCAGAAAAAGAGCAAGCTGAAAAATTAAAAGAAGAACAAGCTCAAAAAGAAAAAGCAGATCTTGCAAAAGCAGAAATGGAAAGGAAAAAACAAGCTGAAGCCGCAGCTGCAGCGAAACAAGCACAAGCAGCAAAAAATGCCGAGGCACAGGCACGTATTGCTGGGGAAGTTGATAAATATAAAGCACTTATTGTAAATGCCATTGGTAGAAACTGGATATTGCCTGAAAATGTTGACAGCAGTTTATCGAGTCAATTCAGGATACGGCTTGCTCCCGATGGAATGGTATTGGAAGTTACTTTAACCCGTAGTAGCGGTGATCCATTGCTTGATCGTTCAGCACAAACGGCTATTTATAAAGCATCACCACTACCTGTGCCCGCAGATGCAGAAACATTTAACCTGTTTCGCGATATAAGTTTAACCGTTCGACCAGAACAAGTGAGGGGGTAAAACTCGTGATTAACCGACTTATTACACTTTTTTTAATACTTTTTACGCAGCAAATTTTTGCTCTTGATTTAGAGTTAACCCAAGGGATTAATTCAGCTTTACCTATAGCAATCAATTCTTTTGGTTCAAATAATACGGCTCAAGAAATCGGACAAGTTATTGAAAATGATTTAAATTTATCAGGACAATTTCGAATTGTTTCCGGGCCCCAAGGTGCAAACGCACAATCATCTGTAAGCACGTTGAAACAACTCGGAGCTGACAGTGTTGTTACGGGCCGGGTTAATCAAGTAGGAAACCATTATGAAGTAAGCTTCACTTTAACTGATGCCGTGGCTAATGGAGCTACTCTATTAACAAAAACGTATCAGATTGGCGCGAATCAAATTAGACCCTTAGCACATCATATCAGCGATGAAGTATATCAAAAGTTAACAGGAGAGAGGGGTATTTTCTCTACTCGTATCGCTTATATTTCGGTCCAAAGAACACTGAAAAGTACTCGTTATTCACTCGAAGTTGCA
Source organism: Legionella nigrisilvae (assembly GCF_977063395.2). Classification (NCBI taxonomy): domain Bacteria; kingdom Pseudomonadati; phylum Pseudomonadota; class Gammaproteobacteria; order Legionellales; family Legionellaceae; genus Legionella; species Legionella nigrisilvae. The sequence goes on from NZ_CDRUGZ020000027.1 coordinate 36,767, forward strand.
GATGCGGATGGATATAATCCACAGAGCTTATTGATTTCATCCGAACCTATTATGTCCCCCGCATGGGCTCCGGATGGTAAAACTATTTCTTATGTTTCGTTTGAGAAAAAAAGAGCACAGATATTTACGGTTTCAGTTGAGACAGGTCAACGACGTTTGATTACCAGTTTCCCGGGTATTAACGGGGCACCCGCGTGGTCTCCTGATGGAAGGGAATTGGCTGTTGTATTGTCTAAAAGCGGAACACCAAAAGTGTATAGTATAGATATCAATACCGGAAATATGAAGCAATTGACCTTTGGCGATGCTATTGATACTGAGCCACGTTATGCTCCCGATGGTAAAAGCTTATTGTTTACTTCAGGTCGAGGGGGGTCGCCACAAATATATCGTTTATCTTTAGCTAATGGCCAAGTAAGTCGAGTAACCTTTGAAGGCAACTATAATGCTCGAGCTTCTTATACCCCAGATATGAAAAATATTGTGATGTTGCATCGTGACGACAAGCAATTTAACATAGGATTACAAAGTGCAAGCGGTGGACCAATTGCCAGCCTAACTTTTTCTGGCCGTGATGAGTCCCCATCTGTTGCACCTAATGGTCGTTTAATTCTTTATGCGACCCATAATCAAGATAAAGGTGTATTGGGTATCGTTTCCCTGGACGGTAGAATAAGAATGAGACTCCCCGCACGTGAAGGAGATGTACAAGAGCCTGCGTGGTCTCCCTATTTGGGCTAATTATGTCACGGATTATTTATGTACTTGTTTTGTGTTTTGGGGCTTTAAATAGCTATGCTTGGAATGCGGCAGGCCACAAGGTAGTGGCGCAAATTGCCTACGATAATTTATCACCGAAAGCGAAAGACATGTGCTATAAATATCTTCGTTCGCGCACTCATAATACACCCAATTCAAGTTTTGTTAGCGCTTCAACCTGGATGGATGAAATTAGATGGAGGGAAGTATATTGGTATGATGTAATGCATTATATCGATATCCCTTATTCAAGTGATGGAACTCGGTTACCTCCCGTTGAAAGTACCAATGCAATTAAGGCAATTAAACAAGCATCCTTTGTACTTACCTCTAAAAAAACAAATCCATCCGATAAAAAACTAGCATTACGGATGTTAATTCATATAACAGGTGATATTCATCAACCACTGCACGCGATAACTCGAGTCAGTGAGCAACATCCTAAGGGCGATTTAGGCGGCAATTTATTTTTGTTAGGAAAAAATCCGGTAGGCAGTAATTTGCATCAGTACTGGGATAATGGAGCTGGATTTTTTCTTGGGCAATTTAATGAAACCCAAATAAAAAATACAGCACAGTACCTGGAACAAAAAATGCCCTGCTCGATGATTGGTACAGAACTAAAACCTGCTAAATGGGCAAAGATGTCACATAAGTTGGCCATAAAAAATGTTTATCAGACGAATTATAATGAAACTCCTAGCGATAAATATCAGGAAAATGCCCAATTATTAGTGCAGAAACAGGTTACATATGCAGGATGTAGACTTGCAGCACTACTTAATAAAATTGCTCAAGGATAATTCCAACTGAGTGCACGGTGCCCCTATAATAACGAGTGGGAAGCGAATGACATAGGTGTTTATTTCCGTGGCAAAATAAGGTGGTTTTATCCGTAATGTACTGAATTTAAGATATAAATTATTCGTAAAACAAAATAACAATACTGTGCTATATTTTAGAGGCTTGTCAAAAATGGGATTTTATCCTTAACAAAAGGAATTATAAAATGAATAAATTATTCGCAAAAATTAGTATACTTGGCTTATTGATGAGTGTTTCTTTATACGGTTGGACAGGACCTTGTAAAGCCATTGCAATTTCCTGTATGCAAAATGGTTACTATAAGGGAGGAGAAAATGCAGGTAAAGAATTAGTTAAAGACTGTGTGTTACCTGTAGCTATGGGTCAAAAACAATTACCAAATACCAATTTTAGTCCAGAACAATTGCAACAATGTAAAGTGAAAATAGCTGAGAAAATTAAAAGTAAAATGCAAGAAAAAATGGAACAGTAATATTAATCCTCTCCCTTCAGGGAGAGGATTTTCAATTTTATTCCTTTTGTAACGATTCCATCACTGCACCTAGGAAACGTGTTGCTTCGCCTCCAGTAACTGCTCTATGGTCGAAACTTAAGGATAGTGGAAGTATATTATGTGACTCGATAAGACCTTTGTTTACAACAGCCCCTTGGTAGAGCCTACCTACGGCTAAAATGGCCACCATTGGTGGAACAATAATAGGACTTGCAAAACGACCAGCAAACTTTCCAAAATTAGAAAGAGTTATTGTTGCACCTTTTAATTTATCTGCAGTGATTTCTCGAGTACTTACCGATTTTTTAAAATCATTAATCATATTACGAAGCTCAGCATCGGAATGTTTTGCTGCATCATGAATCACAGGTACAAACAAACCCTCTTCATTATCCATAGCTAAGCCTAGATGTACCTGCTCAAAACATTGGCGGGCACTATGCTTAGTATCAAACCATGCGTTTAAAGCTGGTTCTTTGCTCGCTGCATAAGTCATTGCGCGAACTAGGCGAACTGTAATATCAGTACCAGGTTTCCAAGCACTAATATCGGCCTCATCAAAGATACTTACCGGAACCACTTCGGTGTGAGATTGAACCATACTATTCAGCATAGCGCGTCTGACCCCTCGGAGAGGTTCAAAACCTGCAGGAACTTGTGAATTCTTATCTGCTTGGGCTTGAACATCAGCGCGAGTAATGACACCAAATTCACCGGAGCCTTTAACTGAAGATAAATCAACACCAAGTTTTTTAGCAAGTATTTTAACAGCAGGAGTTGTCTTAATACGATTTCTTGTAGTGTGTTGGGTACCAATTGTAAAGTTATCTTCAAACACTTCGCTACTTTCTTCTAAATTACCGACAACTGTTCCTTTATCTGCAGTTTTGGAACTTGTCGATTCAAAAGCTACCAAAGGTTCACCTGTTTTAATTACATCTCCAGGTTTACCGTACAATTTGCTAATAGTTCCAGACTGAGGACAGGGGACGTCAACTACAGCTTTTGCAGTTTCCATAGAAACCAAAGGTTGATCTGCTACAACTTTATCACCTTCTTTGACAAACCATTCATGAATCTCAGCATCCGGTAAACCTTCACCCAAATCAGGTAGATTGAATATATTCATTATTACTCCATTATGCTCATAACGCTGTTTTTAATACGTGCAATACTGGGTATGTATTGTTTTTCCAATTGAAAATACGGCATTACTGTATCATATCCAGTGACCCGTTGAACTGGAGCCATTAAATCAGTCATTGAATTTTCCATAATCTGTGCTGAAATTTCGGCACCCACTCCACAAGTTTTTGCTCCCTCATGAACGATCACACAACGTCCCGTTTTTTCTACTGAGGCTAGAATCGTCTCGATATCTAGTGGTTTAATTGTTGCTACATCAATCACTTCGCATGAAATTCCTTCGTCGCTCAATTGTTTTGCTGCTTGTTGTGTTTCGTGAATACTAGCACCCCAACTTACTAAAGTGACATCTTCACCTTGTTGCAAAGTAAAACATTTTCCTAGAGGAAGAGCTTCACCATTATCTTCAACAGGTTGTTTGACCAAACGATAAATTCGTTTTGGCTCAAGAAAAATAACTGGATCTGGATTACGCAAAGCCGCTAAAAGCAAACCATATGCTCGGCGTGGAGAGGAAGGGATCACTACTTGTAAACCAGGTATGTGCGCAAATAATGCTTCGGTGCTCTCTGAATGATGTTCAGGAGCTCGGATGCCCCCACCAAAAGGAGCGCGAAAAACGAGTGGGCAGTGAAGACGTCCACGAGTTCGATTACGCATACGAGCAGCGTGAGAAATAATTTGGTTCATTGCTGGATAGATAAATCCCATAAATTGGAATTCAGCCACTGGTTTCAGACCCTGAATTGACATACCAATCGCTAATCCAGCAATCATTGATTCTGCTAGCGGAGTATCAAAAACTCTTTTTTCACCGAATCGTTCTTGTAATCCTACTGTGGCACGGAAAACCCCGCCATTTTTACCGACATCTTCTCCAAAAACCACAACATTTTCATCATGAGCTAACTCGTAAGCCAAAGCCTGAGTTACTGCCTCGATCAATGTAATATCAGGCATGAGTTGCTTCCTCCATAGCTATTGCACGTTGCTCCACTAAATAATCAGGTAGTTCAGCATAATGATAATCAAAAATGCTACTAATCGGTTGTGGCTCCATACTTAAATATTCATTAACGGCTTTTTCAACCTCTTTAGAACAATGGATTACTAGATTTTCTTCATCTTGTGCATTCCAGATCTTTTGTTCTGTAAGAAACTCTTTAAATCGTGAGATAGGTTCTTTGGGTTTTGCCTTCTCAACTTCCTGACAGGGCTGGTACCGAGTTGCATCATCAGCAGTGGTGTGATCCGATAACCGGTAAGATAAGGCTTCAATTAAAGTCGGTCCTTCACCACGGCGTGCTTTTTCAATCGCATCGCCAATAATCTGTCGTGTTGCTAAAATGTCATTTCCATCAATCTGTATGCCGGTAAAACCAGCTGCTATGGCTTTCTGAGCTATAGTTTGTGTACCCGTCTGTTGATCCCTAGGAACCGAGATTGCCCATTGGTTGTTATTCACTACAAAAACAACAGGTAATTTCCAAGTACCTGCAACATTCATCGCTTCGTAGAAATCACCTTCTGAGGTACCACCTTCGCCAAGGCATACCACGGCAACCCGTGGCTGGTTTCTGTATTGAAATGCGAATGCTACGCCTGCTGCATGTAAACACTGAGAGGCAATGGGCACACATATAGGTAAGTCTTCTGAGTTCGATGAAAACTGACTACCACGCTCATCGCCACCCCAGAAGGCTAAAATTTCAGACATTTTTACACCGCGTTGAAGTTGGGCAGCGTAATCTCGATAATAAGGTACAAATACATCTTCAGGACGCATTGCATGGCCAATAGCTGCTGAAATTGCTTCTTGTCCATTAATTGGAGCATAAGTTCCCATCTTACCTGTTCGTTGTAAAGCAATTGCTTTTTTATCAAATGTCCGCGTAAGGACCATGATTTTATAAAGTTCTTTGAGCGCAGAATGATCATCGGCAAAAGGGGGTAATTGACCAACCAATTTTCCATGTTCATTTAAAAACTGAGTATATGTAATATTAAATTGAGCAACTGTTGACATATGAGGCTCCTTGTCAATAAAGCGTTTGCATAGCATACTCACAAATTAATTCAAAAACCAGAGAATAAAGTAAGAAACTTATAGCCTAAGTGAAGCGAAGCGGAACCCTAGTCATCCCGATTGTAATGCAGGAATCTACATCGTTGCACTCGGGATGTCGTTAAGAAATCCTAGGCTTCATATTACTTTATTCAGGCTACATCAAAAGAACCTATTATAATATTTACCTTAGAGGAATATTTTGAATCAATTTTCATTACATTCATTGGATTATCATGATTCACTGCATGAGTATTATCAAAAATTACATCATTTACCTGGTTTTGTTCTTCTTGAAAGTACCGATCGCTTTCATGGGCGTTATGATATTATCAGTGCTTATCCTTATGATTTTATTCAAATCGAACAAAACCCTCATGATTTACCAAATTTACTAAAGAAAATTACTCGAATCTTATCGCCGATACCGTCTGTAGCAAATCTTCCTTTCCAAGGTGGTGCTCTGGGCTATGTTTCTTATGATCTTGGCGCAAAGTTATTAGGGATAGATTCTAGTAGGCAACCTACATTAGACAACATGCCCTTATTGAATTTTGGGTTATATGATTGGGCAATCATTGTCGACCACCATCAAAAAAGCATAACATTATTCGCAGCAAATACACTTCAAACAACTCCTAGGATAGTTGAGGAGATCTTAGAACTTTGGAATGCGGCTACCAAACACCCTTGTGATGCACAGATTAAAAGTGATTTTACTCCTTTGATGAGCAAAAAAGATTACGTCGATGCGTTCTCCTCTATTTATCAATTTTTAAAAGAGGGGAGATGTTATCAGGTCAATCTTACTCAACCCTTTCATGCTGCCTATGAGGGAAATAATTGGGCTTTTTATAAAAAAATCTGTAAGAAAAACCCCGTACCTTTTGCTGCATTTTTGAGAACTGCTGATGCTGATATTTTAAGTTTTTCCCCGGAGCGGTTTCTTTTTTATGACGCAGGTAAATTAGTTACATCGCCTATTAAAGGAACTATCGCACGCTCCGAAAATGAAGTTGAAGATGGGTGGTTAAAAAATAAATTAACATCTTGTGAAAAAAATCGCGCCGAGAATGTAATGATAGTTGATCTATTGAGAAATGATCTCGGTAAAATTGCACAACCTGGATCGGTACACGTTACTTCTTTATGCGAAGTACAAAGCTATAATTCAGTTCATCATTTAGTGAGTACAATCGAAGCTCGATGTTTGTCGTCTATTTTGCCATTTGAAGCATTTTTGACTTGTTTTCCGGGTGGTTCCATTACCGGGGCACCCAAAATTGAATCCATGCGAATTATTGATGAACAGGAGTCTTTTTCCCGAGGAATTTATTGCGGGTCTATAGGCTATTTTTCACGGCATGGGCGATTTGACACGAATATCGCTATTCGGACATTGACGGCTAAAGATAATATTTTGCATTTAGCTGCGGGTGGTGGAATAGTTATTGACTCAAACTGTGAAGATGAATATCGTGAATGCTATATTAAAATAGCAGCGGTTATTAATGGACTTAAATGATTTTGAAGGGAAAAAACTAGTGCACTCGGCAGTAGTTGTCTTATATGAACAATTATCCGATTCATTAATTTTGACGCAACGTAGTGATCAATTGCGCACCCACCCAGGAGAAATTTGTTTTCCAGGTGGTACATGGGAAGAAGGAGATGAGAATTATTACGTTACTGCGCTTAGAGAATTGTATGAAGAGTTAGGTATTACCCAAGACCGCATAACCCTAATCAAGGAGTTAAATATCCAAAAAACTCTATTAGGAAGTATTATTCATCCTTGGTTTGCGAGCATCGAATCGGTTCAACCCTACCAATTAAATGTTCATGAAGTTGTTCGTTTAATATCGATACCCATGACATTAGTACAAGATGTTAAAAATTATAGAGACTTTAGGATTGAACGTGGCGGTCGTCGTTATGTTACTTGTGAATTTACTGCGAACAAAGACTGGGTGTGGGGTGCAACAGCTCTCATAATGAGACAATTAGTAAAATAGAAGTACTAGCTTGAGAAAATACTATAACACTGAACCCCGTGGACAAGCCGCGGGGAGGGCAATATCGTCATAAGACGAAGCTTCGTTCAGTTCTTTATATAGCAACAGCTGGTTTTTTCTCGGGATGACTGGGAGAGGAAGCATTCTTTTCTTTTAGTGCTCGACGAAGAATTTTTCCTACATTTGTTTTGGGGAGTTCATCGTAGAATTCGACTATCTTGGGAACTTTGTAAGCAGTTAGATGTTCTCGGCAATAAGCAATAACTTGTTCTTCGGTTAACTCAGGATCTTTTTTTACCACACATGCTTTAACTCGTTCGCCAGATTCTATATCAGAAACACCAACTACACCTACTTCTAACACACCAGGATGCATTGCTATTACTTGCTCCACCTCATTAGGATAAACATTGAACCCTGATACGAGTAACATATCTTTTTTTCGATCAACTAAATAGATGAATCCTTCTTCATCCATTTTACCAATGTCGCCTGTTTTTAAATAGCCATTTTTAGTAAACACTAGAGCAGTCTCATCAGGTCGCTTCCAGTATCCTGGGGTTACTTGCGGTCCTTTAATGCATATTTCTCCACTGGTCCCTATTGGTACTTCATGCTCTTGATCATCAAGAATGATGACATCAGTAGAAGGAATGGGTACGCCAATACTTCCGCTATATTCGGTCAGATTCATTGGATTCATGATGGCAGCAGGACTGGTTTCAGTTAATCCATAAGCTTCCAATACCGGTGTTTTGGTGACTTCACGCCATTTTAGGGCCACACTTTTTTGTAAAGCCATACCTCCTGCAAGTGAGATTTTTAGTTTACTAAAATCAACCTCCTTAAATTTAGGATGGTTTAATAAGCCATTAAATAGGGTATTTACGCCTGTAATTGCTGTAAAACCCACTTTTTTGATTTCTTTAATAAAATGTCCCATATCACGAGGGTTCGTAATTAGTACATTTTTTGCACCTTGTTTTAAAAAGGTCAAACAATTAGCGGTGAGAGAAAAGACATGATAGAGAGGTATCGCTGTAACAATAATATCATTGCCATCTGCACCTATGACCGGCTTAATCCATGCATCGGCTTGCAAGACATTAGAGATCATATTCCCATGAGTTAAAATGGCACCTTTTGCAACCCCTGTCGTACCTCCCGTATATTGCAAAAATGCAATATCATCATGATTTAACTCTACATGGTGTAAAGGTGCTTGTTTTCCTTCAAGTAATGCATAGTTAAAGGCAACTGCATGAGGGATACTATAAGCCGGTACCATTTTTTTTATATATTTAATTATAGAGTTAACAATAAGTCGTTTTGGGGTAGGGAAAAGATCAGCTATTTCAGTTACAATCACATGTTTTAATGTAGGAATTGAATTTAATGCCTTTTCTACAGTTTTTGCAAAGTTGGCTAGTACAACGATCACTTCAGCTCCAGAGTCATTCATTTGATGAATAAGCTCGTCAGTGGTGTAAAGTGGATTTGTATTCACAACAACGTAACCTGCGCGTAGGATGCCAAACAGAGCAATTGGGTATTGAAGAACATTAGGAAGCATGATTGCTATTCGAGTTCCTTTATCCAGCTTAAGCTGTTGAAGATAGGCAGCAAAATCTCGACTTAACTCATCCAGTTCACCAAAAGTTATACTACTTCCCATATTGCTATATGAAGTTTTTTTAGCATAACGTGTGCAGGATTCTTTAAACAAATCTACTAGGGAAGAATATTGACTTGAGTCAATTTCATGGGGAACTCCTTTCTGATATTGTTCAAACCACCGTTTATCCACCTTAATATCCTTCTGTTATTGGTTTTCACATGTTAGTATAAACAAAAATATTCATTATGGATATCATACTCATGAGTGAAAATACAACACAAACTCAAGCATTTAAATTAAAAGGTCGCCTTTATACATTTACTGTATTACAAGTACTCAATACGAATCCTGAGGCTTTTTCGCATCAGCTTGAGGATACTATCGCCAAAGCTCCTAAATTATTTGAGCATACACCTGTTGTGTTTGATTTATCCTCAGTACAACAATTAGAATTTGATTTACAGGCTTTACTGGAGCTTGCTCGTTCCCATGGCATGATCCCTGTTGCCATTCAAGGAGGGAGTATATTACATAACACCCTAGCCCAATGCCATGGATTAGCTGTATTACATGCTTCTTCAACCCAAGATAAACCTATTATTGAGCGACCCATTGAAAATAATCATCATGAATTAACAAAATCAAAATTAATTACTACTCCTGTTCGTTCTGGGCAGCAAGTTGTCGCAAAAGGAGCTGATCTTGTAGTGACTTCTTCAGTAAGTCATGGGGCTGAATTATTAGCTGATGGATGTATTCATGTATATGGAGCTCTAAGAGGAAGAGCTTTAGCTGGAATTTCAGGTGATAAAGAGGCCCGGATTTTCTGTCACTCCCTGGAAGCAGAATTAGTATCGATTGCTGGTTTTTATCGTTTAAGTGATGCAATCGAACCTTACAGTGGACCTTGTCAGATTTATTTATTGGATGAGCATATACATATAGAGCCCTTATGATAGAAGCTGTTTTTATTTCGGATCTTCATTTACATCCTGAAAATCTGGCCATTCAGGAGCGTTTTAATCAATTTCTCGAATGGGCTTGTGATTCAGTCAAAAATATTTATATCCTAGGTGATTTTTTTCATGCATGGGCAGGGGATGATACTGCCGATGATTGGAGCAGAGCGATTGCTAGTCAGTTATATGCCCTAAAAAAACAAGAAATTAATGTGTTCTATATGCATGGCAATCGTGACTTTCTATTAGGAAAAAACTTTGCCAAAATGGCGGGGTGGACAATTTTACCTGAGCCTACCGTGATCCAATTAGGCCAAGACAAAGTACTTTTGGTGCACGGTGATCGATATTGTACTAAAGATAAGGCTCACCAGCGTTTTCGTTTTATAACACGAAACAAAATCTTTTCTACCTTATTTTTAAGTTTCCCATTGAATTATCGGAAGAAATTAGTAAATCAAGTACGCTATCATAGTGAAATGAATCAGAACAAATCTTTAGAGGAAATGGATGTAGTGGCTGAAGTAGTGGTTGCTCATATGTCTTACTATCAAGTGAAACAATTAATACATGGTCATACTCATAAACCAGGCATCTCATCTTATCAAAAAAATTCGCAAAAACTAGTACGTTACGTGTTGAGTGATTGGGATGACAAACCCCAATTATTGTGTTATGATCATACAAAAGGGCTCTATTTTGCCCATTTGTGATTTTCCTGGAGTATCAGTTATGGCGGCTAAAAGTAAAGACGAAATGGATGAAAAATTAAAGGAATTCAATGAACTTTCCTCAAAAGGGATGGCTGAACTTCGAGAGCAAAAAAATAAGGAAGATTTGGATGCTTATATTGCTGAGAAACGTAAAGAAGAGCAGATGAGATATGCTAAATCGATGGATGAGCTGAGAAATAAACATAGAAAAACAAACGAGAGAACCGGTAAAGAAACAACTTATGATGAAGAGTTAAATGAACTCGCTGATTCAGTCATTAATTCTGAACAAAATGCTTATAATGATTGGCGATCCAATATGATGTCCTTGTTGAATTTATTTGGAAAAATGAATAAAGCACACAATATCTCAGCAAATCAAGTTGCAGGAGAAGCATGGGACTTAGCTAAGAATACACCACTTATTGGTGAGGCACTTAAAATGAAAGAGTCACTTTATATTCCTCTCAAAGGTAAACTCGTGCATAAAATAAAAGGGGATGGTGATCTTCAGTTACCTACTTTAGAACATAAAGTTACCTTTAAAGATGGAAAAGTTGAGATAGCTGATTTAACCCGGTCTGATAAGATATCTCTTGACAAAACAAATGAAGCGAATACAGCGTTTAAGTCAATGATAGCTCTTTGGCTAGCAGAAAATGATTATACTCCGGTTCAGGGTAAGCCGGATGAATACGAACATTATGCCAGTGGCGCTAGATTAGATGAAGATACGTTCAAAAGATTGAATGCGAATCCCCAAACAAGTTTAGCTAAATTTTTAAAAGATAATGCTAATTTGAAATATGAAGAGCAAAAAGAAGTACATTCTACTCCTACTCCTACTCCTCCATAATTATTGAATTTGCGGTATTCCGCTATGAAAGCGAAATACCGTATCAGAAGCCAAAATAAAATCATTTTCTATAGATAAAAAAAACTTCAAACGTTGCTCTATGTCTCCACCATATAATTTCGCCAGTCGAAGATAATCCTCAAAATGACGCGCTTCTGATTTAATTAAAGTACCATAAAACTTCACCAAATCCTGATCTTCGAGAAAGGGGATAATGGCGTGGAAACGTTCACAAGAACGGGCTTCGATAATGGCACCAATAATCAACTGATCACATAAACGTTGAAGTACATTTCTGCTTGAAACCTGCTTATGCATCTGAGTTGCATATCCTGATGGTTGTAGGGGGCAAAATTGAATCCCTTTGTTCGACATTAAATTAATGACCTTTTCAAAATGGAGTAGTTCTTCACGAGCCAATGGAGACATCATTTCCACCAGTTCTTTTTTCTCTGGGTATTTGCTCATAAAATTAATTGCAGTGGCAGCTGCCTTCCGTTCACAATGAGCATGGTCAATTAATAACAAAGGTATATGGTCTGCAGCATAATCTAACCATATTTGCGGAGTTTTTACTTGAAGAAAGTCATTTAACAATTGTAAATCAGTATCTAATCGTTTTAACATCTGCGAAATACACTATACTTATCGAATAAACTGTCTTATATCATAGGACCTTTTTACAATTCTACTATTTTGGCCTTTGAAGCTTTGATTACCTGCGCTCGATGCACATGTATCCTACGGTTTGATGAGGTGTAAATCAAAAATTAGATTAATCTAGGGAATTGTAAATACGCTTAATATTTTGAAATTTAAATTGGATGAAAAATGAACGGGGAAGAATCTGATAATGAATTAAGTCACTGGTTTTCAACATACGGAGTAATCACAGCCGAGCGTATATTGGGTACATACAAAGTCAATTTAGCACAAAGTGAATTAGTAGAAGCAATTAAAAGTCCATATAGTTTTTATCATCGGTTGTTACGTGTTCCACTAAAAAGTGTACTGAATGGAATCATCCTACAACAAGCGAATGATTATCATGTTTATACACAAAAATTATTTATTGATTATTTATTATCTGGAGAGAACTCTAAAGGTGAAGAGGCACAGGGAGCTTCAACTCGTGAGGAACTAGAAAATGAACGTCAGCAACTAGTTAATCTTGGAGATGAGTTTCATAATGTGCAGGGACAACATGATTGGTTGATTGCTAACAGTCAATCAGCGTTGATAAGAGTAACTCAAATATTTAATACTGAAATAGAAAAGGCAATCGCTTCATTGAGAGGCCTACTTAAAAGTATGGGTATTTCAGAGAAAAAAAGTAAAATACGGCAGGCAATAAATCATGCGCTAATCTATTGCAATATATTAGATGTTCAAAACAACCAATATTTTTTTATAGAGAAAATAAATGAAGTTCTCAAGACTCCGCTTACTGAGGATTTAGAGAGAAAAATGGCAATGATATTGTCCGAAGTTGTGCTCATTGATATGGATTTTGATGAACAAATCAGTGATTTTCTTGCGCAAACTGAAGAGATAGGACAAGCTGCTAATTCGTACCGAACTCTTTTTTATGAAACGATTCTACGGGTGATTGATTTAATGAAATCATTACCTGAATATAAAATTGACCCAGAACAAGATGCTATTAATAGAGAACCTTTATATTTTGATAAAACAATTGGTGCAATAGGGTAAGGTTAATGAAAAGTATGTATCTAGTTTTGCTTGATGAATGATGACTATGACTTTAAAAGGAATTTATATTAGCCATCTAGCTTAGATTTCGTGTATAATATTGCACTTTAACTAACCCCCTATGGAGTGCGTGATGACAAAAGAAACAACATTGTCAATTATTAAACCTGATGCAGTGGCTAAATCTGTTATTGGACAAATCTATACCCGTTTTGAAAACGCTGGTCTAAACATAGTTGCTGCAAAAATGATGCAACTTTCTCGTGAGCAAGCAGAAAGTTTTTATGATATTCATCGTGCGCGTCCTTTCTTTAAGGATTTAGTTGAATTTATGATTTCTGGTCCAGTAATGGTTCAGGCATTACACGGCGAAAATGCAGTAATGAAAAACCGAGACATCATGGGTGCAACAAACCCCAAGGAAGCTGCTCCGGGAACTATACGTGCTGATTTCGCTGACAGTATCGATGCCAATGCCGTTCATGGTTCAGATAGTCTGGAAAATGCTGCACGTGAAATTGCGTTCTTTTTTGAACCGCATGAAATTTGTGTACGATAAGATAGGTTTTGATATTTAATGACCTCATGTAGCCTGGGTAAAGCGCGCAGCGAAACCCGGGTTCTTGAAAGATTAGTATTCCCAGGTTTCACTATGCTATACAGAGGCTCCCGAATACGTTTTTTAGGTCATTAAATTTGGAGTAAAAATGACTGTACAGAAAGTAAATCTGCTCGATTACAACTACCAACAAATGCGTGAATTACTCAATAGCTGGGGCGAGCAACCTTATAGAGCGCAACAGTTAATCCAGTGGATTCATCAGGCAGGTTTTACTGATTTCACAAAAATGACCAATCTTAGTAAGACGTTGAGAGAAAAATTGGCACAACGTTCTTGCATTAAATTACCAGAAATAGTCGCTTGCCAAAAATCCAATGATGGTACTCATAAATGGCTTTTAAAGCTGGACTGCGGTAACTGCATCGAGACCGTATTCATTCCCGAAACCAATCGAGGCACTTTATGTGTTTCCTCCCAAGTAGGATGCGCTTTAAATTGTTCCTTTTGTTCTACTGCAAAACAGGGTTTTAATCGTAATTTATCCACTGGAGAAATTATTGGGCAAGTATGGTTGGCTGCACGAGAGTTATCACAACAACATGGAACACACGATAAAAGAGTTACTAATGTGGTGATGATGGGCATGGGAGAACCCTTGCTTAATTTTGATAATGTCGTGTCCGCAATGGATCTTATGATGGATGATTTTGCTTATGGATTATCAAAACGTCGTGTTACTTTGAGTACCTCGGGTGTTCTTCCCGATCTGGAACGTTTAAGAGAAGTTAGCCCAGTGGCCTTAGCTGTTTCCTTACATGCACCTACTGATGAACTGCGAAATGTCCTTGTTCCTATAAATAAGAAATATCCTTTAGCACAGCTGATGGCTTTGTGTAAAAACTACTTTAAAAATGAACCTCGAAGGAAGGTAACTTTTGAGTATGTCATGCTCAAGGGGGTAAATGATCAACCTGAACATGCGAATCAGTTGATCAAGTTACTGCGCAATATTCCATCAAAAGTCAATTTAATTCCCTTTAATCCTTTTCCGATGACTCAATATGAGCGTTCGCCTCAAGAAGCAATTGATGCATTTAGAGATAAATTAATAGCCCATGGTATTAATACGATTACCCGTAAAACACGAGGAGATGATATTGATGCAGCATGTGGCCAATTAGCTGGTGAAGTCAAGGATAGAACAAGTCGCTCTCAAAGATGGCAGAAATTACACTTTATATCCAAAAAAGATCAAGAGCAATCCACTGCAGAACAAGAAGAGTAGCTGGCGTAGGGGAGAAACTGGTTAAGATATAGCTCTTATTTACAGGTTTGGCACCACTCTTCGACTCTAATTATGTCACTGAAAACTACAATAAAATCATTATTTGTGACAAATCATTTTTAATTTATTTATAAGCGGTTATAATGCGCAATCATTTCTAACCTTAGCGTGAAATATTGTGTTAAAAAGGTTTTGTCTTTTGTTTATTATGACCGTGCTGTTTTTACAGGCATGTGTGCATGATGAAGAAAATGAAAAACAAAATTTTAAAAAGCCTGATCTCAGTAAAGCTGCATCCTATAATGCACAGCTAGGCCTCGAGTATTTAAAACAAGGGGATAGGCCTAGAGCGAAAAAAAAGATGCTTACTGCATTAGAGCAAGAACCTACTTCAGCCGATGTTAACTCTGCAATGGCTTATTATTTTGAGCAAACTAAAGAACTAGACCAGGCAGAAAAATACTATTTGAAAGCCATCTCATTTTCGGGAAATGGAGGCGCTCAGCTAAATAACTATGGAGCCTTTTTATGTCGACAAGGCAATTATACAAAAGCTGAAAATTACTTTTTAAAAGCTGCTAATGATTTAAAATATGTGCATACTTCTGGAGCTTATGAAAATGCGGGACTTTGTGCTCTTTCAGTTCCTAATGAAGACAAGGCCAAACTGTATTTTGCAAAAGCATTAAATCAAGACCCTTCAAGGAAAGCATCTTTTTATGAATTACTGAAACTTGAAATTAAAAGCGGAAAAGACTCAGATGCATTTGCGCTATTACAAAAGCACCCTGATTTAATTTTAAATGACAGAGTACTATTATCTTTGGCCAAGGAGATTTCTGAGAAAGTTGGGCAATATACTCTCGCAGCAGAATATCAGCAAAGTATAAATAATTTGAATTCCAATATCGACAATAGTGGAGTAAATAATGAATACAACAACCACACTGGATGAAAGTATAGTTGAGCATAAAAATCCAGGCGAACAACTTGCAAGTATCCGGGAACAAAAAGGATATACGATTGAGTATGTTGCCAATAAATTGCATTTAAGAGCTCGTATTATTGAGTTAATTGAAACTAATGAATTTCATTTGTTGCCAGAACCCGTTTTTGTTAAAGGGTATTTGCGTGCCTATGCTAAATTATTAGGTACTTCTCCGGAACCTTATCTGGCGATATTTAATGAGCAGTTTGTCGTTGAGAAAAAATCTGATCGCGCTCTGTTATGGCAACAAAGTAAACGTGAGTCTCATAAAGCAGAACATATTATTCGTTGGTTCACCATTTTGTTTGCTTTAGGTGTGATGGTTGCGGTAGGAATTTGGTGGCAAAAAAATAGAGATACTCAACAGGTATTTCCTGCCCAAAGTACTCCTGTTGATTTATCTCTAAACCAAACACCAGCAACAGAGACCCACGAATTAAAACTGACTGACATATCAAAAATGCAATCTCTATTAAATCCTAAACCGGAAATGTCTCCTATGGAGAAAATAGGTGGCTGAGAGAATCCAAGCAATACGAGGAATGAATGATATTTTGCCTGAAACAACGGCATTTTGGCGTTCCATCGAACAAATTTTTGTAAAAGTATTATCCAGTTATGGCTATCAGGAAATACGCTTTCCACTTATTGAAAGCACTCAGTTATTTAAACGCACTATAGGTGAAGTCACTGATATAGTCGAAAAGGAAATGTATACTTTTAATGATTTAAATGGGGATAGCATTACTTTGAGACCCGAAGGGACTGCGGGTTGTGTACGTGCTTGTCTGCAAAATGGGCTCCTACATAATCAACAGCAAAAATTATGGTATATGGGTCCCATGTTCCGACATGAACGGCCACAGAAAGGACGATATAGGCAGTTCAATCAATTAGGTGTAGAGGCATTTGGGATGCCTGGTGCCATGGTTGAATTGGAATTAATTTCCATATGTCGTAAATTCTGGGAACAGTTAGGCTTTGCAGATTCTGTACAGTTGCAAATAAATACCTTAGGTGAGTTAACAGAGCGTCAGCGCTATAGAAAAGTGCTTGTTGAATATTTGACAGATCATGAACAACAGTTAGATGAGGACAGTAAACGCAGGTTAACTCGCAATCCACTGCGTATTTTAGATAGTAAAAACCCTGAAATGCAGGAGTTATTGTCTAATGCACCTAAACTAATTGATGTTCTGGATGAACAAAGTCGAGAACATTTTCAGTCTTTTTGTGATGGTTTAGACCAATTAAAGGTACCCTATACAGTAAACCCGGTTTTGGTCAGAGGTCTTGATTATTATGGGCATACAGTATTTGAGTGGGTAACCGATAAATTAGGAAGTCAAGCTACAGTTTGTGCTGGAGGTCGATACGATATACTGGTAGAGCAATTAGGTGGTAATCCAACACCAGCAGTAGGTTTTGCATTAGGTATTGAAAGAATATATCTTCTTATGGAAACTCTGAGTGTTCTCAAGCAGGATAATAAAAAGAATGCATTGTATATTATTGCTACCAATGAAGATGCTGTGGTAAAAGCTCTGGTAATTTCTGAATCAATACGTACTAAATATCCAGAAATTGAAGTATCAGTAAATACGGCCGGTGGTAGTTTTAAAAGTCAATTCAAAAAAGCAGATAAAAGCGGGGCTCGATTAGCTTTAATTTTAGGTGAAGATGAGTTAGCAACCAAGCAAATTAGTATTAAAGATTTGCGGAATGAGACTGAGCAAATTACAGTAGATCAAAATATGCTTAATCATGTTTTAAAAGATTATTTAGAGTGAGTGCAGGAGAATAATATGTCAGTGTATATGACTGAAGAGGAACAATTAGAATCGATAAAAAAATGGTGGAAACAATACGGTAATCTTGTCACTATAGTATTATCACTTGTGCTCTTTGGTATTGCAGGATATCGATATTTGCATTGGCATCAGGAAAAACTTACTCAACAGGCTTCAGTTGCCTATGAGCAAATGATGGTCGCTCTCTCTAATCAAAATATTAAAGCAGTAAGAGCCTATGCTAATCAGTTAATTCACGAGCACGGTCGTACCGTTTATGCCGATGCTGCACATATGACACTTGCAAAAATTTATGTATCAAAAAATAAATTGGATAAAGCTACTGAAGAATTACAGGCCGTTGCTGCAAACAGTAAAATGTCAACTCTGAAGCAAATAGCTAAAATTCGTATTGCACGTATCTTCGCAGCAGAAAAGTCGTACACAAATGCTCTTAAGGAATTAAGCAATGTTGAAGATAATACTTATTTACCGGTCATTAATGAATTAAAAGGTGATATTTATGGAGCCACCGGCCAATATAAAGAGGCCATGAACTCTTATAAGCAAGCCTTGGATGAAGTAAAAAGTAATGGAATGGGGAATTTATTTTTAGAAATGAAAACTAATGCGATAGCGAGCAAATCTCATTCAGTTATTTCTGGAGATAAAAAAATAGAGTCTGCATAACCTCTTTGTTATTAGCTTAATAGGCTTAATACACCTGTTTTGAGATTTTCTCTATTGAGCTAAAACTTAGTGAATGCTTTTATTGAGCTGTTTTGTAAAAATTGAGGTCCAATTTTCATGAAAATGAAATTATTTATTTTAATTCTTTGTACCATAATTCAAGGGTGTTCAAAACTTGATGATTACATGTTAGGGAAAGACAACACGCCCAAACCTAAAGAACTTAAGCAAATTAAAGACAAAGTTAAAGTAGACCAAAACTGGACAGTAGCTGCTGGCAAGTCATCAAAAAATAAAGAATATTTAAGACTTAAGCCAGTAATTAAAAATGGGATTATTTATACCGCTGATGCGAGTGGATTAGTTCAAGCTATTAGCAAGAATAATGGTAATATGAAATGGTCTACTGCGCTTAAGCATGGTTTGGTTAGTGGACCAGCAGTAGCCAGTGGATATGTTGCAGTAGGTACTAATAATTCTTCATTAGTAGTATTAAATGAGAATAATGGTAACAAATTATGGCAATCAAAGGTTACGGGTGAAATTCTATCACCACCAGTTATTTTAGGCGGAAAGGTAATTGTTAAGACCATCGACGGTAGAGTGTATGCCTTTAATGCAGCTGATGGAAAACAAATATGGATGGCAGAACATGGTTCTCCTAGTTTAATCCTCAAGGCAAGTTCATCGCCTGTTGCTATGGGAAATTTAGTATTGATAGGTTTTTCTGATGGGAAACTTGATGCTTTAGATTTGAAAACAGGGCGTGTCATGTGGCAACGAAGTATTGCTTACGCTTCAGGACCCAGCGATGTAGAGCGATTAGTTGATATTGATGCCGATCCCATTGTGGAAAATAATGTGGTTTATCTTGCCAGTTATCAGGGTTATATTGGTGCATTATCTTTATCTGATGGGCAGTTTATTTGGAGAAAACCCGGTTCTGTATACAAGAATATGATTCTAAGTGGTAACACCTTATTTATCACAGACAGCCATGATGTCGTTTGGTCTATTGATAAACGTAGTGGACAAGTTAATTGGAAACAAACTGGATTAAAGGCAAGAGTACTAACTGAGCCTGCTTTGATCAAAAATGATTTAGTAGTAGGTGACAAAACGGGTTATTTACACTTTATTGATACCCAAACGGGTGAAATTATAGCCCGCTCAAAAGTTTCAAGTGGTGTGAGTATTTCCCCAAGCGTAATCGGAAAAAAATTATATGTATTAACAGACAATGGAATGTTAAATCAATTATCTGTGAGTTAATAAATGATCCCTGTGATAGCACTTGTTGGACGTCCTAATGTTGGTAAGTCTACATTATTTAATAGGCTGACTAAGACACAAGATGCCCTAGTTGCTGATTTTCCTGGCTTAACTCGTGACAGACAGTACGGTCAAGCCATTTATGATGATAAACACTATATCGTTGTTGACACCGGTGGTATCGGTGTTGACGATATTGCTGTTGATAATTTAATGTCCAAACAATCAGAAATCGCGCTAAATGAAGCTGATATCGTTCTTTTCTTGGTGGATGGAAGAGCTGGATTGACTGGAATTGATGAAAAAATTGCCAATAATTTACGTAAATTAAATAAAAAAGTTCATCTTGTTGTAAATAAAACAGAAGGCCTAGATGATGATGTTGTTTGTGCCGATTTCCATTCTTTAGGTATTGCGGATGTTCATTCAATTTCATCTTCGCATGGTAGTGGCATTGGAACCCTACTTGAAGAAGTTTTATCACCATTTGCAACTCATATTGATGAGAGTGGGGAAGATAAGGCAATTAAAATCGCTTTTGCTGGTCGCCCAAATGTTGGCAAATCAACTTTGATAAATCGGATTCTGGGTGAAGAGCGGGTTGTTGTTTATGATATGCCAGGTACAACCAGAGATAGTATTTCCATTCCTTTTGTTAGAGATGAGCAAAACTATGTCCTGATTGATACGGCAGGCGTACGGAGAAAATCTCGTATTGATGAAAAAATAGAAAAATTCTCTGTGATTAAGACATTACAGGCCATCCAAAAATCCAATGTGTGTCTGCAAGTTCTGGATGCTAAGGAAGGGATTACTGATCAAGACATGAATTTGCTCGGTTTTATTATTGAATCGGGTAAAGCATTAGTTATTGCGGTGAATAAGTGGGATGGTTTGGATGAAGAGCATAAAGAACATGTGAAAAGCGAATTATCTAGAAGATTGCACTTCGCAAATTTTGCAAAAATTAGATTTATATCGGCTTTACATGGCAGTGGGGTAGGTGGTTTATTTAAGGATATAAATGAAGCGTATACTTCAGCTGTCCAATCTTTTTCTACGCCCCGATTAACTCGCTTGCTTCAAGATATTAGCACGAAGCATACACCCCCTTGTGTCAATGGACGTAGGATAAAATTAAGGTATGCTCATCTTGGTGGCCACAACCCGCCCGTAATAGTAATCCATGGGAATCAATTAGCTGATCTTCCTGAAAGTTATAAACGGTACCTAAATAATGAATTTATTAAGCATTTAGGACTAATCGGGACTCCGTTAAAATTGGAATTTAAAGGTGGAACAAATCCATTTGCAGATAAAAAGGTTAAATTATCACAACGACAAGTAAATAAGAAAAGAAGATTAATGAGTCACATTAAAAAGAAAGCTAAAAGCAAAAAGAAATAGGTTTATTTGTGTTTGGAGGACAAATGATAGGTTCTCTAATATAGATAGGTAAAAAGGATAAGATAATTTTATCCATTTAAGACATCCCACCCAAGTAAAAAATCAACGATATTCTGGCTGAGGTCGATATTATTAGAGTTGTGAGGGATTGTATTGCAAGTAATGATCTTTGCAGCATGAGAGAGTAAAAGTTTTTGATAGGCATTTCCTGCGAAAACGCCATGGACACCAACGCAAACAGCGGGTTTCGTATTTAATGAACTTAAATGATTTAATGTTTCCATCATAGTCATTCCAGTCGAGATAATATCATCAATAAGAATAGGAGTAGCATCCAAGTATTGTTTTATTCCCGGAATGGAAATCTCAACTTGTGTATCGCTTTTTCTGATTTTTTCTAAAATAGTGAATGGTGCAGAAGACTTGTGAGCGATGTTTTCAACCCATTGCGCACTTTCTGAGTCCGGCCCAATAAGGAGAGGATTGGATACATGTTGAGCAATCCAAGATGCAATCTCATTTGTCGCATGAAGCACTTTAGTAGGTATCTTATAAATCTCGCTTAAATCTGACCAGCGATGAAGATGTGGATCGATTGTAATTAAGCCATCAAAATAAGAAGAAACCAATTGTGCAAAATAAGCAGATGTAATACCTTGACCTGATTCAAATACTTTATCTTGACGCATATAAGTAAGATATGGAGTTACTAACACAACTTGAGCCGCGTCTAAGGATCTTGCTGTTTGTGCAGCGAATAAAAGGGGTAGGATTTTCGGGTTGGGATGGACTAAATTGGCAACAAAGATAACAATACGCTTCGATACAACAGATTCAATTTTCACCAGAGTTTCTTGATCAGGGAATTGATGAAAGCTCATTTTACCAAGTTCATACTGACATTTTTTTTGAATCTTAGTTGTAAGTTCATTGTGTCCAAATAATGAAAAAATAATGGGTTTTTTCATATACTCGCCTCAATTTGAAAGACCTCATGACCCTGTTTCAGAAAATCAAGGGCATAATTGAGCTCCCCTCGGTTTTCTGCATGAATTCTAAAAAGAGGTTGAGATTTTTTGACTATTGAGTTGAGTGGCGTTAATAATTCCACTCCCGCCGCTTTTGAGCGTGGTGCTCCAGCCAACTTAGCCAATTGGGAAATATGCCGGTTATCAATATTAATAATAGTCCCTGATAGTTTTGACTCTACAGTATGCACAATGGGTGCTTTTTTAATCTCACGTAAGCCGCCTTGGGCTTTGCAAATTGCTTCGAATTTAGCTAATGCTTTTCTATTATCAAGAATATGAGTAGCAATGCTCAATCCTTGGCCTGGTGGTACTTGAGGGGAAAATTCTATGATATGAGACGCTAATGTTAAAGCATGCTCACGTAAATCTTGGGGCGCATGTTTATCGCAATTTAAAACGGCTAATACATCAAATGCCTCAAGTACAGGCCCAATTCCCCGGCCGATTGGTTGTGAGCCATCACTAAATATTACTTTTATACTGATATTAAACTCGTCTGCAACCAATTTTAATAGTTTTTTTAATGAATTGGCTCGTTCAATGGAACGAACTTTGGCTGTAGTTCCTATAGGCATATCAATGACAAGATGATTTGAACCTGCAGCAATTTTTTTTGATAAAATTGAAGCGACCATTTGTCCTTCACTATCGATATTTGCAGTTCTCTCAATTCGGATAAGTAAGTCATCGGCTGGACTTAAAGCCATAGAGCCCCCCCAAACGAGGCAACCATTTTCTTGTTCAACAACTTTTTTCATTTCAGCAATGTTCAGATCAACATTAGTAAATACTTCCATCGTATCTGCTGTTCCTGCGGGTGATGTTATGGCACGAGAAGATGTTTTAGGGATAACTAAACCGAACGCAGCAACAATTGCAACGACAATAGGGGTTGTTCGATTTCCTGGTAAGCCTCCTACCGAATGCTTATCAACAATAAAAGGGAGATCCCATGATAATTGTTTGCCAGAACTAATCATCGCCCGGGTTAGATCAATAACTTCTTTTTTAGACAGTCTATCTCCACCACTAGCAGCGAGATACATTGCAATATTAATATCAGAGAGTTGCCCGGATACAATATCTCTTATGATATGGGTTGTTTGTTCTGCGGTGAGCTCATTTCCATAAATTTTTGATCGGATGTAACTGAGGGAGTCCAATTGTTGTGGGTGAGCTACTGTAATTTCATCGCCTTCTTTTGCTGCGAGCAGCTCCCAAGCATAATTAGAAAGTCCTGCCTCATTGTGTCTTAATAAATTGGTCTCGACAGTATTTAATGTAGCCACAATAGAGCGCTCATTAAGTAGTACCTGAACACGAGCTTGAGCAGTAAATCCTTCAGATTTACAAATATAACAATCTTCACGCATATAAATAACAGGTTCTTTATGGGAATTAATGCCCAAATATTTTAGCGTCAAGGTTGTGTGTCTTTTACTCATAATTGTTCTTCTGTCCCTATCCAGGAATTTCACAGCACCACTCAAGTTGTATTCCAATTTTTAAGTTAAAGGATAAAGCGGCTTCTGATTCATGGTGTATCTATGTGTTGATGAACAATGCTTTTCGTCAACTTGATCAATCAATGAGCCTAATCTTATTGGGCGACAAAAGATCTCTAGAGTCTATTACAGTTCCAGAAGCAGCAAGAAATTTAAATTGCATATTAATCCTTTAATAACAGTGTCGTGAAAAAATTAATTTTAAAGTCGTAAGGTTAATACATCACATGGAGCATGATTCACTGTCGCATGTGCTGTGCTACCCAAAAATGAATGCAAACCAATAGATGAATGACTGCCAATAATAATAAGCTGACAATCTAGTTCTTTTACTTTATTAAAAATATGCTCTTTTACTGAGCCTACCTCGACAAATTGATGTTCGCGCGGAATGTTAAAATTTTCCCCTAGTAGAGTTAATACAGTTTGTGCGTCATCTTTGGCTGGGTTGGCTAATTCTGTAAAACCAAGTCCTTGTGCTAATTGAAAACTAGCAGGTAGTTCAATCACATGTAACAGATATAATGTAGAGGTAAATTGTTTTGCAATAGCGATTGCTTTTTCTGTGAGATGATTATGTTCCTTGAGCAAATCCGTAGCAAATAAAATATTCTTATACATAGCAACCTCACAATTAAATTTATTATTGTAAATAATAGTAGATTCCTTAATATAAGTACCTATTTTACTTCATAAAATTTAAAATAATTTCGGTTGATATGAGTCGCTGTGCATTCCTTACACAAAAACCAGGAGGCATTTAAGATAATTTCCCCAGTCAAGATTTCCCTAATTTATAATGGGGATTTATTTCCAGTAGAGGAATTAAGACAAAGTCTCTAAATTGGATCTGGGGATGGGGAAGTATTAGTTTCTTTGAATAGATCGATTGATTCTCGTAAAAAAGAATATCAATATCAATAACTCTAGGCCCCCAGTGTCTTTTTCGAACTCGACCTTGTTTTTTCTCAATTTTTTGGCATGCTTTAAGTAATTGTAAAGGAGATAAAAGGGTAGAGAGCTCTATCACCGCATTACAAAAGTCTTGTTGACCTTGCAATCCCCATGCTTTATTCCAATAAAAAGAGGAAATTTTAGTAACCACAGTGGAGGGTAATGCCCGTATGGATTTAATTGCTTTGCGAAGTTGACGTTCAGGTACGTGCTGATTCGAGCCCAGACCCAAATAACATACATTCATTGTGGATCACTAACTTTATTACTTTTAGGTTTGCGACGGCGCTTACGCTTAGGCACATCAGGAGTGAGTTGAGCCACCATATCAGATTGTTCTGCTTCATCTGCATCCTGAAAGCTTGTCCACCATTGCGCTAGCTCCATAGACTCATCGCCTGCAAGGGCACGTAACGCCATAAAATCATAAGCTGCGCGAAAACGTGGATGTTGTAAAAGATTAAAAGCTCTTCCTCCAAGTCTTTTTGCAAAGCGATACTGTAATAACCAGATCTCACGAATTATTTGGGTGTACCGTTTGGGAATTGAAATAATTTGATTTTGTTCGGCAATGACGAGAGACATTGCTTTTTCGATTGAAGGCAATGGATCTATTCCAGTTTTTTGTAGTTCCTTTGCCCGCTCAATCATGGGGAACCATAAAAGAACTGCGAATAAAAATGCTGGTGTTACGGGTTTGTCTTCATGAATACGTGTATCGGTGTTTTCAAGAGCAATTTCCAGCAATGCATTTACTGGATGGCTGCTGTTCAATAGAGCATTAGTTTGAGGGCATAAATATTGGAACAAACCATATTGCATGAGTAGTCTTTGTACCGCTACTGCATTACCGCATTGATACAGTTTGGTCATTTCATCAAATAAGCGCGAACTGGAAACATGGGTAATCAGATGACTAATCTCGGGAAAAGGTGCTTCTGTCTCTCGCGCAAGTTTGAAATTTAATTTGGCACTAAAACGAATGGCGCGCAACATGCGCACAGGGTCTTCTTGATAACGTTTGGTCGGATCCCCAATCATACGAATAAGCTTTTCTTCAACATCCTTTACCCCACCAGTAAAATCTACAATGGAGGAGTCATTGATATTGTAGTAGAGCGAGTTAATTGTGAAGTCACGCCGCCAAGCGTCTTCATCAAGGGAGCCGTAAGCATTATCACGCACTAACATACCACGTTCATTTGTTTGTTGACTTTCATCCTCCGCTACATGACTCCGGAACGTAGCAACCTCAATGATTTCCCGGTGGAATAGTATATGTACCAGCTTGAATCGACGCCCAATTATCCGTCCGTTACGAAACAGACTCTTTACTTGATTGGGTGTTGCATTGGTTGCAACATCGAAGTCTTTGGGAGCCTTATGCAGTAATAAATCCCTGACACTGCCTCCAACAATGTAAGCTTGAAAACCAGCACCAATTAGACGGTTAAGCACTTTGAGCGCATTGCTACTAATGTCCGCCTTAGATATGGAATGTTTATTCCTTGGGATGATATAAGTTGAGGCAACAGGGGCCACATGAGCTCTGTTTCTCTTTAATAGCTTTTTAATAAATTTGATGATCTTTGTATCTCACAAGATTAATAAAACACTTATATTATATCGAAGCAAAAGAATAAAGTGAATCTTTTACCCTTACAAACCTTGATCTTTCAATAAAATTTATGCTGGATATTTTAAAGAAAGGTATAGGTGAATCTCAGAATAAGAGTATATCATATAGTTTTTCAATTTCTGACATCTGGGGATTTGATGGATTTTATTGATATTACTGTAGGCTTAATTGTCTTAATTATATTAGAAATAGTTTTGGGAATTGATAATCTAGTAATTTTATCTATTTTGTCAGAAAAGTTACCGCCACAACAGAGAAAAAAAGCAAGGCGCTGGGGACTAACGCTTTCTTGGGTTATGCGGTTAATTATACTCGCACTAGCAGTGGATCTCATTAAATTAACTAAACCAATACTTACTCTGGCCAACATGTCGTTCTCCGCCCGAGATATCTTTCTCATTGGAGGTGGTGCTTTTTTAATCTGGAAAGCAACTGATGAAATTCACCAGGATGTGACTGAAGAACTTGAATCTAATGGTAAAAAGACCGGCGGTTTTAAAACAACATTCCGTGCAGTTATTTTCCAAATTGCATTAATGGATATTATATTCTCTTTGGATAGTGTGTTAACTGCAGTAGGCTTAACATCACACTTTTGGGTAATGGCTGTCGCAATTAGTAGCGCCATACTGATTATGATTTTTGCAAGTGAAGTTGTAAGTGCATTTATTAAAGAACATCCTACAATCAAAATGCTTGCCTTAAGTTACTTGATCTTAATTGGTATGGTCCTGGTTGCTGATGGTTTTTCTTTTCATATTCCTCGAGGATATATTTATTTTGCCATGGGATTCTCTTTGGCAGTGGAGTCCTTGAATTTAGTCAAACACTCACGGAAAAAACGACAGAATCGCTCGGGAAATTAATTATGTTGTGGATTAAAGCATTTCATATTATCGCCATGGTTTCTTGGTTTGCAGGATTATTTTATTTACCCAGGCTGTTTGTGTATCATGCGGATACCCAAGATGAGCCTAGTCTTATTCGTTTTAAAACAATGGAGAGACGGCTTTATTATGGAATTATGTGGCCCGCGGCGATACTGACCACGTTCTTTGGATTATGGCTTCTTAGCTATAATCTCTCTTATTACATGAGTGTAGGATGGATGCATGCAAAATTAAGCTTGGTGATTATTTTGTGGGTTTATCATCTACTATGTGGGTATTATTTAAAGGCATTTTCACGAAATCAAAATCAAAAGAATTCGCGCTTTTTTCGTATTTATAATGAATTTCCAACTCTTCTACTGATTGGTATTGTGATCTTAGTAGTAGTGAAACCCTAGTTCTGTAGCCTGGGTGAACCAGAGAGTAGAAGTCCTTACGGTAAGAACCCCGAGTCCCGCTTCATCCATGCTACATACTTATTAAGGTGTGAACTGAGATCTTATTCTATTTCCACCATATCAAAATCTTCTTTACCAGCGCCACAATCTGGGCAAAACCAGTTTTCTGGCACGTCTTCCCAACGCGTACCAGGTTCAATCCCATCCTCCGGCCATCCCTCAGCTTCATCATAAATAAAACCACAGATAACACAAATATATTTTTTATATTCTTGCATGATAATAACTCATTTTAAAAAGCGTAATTTAGCTATTGTAGCAGTCGATGTAAAGATAAACTGCTTTTTTTGCCAATTTTTAATAATGTCTGTAATATAATCCTGCAAAATTATGGAGATTTTTTATGACTCGTTCTGCAGAATTATTTCATCAAGCTCAGGCTCTTATTCCTGGAGGTGTTAATTCACCCGTAAGGGCATTTAAAGGTGTGGGTGGTGATCCGATTTTTTTTAGACAAGGTAAAGGCGCCTATCTTGTTGACGTTGATAATAATGAATACATTGATTATGTTGGATCCTGGGGGCCATTAATCCTTGGACATTGTCATCCTGCTGTAATTGAAGCAGTAAATAAAGTATTACATAGTGGAATGAGCTTTGGAGCCCCTACAGAACTTGAAATACAATTGGCTGATAAAATAATCTCTTTAATTCCCTCGATTGAAAAAGTAAGGATGGTTAATTCAGGTACTGAAGCAACAATGACAGCTATCAGATTAGCTCGTGGCGTAACCCAAAAAAACAAATTTGTTAAATTTAATGGCTGTTATCATGGACACAGTGATAGTTTACTTGTGAAAGCAGGTTCTGGTTTACTTACGTTAGGCATTCCTTCTACACCTGGAATTCCCCAGAGTGTTACAGAACATACTCTAACTGCAAATTTTAATAACTTGGAACAAACGGCACAATTGTTTGAAAAATTTCCAGATGATATTGCTGCAGTAATATTGGAACCTGTAGCGGGAAACATGGGCTTTGTTTTACCTGAACCAGAGTTTTTAAAGGGATTGCGTCAATTATGCGATCAATACAATGCTTTATTAATATTTGATGAAGTGATGACTGGTTTTAGAGTGGGACTAACAGGAGCTCAAGGCGTATTTGGCATCACCCCAGATATTACTACTTTGGGTAAAGTTATTGGAGGAGGCATGCCTGTAGGTGCTTTAGGTGGTAAGGCGGAAATTATGTCTTTTCTAGCGCCAGAAGGACCGGTTTATCAAGCAGGAACGCTTTCAGGTAATCCATTAGCTATGGCAGCAGGCCTTGCAACTTTATCCGAAATTGAAAAACCAGAGTTTTTTAAACAACTGAGTGAAACAACACAAAGTCTAACCCAAGCTTTAGCTTATGTTGCTGAACTGTTAGGTATCCCATTTTTTACCGCTTCATTAGGTGGTATGTTTGGTTTTTGTTTTACAGAAAAAAAATCCATTGCGGACTATGCGGATGTTGCTGCCTCTGACGAGAGTTTATTTAAACAATTCTATCATGGGATGTTAGATAGAGGAGTTTATTTTGCTCCCTCAATGTATGAGGCTGGATTTGTTTCCAGTGCCCATGGGAAAAGTGAAATTGCTAAAACGCAAACGGCTGCGGAAGAAGTTCTAAGAAAATTAAAAAAATAATATCGTAGGGTTTGGTTTTAGCCTGCGGGAAGCATAAAGCGGACCCCAGTTTTTGATAATTTATTGATTTCAAAAAAAAACGATTATATTGCGTTGCAATGTAATAACTTATTGAAAAGTAATAGGTTTAAAATATATTTTTGAAATACCTAGACAGTGTTTTTTCCTCATGTCATATTCAAAGACGATCTTATTAACAAGGAAGGTCATATGTCGATAATGACAAATAAAAAGGAATTTATTAGGTCAATGCCCCAAGGAACTATTCCACTTTTTTTTATTCAAATTGTTTCTACTTTAAGTTTTAGTGTGTTGTACTCAACACTAGTTTTGTATATGAAAGGCAAGTTAGGACTTCAAATTAGCACTGCTAATAGTATTATGGGCGTGTTTATTGCATTTAATTATGGCTTGCACTTGCTTGGAGGTTTTTGGGGCGGTCGTTTGCTCTCTAACCGTGCGTTGTTTTGTGCAGGAATGGTGGCGCAAATTATAGGTTGCGTTTTATTATCCTTCGGTGATGTTACTTTTCTATATTATGGTTTAGCAGCGTTCCTAACTGGATCGGGTTTAAACGTAACCTGCGTGAACTGCATGTTAACTCAATGTTTCACCCCAGAAGATACGCGACGTGAAACAGCATTTCTCATGAACTATGCGGGTATGAACATTGGCTTTTTCGTCGGTTTTAGTTTGAGTGGATTATTCCAGTTGACCCAGAATTACGAGCGACTTTTCTTACTGAGTAGTTTGGGAAATTTGATTGCCCTACTTATTTGTTTATATTGTTGGCAGCAATTATCAGATAAAGACACAATATTCTCTAAAAAAGACAAACAATCTCAAAAAAGAGCTGTGCTGGTAGGTAGTATTTTGATTATAGTGCTTCCTTTCTTTTTGGGACAAATGCTCCAATATGCGGACTGGGCTAAAAAATTAGTAATGATAACCGGCGTTGTAATGCTGGGGGTAATTCTATATCTGGCACGTCAGCAACCAACAAAAGAAGCCAAAGATAAATTAGTAGCATTTGCAGTGTTTATGATTGTGGGTACTGTTTTTTGGATGCTCTACCAAATAGCCCCTATGGGTCTTACCGTGTTCATTGACCATAATGTTCAACGAGAGTATGCAAGCGGGATTATTCCTCCACAATGGTTCCAAAATATTAATACAGTCGCTATTGTAATTGGTGGTCCCTTATTAGGAATATTCCTGCATAAAATGCGTAAAAATGGAGTACAAATTAATATTCCAACTCAGTTTGCATTAGCATTGTTGTTTATTGGTATTGCTTTTGCAATATTGCCTATTGGTATTGCCTATGCCAACTATGAAGGGTTAGTGAGCCCCAGCTGGATTATCTTAAGTTATATTTTGCAAAGTATTGGTGAGCTTTTAATATCACCAATTGGTTATGCTATGATAGGATATTTGGCTCCTACCTCGTTACAAGGTGTAATGATGGGCATGTGGATGCTAAATTCAGGAGTCGGTGCAACTCTATCCAGCTATAGTTCCAACTTAATGATTGATGGTAAAGATAGTGTTTCACCTTTAATAACTAATAGTGGTTATAGTCATGTATTTTTAATGTTAGGATTATTTGCAATTGGTTCTTCAATTGTACTTTTTATCCTGGTACCTAAGTTAAAGGAATTAATTCAGGAAAAAAAGGCACCTGAATTACAAGAAGCCAAAGGGATGGCTGCGAATCGAGTAGTAGTATGTGAGTAATTTTTTTGTACCTATTAATAAGGCAGAGTTGAGATGGCAGGACACTTTGCCTTTTTCCACACAATACGATGATATTTACCATTCTTCTGAAGGTGCAATAAATCAAGCGCTTCATGTATTTATTAATGGAAATGATTTAGTCCATCGTTGGCAATCACTCTCTGATGATAAACCCTCAAGATTTACTATTGCAGAAACGGGTTTTGGACTGGGGTTAAATTTTCTTGTAAGTTGGAGTTTATGGGAACAATACGCACCCCAAAACTCCAAGTTGCACTTTATTTCATGTGAAAAACATCCTTTATCTCTTGCGGATTTAACAAAAAGTCTCGGTTCCTGGCCACAATTGGAAAAGTATGTTCAGCAGCTGATAGCAAGTTATCCTGTCTTAACTCCTGGATATCATCATTTATCCTTTTGTAATGGCAGAGTAACACTCACCTTAATGTTGGGTGATGCATTGGAGTGTTATGAACAACTATTAATTTGTGGGGAAGCTGTGCTTGAGAAGGAGCTTAGAGCAGCTTTTATTGATGCATGGTTTCTAGATGGATTTGCTCCAGCTAAAAATAAAAGTATGTGGTCTGAATCATTGATTAAAATAATTGCGATGTTATCAAAAGAAAATACTACTTTGGCCACTTATACCGCGGCAGGATCTGTTAAGTCTGGTTTAAGCAAGCATGGATTTGTGGTCGAAAAAAGGAAAGGTTTTGGGCCAAAACGTCATATGATTTGTGCTCGTTTTACACAACTAGGGGTACAAAATACTGCGAAACGACATACACCTTGGCATGTAGGGACGCCAGAAAAATATCCCCGTAGATCAGCAATTATTATCGGTGCGGGTTTAGCTGGTTGCTTTACTGCTTATACCCTGAATAAGCGAGGGTGGAACGTAACAATTATTGATGAATTAAATCAGGTTGGAAGAGGAGGATCCGCAAATCAACAAGCGGTTTTATTTCCCAAGCTCTCTGCTTACAGATCTCCATTAACACAATTCTTATTAACTGCATTTTTATATGCTGCACGAACATATCAATGTATTTTAAAGCAAACAAAGCTTGGAGAGTTGAATGGTTCATTATTACTTTCATACTCTGAAAAAGAAGAAGCCGCGCAGTCCAGCTTGTGTTCTTGGCTAGAACATTATCCAGAGTTAGGATCTCTCGTAGATGCACAGCGTGCAACAGAATTAGCTGGCATTCCTTTAGACAAGCCCGGATTGCATATCCCTTTATCAGGCTGGATTAATTCTCCGGAATTATGTCAGTATTTAGTAAGTGCGGAAGGTATTTCCTTGATTACCAATACCTCAGTGAGACAATTGAATTTTGATAAACGATGGATCGTGAATGATTTAGAAACTGAAGTGCTCATTCTAGCAAATGGTCATAAAATCAACTCATTCTCTGAAACAGAGTATTTGCCAGTGAAACCTATACGGGGACAAATGACAGGGATTACATCCACCGAACAAACTGGAGGTTTAAAATTGCCTGTTTGCGGCGAGGGTCATGTTCTTCCAGCCATAAAGGGTATTCATCAGTTAGGTGCTACCTATGAGTTAAAATCAGCAAATCCACAAATCAAATCCCAAGACGATCAAAGTAATTTGGCTAAGCTTAGAGAGCTCGCGCCAAAAGTGTTGTGGTCTCAAACAGTAAGTAATCATTGGGCAGGTGTCAGAGCATCAACCCCCGATTATCTCCCTATAGTGGGGCAAATTGCTCAGGCCGAACAATTTATGCAACAATTTGCGCGGTTGGAGACTAATGCAAAACGTTGGATAGGCCAAGCAGGTTCTTATTATCCCGGTCTTTATGCTTGTGCTGGATTTGGTTCTCGAGGCCTGACAACAATTCCATTATGTGCGGAATGGCTCGCTTCTGTAATAAATAACGAAATGGGTTGTCTTCCAAGGAATTTGCAATATGCTTTATCACCTGCACGTTTTTTACGTAAAAATATAATTAGAGGTTCGGTTAAAATCGATTGAGATGGAATTCTCATTAGAGCATAATATTAATCCCTAGCTGGGATGAAGAGAAATTATGGGGCTCTCACCTAAAGATCGAGTTCCATTTGATTTTTCCAGCGTGATAAGATTCACAATAAGATCAAGGAGTGACAGCTAATGGTAAGTTCCATGGGCAAAGCCTTCAAACAAATAGTCAAAGAAAATAAACCTTTACCCGTATTGGGTACCATAAATGCATACTCTGCTATGCTCGCACAATCCGCTGGTGCAAAAGCAATATATCTTTCAGGAGCTGGTGTTGCAAATGCATCCTACGGTATACCTGACCTGGGTATGACTAATTTATCTCAAGTTCTTGAAGACGCACGCAGAATTACTGAAGCTTGTTCTTTACCTCTACTTGTAGATGTGGATACGGGATGGGGACATGCCTTTAATATCGGCAGAACAGTGAAACTCATG
The DNA here is from genome assembly GCF_977063395.2 of Legionella nigrisilvae. Lineage (NCBI taxonomy): Bacteria > Pseudomonadati > Pseudomonadota > Gammaproteobacteria > Legionellales > Legionellaceae > Legionella > Legionella nigrisilvae. The sequence goes on from NZ_CDRUGZ020000027.1 coordinate 70,213, forward strand.
GAAAAAACCGGAGTTGCTGCCATTCACATTGAAGATCAGGTATTGGCAAAACGATGCGGACACAGACCCAATAAAGCTATTGTGTCTCTGAAAGAAATGGGGGATCGAATTAAATCAGCAGTGGATGCGCGCCAAGATCCTGATTTTGTTATCATGGCTCGAACAGATGCCTATGCTGTTGAAGGAATGAATGCAGCTATTGAACGAGCCTTACTTTGTGTTGAGCTAGGTGCTGATATGATATTTCCTGAGGCAATGATTAACCTGGAAGAATATCAAACCTTTACTCAATCGGTTCCCGTACCTGTGCTGGCAAATATTACTGAGTTCGGTAAAACCCCTTTATTTAATCAAGAAGAACTCAAGCAGGTAGGGGTATCCTTAATTTTGTACCCCTTAAGTGCATTCAGAGCTATGTCTCAAGCGGCGTTAAATACCTATAGCGCAATTCTTCAGAACGGCACGCAAAAGTCTATGCTCGATAAAATGCAAACACGTGAGGAACTATACGAAATACTTGGTTATTATCAATACGAACAAAAACTAGACCAATTGATGGAGGAAGACAATGAGTGTTAAAAGCGGCGGTTTAGCCGGGGTTGTTGCGGGTCAATCAGCAATTTGTACAGTTGGGCTAGCAGGGAAGGGTTTGAATTATAGGGGCTATTCAATTGATGATTTAGCAGAGTATGCGACGTTTGAAGAGGTTGCCTATCTATTGCTTTATGGAAAACTTCCTACTCAAAAAGAACTGGATGAATATACTAAACGATTAGTTAATCTAAGAACCTTACCAGAGACTTTAAAAACAGTACTTAAATTAACTCCAAAAAATACCCATCCTATGGATGTTCTAAGAACCGCTTGTTCATTTTTGGGAACAATTGAACCAGAACATGACTTTTCCGAGCAATATCATATTGCAGACCGATTGTTGGCTTTATTTCCGGGAATAATGTGCTACTGGTATGCGTGGCATTTCCATAATAAAGAAATCAATGGCCTAAGTGAAGAGCAAACAACAGGTGCACATTTTCTAGCCTTATTACATGGACGTAAGCCAAGTAAAAAAGAAGCTCAGATGATGAATGTATCTTTGATTCTATATGCAGAACATGAGTTTAATGCCTCTACCTTTGCTGCACGAGTTACTGCAGCAACACTGGCTGATTTTTACTCTGCAATTACAAGTGCGATTGGTACATTACGCGGTCCTTTACATGGAGGGGCCAATGAAGCAGCAATGGAGCTGATAGAACGTTTTAATAGTCCGGATCAAGCTGAAACTGAATTGAAAAAAATGTTACTCAATAAAGCACTTATTATGGGATTCGGACATCGAGTGTATACGACTAGTGATCCACGTTCTGATATCATCAAAAAATGGTCATTCCGTTTAGGTGAAGATAAAGATGATCTTCTTTTATATCATATTTCGGAACGTATTGAGGAAGTAATGTGGAATGAAAAGAAATTATTCCCTAATTTAGATTTTTATAGTGCTTCGGCGTACCACTATTGCGGTATTCCTACATTCTTATTCACACCCATTTTTGTTATGTCGCGCATCACAGGATGGTCAGCACATGTATTTGAACAAAGAGCCAATAATAAATTGATCAGACCCACTTCTGAATATATTGGACCTGAACCTCAAGAGTTTCCAGCTATTGAAACGAGAGGGTAGTTGTTCCATCCATGCATTAACATATGAATGAAAAGATAGTGAATAGCACAACAGCATCGCTATTTAAGTAGAGTCCCGCGATGTGTTCGCGGGATCCAGGACATCAAAATAAGATGGAGATGTGATTAATCCGAATGCTCATGGATTCCGCGAACAAGCCGGTGAATATAGCCTAGATAGGGTTCGTCAATACACTCTAATAAGACAAGAGGTGATTATGCACAGTTATGTAGAAGACAACATTAAGCCTGATTATGATCAGGTTATGACTGATATAGTGGATTATGTATTAAACAAGAAAATTGATAGTGCTTTGGCTTATGAGACAGCCCGTTTATGTCTTATGGATACATTGGGATGTGGAATTTTAGCATTAAATTTTGCGGAATGTACTAAACTCTTGGGTCCAGTTGTACCTGGCGCAACTCTCGCTGGTGGTGCACGTGTTCCAGGTACTGCATACGAGCTTGATCCTGTACAGGCTGCATTCAATATAGGGGCGATGATACGCTGGCTGGATTTTAATGACACATGGCTTGCTGCAGAATGGGGGCATCCTTCTGATAATTTAGGTGCCATTCTTGCAGTAGCAGATTATATGTGTCGACAAAACTGTACTCATGGTAAGGCACCTATTTTAATGCAGGATGTACTTACCGCGATGATTAAGGCGCACGAAATTCAAGGGTGTTTTGCTTTGGAAAACAGTTTCAACCGAGTTGGACTGGATCATGTTTTTTTAGTTAAGATTGCTAGTGCTGCTGTTGCAGCTCAACTTTTTGGCGCAGATAGAGATATGATGTTAAGAACTTTATCTCAAGTTTTTGTGGATGGTCAAAGCCTCAGAACTTATAGACATGCTCCTAATGCAGGCTCAAGGAAATCATGGGCAGCAGGTGATGCTACATCTAGAGCAGTTCGATTAGCATTAATTGCTAAAGCCGGTGAAATGGGTTATCCAAGTGCATTAAGTGTCCCTACCTGGGGCTTTTATGATGTACTTTTTGACAAAAAAATATTTAAGTTTCAACGTCCTTACGGCAGTTATGTCATGGAAAACGTATTATTTAAATTATCTTATCCTGCTGAATTTCATGCACAGACTGCTGTGGAGTGTGCTGTTATGCTGCATCCGATTGTGAAACATCGTTTTGATGAAATCGCTCGAATTGATTTAGTAACTCATGAATCGGCGATCCGAATTATCAGTAAACAAGGTGCTTTGCACAATCCTGCTGATAGGGATCATTGTTTGCAATATATGGTGGCAATAGGTTTATTATTCGGTGATTTAAAAGCAGAACATTATGAAAACGATATTGCAGCAGATCCCCGAATAGATGCATTACGTGAAAAAATGCATGTTACTGAAAATGAACGTTTTTCTCGTGAATACCATGATCCTGAAAAACGTTCGATTGCAAACAGTATTAAAATTATTTTTAAAGACGGTACTGAAAGTGATTTGGTTACTGTGGAATATCCCATTGGTCATAAACGTAGACGTGAGGAAGGTATTCCCGTTTTATTATCCAAATTCAAAAAGAACCTAAGCACCCAATTTTCTGCAGATAGGGTAGAACGGATTATGCAAGCAATGAGTGATACAAATACACTTGCAACCATGAAAGTGGATGATTTTATGCAATTATGGGTTGTCGAGTAACTCGTTCACACAGATAAATTTAACGTATGGAACATTCGATATTAATATCTTAAGTTCCATTACGTTGACCCCAGATCCTATTACTTACAAAAGTAGATTCATTTGCTTATCCCTATTAAATGTATATAATTTAAACAGTATCTGGTTGGTAGACTAGGGAGAATCAATGAAACTGAAACGGACTGGTTTCTCTGTGTTGTATACTATATTGATGCTTGCAAGTTCTGTTTTATATGCAGGTATTGACCCTAATGAAAAAGTCGTTTCAGTTTATTTGCTTCTTGAAACCCCAGAGCAGCTTCAACGCTACGTTAATGATTTAGTAAAGTTAAAAAAACCTAATTTTAACAGGGTTATCTTCTCATTTGTTAGACCGACTTTGATCGATTACCAAGCTGGTAATTTAGCAACAACCGGTATACTAGGTTACTTTACAGATCACGATGGTAAAGGTGCTCAAGCTTTTAATGCGTTAAAATCCGCAATCAAATTATCTGAAGAAAAAAAGATTCAAACATTTCTAGCGGTAGGTGGTTGGAATTACAGTTGTAACTTTAGTGTGGTAAAAGAGAGTTGTAGGATATTAACTTCAACTACGAGTCAAGCGTTCTATGATTGGTTTCCTGATCCAACTGATCCCGAACAGGCATCAAAAGCAAAAACTTCTTATGAAAATTTAGTAAAATTAGCAAATGACTTAGGTGTGAATGGCATTGATTTTGACTACGAAGAATTTTGGCATGCAGATGAATATGCTGTTGCTTGGGGGCCTAGCACAAGCGGTGAATGGTCAACTGATATTGCGCAAAGCATTCTTAAAGCAGGTGGTCCAACTTATAAAAATCTCATGAAATACGGAATAAATTCTGGATCCTCTTATGTGATGCCCAAAACAATTGATAAAGTGGATGCAATTTTACACGCGATAATGGACAATCCCAGCGCAAAATATCTTAAGTTTAGCACCGCGTCACCCCCCGTGGGTGCTCGCCCAATTACGGGCTTTGTATTTGGAGACAAATATCCGGATATTAATACGAAAGGAGGTTTGTGGTGGAAGGGAAACTTGAAAGGGTTGTGGTATAATCTTACGAATAAAGATGAAGCACTCGTTTCCCGCTTTGATAGCATTGGTTTAATGACCTATGATCTATGTGGAGACAATCCGGTTGTTTGTGCACCTTATGCTAACGGGCCTTTAGATTTACCGGGTCAAGTCGGTGCTTATATGAACGATTTTATCAATTGGCTTAAAGCCGACCGTGTTACTAATCCGAGTTTAACAATTGATAGCATTGGAAAAGTAACTTTTTTACCAGCCAAATATCATATTAATGCAAAAATACAATTTGGTTTTGAAGTAAATCAACCCGCTTATCCGAAAACTGTTGGTGGACAATTGCAACTTACTAATCAATTAGTCGATAAAATCCTTAGTGAACAAAAGGACAGTGGAGGGGTTATCATCTGGCAAATGTATTCTAAGAAAAATATAGCGGTACCCGATGCTACAACTGTCAAATACACAATTAATCAAAGTTGCAAGACCTTTCTAGCTAATGATAGTCGTTATGATTGTAATGCAGACTTCCCTAGTGCTTCCAAATAGTTTCTCCCATTGTGGTGTTTCTAATTTTCTTCAGTTTTGCGGCATTAATATCCAGGATACTGTTAACCAAAAACTTCCTGTTCTATATCTTACGTTGTAAACCTGAGGCAGCCAGTATCTTTGTTGATATTTCCTCAATAGAGTATTTTGTCGAATTAATATAAGAAATTTTTTCCTTTTGATACATAGCCTCGACTTCTTTCACCTCCAGACGGCATTGTTCTGGGGAAGCATATTTACTGTTCGGTCTGCGCTCTGCCCTGATTTGTTGTAAACGTTGCGGATCAATGGTCAACCCGAATAGTTTGTTTTTATAAGGTTTGAGTACATCGGGTAATTTAAAACCGATAATTTCTTCCTCAGTAAAAGGGTAATTTGCAGCCAAAATACCGTATTGTAGTGCCATATATAAGCAACTTGGGGTTTTTCCACAACGTGAAACCCCAATAAGAATAATATCAGCCTTATCATAGCCTCGAGTTTTCACGCCATCATCATGCGATAACGCAAAATCAATTGCTTCTAATCGATGCAAATAGAGTTTACTGTTCACTACACCATGAGTTTTTCCGACGGTATATGAAGATTTTTCATTAAGCTCTTCTTCCATGGGGCCAATAAAAGTATTGAATAAGTCGAAAACGCGAGCATTAGCTTTTTTAAAGTAATTTCTGATTTCTGGATCAATCAGGGTTGTAAATACAAGAGGTTTGATTCCCTGTTCCTCAAAAGCTTGATTGATTTGTGCAACAGCATGTTCTGCTTTCTTTAAAGAGTCAACATAAGGGATGGTGAGTCGCTCAAATTTAATATTTTCAAATTGGGTGATTAAACTATGGCCTAAAGTTTCAGCAGTAATCCCTGTGCCATCGGAAATCATAAAAACATAGCGCTTCATTTATTGCCTTATAATGAAAATGATAGATATATTCTATTTTAAAATGAAATGGTTAATATCACCAGTAAGTGTACTTATTTAAATCCATCTGCTATCTTAAATAAAAAGAAAAGGTTATTTAAGAGGTGATATGGAACAAGATCGGTTTAGCCAAAACAGTAAGCTCTATATTTTAGGCATGATTTGTTTGGTTCTTTGCTTGGGATTATTGTTCTATAGTTTATACCTATTACCCTATCTAGCTTGGGGACTAAATTATAATGTTCCTGAGATGGTTATGACACTTCTGAGTTCCTTGCAAGATGATTATAACTATACCGTTGGGCAAAGTAAGCTTATTGTTTGGTTAATGTTTTTTGTACCCAGCCTCATCACGGGATTGATTTCTTATTTTGTATCGAATCATATTGATAATAATCTTTATAAGTCAGAGCTAAAACCTCAAGAAGAACAAGAGAATCCTCCTAGTAAACAAATTGGGAAGGAAATAAAAGAATCTGCCGGTTTTGGACTTAAGATTCTTGCTTTAATGATTTTAATTTTAATGGCAATTTTTTTCTTACAATATCTGATTCAAGTAACAGCATAGTAAATGGCAGGAGAGTTTATGTCCTATTTAAAACGTTGGAAAATTAAACGAATTACAAAGAAGATAAAAGCAATGCAAGCAAATCGGGTAAATAATCAACCCGGAGACGAACTCCTTAAAAAAGAAATTGCATATTATTTTGAACTGGCAGCTATTTATAATACATTGAGAGGAAGTAAAAAGTTCCCTTATGCCAATGTGATGTATATGGAATGTTATAGAGCTGCCGCAATGCTTGATGATGCAGAAGCTAATTATCAGTTAGGGCAAATGGTTCTCGAAGAAGCTAAATTTAGACAAAATTTAGAAAAAGAAGGCATTTTTAAAAGCGAATCCAATTTAAAAAAATGTAACCAGCTTTTTGAAGAAGCTCATGCTTATTTATCAGCAGCAATAGCATTAGGTCATATCGCTGCAAAACGTTTGAGAGGTCTCAGCTTTATAAATGGATGGGGATTAGAGACCGATAAAAAAGCTGGGTTTGAATTAATTGTTGCAAGTATAGAGGAAGAGGGTTCATGGGATAGAGTTCCCCAAATTTTTGCCTCTATGGGGTTAAACAAGCCGGAATTTTTTTCGCAAATTATGCAGCGAAGAAAATCATCATAAATATTTATAAATCTTTCGCCTAGGTGAGTAAAACAATGCCTAGGCAATTTATCCTTCTGTTACATTAAGCTTTTATAATGTAATACACGATTGTTGGTATTAATATGACTTTTGATGTAAAATTATTAACCTACCAGGTTACGTTGTATTCAAAAAACTGCCATCTATATTTTTAATTTATGCCCTCACATCAATCCAAAACAAAGGTTCAACGTTCAATTACACCGAGTGAAAAACTGTATCTTGCAGGCGATGCTATGAATCACTCCTTTTCGCTACAATTGGTGCTTGAAATGGATTCAGAAGTGCATGTATCTTCGCTCAATAAAGCAATTGTTCGAGCGAGTGATGCAAACCCATATGTCCATTTGCAAGCTGGATTAAGAGTCATTCATTCGATTTGGTATAAGATCCCCGATGAGTTGGTCGATCTGAACACTGTTCAAGTTATCGAGATGGAATGGGATGGACATAATATTCAAGACTTATCATTGTTCCATGGACATAAGTTTGTACCTTCCTATCCTGGGACACAAATTACCTACATCAAAGGGGAACGCCATTTTTTAGTATTCCGTGCGTTTCATGGGGTAATGGATGGCATGGGTTTGTATCATTGGGTAAAGGATATTTTTCGTTCATTGAGAAAACAACCTTTAGTGGGTACAAACTGTACCATGACTGACTATGAATTCCTCAGTGAAAAACGAAAAACTGAATGTAGATCCAATTTTCCATTGGATTGCATTGCACCAACAGGCACTACTGGCGCCACTCATACTCATTATTTATGGCATAAAGTAACCCTTCCTGGAAAAATTAATGCGCTAACGGCTAAGATTTGTCACATATTATTAGAGCGCAGTACACATTTTGGCGCTGAAAAGGCCCGTTTTATGATTCCAGTAGATTTACGTCATCATATTGAGGCGAATACTACAGCAAATTTTACAAATCCTATTTTTATCGAAGCAAAAAAAGGGTCGGACTGGGCTTCCATTTATTATGATATTGTGAAGCAACTTAGTGAGCAGAATGAACTACGCATAGGAACCTTTGATGCTTATATGAACCATCTACCTTTGCCCTTGCTAAAAGGGCTACTTAAAGCATTGATTTATTATCAGAACAAAAAAAATAAATATATGATGTCTGGAATTGTGTCGAAACTATCGATTAATTTATCAGATCTCTATTTAGGTCAAGACTGTAAAGCGCTTGATGGTTATTTTTTGCCAATTAATGTTCCTATTGCTCCCATTGTCCTTACTGTAACCGAACATGAGAATGCCACGACTATTTGTTTCTCTGTCTCAAATGCCCATGCCACACTTGAAACAAGTACCCATTTAGTCAACCAATTTAAAAAGTTGATTGATGCGCCTAAGTTAGTTCGGCAGAGTTTATCTTATTGCGATACCCTATGGCCTGTATATAACAATACCCAGATTGATTTTCCCCAAGAGAAAACAATTTTTACAAAAATATGGGAGAGCGCACTAAAGCATCCTCATTTACCTGCTTTAATTTCTAGAACTCACACTACAACGTATCAGCAATTGGGTCATCGTGTTTTGGAAATTGCCAGTTATTTTTCCGATTTAGGTATTCAGAGCGGGGACAAGATTGCTATTTATTTACCAAGAAATGAGACTATGATTTGCTCTATTCTTGCTTGTTGGTATCTAGGGGCTACTTATATTCCTATTGATATAAAATCACCCAGCGCTTGGGTTTTAGCTATATTGGAAGATGCGCAACCTGCTTTGGTGGTTCATGAAGAATTCGCGGTATTAAAGCAGGATTACCCTGGATTAAGTACCCATATTCCAATACAGATTTTAAATTCCCATATACCAAAAAATAATGGAAACTTACTCACTCAATTGGCTTATATCATATATACCTCGGGTTCTACTGGGATGCCTAAGGGAGTCATGATTAATCATGGGCAATTACTGAATTATTTATCTTGGGCTGTTGGAGCCTATGGAAATACGAATCAACCTTATCATACAGTGTTATTTACAAGCATTGCTTTTGACTTAACCGTAACATCACTTTATTTGCCTTTACTTTCGGGTGGGAGTATTAGGTTAGTCCAAGAGACCCTTAGCTCACTGATGCTTAAAGATATCCTTACAAACCCAGCAATCAATTTTTTAAAGCTAACGCCCTCACATTTGCGAATGATTAGCAATTTACCAATGATCTCGGAACATTCATTAACTTTGGTCGTTGGTGGAGAAGATTTTCCTTGTAAATTGGCACACACTATTAGTAAAAAATTACCTGCGGCCCGAATATTTAATGAATATGGTCCAACGGAAACTACGGTGGGATGTATGGTTCATCAATTTGATGTTATTAACGATCTTCAAGGAAGCGTGCCTATTGGTATTCCTATAGCAAATACTCGCATTTATTGCTTAGATAATAAACTCAAACCAGTCAGACTTGCAGAAAAAGGGGAAATTTATATTGCGGGAAGTAATGTGGGAGTGGGTTATTTAAACCAACCCCAGTTAACAAGTAAACATTTTATGAATGATCCTTTTTTTCCAGGCGATCGTATGTATCAGAGTGGTGATTTGGCGACCCACCGAGAAAATGGTTTGCTTGTTTATTTAGGAAGAACAGATTATCAAACAAAAATACGCGGTCATCGCATTGAATTGGCGGAAATTGAACATGTGTTATTAGGAATAGATGGGATCTCGCAAGCTGTGGTAACACTCATAAAGCAGGATCATCTTATGGGTGAGGATCATAATGAATTAGCTGCATATTTAGTTTCAGATTCGCAAGAGAGAATTGATTTGCACGATAAGCTAGCTACCATTCTTCCTTCTTATATGATACCCAAATATTTTACTTTTCTACCTGAATTCCCTTTAACGGTTAATGGAAAAGTAGATTATAAAAAATTACCAGCACCAACTTCTAATTTGAATTTTAATAAGATAGACGTACAGAAGGATTTACTAACAAAAATTCGTCAATTATTTGCAAACGTATTATCGTTACCCCTTGAACTTATTGATAATCATGTTACTTTTGACAATCTGGGAGGAGACTCCATGCAAATGGCTTATATGATTAATGAAATAATTTCAAAAATGATTTCTCCGCAACATCACATGGTCTTTGCCAAAGAATTAGAGCGATTATTAATTTGCGCAACGCCCTATAATTTTTATAAACATCTATCAAAAATTATTTGAAAATAGAATTGCGCTAGGAGATAAGCGAAATAACTTTATCCTTTCTTATTGATTGAATGCTGGATTTTGAAAAGTAGATTAATGGTTTTAAGGAAATGATTTAGATGAAGATTTTAATTACTGGAGGTAGGGCGCCTGCTACTATGGACATTATGCGTAGCCTCATTAGTCAAGGATATGAGGTCTATAGTGCCGAGAGTATGCTTTATCCGCTAGCGCGACTGGTTAAGGGAGTAAAAAAGCATTTCGTGATTCCTAAACCCAATCAAAACCTGGCTGCGTTTTTAAATACAATCGAAGAACTAGTTATCCATCATAAAATTGATTTACTTATTCCATCATGCGAGGAAATTTTTCATATAAGCCAAGGCTATGAACAATTATCAAAGCATACCAAAGTATTCTGTGAACCTTTTGAACGCCTGAATCAATTACATAGTAAGTATGCATTTAACCAGCTTGTTAGGGAATACGGTTTAACTGCGCCGCAAAGCTGGTTACTTAAAACAGATAAAGATAAAGAGCGTCTTCCAAAGGACGTACCTTTGGTATTAAAGCCTGTTTTTTCTCGTTTTGGATCGCGTACACTCATCAACCCTTCACCACAAATCATTGCAAATCTCCCTGTTAATGAACCTTATATTGCTCAACAGTTTATCCCAGGTAAAGAATACAGTACTTATGCTATTGCGCATAAAGGTGAAGTATTAATTCAATCCTGCTATTACTCAAAATATCAAGCCGGCCTATCTACCGGAATATATTTTGAACCCGCAGAAATAAAACCAATCACTGATTTTATTAAGATATTTTGCAAGAAATTTCAATTTAGTGGCCAAATAGCGTTTGATTTTATTTTAATGAATGATAAAGCATATGTTTTAGAGTGTAACCCAAGAGTAACCAGTGGGTTCCATCTTTTAACTGATAAAATTGATTGGCATACTATTTTAAGTGGACAAAGACAGTATGATATACCTAATATGCAACACATGCAGCCTTTTATGCTGGGCCAAGGAATGATGCTTCACTGTTTGAAATATATACTCAAAAATCCTCATCAATTCATTAAAGATTATCGAAGAGCACATGACGTCTTAAAACATAAAGCTTACCCCTGGTTTAAACTGAAAAGTATGCTGATGATGCTGAATGTACTTTGTAGAGCAATCAGAGCCAAGAAGGGATTCTATCCTGCATCTACTTATGATATTGATTTCAATGGAATTGAAAATTTGTCCAAATAAAAATTTCAACTCCATTTTACAAAGCAGCGTGGTTTGATTAACGTTGCTCTGGACTATGCTCTGGCGATGTATTCTTGGCCTACATTATATAAAATAGAGCCCATAGGATTATATTTGTTTTATTAAAACATTCTTCTGGGAGTAATAAATCGATGAAAATAGCAGTGTGCAGCGATGAGCTTTATCCTGTTAATGAGTTTGTTGTGCAAGAACTTAAACGGTTAGGACATCAAGTTATTCCATTTGGTGCACTTAAATCGCGTCAAAATGAGTCGTGGATTGAAACTGCTCAAATGGCTGCTGAAGCGATTCATGATGGTGAATGTGATGAAGGTATTTTCTTTTGCTGGACAGGGACTGGCATTTCCATTGTGGCGAATAAAATTCCCGGAATAAGAGCGGCATTATGCACGGATGCTCAAACTGCAAGAGGTGCAAGAATATGGAACCGAGCGAATGTTTTAGCCTTATCCAATCGACTTCTAACACAGGATTTGGCAAAAGAAATTTTGGAGTCTTGGTTTAATACTCAATCTGATGAAGAAGGGGAACTGATCATAAAAGAAATTGAAGCCATTGAACGGAAACAGTACTAGTTTTATCGCTCATTTCCTATTTACAAAAGTGGTTAAAGCACAAGTGATAATCAAAGAGTTTTAAGAAGTAGTTGCACCTATCTGGAATTATTTAAACTTGTATAATGAATTACTTTCTGGCTAAATTGGAGTATCACCATCCTCATAGGTTTGTTATGTTAAAACGGGATATTTCAACAACTAATATTCTTATTGCCTCTGCTGGCGGAATGATCGGCTCAGGGTGGTTATTTAGCCCATTCATTAGTGCCCAAATGGCAGGTAGTAATTCATTAATTTCATGGATTATTGCTACTGTATTTATGATTTTTATTGCTCTACCTCTTTGTGAGCTGGGTACTATGTTTCCCATATCTGGCGGGATGTCTAATTATCCTACTTTTACTCATGGGAAGGAGGTTGGGTTTTTATTTGCATGGACATCATGGTTGTCTTATGTCGTAATGACCCCGATAGAAATACAGGCTATTTTGCAGTACTCAAGTCATTTTTTCCCGATATTAATAGTTAAAGATTCCTCAACCTTCACACTCTCCGGCTATGGTTATATTGCAGCAATGGGGATCATGCTTTTTGTCGTGGTCTTGAACTCCTACGGAATTAAATTGCTTGTTGAATGTAATAAATATGCAAGTATCATTAAATTTATATTACCAAGTATTGCAATCGTTTCTTTACTTCATGTTGCTCCAACCATGGATAACATCAAGATCAATTTGTCGGATAAAGAAAGTTGGGTAAATATTTTTACCGCACTTTCTGCTGGAGGTATTGCTTTTGCGTTCACTGGATTTCAAAATGGTTTGGTATTGGCAGGAGAGGTAAAAAATCCACAACGAAATATTCCTATTGCTATTTTAGGTGCCGTCTTGATTGGATTTGTCTTGTATTTCATGCTTGAATTAAGTTTTATTGCGGCAGTACCACAAAAATATTTATCACATGGTTGGCAAGCTCTGAGTTACCCAGGAGATAGTGGACCTTTAGTAGGTTTAACTTTGCTTTTAGGCTTAGGAGTTGTAGCTACTTTGTTGATGATCGATGCGGCTTTTTCTCCATTTGGAACTACTTTAGTGTATACCGCTGCGACTTCACGAATTTTATATGGAATGGCTTTGAATGATCACCTGCCCAAAATCTTCTTAAAGGTAAATCGTCATAAAATTCCTTATGTGACTCTCTATGCAAATTTATTAGTTGGAATGCTTTCGTTTCTCCCATTTCCAGGATGGCAGAAATTGGTAGCATTTCTATCTTCTGCAAGTATTCTTTCATACAGTATTGGACCTATATGTCTTTTAGCAATGCGTAAATTACAGCCTTTAACGCCTAGGCCCTTTAGACTTTCTGGAGCACTTGTTTGTTCACATATTGCATTTTATTTTTGTAATTTAATGCTTTATTGGTGTGGATTTTCGATTATTTGGAAGTTAGATATTGCTTTACTGTTTGGTCTTCTAATTTATTATATATATCATCGCGCAAACTCATGGGATAATCGTTCTCTTTTATACTGGTTTTTATTTTACATGGTGACCCTACTTGTTGTTTCTTATTTAGGCACTTTCGGTGGAATAGGTATTTTAAAGTTTCCTTTTGATCTATTGACCTTATTACCTTTAAGTATCTTTATTCTATACTCCTCTCAAAGATTGTTAAGTCCATCACGTCATGAGCATGTTGTTTCTATGGTAGAAGAGTCAACAGCAATTGTGAAAGATGAACTTCTTATACAATGAGCATTTAATCGTATAATTGTTCTTTATTTTATTGGATTGGATTTTGTTTTATGCGTTTCAAGGTATTTAGATTCAGGGGCTTAAGCAAAGGAGCTTTTTCGCTTTTAGGTATTTTCTTTCTGTCCGCTTCTTTTGCTACTGAAGTCCCGATTTATGATTTCTCGCTAAAATCCTACTCTCAAGATATTCATGATTATTTCCCTTCAGATAGTAAGGACAATGAGGTTCCCTTATTAAAACCGGAATATCAAGAGATTCAATTGCATCAATTTTATAATCACTATTACTCAGATAATTCAGAAGGCCTCTCTCCTTGGAGTGAGAGAATGGTCAGTTCTATTATCCCTGTAGTGAAAAAAATTGAATTGGAATTATTAACGGAATTTGATAATCAAAATAAATCAGAAGAAGAACGACACTATGCAGAAAACTTTAAAGAGCATGATGAGCGATGGTTAAATCGAATCAAAAACAATATGAATTTTCCAGCTATTGAAATATTAGCATTTAACGAAAAGAATAGAGCAATAGCTGTAAATAATACCTTTGCCCGCGCTTTACCAGATGGTGCCCCAGATTTTTTCCATTTTACGATTCCCGGTCAAGGATTTCCCTTTGATAATTTACAAGAATCAGTGATTTGGGCGGGAACACCACTTTATGTTTTTACAGTTTCCCAGGATAGCGCCTGGTCTTTAGTATTAACACCTGACGCTTATTTTGCATGGGTAAAAAACTCAGATGTTGCTTATGCTTCTAATGGATTTATTGAACACTGGAAACAAGCGTCAAAAAAAAGTTTAGTAGCCATCACTGAAACAGAAGCAAGTATTGTAAATCAACGTGGTCACTTTCAATTCGCAGGCTACATCGGTGCAGTGTTCCCATTCCATAGCCGTACTCAAAATCATATTTCTATCTTGATTCCAATAAAAAATGAACTTCATGAAGCAGTGATCCAGACTGGATTTGTGCGCTCCCAATCCGCTAGTCTAATGCCTCTTGAGGCTACAAAAAAAAATATGAGTCGAATATTAGAACAATTACAAAATCGTCCTTATGGTTGGGGAGGAGCTTTCTTTTTTAATGATTGCTCCCAAGAACTAAAAAGCATATTTACTCCATTCGGTATTTGGTTGCCGCGCAATTCCGCACAACAGGCTAAAATAAGCTCAGGGATCGATTTAACTAAAAATACGGTTGATGAGCGAATTAGTACTTTGAAAACACAAGGGCATCCACTCATGACCCTTATTTATATTGGTGGCCATGTAATGCTTTATTTAGGCAACAAGTCGATAAATCATGAAGTTGCTGCTATGACGTATCAGAACATTTGGGGGCTTTCTCCTGAGAGCAGGGACAAAAGGTATGTCATTGGCCAAGCATTATTTTTTCCCTTACTTAAGTACTATCCAGAAAATCCAGATATAAGTTCGCTGGCTAATAAATCATTTTTTAAAATGATTCATCTCGATGAATTGAGTCCCAAGGACATTACACCGGAAGTATTTTCCCGAAGCTTTACAAAACCGAATCGCCCCAATTTGAACTTATAGAATGGAAAAATCTAACTATTATCTTGTCTTGCTATGGGTGAACCTTATTTATTAAAAATCCCCAGATATATTGCCTGACCAAAATATTGGATTAGGGGTTGCACTTCGGCTCTGAATCGGTAAAGCTATACTTCATGTATCTCATTAGGGTAAATGTCGTGCGCTATTCTAATTATTTATGTTTCTTTGCCGCTTTTTTCTTTAATCAAATGGGAAATTCTCAAACGCTTTCAGAAAAAATAGACGGGATTATTGCACAAAAATTACCCCATGCAACCGTTGGTATACTTATTAAAGAAGCGGAAACTGGTCGTGTTGTTTACAGCAGAAATGCAGATAAATTGCTTTCTCCGGCTAGTGGCATGAAGTTGCTTACTGCTGCAGCGGCTCTTTATCAATTAAAACCAGATTATCGTTTTATAACAACACTTTCCCGAAAAGAAAAAAATTACTATGTTCAATTTACCGGATCACCCTCGTTTACTGCCGATAATCTAACTTCATTAATATTAAACTTGAAAAAAAATAATAATATAAACTCCATTCAAGGAAATATAATAATTGACAGTTCGCAATATCAAGAACCAAATTATCCAAGTGGAACTTCTTATGATGATTTAGGTTGGTATTATGCTGCTCCAGATACGGCTGCAATTATCAACGAAAATAAAGTGGCTTATGAACTTACCAGCGCTAAAGAACTGGGTAAACGGGTCGACATTAAACCCAAAACACAGCTTAAAGCACTAACTGTGATAAATGAAGTCTTAACAGTGAGTAAAGAAGAAGGGAAAGACCACTGCAGCTTGAATATTGAACTCAATCCAAATAATACCATTCGCTTATATGGATGTATGATTCAGGAAAAAAATCCAAAAGTAATAGAACTTGCTATCCCTGATCCGATATTGGTAGTAAAACAAGTGATACAAAAAACCTTTGATAAACACAATATTGCCCTGAAAGGAAAAATTATTACCGGCACCTCTCCAGCTGATCCTACTTTTATTGCGAGTTTCCAATCAAAAAAACTGAGTACCCTGATTACTCATATGTTACAACAATCAGATAATCTCTATGCAAACAGTCTAACTAAAAAACTAGGCTTTACTCTAAGCGGGAAAGGCACGCACAAAGAAGGGGCTTTTGCGATTAAAAAAATATTATCTGAACACACCCATCTTGATATGTCACAAATGGATATCATCGATGGCGAGGGAACCCGCTATAATTTGGTTACGCCAGAACAAATGGTAGTTTTGCTTAGCGATCTTTATCATGATCCAGCTATGAAACCTATTTTCTACAATGCACTGCCACGAGCTGGTGTTTCAGGAACGTTAAAGGAGAGAATGAAGAAGACTATGCTTGAAAATAATGTTTATGCCAAAACAGGTTCAATGCATGACATATCTTCTTTATCAGGCTTTATCACCAATCCCCACCAAAAAACATTTATTTTTTCTATTATCATCAATGGAGTTAATAAACCTATAGGAAAAGCGAAGTCTCTTGAAGAAAACATCTTGCTAGCTTTAGATGAGTATAGTTTAGAAGAAAGTCCGTCTCTTTAAACCTTATTGAACATCTACTTTTGAGAGTATGCTTTCAATGTATCTATAGGTTTTTCTTTGTTTTATACTCTATTTATAGGCCAAGGAAATGAAAATGGATGAAAAGGTATACTATAGGACTTTTACGTGTCTAATTGGAGGAATCTGTTTCTTTGTGGGGTTATTTGATTTTTTTGCTTGGTATTTTAGCTCTCATTTACCCGACGAACTCCCCGAATATATTTTTATGAGACCCACCACTACTTTGGGCTTTATTTTGTCGGGCCTAGCTTTAATTTGTTTGTATCGAAAAGCAATACAAGCCAGCCGACTTCTTAGTTGTATTCTTTTATTATTTTCGGCATTTATTTTGTATGAGCATATCGCGAATGCAAATCTAGGTATTGATATTTTCTTCATCAAAATTCTTGCATTAGATTACAAGTTATACCCAGGTCCTATGGCTCCAAGTGTGGCTTTAAGTTTTATCATTGTTTCACTTTGTTTTTTAATTATTTCTTTCGATTTTTCACCTAATTGGCTTGGGGTAAGTTTAGTCGGTGTATTCTTTATTTTGAGTTTGGGATTTATCGCCGGGACTGATTATTTTATGGATTTTACAGCACGCTTTGGAGCTGGAAGATGGATGAAAATTTCTATTTATACTTCTTTGGGTTTAATCCTTTTAAGCTTAGGTATCATTTTTTACATCAATTCAAAAAATGTAAAACATTCGCGAGTCTCCCTGCCATTAATTACGATGTTCGTAATTTTAAATATCACTACTCTAGGATGGCAGATTACTAAAAAGAACCAAGAAAATTCATTAAATATGTTATTGCAGTTGAAGATTGAAAATGTTGAAGATGTCATTGAATCTCATTTACAAGAGTTTACTTCTTCTTTTTCCCGAATGGCCAAACGTTGGATAAGTCAACAAACACCATCCGAAACCGAATGGAAGGCGGATGCAATGCATTATATTCATGATCAGCCCGGCTACCGAGCAATTGCATGGGTGAATAATCAATATATAGTACGTTGGCTTGCACCAGAGGAAGGAAAAGAGCAGCTTAAAGAATATAACCTTTACAATGATCCTGATCGACGAAAAGAGATAACCAAAAGTTTGGCCTCCAAAGAGTTGCAAATGAGTACTCAGTTTGAACTAAAAGGGCTGGGTAAAAGTCTTTTGTTGTTAAGTCCCTTATATAAAGGAAATCTATTTGAAGGGTTTATGGTCGGTATTCTCGATACAGAAAAGTTTTTGGCTGATATTTTAAAAAAAATGGATATTCAAGGATATAATTTGAATATCTATGATTCTTCAGGAGTTTTATATACTAATACTCAAGATATGAAGTTTTATAAGAGTTGGCAGCACAGTATGATTCTTCCTACTTATGGACAAAACTGGAAAATTATACTTTGGCCTTCAATCACACTACACAATCAAGTAATTACCTCTTTTTTTCCTGCCATGATCTTAATAATCGGAATAATTATGGCTTTGCTCTCCGGATTTTTGGTTCATACACTTCAATTTATAAGAGAAAATACTGAAAGATTAAAGAGAACCCAAGTTGCTTTAGCAAATGCGCGAGAGCGTTTGCAAGGAATTATTGAAGGAAGTAATGATTTAGTTGCTGCAATTGATTTGAACTACAATTTTATTGTGTTTAACACTATGTATAAATGTGAAATTTATCGAATTTTCAAAGTCGATTTAGAAATTGGCATGAATTTTAATGTACTTTTACAGAAAATGAGTGTTGAGAATCAAACAAAATCCCTGACGCTGTGGGAAAGAGCAATGAAAGGTACTGCGTTTACAGTGATTGAGTCATTTAAAGACAAACGCTACGATGGACTGGATTATGAAATACATTACAATCCTATTCATGATTCGCAGGGAAATCTTATTGGGGTTAGTCATTTTGCAATGAATGTTCATCAACGTATTCAAAATGAACAAAAACTTGAAGAATCTAAAATAGAGCTTGAGAATCTTGTTAAAAGTCTTGAAATGCAAAATAAAGAATTGGAGTTATTAAAAGAATTAATGAGTTTATTACAATCCAGTCTTTCCATGGATGATGCGATTGAGATAATAAAAAATTACAGTAAACGTATCCTATCAGGTACTTCTGGAATTGTTTACCTTATTGCTTCTGATAATCCGAATATGATTAGCAGAGTTTTAAGCTGGGGTGAGACTGTTTCTAACTTATTCCTGTTTACGCCCAAAGATTGTTTGTCTTTATTGCGACATCAACCTTATTATATTTCCGATAGCACTGAAGGAGTATTGTGCAATCATATAAAAAAAGGAGATAAAAAACCTAAAAGCTATGCGTGCTTGCCTTTATTTGCTCAAAATGAAATGTTAGGCTTATTTTACGTGGAATTTGGTTTAAATACTGACAATCAACGCTTGATTGCTTTGGCGCAAATCATCTCTGAACAGTGCGCATTGAGCCTGTATAATATTAGACTTCGTGATGTCTTAAAAACCCAATCTTCCCAAGATAGCTTAACGGGAGTTTATAATCGACGTTATTTTGAGGAATACCTGCAAAAAGAAATTTTGAATTCAAAAGATAATCCATTTACATTTGCTCTATTATTAATTGATATAGATGATTTTAAAAAAATTAATGATACGTATGGTCATTTGGTAGGTGACCAGGTTCTTTTGGAATTTGCTGCAAAAATACGACACATAGGACGAGAGGAGAATGTGGTATCTCGTTGGGGTGGCGAAGAGTTTATGATTTACCTACGAAGTAGTAATTTAGATCAGGTCAAATCACAAGCGGAAACGCTGCGTAAATCCATCGAAAACTTTTCAATAGAAATTAATCAAGAAAAAACTATTTCAGTAACTATTTCCATCGGTATTGCTTTTTATCCTCACGATGGTAAGAGAATAGATGATTTAATATCTAAGGCAGATGAAGCCCTTTATCAAGCAAAAAAAATGGGGCGGAATAAAGTTGTAGCGAGCTCAAACATTCATCAAAATAGAAATCATTAGCAAAGAAATATTTTAGAGAAAAATTAAAAATATCGAAGATGTTTATCTTGTTATAAATAACAAATACTGGATAATCAGCCATTTAAATAGGTAAAGCGATGAACGTTGAAAAACTATTTTCTTATGGAACTTTGCGTTATGAAACAGTACAACTGAATAATTTTGGACGAAGATTGCATGGATCGGCAGATAAACTGCCTGGATTTGGTATGTCTAAAATAAAAATCAAAGATCCCAGCGTAATTGCGACGAGTGGTGAAGAAGATCATCCTATCATTACCTATACAGGTCAACCCAACGATAATATCGAGGGTATGGTTTTTGATGTAAGTTCAGAAGAGTTAGCAAAAGCCGATTCTTACGAGGTTGAAGATTATAAACGGGTCAAAGTGAAATTGGCTTCGGGCATATTTGCGTGGGTCTATGTTCATGTCGAGAGCATTGAATAACTTCTTTCGAAGAGTAGATTCCCGCTTACGCGGGAATGGTATTTAGTTGTGAGCACATTGATTCAGCGTATCTGGGTTTTCACCCTCTGTTGCATCCTTTGCATAAGGGAAAAACTTATAAGCATTGTTTGTTATTTTGCGAAATGGACATTTTCCTTCTTGTTGTGTTAAGGGTGTTTCTATAAGCTCTTTAATGACGCGAGGAGCATATTTCCCCAGGACATCTTGATACATAGCGTGTCTATCATTAAGCATACCTAGACCGATCTGCATATTATGTAAATCTCTAGCTAAATCGTCGATAAGCATTTCAATAGTTAAATCCTTCATTTGTTGGGGTAACATTTCGGAATAGATAATACCTCCAAAAGGGGTATTCTTTTCATCGATTCCATAATAAGCACGTAGTGCATTAAAAAATTGATGCTCAATAAGATCTTTTTTAGGGCCACGAGCACCCACAATAATGATATAAGTTTTCATTAAGTCAATTTGATATTTCTGGTTCCAGGAAATATATATTTGCTGTAAGCCCTTTAGTTGCAGTTCGGCTGCCATTTCAGTGTACTTATCTGTATTAGGTTTTAAATCACGTAAGTAACGTTTCCGTATCAGGTCAAGTTGATTTACCTGCGTACAACGTGAAATTTCTTTCAGATAAGACAACATTAAATCAATAGTAGGCATAACTACATCTAGATTGGAGAAGTTAGTATGTAACGTTTCAATTTGTTCATACAATTCATCTAATTCCTCTGGCAAATCTTCCAATCTTATATGTCTTTGGATTGCCTGCTCTAAAATTTCAAATAAAGAAATTGAGAAATGACAGGTGATCTTCAAAAGTAGGTACGGATCATCCAGTGCGGGTGTATTACTTTCTTCACAAAGAATATGCTTGGATTTGTCATCTCGTTGAAGAAGCATTAACATTCCATTCATGTAAGTAACAATATGATCTACACCATTTAATTCCTTTTTTGCGAAAATGAGATGTTTTTCAAGAAACCAGATCGAGGCCTTTTGAGCATATCCCCTTAGTGAGGTTTTTGAGGGATGAGTTGTTGGCGTGCCTTTTCCTCTTGTATTAAGTGCAGTAGACAAAGAAAATTCAGATTGAGGAAGAGAATGTTTGGGGGCTCTAGTTGATATTTTTTTAGTGTCTAAAAAGATACCCCCAACTCCATATTGTCCTTAATTGAGCGCCTATGTGGGTTATTTTGTGGATGGCATTTTTGAGCATAGCAAGTAACATAATGATCTCCTATAAAACATAGTGAAAAATAAACAACAAATTGAACCTAACATAGGCTTTATTATTTTGTCAATTTCTTCTATGGAGTGCTCGGAAAATTGAATCATTAAGTTAAAAGAACTTAATGATTCAATGCATGCTTAATGGACCACTTGATGATGTTCATCTTTTACCCATCGCATCAAAAAAGCTCCAATAATTTGGAATAAAGGTAAAATAGCTAAAGCAATATGATAACTAAATATTGAAAAATCATGAGAGGTCCCTGCGGTGCTAAATGTATCAAGCAATTTTCCTATCGCTGGCTCGGTAACTGCATCTAAAAACGCATCACTGGCATTGATTAGCGAGCTTACCGTGCCTGCCAGATATAAAGGGTTGGACTCTTTTCCGATAACAAATACTATGGGAAATGCTCCTAAACTAAAGCCGAAAAGAAAGAGTAATACACTTAATAGCCAAATTGGCATAGGGTGAGCGTAGATAATTAAAGTAATGGATAATGCAGAAACTAAAGTGCTGTAAAAAACAAATGCGCAGCGATTTTGTATGCGATTAATAAATAAAGCAAATAAAGGACATGCAATTGCTAATCCTACAAATACTAATGAAATGAGGGAAGGGGCAACCAACTTATCTAAATGATAGGCTTTTTGTAAAAAGGGATTTCCCCATAAACCACAAAAAATAACGATGGGAGAAAATGCTAAACCACTATATCCGGTTAATAACCAGTTTTGTTTGTTTTTTATAATTAATAAAATGTCTTTCCATAGATGCGGGTTCTTAGCAGCATGTTGAGTTTCTATGGAACCAATGGAAAAGGATGGTTTATCTTTGACAATAAGTAAGAACAAGAAAGCTAAAATTATTCCCATCCAGGCTACGTTAGCTAAACTGGCTCTCCATCCTATTTGACTGACCAGCCATGCCAGCGGCATTTGCCCGAAAATTGCTCCGATCATGGCGGCAGTAACGAGAAGTGAGGTTAACAAAGCATAATATTTTTTGGGAAACCACACCGCTGCTAATTTAAAATAAGCAATGGAAGCAAAAGATACGCCTACTCCTGTTAAAGAACGACCTAGAATGGCGGTATTTAATTCCTGGGCCTGAGAAAAAATATAGATTCCAAAAGCACAGCAAAAAATGGCTCCTGTAGTAACCCAGCGCGTGCCATAGTGATCGAGGATAATTCCTACAAATAGAGGTACGATAAGGTAAGTCCAGAAATACACTCCTGACAAGACTCCGAGACCTAATCCTTGAAGATGAAAGGTATCCATTAATTGTTGGGGCATTACACTTGGAAAATTCTGAAGAATATATTTATAAAATAAAAATGCTGCACATAAACTAATGATAAAAATAGCGCGAGAGGTAATTATTTTTTGTTTTTGCGATGCTTGTGAATCGAGTGCGGTTTCCAAGGTAATCTCCTCAAAATAGTTAAAGTCGTATCGGCTGATTATTTTGGCCTTTCCCTAGAGAGGCCGAATAATCAAAACGCAACTCTAGGGCGAGGAGAGGAAGACCACGACCACCACCACAGAAACGACAGAAACAATAGCACACACCAACCAAGTAGAGTTGTTTAAAGAAGATTGATGTTGTATGGCATTGTTCATATATGTTACAGAGTGTGAAATAAATCGTTAATCATTTGATAGTAACAATTCCGATTAGATCTTGTCAAATAGATTATCAAATAATTGAGTAATTTAGCTGAATAATCATTTGATAGTTGGTGATCTGAGCAAGTACATCTCAGATCACTAAGAATACTGATTTATGAATGGTTTGTTTTAAGTATAACAAAGCCATTTATTTTTTCTGATGTTTTGAACTCGAATCTAATTCGGGTACAGGAAGATCGGGTATGAGTTTTTTTACTCTATAAAGCCACCCAAGTCTTGTCTCGGGACTCATAATTTCTCCCGGCTTTACTTCGCCGATTAATTCATTTAATTCGTATTTGCGTTCTGGTTTAACTACCGCCTCAAGTACATTTTTTGCTTTAAGTATGTCTTCAGGACGAGGAGCAGGAGCATGGGTTGGGACCAAACACTTCAACATGCGCGAATAGCTACTTCTAGGCTGCGGTCTAGGGGCCGTAGGTTTTGGTGACATAGCAAAAGGGGTTTGTGCTTGAAGAAGTTGAACTTTATTTGCCTGAAAATTATCTATACGGTTCATCACTTTCTGTACTCGACTTTGACAATCTTGAGACCGGGTCCTAAGTGTTTCTGCCTGATTTTGTATGCGGTTATTGTATAAATAGTTAACGGTACAAATATCTGATTTTAATTTGTCATATTTTAATTTGGCCTTTAACAAGTCTTTTTCACTTGCATGATCGGGATCCATCTTTTCTGAAAAGACAACATATGAATCTCCATGTCGGCGATAACGAGCTCTTTGATTTGGATCAATAATAAATTGTGCTTGGCTGAAATCATTAACAGGCTCTAACTGGGAGTTTAGAAGAATTTTCTCTTTTCTTAAAAATTGCAACGCTTGTATCAATCCCCGTTCTTGTAATCTCAGACCTTCTATTTGATGTGCACGATACGTAGGCAATTGTAAATCTTCGTTTAACGATTCTTGTTCATTTAAACGGGTTCTTATTTGAGCGATTAACTGTTGATAGACTTCTTCAGAAGTTTGAGGAGGATGTTGGAGTTGAGATTGATAAAAAGCAATCCGTTCTTCCAACAATCGCGCTCTTCTCTCTAGGCGCTGCGTATTTGTTTCTTGTATTCTATCAATATTATTGGGAACCTGTGCTGTTTGCTGTGCTCTAAGGGTCGCTAGCTGGGTTGATAGAGCTGTTATTTGTTGGTTTGCATGCGAAACATATTGAGTTATTGGTTGATTGTTTAATAAAGGTATTTGAAGAAACTCATTGAGCTGTTCCAGATGATCGGCCATGTCTGCATGATATTCTTCCATTGCTAATACTTCTTCTTCAAGCTCTTGTAACTCTTCTTCCAATTGAGTTAAATCACTCTCTAATTTACTTAATTCTTCATCAAGTTTTATAATCTTACTGGCTCGAATACTTGCATCCATGAGATGCATTGCAATTGAAGAGTGCTTTTTCTCCTCAGATTTAAACTCATTAAGCCTTTCATCAATTTGATGCTGCGTCATCTCATTAACGTGTTCAGTATGCGCTTTATTTTTGGCAATTAAGGTCATAAGAAGAAAAAGCAAACGTTGCTGTCGGAGCAGTTCCTCTTCACTACTTTTTCTAATCAAAAGAGTTTGTTCCTCTTCCTTCATTAGTTCTTGTGCTATCATATTTATCGTTTCATTTCCGCCAGCAGTTTTGAGAAATTCAACTACCTGGGTAGCTTCTCTTAGTCCAAACCGTGCAAGGAATTGAGTCGATAAATGGGAATCTGTTTCTGTGGTATTGGGGGTATTGTCTCTTTCTATAGTTGCAAACCATTGCTCAAACTGATGTGAATCCAACATCCTTAGCATTGATTGACTGGGTAATGTATAAGGCACAGAAGAACTCCTGTAGAAAAATATTCTGTTCAAATTATAATCTTCTTTCAATTTAAAGTAAAGGTAATGTGGATTAATAAACTGATAAATCAAGAGTTTAATACATTGGCTTATTACTTCGAGATTTAGTTCTTAAGTACTTCTTTAGTTACTCTAAAATAAAGAATTCTTTTCCCAAAATAAGCGGATGAAGCGATAAGAAACAAACATATAAGGATAAATAAATCGTAATGCAACAATGAATCATATTTTAATGAGGAAGGAGGAGTAAAGCTGACCGCAATTGAAATAATAATGCCAATAAATCCGAGAATGGATGATAAGACAATGCACAAATAATATTGATCTTTTTCTTGCCAAGATAAGTGTATTGCACCAGCAAACATAAACCCATACATTAACAAGTACATTTGAGTAGCCAGAGTAATCATAAACCAATAGGAGGCATTAACACTGGGTAATAATAAAAAAAGTGTACTAATAAATGATACACCACATGCTTGCATAACTAGTAATCTAGAGGAGGATTGTTTCGAAATAGGGAGCTCATCACTTGCAAACAGAAGGCCCTTAACTGGGGAAATAAGCCAATTATTGGCACATCCAATACAACCAATGACGATTAAAATATTAACTATCAAACTTAATTTCGCACATTGGATTTGAGTGAAGAAAACTTGAAATAGCTGGGGAATGCCACTAATAAAATTCAATTGATTCGGTGAAAGTAGCATAGCTAAAGTCAAAGAGCCAAAGAGCATCGTAACAAAAATAATAATCACTGAAAGAGCAATCGCCTTAGGTAATGAGCCTGGTTTGCAATCTTGCGCATGAACCCCAGCAATTTCAATGCCACAAAAAGAAAGTATTATTGCCGTTAGGGATCCCCATGAATCTTGATGGGAAGGTGTTATAAGGTTAAGCGATTGGGGATGAATAATCATCCCTATAAATCCTATAGCTAGGATTAAAATAAAGGGGATTAAAAGTCCCATTATAGAGCAAACAATAGTCAGGCGATTGGAAAAATTGAGTCCTTTTATATTAATCCAAGTCAAACCCCAGATGAGAAGATTAATTATAATAAAAAGAAGCATTTTATTTTCAACAAGATCCGGATTGATGCAGTACAAAAACGCACCCGCTATAAAACTGAAAAAGGTGGGATAAATAAGGATGTTTTGCATCCATTGGAACCAAATAGCGAGAAACCCAGCTTTTTTCCCCAGACTATTTTTTACCCAGCCATAGATCCCTTCGTCAAATTTAGTGGAAAACCAGCCTGCAATGATGGCGCTGGGTAATAAAAAGAAAAATAATGCCAAGCCGAAATACCAAAAAATATCTGTCCCAACCAATGCAGCAGCAGGCAGGTTACGAATGCTGTCTACTGAACCCACGGTCGTTAAAGTCAAACTAAAAATAGTAAGCTTTTTATTCATTAAAATCTTAGGGATAAACAGCTCAAACCACCATCAATTTTACGAAATTCGCTTACATCTACGGTGATCACTTGGAAGCCAGAATTAAGAACCATTTCAACTGAATGTGGGAAACCTTGAGGCATAATGATGGTGTTATTAACATTAATGGAATTCGCGGCGTAAGCTTCACAATCATCAATAACCAATTGTTTTAATGATTGAAAAGCCGGATGATTAATTAATTCTCCATTGACGAGTACACAGCCATCACCCAGATATGAAACTCCAGTTTTTAGATGTAAAAATTTGTTCAATTCAATCACGGTACTTTTAAAACCATATTGTGTCAGTAAAGCCGTTAATTGTGCCGCCCCTTCTTTATTAGTTCGTTGCGAAAGCCCTATATAGAAATGATCTTCTACTTGCATCACATCACCAGCTTCCAAGGTTCCAGGGGCAGTAATTTTATGGATGTTTGCTTTGTAAAAAGTTTGAATACACGGTTCAATTAAATTTACCTCTTCCTCTCTTGATAGGGCCCCTGGACGAGTGAGGAGGGCAAATCTATCTGTAAGGAGTGCAGGGTCCTCAACAAAGCACGAATCAGGAAATGGGTCCAAGGCAGGTAAAACAGTTACTTCGAGGCTACAGCGAGCCAAGGCATTGATGTAACTTTGATGTTGTTTGAGGGCTTTTCTATAATCCGGTTGACCTAACTCGATTGTGGATGTTAATCCATGAATTAAATTGGAAGACGGTGTTCGTACAATTGCCTGTTGAAACATATTAATCATAATCCCTTGGAATAAGTAAATTGAAATCCTTGATGTTGATAGTCCCAAATATTAAGAGCCAAAGCAAGGGAATAGAGTGCTTTATCCTCCGTATTGAGTTCAAATTTTAATTACCGCAGCACCTGTAAACCGCCCGTGACGTAGATCCTCAAGTGCTTGATTAACTTCTCTTAATGGATAGACATGAACTTCTGTTTTAACAGGAATTTTCGGTGCGAGCGATAAAAACTCCTCCCCATCCTTTCGGGTTAGATTTGCTACAGAACACAGAGTCCGCTCTCCCCAAAGAATATTATAAGGAAAACTAGGAATATCACTCATATGAATTCCAGCACAAACTACTATCCCTCCTTTTTCTATATTACCAAGTGCACGCGGAACAAGTGTTCCTACAGGTGCAAAAATGATTGCAGCATCTAAAGGATGAGGTGCCTCTTGGTTTGAATCTCCTACCCATACCGCGCCTAGACTATATGCAAACTCCTGTGCCTGCTTATCACCAGGACTGGTAAAGACATAAACCGATCGTCCTTGTTGTTTCGCTACTTGGATAAGAATATGTGCTGCTGAGCCAAACCCATATAATCCTAAAGTTTTTGCATCATTTGTTTTTAATAAAGCCCTATAACCAATCAAACCTGCACAAAAAAGCGGGGCTGCCTGATCATCAGAATAACCCTCAGGTATAGGAAAACAAAATCGCTGGTTCGCTACACAATATTCTGCAAAGCCACCATCAATTTGATAACCAGTAAATCGGGCGTGATCACAAAGATTTTCATGCCCAGATTTACAAAACAGACATTGGCCACAGCTCCCACCTAACCAAGGGACTCCAATTCGTTGCCCAATAGTAAAAGGGATATTCACTGAACCAATTTTTTCGATGGTGCCAACAATTTGATGACCCGGTATTAGAGGAAGTTTGGGGTGATTTAATTCACCATCTACAACATGTAAATCGGTACGACAGATCCCACAGGTATGCACTTTAATGAGCACTTCATTTTCTTGAGGTTCAGGTTTTTTTATTTTTTTATAGATTAACTTTTGGCCTGATTTTTCCATAATCATTGCATGCATCATAATATGTTCCTTAACTTGAGTACGCGAAAATGCGAATGATATTTATTACTGTAGACCAATTAATACTATTTTGACTTGACAAAATACTTTTGTATATCAAACTGTATTTGGTGTATTTCGTTAATGGAAAATTAATATAGGACGGAGTCGATAACATGAATGCGCTATTAAAATGGAAAAAAGGAACACCTATTTCAATTGAACATCCTCATAATCCTTTTTTAAGTCTTCAACAGGAAGTGGATAAAGCATTCCAGGATTTTTATGAAATGTTTTCACCAAACAGAAGCATGGAACAATTTGAGAATCTAAATCTTATGCCTTCCATGGATTTGGTTGAGGATAAAGATCACTTTACCATCCAAATGGAAATGCCTGGCATGGATGAAAAAGACATCACTGTATCTTTAAGGGACAATTCGCTTACTATTACAGGTGAAAAATCAACTTCTAAAAAAAATGAAAAGAAAAAATATATTTCTCGAGAAATTAGTTATGGTAAATATGAGCGTTCACTCTCTTTACCCTCAACAATAGATATAAATAAAGCCAAAGCAACTTTTAAAAAAGGAATGCTATGGATAGAGCTACCCAAGAAAGCAGAAGCTAAAGGGAAATCTCGAGACGTAAAAATAGAAACTGCAAAATAGAATAAAATGCCCCACGATTATGGGGCGTAATGCTCATGTGACAAAATGACCACGTTCCAAGTGGATTATGAATTATTATAATAGGCATAAAGATGAGTTACATCGAAAATCAGGTCTTTGATGAGATAACAATTGGTAAATCAGCGAGTCTAATACGCACATTAACTTCAGAAGATATCCAGCTGTTTGCCATCATGTCTGGAGATATTAATCCAGCGCATGTAGATGCAGAGTACGCTAAAAATGATATGTTTCACAAAATTATTGCTCATGGTATGTGGAGCGCATCACTTTTATCTACTATATTGGGAACAGAGTTGCCAGGCCCCGGCACCATTTATTTAGAACAAACTTTAAAATTCGAACATCCTGTGACTCTAGGAGACACCATCACCGTCACACTTAAGGTAGTGAATAAAATACCGGAAAGACACATTGTGGAGTTTGATTGTAAAGGCGTTAACCAACTGGGAAAAACAGTTATTTGTGGTCGTGCAAAGGTAATAGCACCAACCACAAAAATTAAAAGAGTCTGTATTGAGTTGCCTAAAGTTGAGCTTAAACCAAAACAAGAACATTGGTATCACCATTTAATTATGGAAAAAAACGCTCTAGAACCACTTAAAACGGCTGTGGTTCACCCTGTGGATGTACTCTCGCTTAAAGGAGCAATTGCTTCGGCCGAAGAGGGATTAATTATACCGGTTCTCGTGGGCCCGAAACAAAAAATTCTTGAGGCCGCTAAAGAAGCTAATATTGATATTTCGGCTTACGAACTTATTCCTACTAGACATAGTAATGAAGCTGCTGAAACTGCGGTAAAACTAGCTGCAGCACAAAAAGTTGAAGCGATAATGAAAGGAAAACTTCATACAGAAGAATTGATGAAACCTATTGTCGCTAAAGAAAATGGATTACGTACAGGGCGCCGTATGAGCCATGTATTTTCTCTTGAGGTACCTAATTATCCTAAACCTATTTTTTTGACCGATGCCGCAATCAATCTATTTCCAAATCTCAGTGAAAAACGTGACATCGTACAAAATGCGATTGATCTATTTCATGCACTTGAACTAGGTACCCCTAAAGTTGCAATTCTTTCTGCAGTTGAAACCGTAAATGAAAAAATTCCATCCACACTGGATGCCACAGCATTGTGTAAAATGGCGGAGCGCGGACAGATTACAGGGGGTATTTTAGATGGTCCCTTAGCTTTTGATAACGCTATTTCTATGGATTCAGCACGTGAAAAAGGTATTTTTTCTCCTGTTGCGGGTAATGCGGATATCTTAGTAGTTCCTGACATTGAATCAGGTAATATGCTTTACAAACAAATGACTTATTTGTCAGGTATAGAAGCCGCTGGGATGGTATTGGGAGCTCATGTTCCCATTATTTTAACCAGCCGAGGTAGCGATGAATTATCACGAAAAGCATCCTGTGTTATGGCTTTATTGTATGCACGTAGAAAAAAATAATGAAATCAGAACAATTTGATGAAGCAGTATTAGTAATTAATGCAGGTTCTTCCAGCATTAAATTTAGTCTCTTTATTTCTTCTTTAACTATAATTTATCATGGTGAAATAGAAAGTATTTTTAAACATCCTCAAATAACCATTTCCAATGCACAACAGGAACAGATTGCTAATACATCCATTTCATCACCGGGGTATGAATCTGCATTGAGATTTTTATTTGAATGGATAAAGCATTTACCTACACGGTATATTTTAAAAGCGGTTGGGCATCGCGTAGTTCACGGGGGACGTTTTTTTCATGATCCCATATTAATTAATAAAGATTCTATTGAAAAATTAACCTCTTTAAATCCTTTGGCACCACTTCACCAACCCCATAATGTAGCGATTATTGAGAGTATCTTGAAGCTTTACCCTGAACTTCCACAAGTTGCATGTTTTGATACATCATTTCATCAAACCCAAGACAAATTAGCTACTCTTTTTGCTATACCCAGGAAATTAAGTGAGGAGGGAATAATTCGCTATGGATTTCATGGTATTTCTTATGAGTACATTGCTTCCGTTTTACCTTCAGAAATCAAAGATAAAAAAGTAATTGTTGCTCATCTGGGTAATGGTGCGAGCATGTGTGCGATGGAACATTGTAAAAGTGTTGCTACCTCTATGGGATTTACTGCCTTAGAAGGTTTAATGATGGGAACTCGCTGTGGTGAAATTGATCCCGGGGTAATTTTATATTTACTCCAGGAAAAAAAATTATCTGTAGAAGAAGTGAATACCCTTTTGTATAAGAAATCAGGACTATTGGGAGTTTCTGAAATCAGCAGTGATATGCGCGAACTTCAAGCCAGTAAGGATGAAAGGGCAGTTGAGGCAGTTGATTTATTTTGTTATCGGGCAGCACGAGAATTATGTGCTCTAGCCAGTAGCTTGCAAGGATGCGAGGCAATCATTTTTACTGCCGGCATTGGTGAACGCT
Organism: Legionella nigrisilvae; assembly: GCF_977063395.2. NCBI lineage: Bacteria > Pseudomonadati > Pseudomonadota > Gammaproteobacteria > Legionellales > Legionellaceae > Legionella > Legionella nigrisilvae. Next base: position 101,862 of record NZ_CDRUGZ020000027.1, read on the forward strand.
CAGCGCCAGTAAGAAAAAAAATATGTGAACGTCTGACTTGGCTGGGAGTAATATTGGATGATCAGGCAAATTGCACTCATACTGCAGTAATTAGCCATCCTCATAGTAGAGTATTCGTAGGTGTTATTCCTACTAATGAAGAATATATGATTGCAAAACATACATTGAATCTGATTTAGATCCATAACTATCTGGAGTTATTATGTTTCAGTTTTTTATAAGGTTACTTTTAGTGATTTCCGGATCAATCGCGAGCTGGTTTGTTGCGCATGATGAACTCCGATTTCCTATCGTTCAAATGGTAATTTCAGTTATTTTATTTACTCTCATTATCGCTATCATTGCTTTTTGGCCGGAATTAAAAAATTGGTTTAAAGGAATTGGCAAAAAGCATTAAAGGTCGCACGTCTCTATTATTTTACATCAGGCTTTTCTTTTGGTTCCTCATCCGTAAGTTCTTCTATTCTGGATTCCATTTTTCTCATGTGTGGTAAAGATTCGATAGTCTTAAGCATATACTCACGAATAGCATCGATATCATTAACTGGAATATCGCTTGGCACATGTGAAAATACATATGTTTCATCATCATTTTCATACATATTATTGAGTAGTTCCAATAAACCTGATTTTGCTAAATATTTTGCTTCATGCATCGTAATTACTCTACCCTCAGGAGGAATAAGTCCTATATCTCGATTTCTTTGATTAACTAAATCATACTCGTCAGCAAGATAGGCATCATGCTCAGCAAACCCAACTTTTACAGAACACACCCTGAGTTTGTATTCTGGATTTTCAAAACTTACTTCATGCAAAGGGGTATTGATACTCGTCCAACTACATAATATTTGACCTGGTACTGTCAAAAGATGAATGTCTTTTACATCATTTAGTTCTAATCCAACATATTTTTTTCCAAAATTTCGAATCATGGTAATTTCTATGTTTTTCCCTGCTGTTTCTATGACATCCGTAAGCCCTTGAAATTCTGTATTCATTTCTGTTTCTAAGTCATAGCGCTTTTTAAAACGCTTATATAACTCTTCATGAGTCCCCAGGATTTCTTTAGGGTTAACAAAAAAAGGGGGTAAATTGGTTGTGACAATTGCTCCGGAGCTAGGAACTATAGTACTCATGCTTGCATAGGTACCACCAACTTGTAATGATGGAGTAAAAGCACCAAATTTGGTTGTATTATTCAGAATGACATGCTCAGGAATGTTATAATGATCCTGTTTCTGTTTGCTGGGCGCACAGAGAAATCTTCTTCTTTTTAAAAAATCAGCAACTTCATGATTGCTCATACCTCTAAATATGAATTGTTTTTTATGTTCCCTTTCTAGACGCGTAACAAATTTTGGAAATGGTTCATGACTTGAATGCAAATTTGTTTTATATACCGTTTTAAAATCTTTTAAAATGGAACTATTGCGTGTATTTAGGTAATTTAGTACAACATTAGAGTATGAAGACCCACTTTGGTGTTGCTTTACGCGACCGAAAAATTCTCTTGCTTTCATCAAAAGCACTCCAACGATTTTCAATGATCGATTTTGTTATCTTTGATTATAATTATAGCACCGCGGTTAAATTATGCTCTTAATGCAACTGTAGGTAAGCAGAGATGTCCAAGGTTAAGAAGTTGAATACAATAAAACAAAATGTTAGGAGAAGGTAATGAAACAACATGCGCAAGGATTTTTAAAACTAGTAGCTGAGTCTAAAAAACGTATTACCGAAATACCCCCCAAAACACTAAAAGAAAAAATTGATCGGCAAGAACCGCTGCATCTTATAGATGTGCGTGAGTCAAATGAATGGGATACTGGACATATTCCTACAGCAATTCACTTAAGTAAGGGCATTATCGAACGAGATATTGAAAAGAAAATTCCAGATTTGAACGCTCCAGTTCTTGTTTATTGTAGTGGGGGATTTCGAAGTGCCTTAGTAGCAGACAACTTACAAAAAATGGGTTATTCCAATATCTTATCGTTAGAAACCGGACTACAAGGCTGGCTTGATAATGGATATTCGTTACAAAAATAGACGGCGTGGAGCTATCAAATAGGAAATACCAAAAATCGATTCGCTTAACCGAGTAATAAGAGGTTAAGCGTTTCAAAGATAAATTCTACTGAGTCAATCGCTTAAAATTGATAATATATTCGTTGTTCCAATGCCAATTTCTTTCCTGATTTGTGGTAATGACCAAGGACTGAACTTTCTTAGCATCTAATTCGTTATTTCTTTTATAAAGCATTGAGAATTCGGCAGTATTTTCAATAAGAGGTGAAATGAGAAACATTGATTTCGCCATATTAGCCACAAGACGATATTGTTTGGTGCGACCATTGTTAAGATTCATAGTAATGTGCAATTGTTGCGGTTTAAAGAGAATGGTCGCTAATGTTCCCAAAAGAGTAGGAGTTAGCTTAATTTCAGCAAATAATAAATCGCTTTCTGGTAGTTGGACTGTTTCACCAAGCAAATGAGATTCTTTTTTTAACACAATAACTTCTTTTGGATATTCATATTTCTTTTTTCTAAGAAATAGAAAATTATTATTGTAATGAATAGGTTGATAATTCAACAGCAGTAAAGGCCAACTTGCACCATCTTCCAAAGAGGGAACTCGTTGATCTATAGGTTCAATTTTAAAAATAATATTATCAGGCTTGTACTTCCCCTGAAGATGTTTTTTATTATTACTTGCCAGACTTGCATTAAAAACAGAATAGCTCTGAAAAGTTGGCCGAGGTGCCCATGTATTCTGTGAGGATAATAGATAAGCTTGATCGTATGAGTAAATGTCCGTAGTGCCTTGTAAAATGGGGAAAGCCGCTTGCTCACGTATGAAATTCATACTAAATGAAAAATTTTTTTCGAGCCAGGAGAAATCCTGAATTCTATTCTTTAAACCATGCCAGGCTGAGGAGGAAGTAGAGATAAAGTTATTCCGGATGGATATGTGGGTATACTGACTATTGATGTAATACCAAGTGTTCAATGAAAAAATGACGAGCAGATAACTGATCCAGGTATTTAAAATCAGGGATAAAAGTAACGTTGCAAGCATAATGGAGGTTCCCGGGATAAAGGCATGACCAAAATGACGAGTAAAACCGGTTTTAAAAGAAACAAACAAAAAAATAATATATGCGCCTAGCAAGAATATTTTTGTAGTAAGGCGTATTTGTTTATTCCCTGAAATGGTTAACAAAATTAACAGGCAAGTAAGCAAATATAAAATGACTTCACTAATATTACCATTAGAAGACATGGCTTCAGTAAATCCTGATGCTATAAAAACCGAACTGATGAGGTAATCAGGTAATGTAAGTAGAGATTGTCCCGCGACCAACCAAAATAAAATAATTGATATTAAAGGAGAAATAAGACAAATTAGTGCAATTTTTTTTTCTTTATAAGCAAGAAAAAAAATGAAATAAAGAAAAAGTATAAGTAAGCAAATAATTAACATGGACCCTTTTACTAAGGCCAGTAGCCCAAATGGAGCGAAGAGAAGAAAAGCAAATAATAGACGATAGTTGCGAGTAAGCCTATGTTCCAAATAGATGATTTTGAAACTGCATAATCCTGCAAGTAATGGATAAGAAAAAAACAAAGAGTCCCGCGAATAAATCATCCCTAGAAATGGTACGCAATAAATTAAAGTCCAATACCATCTCTTTTTTTGCATTAAAAAAAATAAACAAACCCAGTACATGAGTGCGAGGTAAAAACATCCTAAAATCATCATGAGATCAGTTGCTGGATGATAGGCTTTTGTATACAGAGACGAATAGGGGCCTAGGGTAAATATTATTTCCTTACCAAAAGCCAACCCTTGAGCGACTGCTTGGTTTAGTCCCAGTGCCCATGAAGGATCGATCCCCGAAGCAGGCATTTTGGGAGAAAAGGGCACAAAAGCAATTATAAGAATAAGTAACAACAAGAGCTGACTTAAAAAATCAAAGGGCTTATGCGCTTGTGCAAGCAGTCTCCTTGATATATTCCTCACTATAGCATCCATAATCTTTTTTTGTGGTAGTTTAGCTTGGGTGGTATAAGGGAACAATACTTTTCAAATTTATGGCTTCTCTTTGTGGCCTTTATCATGCGAATCATAGAATCAGGAAATCCTTTTGTTGTAAACGCGTATGGATGACGTAAGTGTGCACTCCAGATACTTCATACAGCCATACTCAGGTGACTCAATTGCGTTGACGGAATAAGGGTAGTATGAGTTCTTCCTTCATGACATTCTTGGTTTTGCAGTGAAAGGTTCTTCCTCAGACCGAGTAGGAATCAGCGATTCCTCTAATTTGTAGGTTCTTTTTATTGCCGAAGCCTCAGCAATTGCTGCACCTGTAGCAACTTCCAGATCTAAAGGGGATAGTGTCAAAAATCTTTGCAACCTGTTTAAGGCTTGCGAAAAACTAGTTATTTGTCCATTACTTGCTTCTTCTAATGTTTTTCCTTGATACGCATTATTGAGCATGGGGATAGAGTATTGCTCTAGTCTTTTTGCAACACTCATTGCTTGAAATGCTAGAAGCGATAAATTCCATCCAACTAAATTCGTTTCGTTTTGATATTGAAGTAATTCTTGATAAACATTTGCTAAAAGTAAGTACCCTGCAGATAAATAATATTTTGCAGCAAGTTGGGCATAAAAAATTATCTTTTCTGCAATCTTTTCATCAAATTTATAGTGTAATAGCTCTAGCCCCCCCTTGCATAACGCATTTAAGGCAAAAAAACATCCATAAAGACCAGACGCCGCCAAAAACTCCTCCGCATTGTCATATAATTCTTGTGTATGCTCCATGTCTTTAAAAATTTTTTTAAAATTTTCATAAAGATAAAGACCTTTTAGTAGATCAAAACATGAGGAAATCGTAGGCATGGGTTGATATTCGTGCACAGCCTCAGAGTTTATAGAAGCATTTTCTTTCGGATTAACACCACAAAGACGCCACATGTCCTCCCAGTGAGATTTTAATTCAGGGGCTTTACATATTGCATCAATTTCAGGATTATTCATCGCAAGTTTGAATAACAATTCATGATCTGCTTGTGCGATTATTTGATAAAAAAAATCGGGATCCAATCGTTTTTTTAGGCTTAATAACTTGGTCTGCTGGTAATTTTCTTGATCATTTAACTCAAGAAATTTAGCTAATAGCATGTTGATTCCAATTGAGTCGTTAAAAGAGCATACAAAATATTTACTATTTTTTACGCATAAGAAAGAACATAAGACTCTTATGTTTTTATCTCTGCAATTAATTGTACACCTTGTTCCTCTTTTTCTATAGTGTCCTTAGATGTTTTCTTTGCATGAACAGAGGATACGAGAATATCCGCATCTTTTGATGTTCTTTGTGGGCCAAGCCAGGATAAAAGTTTTTGTCTCGATTGGGTTGGAACAGGTTTACTGTCTGTTTTTAATGCTAGATGTCCATGTCCTTTTATTTCAATGATTTCATCTAACTGATGTTTCTTTAGAAGTGCTAAAATCATTGAGTGGGAAGCCCCACACGTACTTGTTTTTCTTGCTTCTAACAAATCCTCTACAAAACAGGCAGCCACTTTTGGTTCAACACCGGATTTTTCTAAGTATTTAATAATTAAATATTGACTGTCCATGTTGGCATTAATACTATTTGGATCGAGACCACGCCAAAAATTATAACTCTTGATTTGCGCTCGGGAAGGGGGCATTGATCCTGGACCTACATCACCACCAATGTTTTCGGATTTAAGCCATTTCCAGGTTGCATCCATATATTCCTTTTCTCGTACTGCCATCGCTGCTGCGCCAAAGAAAAATACTTTTTTATCCGCTGAGCATACATGAAGAACCATATTATTTTTATCATAAACAAGTGATACATCGGCCTCGATTTCCTTGCAAATATTTCTCATACGATTATCATCTTGACCAACAGAGTAAATAAGTTGATCACATTCAATAGTGAAGGCTTTTGTTTTTTTCTGAGCAGCGGAGCTTTCAGTTGTAAAGGTTAATAATAAGCTTCCATTAATTTGCTGTTCAATTTTGATTAATTCGGCTTGAATTAAATCTCCACGGGATTTTGCTGTGCCTAATGCAGTCGTAGCGAGTTTTCCTGTACCCGCTTTATCAAATTGCTTTGCAATCCAGATAACAGAGTTTTGTTGATTTGTTTTATTAAACTCCATATTTTCAGTGCGTTTATCATGACCAAAAAAACCCTTCCTGTAGCAGGCAGCGGCGGTTCCCCCACCTCCGTAGATCACTAATTTTCTTGGTGCTTTAACTCGTTCCTCTGTATCCGTTAAAATAAATTGATTACCATCGACAATCGGTGTGAATCCTTTCTTAGAATCAAATTTGTTTAAATGATTGAACTCATCCGATGAGAGTAATGAGCCAGAAATGATATTTCGTGCAGGACCGAGGCCTGTGCATATGTTGAGTTCATTTGCATAGATATTCTTAGTTCCATTAGGCGTCTCTACTATCACACGATATTCATGATCTGAGGATTGCCAATCATTTAAATGATTACTTCTTTTTTCAATTTTTGATACAAATGCACGTAACAGAGGAGCTTCAGTAAAACCAAGATTCACTTGATTTGCTTGATAGACATGTCGACCATTTGCATGAGGATTTTTTCGATAATACTCTGTAGATAAATAGATAGAGGGATTTTCTTTACATGTTGTTCGCTCAAGGATGCTATAAGGTTGGGCAAGGGTATAATTATGTCTCCAACTACCAGAATCTTCACCTATCATTAAAACTGGCGGAAGATCACCCTTAGCTAAGAGTGTTTGGCTGGTCCCATGATGTGCTTTATATTGTTCAAGCCAAAGGGTAGTTCCCGTATCACCCGAACCGATTATTATCTGTGGAACTACAGCAAACTCCTTATTAGTTAACACACGTAAAATCTCGTTAGAAATTTGCTGGACATTTTCCTGAGCCATTTCTAGACGATCATAACCTTTTGTTACTTTAGTTAAATCATCTTCAACTAGCGTCTCAACAGAGGATTTTTTTGTTGTTCCAACTGATATTCTTGTTTTTTCCGCGCCAATAAACTGATCTATGAGTTCTTCTTTTAGTGTAATGTTATATGCATAGATACTATTGTAAGTTTTAATTGCTTTTTTGAGTATTTGAATGCATTGTTCCGGGGTGTAGGTTTCTTTGAAAATTTGTGGATTTCTGCGAATTTGTTCAATAAGTTGAGAAAAATGGGTAATTAAATCTTGAGTAGTACGAATTAAATTATGATTTAACAAAACACAAATAGAGTTTATTTCACTTTGTCTTATGTCTTTAGGAAGGGAGCTTTTACCCATATATTACCTCTCGGATCTGCCCATTACACGAACACATGGTCTGTAATTTTACCAATTAAATCTTAAGAGAATATTAATCAAACAGAATGGTTATTCATTTTTCTTTAGAAAAAGAGGATTTCTGAGGAAGAAATATTAAAAATATTGGCATTTAAAACTTAACTTAAATAAGATAACACTAAATTCCGAGGGTGCTTTTTGTAAATGTCACGAACTGAACGATTATTAGACTTAATTCAGATATTAAGACGGCATCGGTTCCCAGTCCGTGGTGTAACGCTTGCCCAAGAGTTGGGAATTAGTCTTCGTACTTTGTATCGAGATATTTCGATGCTTAAAGGACAAGGGGCTGAAATTGAAGGCGAAGCAGGTATGGGGTATATGTTGCGCCCAGGATTTACTCTTCCTCCACTTATGTTTACCCCAGAAGAAATTGAAGCTATAGTTCTTGGTTCACGATGGGTAGCGGATCGAACAGACACTCAACTCAAATTTGCTGCACAAAATGCACTAGCTAAAATTGCAGCGGTATTGCCTAATGAATTACGAGAACAACTAGAAATATCTGGACTTCTTATAGCTCCAGGCATAGTTGCCGAAAGTAAAGATTCTGATTTAATTTTAATTAGAAAAGCAATACGTTTGGAAAGAAAACTACAACTGCTCTATCGAGATGTAAATGAACATTCATCAAAGCGGATTATCTGGCCATTAGCACTAGGTTTTTTTGATCAAGTTCGTATTCTTATTGCGTGGTGCGAACTAAGGCAGGATTTTCGACACTTTAGAACAGATCGTATTATTGAATTAAATCTAACAGAAATGGGTTATCCTGAACGTCGCCAACCGCTTTTAAAAAAATGGAAGGCAACTTTTGCAACCAATAAATCCAAGTAAATAAAATTAATTTTATGAAAATTAGTGTGTTGATTTATTTTTCTTTAAGAATACGTTAAAACTATTCTAATAATCCAATATTGAGTTGCAATTTTATGCTTGAAGCATTTAAACACGAGTTCCATCATATTAGTATTCCACCTTTTCTGTATGGTACAGCTTGGAAAGAAGAGCGAAGCCAAGAGCTTACTTTTCAGGCATTAAAAAACGGATTTACTGGAATTGATACAGCAAACCAACGTATGCACTATTTTGAAGAAGGAGTAGGGCTTGGAGTTCAGCAATTTTTAAAAGCCAGTGGAAAACAACGCAATGAGTTATTCTTGCAAACAAAATTCACACCCGCCCATGGTCAAGATGAGCGCAAACCTTTTGAGGAAACCGATTCATATAAAGAGCAAGTGATACAATCATTTACAAGCTCACTAGAACACTTACAAACCGATTACCTTGATTCATACATTCTTCATGGTCCCTCTTATAATTCGGGGATTGTTCAAGACGATCTAGATATTTGGAACGCAATGGAGGATTTATATCATGAAGGAAAAATCAAATTACTTGGTATTTCAAATGTGAATTTAGATCAACTAGATGCCCTTTATCATGCTGCACGGGTAAAACCTGCTTTCGTTCAAAATCGTTGTTTTGCCAGTACGCAATGGGATTTAGCAATTCGATTATTTTGTAAAAATCATGGAATAATTTATCAGGGATTTTCTTTGCTCACAGCAAACCAAACTTATTTAATCACTAATATTATGCATCAGCTTGTGAAACATTATAAAAAATCGATACCACAAATTATTTTTCGATTCGCATTGCAAATTGGGATGGTTCCCTTAACTGGAACTAGCAGTGAACAGCATATGAGAGAAGATTTGGATCTGGACTCATTTGAACTTACAGCAGACACAATAAAACTTATCGAAGAAATAAGTATGAAATAACTGTGCTCTACTGACAAAAACTGTCACTAGCTTCAATTATATTGGTAAATATTGTTGCTGCTATGCAGCTGTGTGGTTTCAAATTAAGAGAGAACTGGTTATGAAAAACATTACACCCGAGCTTGTTAAAATAGAGTCATTTACTGTTATGGGATTAAGTGAGCGAACCCGCAATTTCGACGAATTTAATCCTCAAACTGCAAAACTTCCAGAACTTTGGAACAGATTTTATGCGTCAAAAATTCAAACACAAAAATCTCATGTACCGATATATGGAGTCTATTCGGATTATGAATCAGATTGTAATGGCTTTTATACTGTCACTGCAGGAGTTGAACTTGATAATTCGGCAATAATAAATCATTTTAATACCACCAGAGTAAATAAAGGGAATTATCTTGTTTTTAAAAACACCGGTCCTATGCCAAAAGCAATTATCGAAACCTGGCAAGCAATCTGGGCTTATTTTGAAACCCAGTCCAATATTATCAGAACGTATGAGACGGATTTTGAAGTGTATGAGAGGCAAGATCAATGTGCTATCTTCATTGGCGTTAAAACCTAAGGGAACCTCACCTTTTTAATAAATTTCAACCTCACTGCAGCTTGTCCTCGAAATCCGGAGCATCTTGAAAGGATTAAAATTCTGATTAGGAGGGGAGTTGTTTGTTGATCCAGCCAAAAATATAGAACTGCTTAGAAACCGAACGTCTGAAGGATTCAAAAATTAATACGTTTAATTTATAAATGATTTAGCTCCTTGGTGCAGTGAAATAAATTATTTGGTAATTTCCACTACACCAACTTTACTTAATTTACTATGCAATTGTTCTAATAATCCCGCCATCCACACGAATACTCGCTCCATTGGTAGCAGAGGATAATGGACTGCATAAGAATACAACCATATTGGCGATTTCTTCAGGGGAGGCAAATCGCTTGATTAGCGAAGTGGGTCTTAAATCTTCAAAAATATCTTTCTCAATTTGTTTTGTTGATTTATTTTGCTGTTTACCAAGATCGTTTACAAATTGGCTAATACCCTCGCTACTGGTCGGTCCAGGAAGAACTGCATTAACAGTTACATTAGTTCCTTTTGTCGTCTCAGCCATTCCACGAGCAATGGCAAGCTGTGCTGTTTTACTCATGCCATAATGCACCATCTCGGGCGGAATTTGGACACCTGATTCACTTGAAATAAATATGATTCTGCCCCAGTTTTGCTCTAACATCGGAACCAAGTAATGACGACTTAAACGAACACCACTCATTACATTGACTTCAAACATATGCAACCATTCTTCATCGGAAATATCCACAAAGGGCTTTGTGTTATAAATACCAACATTATTGACCAGAATATCTACTGTGGGTATTTGTTTAAGTAATGTCTCTGTTTCTTTTTTTAGACTTAAATCAGAAGGCGCGGCAATTAAGTTGGCTTCGGGGTTGTGCGTTTTTATTTGTTGCATTGCCTCAGTGACCCTATTCTTAGTTCGCCCATTAATTACAACAGTTGCGCCTTCATGAGCTAATAGTTCCGCGATTGCAAACCCTATACCTGCAGTGGAGCCGGTAACTAACGCTGTTTTGCCTTTAAGTTTTAGATTCATGATTTATTTCCCTGAAATTTCGATTGAAATGAATAAATACCTATTCCATGTTTAAGAAAGCTTAACAAATATATTTTAATTGTTAATCTTTTTTATAAATAATTATTTAAGGAGATTGTATTTAAAGGAAAGATATTATTTACATTCCACATTTGAATTCGCACCGCTCAAGGTAGAGTCCTCATTAGGGTCTTTTTGATCATCTTTTTGATTACCTTTCATCACTTCCAGTTGATTTTTCATCTCTTCCAGTTGATTTTTCATCACTGATTGCAACGATTTTCGTGCAGAAAGTTCCCACCCAGCATTAAATGTTGCCCAACCTCGGGCTGTCAGGTCTGATTTTATGTCTATTTTTCCAAAAGAGGCCATAGACAATGCACCTAAAACAATATCTGTGACAGTTCCAGCAAAGATTTTTACTAACCCTCTTAAAACTGTTAGTTCTGGAAAGCTTATTTCAAGCTTATCATAAAGTTTTTGGTATCGGTCGATGTTTTTAGGCTTTTGGGTGTCAGGACTGAGCGACATTGACGTAGTTCTTACAGCGGTTTCCAACAACACACGTCTTCCACTAACACCCAATTTTGTTTGCTTATCTATTTCTTCTAAAATCATTTTTCCTTGGGTAAGGGCTTTTATTTTAGGAGAGTTTTGTTCAGTTCGAAGGTGTTCTTCTATTTCATCCAAACCTTCTCCTAACCGTTTTTTTAGCAAACTTTCGACGCGCTCATGGGGGCAATTATAGTCCCTCCATTCTATAAGCCATGCCTTATCGGAATTATTTTTGAGGTCGTTATAGTGTGCATTAACATAAGCATCAACAGCGTTCCAGATAAGCTTTCTATGATGATTCATACCACGACCTTTAACCATGGTGGGCGCGGCATGTAATGCTTCTTCAAACTCTTCCCGACTCATTGGTTTGTTTCCTACTTCCTTTTTCTGTTCGGAATCAGTTAAGTTAAAAGATTTCACCAGGTTATAATAAGCAGAGGCTACTCCACCTCGGTCAATTGCATCTTTACAACTGAAGTTAATACTTTTGGGGTTTAGAGATTCTATGATGTGATTTGGTAGTTGATATTTTACAAAATGGAACCAGACTGCCTGCCGTTCAGCTTCAGTTAATTCAGTTTTATCTGAATAACCTAAAGCCTTAAAGCTCTCATCAAGTAGTCCTTTTAAAACTTTGGCTTCAGTTTCGTGGGTATACTTGCCTCCATCCTTAAATATTTTTCTGCGAATTCGCTCACTGATGTGAAAGTCTTTTATTTTCATCAGTCCAGGAGGGGTGTGGTCTGAGCTTGCAATCATGCTCTTGGCTTGATCATCTGTAAGATGTATTAAGTCAGAGTCTTGCTCCTTTATATCTTTTAGATTTTTCTCAAATTGAGCAATGTTTTCTATGGGTACCTCTTTAGATTCCCCATCTGCATTAATATAGTACAGTGTTTTAATTTTATCATCGCTACAATATATATAACTTCCTTGATATTGAGTGAGATCTTCAGGTAATTTCTTCCTCAAATGGAGATCATATCCTTTAGATTCCTGTGCAATCCGTAAAAAATCTTCAATCACATTTTTTGAGTTATATTTTGTTGTGGTATCTGCATAGGCTTTTTGCCACATCAACCCCTTATCTGCAGGAAGGGTAATGACAGCTACATTTTTATATCCAGATATAGTTCCGTCTTCCTTTTGGTGTAGTTCAAGTGCTTCTAACTTTTGGGTTAATTCCTTTTCCTTTGTTCCTTCCAGACCGGTTCTATCGCGACCTAAAAGGTTGAAATAAATATGAGTTATTCTATCTTCATCTATCTCTCCATGATCAGCACTCTTTATTCGTTCTAGAGCGATAGTTCCTTCTGCTTGGTTGGGAGCTTGTTTTCCTGTTGCACTCAAGCGTGCCTCGAGTTCTTTTTTTGCTTGTTCTACCCTTGCGTCCTCTCTTTCGGCTTCAATTTTTAAAAACCGTTTGAATAATGGGCTTATGCGAACCTTACCTTCGTGACGTTGTCCTTGAGTACCAAAACGGTATTCTATAGGGCCATTAACATTGTAGCGATAACGTCTGATTGTTGACAAACTGGTTCCATGTTGTGGATGGTATTCCTTAGCCATCATGGCGGTAACCCGACCAACTGTAGAGCCCTCATATGCTGGTGAGTTGGATTTTTTATTGATCGGAGTTTCTTTATCGCTTACATGATTTGAAATGGATTTTTCAATGCTTGATGAGCTTGGATTCTGTTTTAAAGTTATTTCTCTAATATTGTCAAAAGTATCATTCAAAATATGATTATCATTTGCATAAAGAGAAAAAATAAATTCATCTAATGCATCTATCTCTTCTTCTATACGGTTTGCCTTTTCCTTCAAGTTACCAATTGTTTTTATAGAAGGTAAAACACCCATATTTCCAACATATGCTTTTTGTAACGAATAAGGAAGGTATGTGGGGTTAACTCGAATAGTTTCTTGGTATACTGCAAGTCGCTCGCGGTCAAGTAGCAAAGCTGCCCGAGGTTTATCAAAAATATTTTTAATATTATCTTCAAGATAATCAAAAAATTCGGTGTATAAATCAGCATATGGGTAGCTGGAGTCATAGGGAAGGTGACCTCCGTTGGAGGTAATCAATGTTTCAATTTGCGTGGGTTTAAGATTGAATTGCTTCAAACCCTTAACATTCATCTCTTGTAGGTTCTGATCAAATAAATCAAAATCCTTAATTTGTACTGACTCAGATGTACCATCTGATTTAATAAAATATAATTTTTTACTCTCTTGATTAGTGCAATATATATAGCTACCTGTATAGTTCGTTAAATCTTGAGGTAGTTGGGACATTACATTGAACTGGGGTTCTTGTAATGACGAGATGCTGTTAATAACATTTTCTGGAAGTAATTTTAAATCAATAACAGCACGAGGTAACTTCACGTGCCTCAAATAGCTAAAACAGTTTTTATTATGCAGTTTATCACTGGTTAATTTAATTTCTTCTTTTGAACCAGACATAACATTCTCGAATGGTAAATATTAAAGACTTATACTAATAGTCTAGATCTAATTTATTAAAAGAATATTAACTTTCAGCGATTTATAGGATTATTTTCAAAAGGATAAAAAAATGTTGCTTCGTGCTTGTTATAAAACATATTGGTAAGAAAAGAATTTGGTATTTTTTGAAATTTTTTTATTGTGGCCATCTCAATCGTTCCTTGTAATTTTATAGTAAAGATCAATTGCTTGGCTTTTCCCGACTCTATCCATTTCATGATGAGTGCATAAGCTCGCTCCGGATAACAGGCGACATCCGATAATACCCAGTCATAGCTTTGTTCCCACTGCATCGGATCTATAGCAAAGGCACTTTGTTGCAAGTAGTTAATGCGAGGTAATTTAGCAATTTGGGGATCTAATAAAGCCTTATCCACAGATGTCACTGAAGTACCCAGGGATTGCATCACATAAGACCATCCTCCTGGAGAAGCGCCCAAATCTAGGACTTGGTCACCTGGCTTTGGGTATTTTTCTAAAAGGGTTAGTGCTTCCCATAGTTTTAAGTAGGCTCGATTGGGTGGATTTAATTTATCTTCAATAAAATAACATGTTCCATTAGGCCATTTTTTCTGGCGTTTTTGGCTATATATCAAAGTATTTTTATCTAATAAGCAAAAGGCACCTATTTGTGGAATTTCCTCTTCAATAGGAAACTGGCGCAAAAGGGGAGGAGTCTGACGTAATTGTTCTTCGATTAATCGTGAGCGTCTTACATGAGAAATAGGATGTAGGTGCCAAAATTTGCCAGCTTGACGAAGGATTTTTACTGCCTCTGAAATAGATTGAAAAGTTACTGTTTGTGGTTCTAACCAAATGTCCTGTGCAAAACATACATCCAGTTTTTTATGAGAAGAAAAAACTAAATCTTCTACAATTTTGGAAACATTACCTAATTCTTCAGCAAGTATGGGCAGGAATTCAGGTTTGGTGACATAGACTGCAGCAATTTTATCCATAATTTGAGTTTAAAATTAGGTGTAAAAGTACGTTATATTATCATCATGCCCCTATAAGAAACGAGTCTTGGCAGTAAAAATACTTGATGAACCCCGACAATGATTAGTAGGCAAGTTTTATTTACTGAACGAGGATTAAAAATAAACATCCCTTTGATGAAAAAGGCAATATGTCTTTTTCATCAAATTATTCTATTTCACATAAACAGTACTTGCTGCTGGACCATCATTACTTTTTGCTTCAACAAAACTAACTTTTTTTCCAACTTCTAACTTACTGAAATCATAATCAATTACACTTTTACTGGTAAAACGAAGTCTTCTTCCATCAATGGTTTCAATAAAACCGTAATCAGCTATAGGTGCGATTTCTCGAACCAATCCTACAGTAGGTAGTTCATGGTGTTTTATTTCCCCACGTTGTTTATGAACGTATTTTTTTAGTTGTCGTGTCATGGCAAGAAATTTATCTCTTATTGCAACATAAACGTCTTCATGCGCGTGATTTTCTGCTAGGTCTCGATTTACGACGAGTTCCGCATTTGGAACAACAAGATCAATACGCACATGAAAAATTTTTCCTTTATTGTGATGTCGATGCGTTTCTAAGCTGACATTACAACTGATAATACCGTCAAAATACTTCCCTAATTTTTCAGCATGCTTGCGTACATTACTCTCAATTGATTTTGAGTGTTTGAGATTATTGAATATTATTTGTATAGGAAAATATGCTGAATTGTTCATTGCTTGCTCCTTATATCACATACATCAATATCGTTTATTTAAAACTAATTTTTTGTTCTTCAGAGTAGAACTAATGTCTCCAACATGATAGGGGACACGTGAACTCTGCAGTGTTTTTTACTGATTCCATAGGCATAGATGAAAACTAGATTATCGTTATAGTATTTGCCAACTCTCATAAAGGTCTCCCCAAATTAGTTGTTTAGTTTTGCGTTATTAGCAAAGTACTTTTCGAGATAGAAATCTTCATATTCACTACGTCTAACAACTAACTGAGCGCAGAGAAACGAAAGTCAAATACTTTATTAGCTGTTTTTATTATAGTCTATAAAACTTGGGTTCGGGCTAACTCGACTAAGTTAACCCCTGATTTTATGCTGAAATAGAAGATACATAGGATTGTTTTCTAAACAAATTAAAACGAAATAGGAAAAGATTTACCAGTAAAAACAATATAGCTAAACCGAAAGATAAAAATATACCATTTTTTAATGAGAGAAGAATAAATAAAAGAATAATGGAACGCAGTAGTTCAAAAAATAGATTTTTTTGTTTCCCGTTGGCAATTGAACCTAATGTATAGAGGGTAAATAAAATAAATACTCCCATAAGCCATGAGCTCAGTGAGTCTAAAGTGAAGATAAATGAGAGGTAAGCGTAAAGAACTATTGCAAGGGCGATATTGAATAACATATATAGTTTGGGAGATTGGCTGTTTTTCTTATTTACCATTCTTTTGGGAATATCATTCTGCTCTTGTAACTGATTAATTACCCATTCTGGTGGCATAAAAAATGCTTTAATAAGGTCCAGCTTATTTTTCAGATTTTTTCCATAATACAATACGTCTTTAACGACTTTAACATTGGCATAAAACGGATTCCATGTTTCAAGCGGCTCAGTGATTCCATATTCTACAGGAATCTTTTCTGGTTCAAAGGTACCAAAAATCTTGTCCCATATAATTAAACTTCCGGCGAAGTTTTTGTCGATATATTGCGGGTTTATGCCATGATGCACTCTATGATGCGAGGGTGTATTAAACATTATTTCCAACAATCCCATTCGATTTATTGATTGAGTGTGGATCCAAAACTGATAAATAGTATTGCTTGAAGCGATCAGAACAAACATCCAGGTTGGAAAGCCTATTAAAGCTAGGGGCAGATAAAAAACCCAAGATGTTAGGGTTTGGAAATAGCCCTGTCTTAAGGCAACCGATAAATTATAATTTTCACTTTGATGGTGAACCGAGTGCCCTATCCAAAGAAAATTACATCGATGACTTGCTCGATGGTACCAATAATAACAAAAATCAACACCAAGCCAGAGTAGGATCCAGGAAATAATAAGATGAGAATTTATGTGAAACACAGCAAAATGCTCATACAAATAATAATAACCAAAAATTATTGCCCCCCTTACTGGTAGAGCCGCAATTTCTTCTAGTATGCCAGTACTCAAATTATTAATAGAATCATTAAATTGATATACACTAGATTTTTTGTAATAAGAAATGCTCCATTCAATTCCAATTAAAATTAGAAATATTGGGGCAGCAAATACTGTTAAATTAATATCCATATCAATCCTTTTGCTTGGGTGAGTCGCGATAAATTTTATTTTCTTCTAATTGTATTCTGCTTGCAAATGCTGGTATTTATTTTGGTGTGATTTTATTCAAAAATCTGATTGAACAACTGGCTAAGCTCGAAACAAAAAAATGTTAATTTTTGGATTAAACAGTGTAGTAATGTATTCACGCACTATATCAAGATACGTTTTTCTTTTAACTTATTAAAGGCAATTATATAAGTACTTCTGTGTTCATGCTTGATTTCAAGAAATCCATATATTCAGTTTCATAGCCGATAATTGCCGGCAAATGAGCAACAGAGCGAAGGGTGTATTTAATAGGGGTTTCCAAAGAGTCGTTAGTTAATGTTCGATTATTAATTAAACAATAATCGATTCCAAAGTTCTTTGCTCCATAACCATCACTAATAATCGAATCACCAACCATTAACATGGACTGTTTTTCAATTACTTGTTTGCGTTTGCTAGTAATTTCTTGTAGCGCAATATTAAAAATTTCTACGTTAGGTTTAGCAACACCAACTTCATCAGAAACTATATAACAATCAAACCAATTCTTTAACTGGAGTCTTTGCCTTTTTTCTCCTTGTACTTCGACGAAACCATTGGTAATAATACCTAAAATATGTCCTTTTTGATGTAAGAATTCAATAGCAGTTCTCACGTTGGGTAGCCAATGTGCATGGACATACAGATTGATATCATATGCGTCTGCAATTACTTCTGGTGGAGTAGTACAAGAAAGCTTTTGATTTAACTGTACAAATCGTAACAATCTTACATCGCTTGGCATGAGGGCATGTTCTTTGGTTCCCACCTTGCTCCAAAGACAAGCATTAATTTCTTTGTAAAGACGCTCAAAAAGTGTGTATTCGACAGTTGAGTAGAATTGTTTATAGATATCCATCAACCCCATTCGTTGAGAATAGGCAAAATCAATTAGTGTGTCATCTAGATCAAATAAAATAACTTGATAAGCCATTTATGAATCCTGATTATTCATTTTACATCCAAAAATGCAAGTACCAATTGACTATACTATGGCCCCAGAATAAAGAAATTAATCCGCTTACGCATAAAAAAGGACCAAATGGAATTGTTGTATCTTTGGATTTACCTTGTAAATGCAAATACAACAATCCAATTATTGTACCACTAATTGAGGCTAGAAGGAGGATTAGCGGTAAAAATACCCATCCAAACCAAGCTCCAAATGCAGCAAATAACTTAAAATCCCCATGCCCCATGCCTATTTTACCCGTAAACAAATAAAATAGTTTGATAAATATCCATAATCCCATATAAGCTCCCGCAGCACTGAGTACTGCCTGAGGTAAGGAAGTAAATAAAGATTGAGTATTAGCAATGAGACCAATCCACAATAAGCCTAAGGTTAAACTGTCAGGTAATATTTGATGATCTAAATCGATAAAAATTAAACAAATTAATATCCAAATACCAATCAATACAAATACTAATTGTAAAGTAAAGCCGAAATGCCAACTTGCAAATAATGATAGAAGTAAGGTACTTAATTCAATCAAAGGATAGCGAATAGAGATTGGATTTTTACATTGATAACAACGCCCACGTAACAATAGATAGCTTAAA
This sequence comes from Legionella nigrisilvae, assembly GCF_977063395.2. NCBI lineage: Bacteria > Pseudomonadati > Pseudomonadota > Gammaproteobacteria > Legionellales > Legionellaceae > Legionella > Legionella nigrisilvae. The sequence goes on from NZ_CDRUGZ020000027.1 coordinate 120,669, forward strand.
ATTGGGATATTTTGCCACGCTCTAACCATAGCTTTGCACGATGGGCAAAAAGATCGTGGAACAAATAAATTAATTGTTTGTTGTTCATCTTCCTTGCCCCCAACTAGTTCATAACATTGTTGTTTCCATTCTCGTTCCAACATTATAGGCAAACGGTATATAATCACATTTAGCAAACTACCCACCGCAAGCGAAAATAGAGCAATTACCACATACATAAACCATGGAGTGTTAATAAGTTCATATATCATTGAAAGATCCTGCTGAAAATGTCTAGGTGCAGCGAAGCCAACCTAGGTTATAGGTCATAAATTCCCAGGATGTGCTTCGCTGCACCCAGGCTATAAGCGATTAGATTATAATGTTATATTGCTGATCCCAGTTTAAAGATAGGTAGATACATTGCAACAACCAGTCCACCGACCAAGACACCTAAAACACACATAATAACAGGCTCTAATAAACTACTCAGGGAGTCAACTGCATTATCAACATCTTCTTCAAAAAAATCAGCAACTTTACTTAACATTTTTTCTAAAGAACCTGATTCCTCACCAATGGCAACCATCTGGATCACCATGTTGGGAAATAATTGCGTATTCTCCATAGCTTTATTCATTTGCTGCCCCGTGGAGACCTCTTCTCTGATATTATCAGTAGCTTTGGCGAAAATAATATTTCCTGTGGCACCTGCCACAGATTTAAGCGCTTCAACTAAAGGCAAGCCGGCTGCGAACGTGATCGATAAAGTTCTTGCAAAACGAGCGATCGCAGCTTTTTCAATAATAGGACCAATTACGGGTACTTTTAACAGCATTCTATCTATATTCTGCGCGAATTGAGGTGAGTGTTTTTTCGCATAAATAAATGCATAAATCGCGCCTCCTAAAACTCCAAATATTAGATACCAATAAGATTGAAAAATTTTCGACATACTCACTACAGCTTGGGTCATTGCAGGTAAGTCGGCACCGAAACCTTTAAATAATGCCTCAAATTGTGGAACCACAAAAATAAGTAAACCTGCAGTAACAAGGAAAGCAACAACCATTACCGCGAGAGGGTAGGTTAATGCCTTTTTAATTTTCTTCTTTATTGTCTCTATTTTTTCTTTATAGGTTGCAACTTTATCCAGCATAATATCGAGAGATCCCGATTTCTCACCCGCCTCAACCAAATTACAAAATAATTCATTAAAATATGCTGGAAACTTTTGCAGTGATTCTGAGAACGTTAATCCTGTCTCAACATCTCTTTTTATTGTTTCAATTAATTCTTTAAATCGTTTATTGGATTGTCCTTTTGCCACAATATCAAAGGATTGTACTAGAGGGATCCCGGATTCAATCATTGTTGCCAATTGGCGACTAAATACAGTTATATCCCCAGATTTTATTTTTTTACTTTTTAAACTAAATAGAGGTGGACGTTTTTTAGCAATTTTATTGACAACAATTCCTTGTCGGCGTAATTCGACTTTGGCTAAAGCAAGACTTCTGGCCTCAATATCTCCATTTACTTGTTGAGCTGCCTTATTAACTCCAGTGTAATGAAAAGTTAAGGTTGTATTGGCATTTTTTTTCATTTTTTGCCTAGTTAATCAACGGTTACCCGATTGACTTCCTCAATAGTTGTAATCCCTTGTTTTATCTTTTCAAGTCCTGATTGATAAACCGTAATCATCCCTTCTTCCTGGGCAATTTTTAATATTTCCAGAGAGTTTCCTCCAGCCATGATGATCTGGCCAAGTTTTTTAGTCATAGGCAGCACCTCAAATAATCCAATCCTTCCACGGTATCCGCTGGTACACCTAGCGCATCCTGCAGCTTTATATAACTTAATTCCTTCCAAATCAGACTCTTTAAAACCTAACTCTAACAAACTCGGTTTATTGAAGTCATCTCTTAAGACTTTACAATGTTCGCATAATTTTCGAGCTAAACGCTGGGCGATAATAAGTGTTACGGAGCTGGCCACATTAAATGTTGCAATTCCCATATTAACTAGACGATTTAATGTTTCAGCGGCACTATTCGTATGTAAGGTCGAGAGGACTAAATGTCCTGTTTGAGCTGCTTTAACTGCAATCTCCGCCGTTTCTAAATCACGTATCTCACCAACCATGATGATATCAGGATCTTGTCGTAAAAAAGAACGTAATGCATTAGAAAAAGTTAATCCCGCTTTAGGATTAATATTAACTTGATTAATGCCAGTTACTTTAATTTCTACGGGATCTTCAGCCGTAGAAATGTTGACTTCTTTAGTGTTAAGAATATTTAATGCGGTATACAACGTTACGGTTTTACCACTACCTGTTGGACCTGTTACCAGGATCATTCCCTGTGGTCGTTCAATAGCATGTTTAAAATATTCTTTTTGAATAGGGCTAAAACCTAAAGCTTCAATACCTAATTTTGCAGAACCAGGATCTAAGATCCGCATAACAACTTTTTCACCTGAGGTAGTAGGGCAGGTGCTTACACGAAAATCAATGGATCGCGTTTTGGATATTTTCATTTTAAAGCCGCCATCCTGAGGAACTCGTCTTTCCGAAATATCAAGACTCGACATGATTTTTATACGTGCAGTAATTCGTGTGGATAAGCTTCCAGGTGGGGTGGCAATTTCATGTAAAATACCGTCTTGACGATAGCGTATGCGGTACTCTTTTTCATAGGGTTCAAAATGGATGTCAGAAGCTCCTTGTTTGATGGCATCTAGAAGTATTTTGTTAACGAATTTAACAATAGGAGCATCCTCCGTTAGCGAAGTAACAACTGCTGTCTCATGCTCTTCTTCTTCATTGATGATAATTCCATCGAACTCACTTGTATCACCCACAAATTCAGATAATCCTTGAGTTTCCTTAACGGTGAGTAAATGATCAATTAATGCACTAAGCTTATCTGCCTCAACGATAATTGCATGTGTATTAAGTCCCGTATGAAATTGAATCTCCTTTAAAGAAGCTTGTTTGCTTGGATCTTCAGTTGCAAGATATAAGTTATTTCCGCGACAAAATAGAGGAACCATTGAATGACGACGAATTAACTTTTCATTCACCAGATCAGTAGGAATAGAATCTATGTCAATACAGTCTAGGTCTAGCATAGGAGCACCAAAATTATGTGCTGCTGTGAGTGCAATTTGGGTGGCTGATAAAATGTTATTTTTGACAAGGTATTGAACTAAAGATATTTTTTCTGCAGAAGCATTTTTACAGAACTCAAGAGCTTGTGGTTTATCCAAAAGCTTTTCAAGAACAAACAATTGTCCTATTCCATGTAATTTAAATTCATCGCTTCCTAACATAAATTCCAATCAGTTTATAATAATATTAAATATAGTTAATTCATTTAATAAAATCACGTGTTCCATTCATATTCGAGTTGTTCATATATTATTATTAAATAAAAACTAATGACGAAGAACTTGCTAAAGGTTTCTTTTTGTCCAGATTTAATGGGTTTCGAAGGCACTATTTAAACTCAAAAAATGGATTGTATGTATATGAAACTCGTTGTATTGTAGTTTAATTGAGGATTAACTATTTGAAAAGGCATTATTTTGTTGATCGAACGGCAACTTAAACAATATCGCGCCCTGAATAAATGGTTTCAATCGCCTTTAGGGCTTTTTGCTGCTCATGAATTTGTAGTAAATATTGAACATGAAAGTGTCTACTCTCATGGCGAGACAATACTGCAATTGGGAAATTGTGGTGACAACATATGGCTCAAAAAATTTAATTACATGCACAAATGGATCGCATCACCTTTTTATTTAGCTAATAAAGTCCACATCGAATGTGCTTTAAACCAACTTCCACTCGATCGTAATAGTGTTGATTGTATTATTGTTCCACTCACGCTTGAACCCTTCGCCAACAGTTTTAGCTTAATTGATGAAATTGATCGCGTCCTTAAACCAATGGGTTTTGTTATATTATTAAGTATTAATCCTTGGAGTTTATGGGGTGGAGCAATGAAAACAGGGCTTCTGCACTGTTATAGTGACCAAAAAGTTAAAATGCGTACCCCCTTTAGCTTAAATCGAATTTTTTTGCAAAGAGGGTATAGGCAATATTCTCTGAGTAACTTTTGTTATATTCCTCCAGTAAATAACTCATCATTAATTAAAAAATTTACATTTTTGGATGAAATAGGCAAAATGCTATGGCCTTTTCCTTCAGGTTTTTACTGCTATATTGCTCAAAAATATCAAATCATAGAACCTGATTTACAGGTAAATCCCGCCGAGTCTGCAATGAAAGACTATCAAGTTCCATTACAGCCGGTTATTTTTTCTTCTCAGAACCATAAAATACAAAATTGATATTGATTACTGCTCCTTAGGTTTAAACGTAGTATCAAAGGGATTAGGTGCTTTCATTTCTGTTAATGAAGGCGATTCTGCTTCAATGGCGGCTGATGCTTGAATCCGCTGAGTAACTGCTTTATCAAAGTTTATTAATCCATCCATCAACGTATTTTGAGTTGGACTTCCAAATTGCTGTTGAGTAATGTCTTCTTTTATTCTCTTATCTATCGTTTTTGTACTTCCTTCATAAAGTTGACCGTTGCCAGCAGAAAATACATAGTCGTCCTTAGGAGTAAAAGCGATATCATCTACGAAGTTGGCGCTAATGGGAGATAAGCCACCACAACAAAACTGATGACATTTTACTGCTTCATCTTCATAAAATTTTTTCTTCTGCTGTTCATTACGAAAAGAAAGAATCGGAGGAAACTCCATGAGTAACATCTCTCGTTGTTTTTTAATTGACTCATTGGGTTCCGCATCAAGACATTCAGATTTAAAATCATTAATTAACGGAGACTGCTGTAAACCAGGTACCAAATTTTGAAAATAAATCATTTTATCTAATTGAAGAGGAGCTTGTGACATGATAGTGCGTCCTAACTAAACTCATTTATTAATAAAATAGTTAATTTAACCACTGTTAATAGTTTAAAGATTAGCAGTTGTATAAAGAAATGCGAGTTATAGAGGATATACGTTAATTTAAATTGAATAGAGTGCCTTTGTTTTTGTATAATTTGCTCTGCCATAAAAATAGGTTAATTTTATGAATAAAAAAACGATATTCAGAATCACTTTTGCTAATCAAGAAGCAATTTATGAAATTTATGCGCGCTCTGTAAAGGAAAGTGAGATATTTGGGTTTCTCGAGGTCGAAGAATTAGTGTTCGGTGAACAAACCGCATTAGTTGTTGATCCTTCTGAAGAACGATTAAAGCTTGAGTTTAATGGTGTAAAACGAACTTTTATTCCGATGCATTCAATTTATCGTATCGATGAAGTTACGCAACAAGGGACAGCCAAAGTAAAAGATAATCCCGGCTATGGAAGTAAAGTTAGCCCTTTTCCTGGAACAGGAAAAATAAAAGATTAAATGACTACATATTTATAACCAGATCTGTCCTGAGGACCCACAATGACTATTCCAGATAAAATTAAAGAAGTTTACGAAAAATCATCTTGCTTGTTTACTACTAATGAAGTTGAAGCAGCTCTTGATCGAATGGCAATTAATATACATAAGGAATTGCAAGATCAAAATCCAGTACTGGTCTGTGTTATGGTTGGAGGATTGGTCCTTTTAGGCAATTTACTTCCACGATTGGACTTTCCATTAGAGGTAGATTACGTCCATGCAACCCGCTATCGAGGTGAGACCCGAGGTGGAGAGATTGTCTGGAAGGTGAAACCATCGGCCAATTTGCAAGGTAGGACTGTTCTAGTTGTCGATGATATTCTTGATGGTGGTGTTACCCTGGCAGCAATTATTGATGAAATAAAATCATTGGGTGCAGAAAAAATATACAGCGCTGTTTTGGTGGATAAATATCGAAAACGTGTTCCCAATGGATTACAGAAAGCTGATTTCGTAGGCTTACAAGTCGAAGATCATTATATATTTGGTTATGGTATGGATTATAACGAATACCTTAGAAATGCACCCGGTATTTTTGTAGTACATCCTGAGCATGAATAATCAAAAAATCTTTTAGGTTATGAACTAAGATAAAGTAGTTATAGCAGACAAAATTAATGGATAAGAAGGAACATCTATACAATTGAACTAGGAGCAAGGAGCCTAAAATGCGTTCGGTGGTGGTTACAGGTGTTTCATCTGGAATTGGATATGCTATAGCTAGTAAACTGATTGCTCAGGACATAAGAGTTTTTGGAAGTGTGCGTAATGAACAAGATGCACAACGTGTATCTAATGAACTAGGCTCACTTTTTATTCCCCTTATTTTTGATATAACTGATCAAAATGCGGTTCGAAATGCAGCCCAAGAAGTGCGTGAGCATTTACAGGGTATAATGCTCTGGGGACTGATTAATAATGCAGGAGTGGCTGTTGTTGGACCGTTGATAGAAACACCGATTGAAGAATTTCGTCGTCAACTTGAAGTAAATGTTATTGGGCAAATTCAAGTCACACAAGCTTTTATCTCGTTACTTGGTGCTGATAGAACGCTGAAAGGCACACCGGGAAAAATCATTAACATAGGTTCTATATCAGGTAAAATATGTAAACCATTTTTTGGCCCTTATTCTATTTCAAAACTCTGCTTTACCCGCTAGCAAAGTAGGGGAGCTTGTGTATCGGATTTTAACTAATTCTAATCCTAAACCCCGCTATACTCTAGTTCCTCATCTTTTCTCAGACTGGATAAACCCAAGACTCTTACCTACGCGTTTTTTAAATAAGAAAATAGCAACAGCACTGGTTTTTTTTAAAAGTAATTAAACAATCGTCTCCTTTTGGTGTTTTCTGTATTTACTAGTTGAGTAGGGAAATGTTATGAATATAATTTTAACAAGGATTAAATTTGATGGTTCAAAGTGGAATTAGGTGGGCCGTGACCCAACTATTCCACTCCTGGTGTTATATAAGTTTAAATGAATTTTTTTAGGAGCCCATTGTCATCATCTACAGCCTCTATTGCGTCTTTGGCTAGTTGGGCTGCATTTTTAACTGTCTTAGCCACTGTAGTCGCAGTTTTTATGTCAAGATAGCTTCCTATTTTTTCAGCCATTTCATAAGGTAGTTCTTTTTTGTGAAAAAAGAATCCTCTTACGGATGCTTTACCATAGAATTGTTGGTCTGCTAATATACTGTCTTTTATTTCTGTCAAAGATTGTTTTTGAAGACTAGCATTTCCAGGAAATAACTCACGTAAAGTGGGTAAGTTTTCTGTTGTTACTATATAGTCAATTCGGGAACTATCGGTCAGATAAAAAAATAATTTTTTTGTGCTTGTGGGATTATCTTTGACTAAGTCCTTTAAAGCACGTAATGCCGTAATATTTACAGTAATATCCCAGTTTTGAACAGATGCAATAGTTCCTTTAATCCTGTCGAAAATTTTATCGAATAATTCTTTTTTTTCCGATGGAGTGATTGAGGATACTAATTCCGCGGATAGATTCATTTCGAATGCATAACCAATAGATACATCCAAATCATCCATAACATTTATCACATCAATAAGAATATTATCCTCTAAATCTGCTAATAACTTTTCAAAAGCCCTGGCAGCTGCTAAAACACTGGTTTTTATTTCTGGTAGAGATTGTTTTTGAAGACTAGCATACTCAGGAAATAACTCACGTAAAGTGGGTAAGTTTTCTGCTGTTATTATATAGTCAATTCGAGAACTATCGGTTAGATATAAAAATAATTTTTTTGTGTTTATGGGATTATCTTTGATTAAATCCTTTAAAATACTTAATGCGGAAATATTTAAAGGAATATCATCGTTTTGAACCGATTTCATATATTCTTCTATCCTATCGAAAATTTTATTAAATAAATCTTTTTTTTCAGATAAGGAGATTGATGATATTAACTCCACAGATAGATCAATTTCGAATGTATAGCCAGTAGGGAGGCAATTAGAGTCATTCATTACATTAAACATATCGACGAGAATAAAATTCTCTAGTTCTATTAATAATTTTTCAAAAGCCATAATACTTCCTCGCTACCGGGTGGTAGAATAAAAACGATACAAAATACACCGAATGCACTTATTTTATACAGTTTGATATATTAATAGAATGCTCTCATTTAGAAACTAAATTTTTCCAATAAAGATAAGGACAATAAATTTTCAAATCTAAGGAACTTGTTTTAATCCTATCCCATACATAACAACGTAAATCCATACCAACTATCTCGCTAGCCCAAGTCCTTGGGCTAGTCTCGCTCTCATATAACTTATTTATTATAAAGCTAGAGTTTGGATGAGGCCGATCACGTCTCCAAGATTCGACTTTGATACGCGGATAGGAAAAGATTTAATTATGTAAGTTTATTTTTTCCACATTCTTATCTAAGGGTGTTGATTCTTGCTTGAACGGTTCAAAGAACAGGTGTTGGTAAGGAATAGGGGGATCAAGCTTCCTCTTATCTAACCCCTTTTTTGACATGTTTCTCACATCAGCAGTTATGGCATAAGTATTAATAAATTCCAATTGGCTTAACATTAATTTTTGTCTGTTTTCATCAAATTTATCCCAGTTATTAAATTTTTCCGTTAAATTGGCAGCCAAAGTTGGATTGATTTTCTCCAATTGCAAAATGACATTACCGATTAATTCATATCCTTTTCCTGAAAAAGCATGGAACCCATAAGGATTTTTGATAAAGGTTCCAAATAGAGCACTTACTTTATTGGGATTAGATAAATCAAAGGCAGGATGAAGCATTAATTGTTCTACCAATCCGATTACGCTCTCTGAATGGGTTGCTGCTTGAATATTAAACCAATAATTGACAGCACTGGGGTCATGTTGCCAGTAGTCATAAAAGGATTTCAAAAGCTTATTTGATTGACTGCTGTTATTATCCAATAACAAATTGAGCGCATAGATGCAGTCGGTCATATTTTTACCCAATGAATTGTTGAATTGCTCAATTAATGAGTGTTCTTCATTTTCAGGTTGTATTGAAAATAAATAGGAATGACAAACGTAATTTAGACGTCGTGAACCCGCAGATAAAATATCAAATGACTTAAAGGGAGTGCTTTGAGATACAGGTAACCTATCTAGGTTTTTTTGTAACCGTAATAGGTCCTCCTTTAGTTCATTTGCAAGCTGACTTTGAATCAATCGACGTGCTTCAGCTATTTTTTCAAAATCCTGATTTTGCATGCTGGAAAACAAGATTTCCTCTGAAGGGATAGCGATTAGCTCAGCAAGTAACCAAGGATTCAAAGAGCTGTTTTCATCACGCAGTATAGCTCGATAGGCGTTAAAAAACTCAGGAGTAAATATAAGGGGCTTGCCAGAACAATATTGACTTACCATTTGGGTAAGGAGTTTATTCGCTGCCTCACAACGATTATATACATTGGTATCAAATTGCATTAGGCGAAGTAGTTGTTCTGAGTTGTATGGGAAATCGAGAATTACAGGAGCAGAGAAACTACGCAATAAAGATGGAGTAGGATGGGAGTCAATGTTCTCAAAATGGAACTCTATTTGAGGTTTATCAACCAGTATCATGGTGTCACTTTGAATTTCCTTGCCTGTATTATTGAGCAATCCAACAACAATCGGAATTGGTCTTCCATTCCCATCTTTGGTTTTAAATCTTAAGGTGTAGCGTTTTGCGTCTACATCATATTCATCAGTAACGGTAATTTGAGGAATACCTGATTCAGTAAACCAAGCTAAGAAAGGATTCATATCTTTCCCCGTTGATTTACTTAATGCGCCTAATACATCTTCCAGCGTTACGGCTCCACCATCATTATCTTTTAGAAATTGGGACATTCCTTTATAAAAAGCTTTATCCCCTAAAAAAAGCATCATCATACGAAATATATCAGCACTTTTTTCATATGCCGCGGGAGTATAAAGGCTTCTAACATTTGTATAGGTATCTTGACGCGGGGCGCGCTCATCAAGATTTTTTCCGTCTAACATCCTAATTAAATCGGTACCAAACAAACGCTCACGAAACATTGCTGCTCTGAAAGTAGTTAATCCTTCTTTAAAAGGTAAATTAAACCACTCGCGAATAGTCACTCGATCACCTGACCAATAATGATAATATTCATGGGCAACAACTTCTAATACCCTTAAAAAGTCAGCGTCAGTACGTGCTTCAGGTGTAGCAAATAAATTTGCAGTGTTAAATAAATTTAACCCCGTTGGCTCCGATGCACCCGATGCATATTTATCCACCCCGGCAACCATATGTTGGGGTAGTTCACACTCTAAATCAAAGATTTCCTCTTCCCAACGCATTGCTTCTTTTAAAACTTCTTTTGCAAAATCACATTTTATCGTAGCTTCTGGAGGAACATAAAATTCTATTGGTAATTCACGACCCGAACGTGTTTTAAAATAAGTGACCGATTTCTGTAGTTTCCCAGCCACCAATGCAAACAAATAACTGGGCTTCGGAACTTTATCAAACCAGGTTACAGACTGCCGTTCCTCATCTAAATCCCTTTGTTCTATAAGCGAACCATTAGAAAGCAGCACAGGGTAGTCTTTTTTCTTAGCAATAATTGTTGTTTTGTAAGTAGCTAAATTATCAGGCCGGTCATGACAATAAAAGACTCTACGAAGCCCTTCGGTTTCTGCCTTGACTAGAATTGTTCCCTCTGTTTCATATAAACCAAATAAATCTGTATTTTTACCCAAACGAGTTTTTGTTTCGAGTATAAAGGGGCGCCCTTGAGGAACATTTTTGATAATTAGAGAGTCTTTTGTTAGTTCATATTCTTCTTGAGACAGTTTTTTGCCCTCGAGGAAGATGGAGTCTAAGATCATATTTTGTCCATCTAACTCTAGATCTAAGGAGCATGATTCAGAATTTGGGTTGGGCTCAATTGTCAATAGAGCGGTTGATTGAACCGGGTTTTTGGAAAGATCCAGCGTCAAATCGACATGTCTTACCAGATAGTCAAGAATCTTATACTCACTTAACCTAAATATCCCAGAATGATTCTTCATGAAAACTCCCTAATTCATGTCAGATTAAGAAGCAACAATATAAGATCAAAATGTTTATTTCAACTGAAATAATAGCTTAAACTGTCATTTCATAATGTGACTCTTTTTCCAACTCTGAGTTTTCTGTGTTGCCCAATTTTAAGTTTAAAGGTTTGGTTACATGTTTAAAAGGATTATCATCTGCATCCCATGGAACAAAAGCCGTCATATCATTAAAATAGCAAAGTTTGGGTTCACCGATTTCCATAGGCAATTTAGTTTCTTCAATAATTATGTTTAGTGTTTTTGTAATTTCTGTATGAAGTTGCTCACAATGTTCTTTAGTTATTGTTTTATTAGGTCTTGAGTAGGCAAGTGTGATATGAAAAACTCGTGGTATTGTTTGTTCGATATTTAAATCTTTCGCAATTTCTCTAATATGCTTTTCTTGCTCTGTGGATAAAGATAACGTAAGCGAGATGCACTGATCAATATGAACCACCATCTTCTCAATTGAAGGATAAAAAGCTTTTTCTTGTAAAGTTTGTTTTATTTTTGTGTAATGAGGCAATGTTTTAATAATAAATTGATTCCATTCTTCACCAATTTGTTGTTCTGTTTCCAGACTCATTGTAGTCATGTGATAACTAGAGGCAGGAAGAGGATTAAAATAACGGATAATCAATGGATTAGTATTTAATGCTCTAAAAATAGCCTCACAAAACTCCTGGTGTTCAGGATAACACGAGGATACGACCGTAACGCCTGGGAACGGTGAATATTCCCCATATTCATTGACTTTACTTAATTTTTTCTGCAGCTCATTTCTATTTTTTAATGTGAACATTTTTATAAACTGAGAGTATAAATTGATCAGAGAATATCATGAATTCACACGGATGCAAAAAGAGGGATTAATATTTCATCTATAATGATTATATGTGAAGGATAAGTAGAACTATTTGCTTTAAGTCAATAAGGATACCAAGCACAGAGAATTATTATGAAATCAAAAAAAGCAGATGGACCCCTAGATTTAGAACAGAAAAGACTTGATGCCCTCCAATCATTGAATATTTTGGATACACTTCCAGAGGAAAGTTATGAGCGGTTGGTACGTCTGGCGATTGATTTATTTAACATCCCAATTTGTTACATCGCGTTTCTAGATGAAGAAAGACAATGGTTTAAAGCACGATACGGTTTAAACGAACCCCAAACACCACGATGTATTTCTTTTTGCAATGTAACGATTAAAAAAAGTGAACCACTCATCATTAATGATGCACTTCTTGATGAACGATTTGCCAATAGTCCTTTGGTTCAACAAGCGCCTTATATTCGTTTTTATGCTGGTGTTCCTTTGACTGATCCCCAAGGGTATAATGTAGGGACCTTCTGTTTAGCTGATACTTCTCCCAAAGAGTTTAACTCAAAGCAACAAGAGCTTTTATTAAATTTAGCGAATATAGCTAAAGATGAGTTAACTCTTCGTAAAACGAATTTCTTATTACAAAAAATTAAAAGCCAACTTGAAGTGCGTAATAAGTTAATTCGTAAAGTATTCAGCTTTTATATGTCTGATGAAGTAGTGAATACAATACTCAAATCGCCTCATCAAAAACTCGGTGGATATGAAAATAAAATAACCATCATGTTTAGTGATTTAAGAAATTTTACTCCATTATCCGAATCCATTCCTTCGGAAACGCTAGTTTCTCTTTTAAACAGCTATTTCAGCAAAATGGTACCGGTTATAGAAAAACATCAAGGAATCGTTGATGCCTTTATTGGTGATGCAATTATGGTTATTTTTGGAGCCCCTTATTCTTCAGGGGATGATTCACACCGGGCAATAGCATGCGCTCTAGAAATGCAAAAAATGTTAAGAAAATTAAATCATGCTAATAGTAAAAATAATTTACCGCAGTTAGAGATGGGGATTGGGATTAATACCGGAGTTGCCATAGTAGGAAATGTAGGATCTAAGAAGCGAATGCAATACAGTGCTATAGGATCAGCCGTTAACTTATCATCGCGAATTCAAGATTTGAGCTTGGGTGGACAAATATTGATTTCAGAGTCCACGTACAAAGAAGTTGCACAGGATGTGGAGATTAATGGTCATCTTCGAGTAAAAGTTAAAGGAATTCAATCACCAATTACTATTTATGATGTATCTGGTTTAAAATCGAAGAATCAAAAAGCTAAAGAGCAAAAGAAATAACTTACTTTAAAGTGGTTTTCAGATAATGCACTGAAAACCACAAGCTACATTCCTAAATTTAAATTTTAGGGGCTTTGCTACTGAGCTCCTCTGACAAACCATTCGGCGTAATTACCCAGGGCTTTACCTTAGATTGCTTAATGGGCAATCCTCCTTTATTTAAGATTTCGCTCACAAGTGAGGTGCAATTATGTACTTCATGATTATTAACTTGTTTTTCAGTGACCCTTCGACGCATTTCTATATCAACTGGATCTTGGGCGATAAATGCAGAACTATCTTTAAAAAATCCAACAACATTCACATTGGGAAAGAGTTGATATCCCATTTCCCCCGTATCTACTTTTTTATGAGATTGTTTTAAGTGTTTACTCATTGCAGAAGTATCAAGGTCTTCAAAATGATATACATGATCTGGAGCTAGGGGTTTAGCCTCTCTTGATTTTACCTTAATTGGTTCTCCTATATCGGTGATGGACATAGTATTTTCTGAGGCACCTAAAGTTTCCATATCTTGAGATAAATTGGTGGCAAGTTGTGCTGGCAAAGGCAATACTGATGTTAATCCTGTGGATGGGATTTGACCGGGATGAATACTGGCATATTCACCAGGGTCCTCATCGTTCATTTTTGGTTTTGATCCACCGATTTGTACTGCAGCATGACCTACTTTATCTGCTGTCATATTCCAAATAAAAACCCAAGTATCTTTTGAAGTTTGTGAGGGTTTTATGTTTTTGGGTGAATGAGCAGTTAAATCAGGGGCATCGGGAGCACTTTGGAGCGTTGAATCTGATGTGGAATTCAGTCCATTATTTTTTTTAGATTTTAAAAATTTAAACATGAGCAATCCTTTTTTGATAGAAACTTGTAGGTACGAATTATAATCAGTTACTTAATTTTTTAGCAAATGATATTAATTATTGCCCTACCTAATTATCTAAAGTAGGGCAATGGTTCATTAGTTATTTTTTCACTGAAGTTCCATTTATATTGTCAAATTCTTTCATGAAATCCAATTTTTCCATTTTAACAAAACCGTGCTTTTGCAACTCGGGAGTAAAGAATGTTGGTATTTTTGGATTTTGGAAATCCTTATAACCTGCTTTGCGTAATACGTGGCTAACAGAACTTGCGCAATTGTCTACAAGAGGTCCTTTTTTAATTTCTGCATGACAATCATTATCATATACATGGATACCACAATGGTCTTCAGGGGGTTCATAACCGGTTTCCTTCACATGTTTGGCTACAGTGAGCTGCGCTCCTTTATACCCTGAAAATAAATGAGTCATACCATGTGCAATAGGGTTGTCTTTCCCAAAAACAGAGTACATTCGACGTCCACTTACTACATCCTTACTAAATGATTGTTGTCCTTTTTTAGCACCTTTAAATGTTTCTTTAGATACGGAAGCAACTAACACATGGTCAGCTTCCTCTAGATCTTGTTTATGATCCGAAGCTAATTCTCCAACTACAGGTACAGATCCAAAAGTCATACCATTGACTAAACTACCAAAAGGTCCAGGATAAAAGCTTGTATGGTAAACTTTAGTATTACCTTCTTTCCTTTTAATAAGCATCGCTGACACATGCCCTGGACCATTTTCTTGATTTGTTTCCTTTACGCACACACCAATTTGGTATTCAGCTTCTGACTTTGATTTCATTTTAGCACCTCAATATTAAAAGGCATCCATACCCATTTAAATTCACTTTGACCTTTAATTATACAGATCGATCATTAACGAATTATTAATTTATTAATACAATTTGAGCATTGTTTGTACAGCGCATAAATTTCTCTAACCGAAATTGTTTGGCTATGTTTTGGAGAAAATTTAGGAGATGGAATTTTGAAAAAAATCCTGAAAAAACTCTTATTGATTACTTTGGCTAATTTAAAATTTTACGCTCTAGGATGCCGATGAGGCATGAAAATTCTTCATCCAACAAATGTAGAATTTACCTGAAAAATATGGGCGAATTTTATTTTGCAGTAAGATGATAAATCTCTAATAGTAATTTTAATAAGGATAATGCGGAGTCAACTGTATTTAGAAAAGAGTGTACTCAAGCTTTAGTGGGAATTTTTGGAATGTTGTTAAGCTAACCCTTTATGAAACTACAATATGTCATCAAAATAATAGAGATCTCCGGTAGGTAGTTTGGGCTTTCCAATAAAATATTATACTCATACCAGAGGAGTGCCTGCCGTAATATCTGGAATAAAGTGTACGCGCCCAGAGTTGAGCCATTCTTTTAGTGCGTTTTACTTTGTACGAGCATTTTATTAGTCAATGCAATTGCCAAAGCTGAAACAAGTAAGGTTAAATGAATAACTACTTGCCACATTACCGAATAATTACTGAGTTTATTCGGATCAATAAACGTTCTCAACAAGTGAATTGATGAGATACCAATTAATGAAAGAGCAAGCTTTATTTTCATAGCTCCTGCATCGAGATGATCCAACCATTCTGGTTGATCGGGGTGTGAGTCAAGAGTGAGATGAGAAACAAAGGTTTCATATCCCCCCATAACAACCATAATCAACAGATTTGCAATCATTACTACGTCAATTAAATCTAATACACCAAGCATAATAAGGGTATCATCAAAACTATTTAGATGAGTTACTAATTCAAATAGCTCATGAACGAAACGATAAACATAAGCTGCCAGGATTAAAATCAGTCCTAAATAAAGCGGAAGTTGCAACCATCTTCCCATAAAAATAAACTTGCTAATGCCATTTTTTAAACTAATCATGAATTACACCATTTACCTATTACAATTCGGGGATACTCATTGAGCGCTGATTATCTTTGAGCGATTTAACAGCGTTAATTTAAAACAGATCGACTTAAAAATGCAAATCAAATTTGTTTTATTTCTTATTTGTATTGGGTATATTTTTATCATATTTACCCTGCTTTTCAGAAGTCTCCTAAGTCTGTGAGAGGAGGTGAGCAAGGTTTGACAGCATATCATTAACCCGGGTTAGGCTGCGCTACACCCAGGCTACAATATTTAACATTATATGCTTGATCCCATTTAAACCATTTAGGGTGTTTCTGTAATTGTAATCACGGAGGAGACACCTTGTGCTTTCGTATTAGGATTGTACATTGCTTCCGCATAGGCAGGGGGAACAATATATTTTCCTATATTTACAGCTTTAATTTTATAGACAATTTCTTTAGCAACGGATTCAACACCACCAAAGAAATTTACTCGATCTTCACGTATGTCAACATAATCCATGACATTATTATTTTTTATGGAGTCATTTACCACTTCAAATCCACCAGGTAGAAGGTCCTCAATTGCGATATTGGACAGATAGTCATTACCTAATGCCCGAATTTGAATATGTACTTCAATTTCACTTCCTAGAGTTGTGGAGGTAATCACATTCCCTTTTGAATCTTTATACTCTCGGAAAATTTCTAAACCTTGTTTTAATGGAGTTTTTGGAATGACTCGATTAAATCCTGACTGCATGAGTTGATAGAAAAACGTTTTCTTATCAGGGTTGTTAAAACGAATTTTTTGGACATTAGGTTCAATATCAATTTTTTGATATCCCGCATTAGCGGCTGGTACATTGAATTCCTTATTATTGTCCATAATTTTTGTCATGGATAAAACAGAGGCCTGCTCATTGGATAAAGAAGGATGATATGCACCTAAGGCCAAGCTGGAAAATCCAGATAGAACTGTATTGATTTCATCATTATTTATGGCTTGAATTAAGCGCTTAAGCAATTCATCGCCAACCTGAGGTAATAAGTTGGGGAAATGTTTTGCTACCAAATATAAATACTGGGCATCCGCAATGGCACTACTATAAAAATCAGTCACATATGCTTGAGTATTTTGTGGCTTATATAAGCCAATTAATTGATTTGCTTCATCATGGCTTTGCAACAATTGATATGAAGCAGCAATATAAGCTGTCGCAATGTCGGTTTGCCATGATTTTGTCTGGTCTTTTTCCAGATATAATTGCAGGTTTGCCAGATAGTTAGTAGTGACTATTTCATTACGGGTTAAAATGTAAATCGCATAAGCTTGAAGCCTTGCTGCATCCATGTTTGTTACATTTTGGCTTGCCAAGGTCTTAAGGTAGTTGATCCCATTGAAGAACAGATCACTAGGAATATTAAATCCTTGGGTTTTTGCCTCGGTGAGGAAGTGCATTGCATAAACTGATGCAAAGTCATTACCTTGATTGTCACCCAGTCCTGGCCAATAACTAAATCCTCCATTAGACATTTGCCGTTGACTTAGCATCTGAATGGCAGCATTTACTTTTTCTTCAACCTGTTTTGCTTCATAACCAAAGCCAGATTGATTATTCATTGCTAATAATGGTATTGCTTTACTCGTTAATTGCTCTGTACAACCATAAGGATAATTATCCAAATAACGTTGTAAACCAAAGACCAGAATCATAGGGCTAGTGGAAGCAGTTGCGTTTACTTTGCGATATTCCGGATACAATGTTTGCATCACCTCCAAAGTTTTTTGCGCGTCTGCTGATTTACCACTATTAATGTACGTACTCAGCGGCGTAGCTGGTCTGACACTAAGTGTCGCGCTCATTGCACTCGATTTATCGCCCATACTCGCTTTAAAGTTTAATTTAGCAGCGCCTAAAAAGGATTTAGCTCTTAATTTGAAGTGCACAGTTTGCTCATGTCCTTCAGCAATTTCTAATGTTTGCGTTGGGGAGCCAATCACTTCAATTTCAGGCGAAGCAATCAAATCTACATTTATGAGTGCATGTTCTCCGGAACCTTTGATATTATTTGCAATGGATGAAGAGATTTCAAACTCATCTCCTGGTGCGACAAAAGTTGGGACATTCGGATTAATAATGAAATCTCCACGAATTTCGGCAGAGGTTTCTTGAGCACCCACAGAATCTGATGATACCGCTACAGCCATAACTCGTAATGTTCCATTAAAGTAGTCAGGCACTTGATAGACGACTTGGTGGGTACTAGAATCAGTATCAATAATTCCAGACCAATAGGCCACTGGTAGATCCGTTTTTCTTTTAAATGGATTTAGACGGCTTGCCATACCTTCTTCCCCATCGTCCCCACCCACTGCAGAAAGCTCTCTATCCTGAATGAATTTGGGCATGATTTGATCCACAGTTTGTTGCGTTAAAACCTCAAGAGCATGCTTTTGGAAGAAAAATGATAAAGGATCCGGAGTTTCATAGTGTGCTACTTGCAAAATACCTTCATCAACCGCAAATACAATAATTTTACCTGGCTTATCGGTGTGATAATTAATAGTAAATGGTTCACCAGGACGTGCGACGTTTGGTGTTTGCAGATCTATTTTTACTTCATGACTCTCATGATTGACTGTGAAGGGGACAACGCTATAGCTAAGTGGGCTAATAAAGATTTCAGGAGAGCTCCAATCGCGTATAAAGGCGACATTAATATATCCGTCTCCCTGAAAATCAGCAGGGATGTGGATGGTTTGCACGGAGTTGGTAGTATCTGTTTTAAACCATTGAGCTGCAAAAACCTTATCACGCTCTATAGTAATTAAGCCGGAGCCAGTATAGGGCGCGGTGATTTGTATTTCAATATCCTCATTGGCTTGATACTCGGTTTTATTAAGTTTTATTGATAATTCAGCATTTTTAGCTAAGGGTTGTTGGCTGGCACCGACCACACTGAATTTTAACTGATTAAGTACCGTATTATCTTTCCCAAGGACACTTAAGGAAAAATCCCCAATTTGCTGTGTGGGTAAAGCGTAATCAGTTCCTTGCGCAGCAATATTAAATGGGGTAGTGCTCACAATTGTCGACTGAATAACTGACTGATATTGGTAGGTTCCATCCGCTTTTTTAACTAAGGTTGTAACCGGATGTAAAGAGACCAGCTGTAGCTTTAAGTCGTTAATTTCTTGTTTATTTAATTCAGGATTAATTGCAATATAATTAACGCTTCGGGTGCTATTTTGCTTAATAAAAGATAGATCACCGTCGGGTTTATAGCCTACAAAATACGGCAGGGGACTAACCAATGTTTTAGTTTGACTTGTTACGCTACGACCGCCTTCCGCCTCAAAACCTTCAGCGAAAAACGTTAATTGGTAGGTCGCCTTTTCAAAACGGTCAAGATTTAAATCAAATTCGGCTTCGCCTTTGTTGTTTGTGGTCCCATCATTTAATGTTTCAGTGAATACCTTAGGCGGTTTTTTGGGATCCAGTAAAGGGTCAATAAAGACGAAATCGGGATATTTATCAAATTCAACTTTTTGAGGTACTAATAAAATTTTAGCGCTGATTTTTCGGTCCGTAGCCGGTGCACCATATAAATTCCAAAGATTTACCTCTCCTTTCAATCCAGTTGGAGAACTCCATCCTGCGGAAGGCTTTGGTGACAGACTGGTAGTAATTCGCATTCTATCGGGTAAGAACTCAGAAACACGAATACTTGTAGAACCAAGTAGGTTTTGTGGGTATCCATCTTTAACTAGATACAAATTAACCATATATTGGCCGGTGGGCGAACTGGTATTTGTTGTAAAATCAAGATCCATATACCCAAGATCATTCAGGGTAATTTTTTCATCTTTAATCGTAGTTCCTCTTGCATCGACTACAGTTGCTTGCAGTGGTAAGCCTCCAGGTTGTGGCTGAGCATAAGCTTGCTTGACTATCATGCCCACATGAACTGTATCTCCTGGTCTGTAGATTCCTCTATCCGAGAAAAGGTAAGCGCTTAGGCTATGCATTTCTTGATTATTCGTATAAAGACCACCGATATCAAATTTAGAGAAATTTAGTTGTCTGTTGGCATTGTTAAATGGAATAAATGACACGTCATTATTTAATTGAGCCAAATATACAGTAGGTTCTCTATCATCGACAAAATCTTTTAAAGGGGGAAAATTAACTCGACCCTGAGTATCACTAACACGTGATAAAATAGGCAACCCATTTTTACCTAAAACAGTTACCGTTGCATTTGCAACAGGGGTACCTTGCGTTATCGAATTAACAAAAACGTCATGGCTACCGTCTTGATTGTCTTTTACCAGTAATGCCATATCAGTAATTAAAATCATGCGGCTTGCTTTAACATCTAACGCACTTTTATTTGTAGTATCCCACCCAGTGGCTTGTAATAAAAACAATCCTTGAGGTCCCAGCGTATTCGTATTCATTGTTAAATACTTACTGAAATCAAGCGCAGTATACTGTTGCTTTGCCAAATCCGAGATGTCAAACTCTTGAATCTCTGATGAGATTTGGCTGATATTTTGTTGATTAAATGTAGGATTAATGAAATAAGGATTGTTAAAATCACCCTGAGTTTGAGTGATTAATTGGTTAATGTTTTCAGGTAATACTCGTGCGAAATCAAACTTCACTGCAGGAACACCACGAATCAATACAGAAAGTTTTTTCTCCCCACTTAAAGCGAGCAATGACCCTTTATGTAAGAAACTGATTTCTTTAGGTATCGCAGGAACAGGGATGATCGCTGCATACTCAGTTCCTAATGTAAAATTACCAAAACTTCGCATTCCTTTATCTATTTGTATATATATATATCGTGGTGTATCTGCTTTAAATTTAAAACTATGCAAAGTGGAGTAGTTTTGTTCTGTAGGAATCTCTTCCTTTGCTAAAGGCGTAGCTAGAGCCAGGACCGCTTTAGTCACCTCACCTGGATTTTGCCATTGATAGTTCTCCTTAGCAGCTTCACCAACTGTGGCTGGGCGATCTTTCGGTAATAAATAAACATGTACCGATTTATTAAACTCATTCTCATTTATGCCTAGGGAGGTTTCGACATTCAGTACTTGTTCAGGTCTGTCTTTGTCGTTACGAATAATGGATGCCGAAGCAGATAGAACTTTAAGAAAATCTTGGGCACTAGGGATCAGGAGGTTTTGCGATAAATCTTTTTTCAAATGAGCAGAATCTGTAGATGAAGTAACATTTTTATCTAAAGTTAAGCGTAAAAAGCGAGCTTCATTGTTTATTTGTATTGTATCTGAATGGAGATATGCTACCCGCTTATTTTTATCATAAGTAAAGGTAATAGGGAGTTTTTCGCCCGAAGAACCTGATTTAGTTTGATACACTAAAGAAGTGTTTTTCTCCAGATTTTTAGGATTAACTGGAAAATTAAATTCTATAGTAGCTACAGCGTTTCTTATTTCAGCATGTACTGGATCTTGATACAGTTTAAATTCAGAGATTTTGCCATCGAAAGAATGAGTGGAAAATGAATATTCATGGCTTTCCATATTGGCATTGTTTGCAAAAAAGTTAGAGGCAAAACTGATGGTAAATTTTTGTCCCGCAGGCCAATCTTGCGCAGGAGTGAAAACTAATTGACTGTCGCTATTCCACGTCCATGTTCCAGGCATTTTTGGAGTCATTTCTATGCCTTCAGTTACCGTTTTTCCAACCTGGCTCAGCGGTGCAACCGATTGATTAATGAATCCGTTATTCTTTATTCCAAAATCAATAACCAAATTGTTAGCGATCAATTGTTCTTCTGAATTTGGTGTGATGTCTGGAACAGTAATTTGCGCAGTGGTATAAATAGGTTTTGGTAAATTTTTATACCAATGTATTGAATAGCCGGCAATAATTAAAACCAGCACTATTAAAAGGCTGCTTCCCCAAAACATTTTTGGAGATGATTTTGATCTATAGCGTAAGTACTTCAGCCACGGAGGGCTACGCCAATTTAATTTTCCAAACACCGATGAGAAAGCATTTTGTACTCGAGATTGCCGATTTTTATTCATCATTTATTCCAAGGGTGGTGAATTGTGCTGAAAAATTTTTGCATATATTTTATTCTATTTAAGGCATAATAGCGACTATGAACAAAATATTTAAGAAACTTAGCATAATATTTGTTACGCTATTTGTCAGCGTCTATCTGGTTTTATTTTTTTTGCCAAAGCCATCTTTGTTAGAGGACGTGAGTTTTTCTAGGGCGGTTTATGACAACAATCATAATTTATTAAGATTAACATTAAGTCAAGATGAGAAATATCGATTGTATACCCCCTTATCACAAATATCCAACCAGTTAATCGAAGCAACCTTACTCCAAGAAGATCAATACTTTTATTGGCATTATGGCGTTAATCCTTGGGCAACAATAAAAGCCATTTGGCAAACGTACGGTGCACAATCACGTAGAATTGGTGCGTCAACAATTACCATGCAAGTTGCTCGAATGCGTTATGGTATGAATTCAAAAAAAATCTCTGGAAAATTAGCGCAAATCATCCGTGCGATACAAATTGAAATGCATTACTCCAAAAAGGAAATTCTAGAAGCTTATTTAAATTTAGCACCCTATGGCGGCAATATTGAAGGAGTCGGGGCAGCAAGTTTGGTGTATTTTGGGACCTCTGTGAATCAAATCACTTTGCCACAATCCTTAACTTTAAGCATTATCCCCCAAAATCCTGGTAAAAGAACGCCCAATAATAAGGAATTAAAAAAAATTAGAGAGCATTTATTGGGCCGATGGTTAAAAAAACATCCAGAGGATCTTAATAAAAAAGGCATGTTTGCTTTACCTTTAGTAATGCAGAATACACATATGCTGCCTTTTAGCGCCCCACATTTTGTAAATGAAATTTTATACGCCACGGCAACTAAACATCAAAGTATCGATACAACTTTAGATTATCGTGCTCAAATGATTATCGAACGTATTACCCATCATTATCTCGACAGAAAAAAAGGTATCGGTGTAAATAATGCAGCTGTTTTACTCGTAGACACCCGTGATATGGGTATTAAAGGTATGTTGGGCTCGGCTGACTTTTTTAATCAAGGGATTAGCGGACAAATTAATGGTGCAGAAACAAAACGCTCGCCAGGATCCACATTAAAACCCTTTATCTATGGGTTGGCTTTAGATCAAGGGTTAATTCATCCAGATACTGTTTTAAAAGATGTTCCACACAGTTTTAATGGTTATAATCCTGAGAACTTTGATTATGATTTTATGGGCCCCATTAAAGCGAAGGATGCTTTGGTTTTGAGCCGTAATATTCCCGCAATTTCTCTTGCCAATCAATTAACTAATCCAACATTGCATCAATTATTGGAAAAAGCTCAGATCAGCCAATTACGTTCGGAATCTTACTATGGTCTGTCACTGAGTTTAGGTGGAGTTGAATTAACGATGAAAGAACTCGTTAGTTTATATGCGATGTTAGCAAACGATGGACTATGGTACCCAATCCGCACATTTAAAAACGAAGCCAAACCCCAAGGGATACGTTTGCTTAGCCCGGAAGCTAGCTACCTGGTATTAGATATGCTTAAAAATACTCCTCGTTTGGATGAGGTTTCCAAAGATTGGTCTCGTTTGCCTATTTCTTGGAAGACTGGGACATCCTCAGGTTATCGAGATGCATGGACGGTAGGGGTATTTGGTCCTTATGTATTAGCAGTATGGGTGGGCAATTTTGACAATAAAGCAAATCCCGCATTTGTTGGTAAAGACATAGCTGCTCCCTTATTCTTTGAATTATTTGATGCATTAAAACACGAACGAGGACCTATATATGCTTTAGAAAAACATCCAGAACAGATGAATCTAAAGAAAGTCGAAGTATGCAAGGCTTCAGGAATGCTTCCTACTCGTTATTGCCAAGATACGGAATGGGGCTGGTTTATTCCAGGAAAATCCCCCATAAAAAAAGATACAATATATCGAGAAGTTGCTATTAATAGCAAAACAGGTTTACGAACTTGCCACATTGATGAAAATACACGCTTTGAAATTTTTGAGTTTTGGCCTTCTGACTTACTGAGTATTTTTAAGCGGGCAGGAATCCAAAGACATACTCCACCATTTTTTGAGCCTGATTGTAACTTATCTGGAAACTCGGGGCTTAATCCTCACATTACCTCTCCACAAAACGGGATCAGTTATATTATTCGCGCAGATTCCCAGCAAAATAATACCATTCCTCTTACTGCAGTGACTGATGCCGGTATTGCTCATGTATACTGGTTTATTAATGAAACATTTATTGCAAAGACTAAAGCAGGGGAGTCCTACCTATGGAAGGCAAAACCCGGAAAATTTGTTGTCAGAATAGTAGATGATCATGGTCTATCTGATGCACGTGATATTAATGTACAATTGGATAGTTAGTTGAGACTATAAATCTTTTCCCCTGGGGGCAACTTTGCTGAACCAGACTACTTGAACTGAGTGCTAAGGAAAGCAATCATGAAGGAAGTAAGAATTCGTCATTGGTTACCTTTAATTATATTAATAGGACTATTAGTCCTTTTTTTTAGTTTTCGTCTGGATAAGTATTTAACTTTTGAATCCTTAAAAGAACACCATTCCTTATTGTTGTCATGGACCAATAAACATATCTTTATGGCATCTTTTCTTTTTATTTTGGGTTATATCTTTTCTGTTGCAATTTCTTTTCCTGGGGCAGTTTTTCTTACAATAATTGGTGGTTTCTTATTTGGTATATTTTGGGGTGTAATCTATGTAGTCTTTAGTGCCACAATTGGCTCCATGATTGTTTTTTTTGCTGTTCGTACATCCTTAGGAGAGTGGTTAGCTGACAAAGCGTCAGGATGGGTAGGGCGAATGCGTAAAGGATTCAAGCACAATTCCTTTTTTTATTTGCTTACTTTACGCTTAGTGCCTCTATTTCCCTTTTGGGTTATTAATATTGTACCTGCACTTTTGGATGTGAATGCAAAAACATTCTTAATAGCCACACTAATTGGTATCATTCCTGGGTCCCTAGTTTATGTAATGGTTGGTAATGGTTTAGGCCATGTATTTGCTGCGAATCTAACACCTAATCTTCATATTATTTTTGAACCCCAAATATTAGGACCTTTATTGGCACTGGCTGGTCTTTCTTTAATCGCACCAATTTATAAATTTTTTATTGGAACCAAATCTACGCAGCGCAATTCAAGCAATAAGAAAGCAACCGACGAGAACAAAATCATAAATTATGATTTGACCATCATTGGCGGTGGAGCAGGTGGTTTAAGTCTTGCATCGGGTTGTTCTCAATTAGGGCTAAAAGTAGCATTACTCGAATCAGATAAAATGGGTGGAGATTGTTTGAATTATGGATGTGTACCATCCAAATCCTTATTGGCTGCAGCAAAAGCTTGTTACAATGCCCGATGCGCAGAGTCTTTAGGACTACATTTTAAAGAATTGAGTATTGATTTCCCTCAAGTAATGAATCATGTGCAGCATGTCATTAGTCATCTTGAAGAGCATGATTCAGTTCAACGGTTTGAAGCTTTGGGCGTCAAGGTGATCCTAGATTCTGGGACATTTCTCAGCCCAAGTGCGATGAGGGTTGGAGATAAGGTTATCCAAAGTAAATTTTTTGTCATTGCAACGGGTTCTTCACCTTTTATACCCTCTATTCCTGGATTAGATAAAGTCTCCTATCTTACAAATGAAACCGTATTTTCTTTAAAAGAACAGCCACAACATTTAATTGTAATAGGAGGAGGTCCTATTGGTTGCGAACTAGCTCAAGCTTTTGCCATGCTAGGATCCAAGGTAACGCTTTTAGATGCAGCAAATATTCTCCCTAAAGATGATGCGGATTGTGTTCAAATTGTTCGTGATCAACTGGAAACTATGAATATTGCCATTTACGAACACATCAAAGATCTTCAGGTAGAATCACATTCCAAATCTAAAATAAAAATATCATTTAGTGATCCTAATGATCATGTAACCATTACTGGAAGTCATTTGCTTATCGCAACAGGCCGTAAAGCGAATGTTGATGGCCTTGATTTACATAAAGCAGAGGTTAAATACACATCCAAAGGTATCAAGGTGAATAAACGATTACAAACCAGCAATAATAAAATTTATGCGATTGGCGATGTAATCGGAGGATTTCAATTTACGCATATGGCAGAGTATCAAGCAGGGATTGTCTTACGCAATATAGTGTTTAAACTCCCCTTCAAAGTAGATTATCGCGCAATTCCGTGGGTTACCTATACGGAACCGGAATTAGCTCATGTAGGTATGCTCTTGGCTGATGCTAAAAAAAACTCGAGCATTAAAGTTTTTGAATGGCCTTTTATGGATAATGATCGTGCACAAACAGAACGAACTGTACAGGGCAAAATTAAAATTATCACAGATGCAAAGGCAAAAATCTTGGGTGTGACAATTGTAGGACCACATGCCGGCGAGCTTATTTTACCTTGGGTTATAGCAATACGGGAACAAAAGAAATTACGTACGTTTACCGATACAATAGTGCCTTATCCTACTTTAAGCGAAATCAGTAAACGAGTTGCCAGTGCGTATTATACACCCAAACTGTTTTCTAAAATAACCCGAACCCTGGTTCGTTGGTTGCAAAAATTAGGGTAGCTCTATGATAGAACAACATTTAAGAGAATATTATCAACAAGTATTGGTTAATCCAGTGGTCACTCATTTGCATCGTTTCATAACCCCTAATCAGGTTACTTTGTTATCTGGAATCTTAGGTATTCTTATTTTTCCAGCCTTAATCGTTCATCAAGAAATTTTAGCAATTGGCTTACTGCTTTTATCGGGTTATTGTGACACTTTAGATGGAACCTTAGCACGTTTTAATCATCATACATCCAACTGGGGCTCTGTATTAGATATTATGATCGATCGATTAGTGGAATTCATCGTTGTTTTAGCTTTATGGTATGTCTCACCTGTAGATCGTGGGTTTTGGTGTTTGTTGATGTTGGGAAGCATGCTTTTGTGCATTACCAGTTTTCTTGTGGTAGGTATTTTTTCAGAAAACCAGTCTCAAAAAAGCTTTCATTATAGTCCTGGACTTATGGAGCGTGCTGAAGCATTTGCCTTTTTTATTGCGATGATAATATGGCCGCGCGCGTTTATCTCTCTTGCTTCTTTATTCACCGTTCTTGTAACTTTAACTGCTCTAATTCGTCTGATTCAATTTTATAACCAACAACAAACAAAATGAAAAAAAATTGATAAAAGGTTAGAGTGCTTTGCAACTAACCTTTTAATAGATTACCAAGCTTCCCCAAAAGGGCGAACTTCCACTTCAAATGACCATGTAGATGGTGCTTGTTGCGTTAACCAAAATACCGTATCGGCTACATCATCTGGTTTTACGAAGAAACTATCCGGTTTATCAGGCATAAATTCCCTGGTTTTTGGTAAATCCACAATTCCATCAATAAGAACCAAACCGACGTGAATACCCATAGGACCTAAGTATTTAGCCATTGATTCAGCAAGACTTCGTTGGGCTGCTTTTGCTGGGGCAAATACTGCAGTATTAATACCTCCTCGTTTTGAGGCTGTCGCACCTATTATGATAAGTTTTCCCTGACCATTTTGTTTCATTTCAGGGATTACGCACTGGCTTACAAGCATTAACCCTAATGCATTAACGCGCCAACTTGCTTCAAAATCTTTGGGTTTAATTTCTTCTATATTACCCCATACCCCAGAGCCAGCATTGTAGACAACCACATCGATTGTACCCAAATCCTGATGAATTTGAGTAAAAGTTTTTTGTATCGAATCATTCTGACTGACATCACATTCATAGGCATGTGCATTACCTAGTTCATTTGCAAGCTCATAAGCGAACTTTTTTGAGCGAGCGAGTAAAGCCAAATGGTATCCTTCTTTAGCAAAACGCGAAGCAACCGCAGCACCGTTCCCAGGCCCAACCCCAACAATAACGCATACTTTTTTTTCCATATATATCTTCCCATAACAATAAGTTATCCATTCTGTTCCAATTTGTTTGATCAATCAAATAAGTATTATCTCACTCAGGTACCGATAGCATCCAAACAATGCTTACCAGCATAACTAGGAAGTTGAAATGGAGCATGTTAATTTCCAAAAACATTTACATGTGAAATGATATTGAACATAATTGCTTCTTTTTTTCAATTAAAATATGAAACGATTTTTTAAGCCCTCTAAAAGAAAAATTTCCTTTCAAGAATACATGCAAGATACTTTACTTCTAGCAAAGCGAATTGTTTCGGATTGTGGTCAACAACGTTATAGTAGTGCCCAATTAGAATTAGCTCTTGTCTCTTTTGCAGATCTTCTAACATTAAAACAAGAAATAGATGATGATATTGAGGTAGAATTTCCCGAGTTGGAATGTGACTGGAGTGCTGGCTTTGACTGGCTGGATCTTTCGGTGCATTTTGGTGATCCTGATGCCATTAAATATTTTAAGAATAACCTGCAAAGAGAAGATTTTTCTGACGAATATCAAAATTATAAAACATATATTCGTCCAGATTGCGATTTACAGTTGTATGAAGGTAACGGTAAGTCTTTAAAAGGATAGATAAAATTGTCCTAGACACTACTATAAGGGCTAGAAACTGACGCTCGTTAAATACACTAGCTCTATTGTATAATTACAATTTCCGATAAGTTCCATTATTAAAAACTAGGTAGGCTTCGCCACGATGAGAGATAACTTCATCAAAAGGAAAGAGCGCTTTAAGCTCTGAACAATTGAGATCACTTCCAAGCCATTCTATTGAAGCCACTTCTACTGAGTTAAACTCAGAGTATCTATTTTTTAAATTAAGTGTAAACGCATGTCTAAAGGGAGTAGGGAGTTTATGAATTAATGATATTAGGTCAGTAAGAATAAATTTATTGTATTTAAAAACTAATTTAATATGAGCAATTGAATTTGTCGGAGTCGGAATAAAAATCGCAACACTCTCTTGATTCAGTTGTTTTGCCAAGAGAGACGCGATAAAGAACGTTTCTTTTCGAGATAATTTCTGTAAGGGCGAAACATAAAAAATCTCTGAGTTCTCCGCTGTGAACCGTTGCGATTCTTGCATTGTATAAGCACCCAGAGCGTTTTTAAATTCGCCTACTTCCATATGCTTTTTTTGTAATACACGAATAGCACTTTGGTTAAGCTGATGCTGCTCTTTGCCGACTAAACGTTGGTACGCTTTTTCAAGATCAAGGATTCGATTATTATTTGAGTAAAACAATT
Source organism: Legionella nigrisilvae (assembly GCF_977063395.2). NCBI lineage: Bacteria > Pseudomonadati > Pseudomonadota > Gammaproteobacteria > Legionellales > Legionellaceae > Legionella > Legionella nigrisilvae. Next base: position 149,962 of record NZ_CDRUGZ020000027.1, read on the forward strand.
GAATGCTATTTGAGGCAGTAAAACCTATAAGATGATAGGTTAGAAAATAGAATATAATAAAAAGATTAAATAATTTTTTCTCTGACATTGGAAAAGCCCCTTATCGTTTTTGATTGGATGATGAAGCGATTAGTAGGATGGGATCCTAAGCTCCTCATAATAAATAGGATTAAATCAATAAAACTCTGTCAATTAAGAATGTAAATCTAATTATGCTGTATTTTGAGGATCATGGATTCTAAGGTTAAACCAGGCCCAAAAGCACAACTAAAAATATGCTTTTCCATATCTTTGCTATTCAATTTATCCCAAATATTTTTTAAAACGAATAATATGGTTGCTGAGGACATATTCCCATAATTTCTTAATATATCGTAGGAATGTTGGTTGTCTTGACTGGAAATTTTTAATGCTTTTTCACATGCCTGAAGAATTTTAATACCGCCTGGGTGAATGGCATAATAATTGATGTCCGCAAACGAATAATTAGACTGTGTTAATAATTTTTCAACAAACAGAAAAATTCCTGACTCAATTGCTTCGGGCACATAAGAACTCAGTATAATATCAAATCCATAATCTGTGATTGTCCATGCCATGTCCTGGCTTGTTTGAGGAACTAAATCACAATAAAAGGACTCTATACTCAAACATTTGTTTGAATGAGCTTCTCCCTGAATCAAAGCGGTTGCAGCTCCATCAGCAAAAATTGCATTTGAAACGATATTCTCTATTTTAAAGGTATTTTGAAAGTGTATTGTACAAAGTTCAACACAAACTAAAAGTACATTGGCATCAGGTTCAGTTTGACAAAATGCATTTGCGACTTTTAAACCATTAAACGCCCCATAACACCCCATAAAATTGATCGCAGTACGTTTTACCGATGAAGTTAACTCAAGTTTCTGTATAATTTCAATGTCAATTCCAGGAGCATACATACCCGTACAGCTGACTGTAATTAAATGTGTAATCTTTTTTCTATCAAACTCTATGCTATTTAAGCAATTCTCAATGGAAACTATAGCTAAATTTAGTGCATTATCCTTATACAAATTCATTCGCTTTAAGGTTGATGGAAAATTTTCTTTTGGTGTATTAGGAAAAAATTCAAATTCCCCTGGCTGTTTGCAATAATCGGTTAATACACTATATCTAGTCTCAATTCCTGATGATTTATAAATTTTTTTTAGCACCTTTTTTTGTGCTTCATTGAGATGAAAACCCACGGAAATAAGATCCGCAATCTCATCTTGTGTTCGTTTAAAAGGCGGGGTGGCTATTCCAATTGCGGTAATTTTTGATGGCATTTTTTCCCTTTTTTTTGCAAACATCCTCGAAAGCCAGTATGTTATAGCTTATAAGTTTATAGCACAAATCATTATTGCAATATTCAAATATACGATGCAGAATTAAAATTTCCCTCTTTAAAATGAAATGGCCCGATTGAAAGTACGATCACATGAAAAGGAACTCATCGATCTTGGACAGGATTTTTATACGCCTCAAGAATACGAACAATCCTTAAAAAAATTATTTAAAATCAATAAATTAATGGGAATGTTTAAAAATACAGTCCATTTATTGCATCAATTTCCTTCCAGTTCTATATTGACTGATGTGGGATGTGGAGGCGGCTTATTTTTAATTAATCTTGCTAAATACTTTCCTAAAATGCGTCTAATAGGATTAGATATCTCACATGATGCGATTAAACTTGCAAAAGAAGAATTAATTAAATGGGAACAAAAAAATGGAGATGCGCAAGTTAAGTTTCAAATCCAATTAAAACCTGAGCTCGAAATCAATACTCGTGTAGATATCATTTTACTTAATTTGGTATGCCACCATCTGAATGATGAAGAATTAGTCTCGCTCTTAATAAAAGCAAATGATACAGCGCATAAAGCTGTGGTGATTAATGATCTCCATCGTAATTTTTTTGCTTATTGCCTTTATAAAATAATCAGCCCAGTATTGTTTCGTAACCGACTTATCACCCATGATGGTCTATTATCGATCAAAAAAAGTTTTACCAGAACGGAGTTAGTTTTTTTTCTACAACAAGCAGGTATTAAAAATTATCAAATCAAATGGCACTTCCCATTTTGGTGGAGTATTCTTATTCTGAAATAATTATGGATTAAAATTTATGACTCTGGATGTGCTTATCATTGGTGGAGGGCCTTCTGGTGCAACTACTGCATTATTACTTGCCCAAGCAGGATGGTCTGTAGGGCTAGTCGAAAAGAAAAAATTTCCTCGAAGAAAGGTCTGTGGTGAGTTCATATCGGTTACAAGCTTACCTCTAATACAAAAACTTGGTTTGGAAGAGTTCTATCTAACAAATTGTGGACCGGAAATACAAAAAGTCGGTTTATATGCGGATGATCTTATTTTGACCGCAAATATGCCTTCCATTGGAGCATCAAGAAATCTATGGGGACGGGCGCTAGGACGAGAGTATCTTGATACAGAACTTGTAAATAGAGCTAAACTGGAAGGGGTTTGTGTTTGGCAACCATGTGAAGCTCTCTCTGTACAACGTTCTAAAGATGGATTGTTTCTATGCTCCATAAAAGAAAATGATAAAACAATCGAGATAAAGGCTTCTTTAGTTGTTATTGCAAATGGTTCATGGGAAAAAAGAATCGATGCACAAGAGAATAAAATACACAAAGCCTCTGATCTCCTTGCATTTAAAGCACATTTTAGAAACTCCAGCTTACCTGTAAATTTAATGCCACTTCTGGCTTTTCCTGGTGGCTACGGCGGCATGGTTCATAGTAGCATGCAAAGAGTCACACTTTCTTGTTGCATTCGACGAAATGTTTTGCATGACTTGCGTTTAAAAAATCCAGGTGTACAAGCAGGTGAAACAGTGTATCAATATATATTGAACCAATGTCGAGGGGCTAGGGAAGTGCTTAGTTGTGCAGAGCGAGAAGGAAACTGGCTATCAGCAGGGCCAATTAAACCTGGTATTCGTAAGTGCTATCAGAATGGTTTCTTTTTTGTTGGTAATATTGCAGGTGAAGCTCATCCCATTGTGGCCGAGGGAATTAGTATGGCCATGCAATCCGCATGGTTGCTTGCACACTGTTTAATTCAATTTAAACTCAACATACGAAGAGGGCAGCATTTCGATGATGCGGGTACGTTTTATACGAAACAATGGTATAAATACTTTAGCAATCGCATCCATGCAGCCTCATTTTTTGCACAATTAGCGATGATGAAGCCTTGGGCCAGATCGTTATTGAGACCTATAATCAAACAATTCCCTGGGGTTTTAACCATGGGGGCAAGATTTAGTGGAAAAATACAACAGGTTGTACCAATCAATGAACGCTAAAATGAGTCATTTCGATATAAATGTTGAAACATTAATTCTGGTAGCGATATGGGGACAGAATCCAAGTATTGTTCAGGGATGTTTTAAAGTCTCTACGCTTCGTGCTCAGCGTGAACAGTATTTTCTTTTTCGATGTGAAATTAAAAATAATCCACAAACAGCACATATTGAAGATGAATTTTATCCTGAAAATTACCAATTCACCCATTTTTACAATCAAGAACAGACCATCTATTTGAATGAAACAAATGAGTCTCAGGAATACGCTGTATACATATTAAAATATGCACTTCATGTCACTATAAAAAAAATGTTAATCACGAATCCTCAAAAACACCAATTTTTATCTATGGATGATGCATTTATTAACTCTTTGATTAAAAAAATTAAACCTCTATTAAATAAAGAGGAGTTGTGGAGCGAGCCATTGAACGAGATAGGTTTTGCAGTTGCGATGGATTTTTGTCCCCAAGAAAAAATGGGTGAAGCAGCAGTACAAGCACTTTTAGCCAACTTTCATTAACTTCTATTTGTTTAGGGAAAAAAGCTAATAAATACTTATATTTTGTCTACAAAAAAAACATTTTTATGTATTTATGATAAACTTGGCATCCCTTTATTTTGGATAGAATTCTATGTTTGAACTATATAAAAACAATCATTATGTTATGTACTATGAAAACCAAAACAATAGTTCTGGACCCACGCATTTACTCACAGTTAAATGCTTAGCCACAAACAAGACCACTGGAATGTGGGTGGATCCAACGGGCACCAGTACTGATGCAAAACTTCTGGACAAAATTCTACGCCTTGAAGAGTTGAAAAAAACCCTTAATCAAGATTCCTATGAACATGAAGTTGCTTGTTTTATAGAAAAACTCATAGAAAATGGTGGTTATACGTGTCTTGAAATATCAAGTTTAATGAAAGATGCACTAAAACATCATAAAGACCCACAGCATTTGTTTGAAACAATTAAAAACATAGATGTTTCATACATTCGAAATGAAGATCATCACCGGTTTCATAATATTCAAGAAATGAGAAACGCAGTAGCTGGATTTATTAGAACACTTACCGAATTCATTTGTACTGTTTTGTCTATCCCTTCGGAAAATTCCGTCACAGAAACCTTGGTAAAATTTAATATTTATCAAAATCCTGTTGCCAATAAAACACTAAAAAAAGAACGAGACGAAGAACACGACCGAGAGCTAGACGAAGAATCAACTATTAAACCTTAAACGGTTTAGGAAAGGGTTAGGGTAATTAAAAGCAATATCGTTCCCTTAGGTCTGATTATTTTGATAATCAGACCTAATATGGTAAGCGTAGTTAATGTAGTCAACGTTAGATAACTGCTTTAATATCGCGCATCTAACGGGCTGTATTAACGATCTAGGCGCACGTTGGTTAAAGCAAAACATCCTGATACCTAATCGACTGTGCTTACCTCTAACTCTGCAGAAATGTCCTCATGCTAATGCATGTTTAACATGCACACACATTTCGGAACCTCAAAGAAACACCTGGAACAACATAAATGTAGAAAAAATTGAAGACACAATTGAATACTATGCACCCTATGATTATTAATATTCTGAGAATACTCGTTTAATTGATTCTGCCTATGGCGCGATTTAAAAAAATGAATGACTTCAATTTTTTAACAGTTGTTAGAGGCTTTCATTCATTAAATATTTTTCAATGATCTTAACCTGTAGTTTAGTTGAAAGCATTCCATCTATGAGTATATCCGCTTCAGCTTTAAATTTCGTATCATCAAATAGAGGTCTTGAGTGGTTTAAATAAAAATCGATTTCAGAAACAAGCTCATTTTTTGTTCTATTCGTTTCTTTGTAATTTCTAAGTAACCATCTACATAATGAAACATCGAGTGGGACGTCAAGGTGAACCCATGTATCAATATACACTCCAGTCTGCGTATGAAATCGTCCTAAAGGAGCATCAAAAATAATATATTTTGTAGGATTAAGAGTGACTTGTAATGTTGGATGAGCTATGGGTTGTTTAACTTTAAGAGATTCAAGAATTTCTGCCAATTTCTGATAATTCCACTCGACATAGTTTTCTCCACGTTTATACCAGTCAACATAATCCTCCGGTCCTGTGGAAATCTCATCAAAATCATCCCAATTAATAAAAGTACTATGTAACTCTTTCGCAAGCTCCATGGTAAGTGTGGATTTTCCAGCACCCATGTTTCCACTAATACCAATAATATGAGATGCCATAGAATTTATTTTCCCTTGTTATAAAAAAGCCTTAAATTCATAATATAAAGTAAGGGCATTATTTAGATCTCTCTGGTAATTTCATTACCATTAAATGCGTTTGCTCTCCTTTAAAAACACCAATATCCATTTCGAAATCACCAGCCATTTTAAAGCCAGCTTTTTCATAAACATGCTTTGCTCGTGGATTATGTTCAGCTGGGTCAATGAAAAATGTATCTGCAGAAGGATCTATTTCTTTTTGAAAAAATTCTGTAAACAATTTTAATGTTGGCGCTGCTAATTTTTTACCCAAATAAGTTGGGTTACCAATCCCAAAATCAATACTGTATGTTGCCCCTGATATTGAAATATTATCTTGCCATATTGGTGGAAGATCATCGTCTTTATTAACGATGGCAGTTAGGATAAAGCAAAAAGGATTATTGTCGACCAGGCCAATCCAATAGGTAAAAATTCCATCGAAATAGTTAGATGGGTTAACACGCCCATCTATAAAGTTGATAATATCATCCTTATGTTCTTGGCTATTATCCCAAAATTCTTGCATATGCGGCTCAGCAAGCCATTGAAATATTATCTCTTGATGTGAATGATTAACTTTTTCAAAATGAATTAGATTAATAAGGCTTGTCGATGTCATCTAAACTCTTTGATTTATTTCAGTATATTTTTGTATATCATAAATGACAAAGGCTTCCGAAGAAGCCTTGAACGTGGCATCAACAAGGATTATCATCTCCATTTTTGTTGTGCCAGCTACAATGGGCGGACCTTTGTGTAGCCTCGAATGCCTGATGCTAAAGCAGAGCAGGAACGATGAAATTATATTAATTTCTGTAATAAATTACAATTTATTTGTTAATTTGGATAATTTTAGCACATGAAATACCCATTTATAAATTTCTCTAACCTACTCTTCCATGCTTATTTCTAAAATAATCTCTTTAATCCAATAGTCCCTTTAATCTATATAATCAGACCTAATAGCAATAAGGTCTTAATTCAATTCGCCCACAACGGTATTATTCACTGTTTTTAATGCGATAAAATTTACATTCTATACCATGCCCAATTCCATCTTTATAGTAATGCATTCCACATTTTTCCATTACACGATGAGAGGCTTTGTGTTCTATGGGAGCAAAAGCAATAATAAAATCGGTTTTGATATTTTTTTTACTCCAATTAAGAAGGCCTTTTAAAACCTCTGTAGCATAATTCATGCCCCAAAATTTTTTTGCTATTAAATATCCAACCTCAATTTCTCCAGTCTCTATAGGACCAAAACCACAGCGTCCGATAAATTCATTAGATTCTTTATTAAATATAACAAAACAAGGAAGTCCATATTCTTTATGAAAGCCTATAAACTGTTGAATTCTTAGTTTGGTTTGCTCCTTCGATTGCACTCCCTCAGGAAAGTACTTTCTAACTTCTGGGTCTAAATTTAATTCAGCCACTAGATGTAAATCTTTTTCATCTATAAGGCGTAATTTGGTGCGTTCAGTTTCGATTTCTAGCAGCATAGTATTTTCCTATCATTTTATTGATCACAACAACGGCTTTTTTAGTGATGTAATCCCTTGAGTTAAACTAAGTGTATATTTACTTTAGTGAATCAACTAAAGGTTTTTACTGCCATCCACTGTTTAATAATTAACAAATTGACTACGAATAGACATTAATTTTGTTTGCCTCCATAGGCGGAGATTCCTTCATTACCTCTGCCTTTTTTATGGATACTAACTGCTTTTTGAAGGTACCATCTTTTGCAAAACATATCCTGCTTTTGTTTGCAGTGTTTCATAAATATCTTGAAAAACTGGGTTTTTACTTTGTGCTGAATTAACTTATTTTGCAAACTCCAAAGGAGATTTCCCGATACGTTTATCAGTCTAATCAGGATCCACACCTGCTTCTAATAATATTTTTACAAGCTCCAGATTTCCACATCCTATCGCCTTAGAAAGTGTTTTGGCATTAAATTTCTCTTTGTCTTCATTTGAAGCTGGTATTAAGCGTAAAGAGACAGGATTTTTGCAATCTTTCAATTTTTGTTGAAGTAGTCCCAGATAACTATATAGATCCCAGGTGGTATAAGACCCACTAAAAACAGGGACAAAAGGAACCCCTTCCAGTATTTGAGGAGGAAGTAACAAAGAAGCTGCAGCATCAGTAATTTGATGCTTCATTTTACCTTGAAACAATATGGAGTGGGCGTGGGTTGCATATAATTCAACACATCTAAAAACATATCAATAGTAAGTCGAGCTCGATCTTCTAGCTAAGGCATGTATTAATTTCGTAAATTGTTCATTAGCTAGATTATTATTTATATAGTTATCTATGGGATAGAAATTATTGCCTAGATTTCTTTCCTCGAGTACATCGTTAACTAGCTTTTTGAAATAGCCACCCTCTCCTCTTTTATTTTCTCCATTTCTTGAGGAAAATATTCTGTAGGAATCGCAGCCATTTGTTTAAGTCGTTCTTTAAATAGATCGTACTCCCTAATAGAACTGCTTGTGTGCCATTTGGCAAAGTCCAAAGCACATGCCGTTTGGATTTCCTCTGTATCCTAAACTCTGCACGCTTTCGATAAACCATTCCTGTCCCACAGGCAGTTCGTTCATAGTTTCAAAATTGTTATATCTAATATATAAATTATAGACATGTAGTATATTTTTACCCCAAACTCAGACCCAATAAAATAAGGATCTGAGGTCTTCCAGCATGAGGGCTGAGATACAGCTGAAGGCTATGATTCAGGCAAAATTGATTTAAAGTTTGATGGCTGCTTTTATTGCATCCAAGCATTCTTCATTCACTTGGTCAGTTGGTAACTCACTACCGCCAGGAACTTTGTTTTTTACTGCAAATGCAGTTAAATATTTCAAACTTTGGGGTGTATAAGTAATTTGTTGCTTGATTTTATTAGGAAGTTTGCTGATGGCAGCTTCGTCTAAGTGCATTGATTTAACGAGTGTAGCAGTTAGTTCCGCTAAACTTGATAATCGTGGTTTGGCAAAATCTGTTCGACGTCTTAATTCCCATTCAGGATGACCTGCATGTTCTAATAAAGAATCCAATTGTTTAATACGTTCATTGGCTTCATCAATTGAGTTAGCTTCTTTTATTTTGATAACAAAAAGTTCATATTTCTTCTTTAGTAACAAAAGAGTCTTGTTACCAAAAGGAACTTTAGCTTCAAATAAAAGGTATTGGAAAACAGCTGCAGACGGTCTTCGGCTATCAAGGGTTACATCTAAGACAGAATTCTTCTCTTTGTCTTCTTTCAATAAATCATTTGAGTTCCCAAATTGCAGCAAACATTTTAAAGCTTCTATGTGTCCGCAATAAGCTGCTAAATGAAAAGCTGTTGCTTGATTGTTAGGTTCGGTGCTATATAAGTCTTCAGGATGCTCTCCTAGATGCTTTCGAATGGCTTCAGCATTACCGCGTAGTGCAAGTTGGATAATGCGAGGTAGCTCAATAGTTTTTAGGTAACTTTCTTGCATGCATAACCTCCAAAATGAGGCCGCAATTCTACCATAAATTATGGTCAAAGATCGAATTTCACTCAATTCGCACTATTTTTATTTTACGGAGTATCCTTAGGTTGTACTACTGATTCAGCCTTCTTATCAGAATCCACCGCCTCTTTTTCTAAAGTCTTAAAGACCCCTTTTTTCATGGAGCGTGCTAAGGGACTCGAGCTTTTTGTTAGGGGAGCTTTTTTCTCCTCGGGTAGATCACTGGAAGTTTTTGATGCAGTAGGTTCCCTATTCATTTCGTCGGAAATATCTTCTTTTTCAGCATCAGAGTCATTCTTTTTTTGGGTTTTTTTCTCTGATTTATGCTCTGATTCTTCATTTTGAGTTAAATCAGTGGTCTCAGATTCTTCAGCTAAAAATTCATAATATTCTGTACTTTTAAGCTCATCTACTTTTTCCCGTTCATCCCTTCTTTGATGAGATTCCTCTTCGTCATTAGACAGCTCAAGCTCAGCGACCTCTTCTTCAATCATTTTTAAGTTAGAATTAACCAGTTGCGTAACGTCTTCTACCCGGCTTTGCTCAGCAGTTCTTGGAAAGTATTTATTATAGTCTTTTTTACTTACAGCTTCTGGAAAATCAATTTCTATTAAATTACTTCCATCAGAACCTATCACTAAATTTTCAGGCTGTCCTTCATATAAACGTATAAATCTAAAATTCCTTGCAGTAATTTCAGGTCTTCCTGCTAAAATACCGTAAGATTTTCCTTGATTCGCAAGAAAATTGTCTAGCTCCTCATCAAAAACTGGTAGTGTGTTTTCAGTAATTAGGCAAACTATTTGGTTGGGTGCCTTATAAAAAGAGGATTGAGTATACGCTTCTAAACTCGGATACATTTCTTGAAATTTTATTGCTTCGGTATGGCTATGGAACAAAACACCCCGGGTTATCTCTGGCCCTTTAACTTCCTCGTCGTCTGTTACCAGCCATAATTTCACAAAAGGTGATGCTAAATCAGAAGCGGCATCTCTCTGAAACCTTTGTGTAGTTAGGTCAATTGGTTCATAAAATTCGCATTCATTAAATTTGCCACTATAACCTATTCCGTTATGAACCTCTTTTAAAATATGTAAGCTAAGGTTCGTTAAGCCAATAGAGTTTTCCTGTAAACCTTTACTAAATCCAGCCCCTGCAATAGTAAGTATAGGAACTGCTTTCAGCACTTTTTTTGTGCTGTCAATAAAATCGTTCTTTGTCATTTCTCTGAATTTTTGCCGTCTGGTATTATCAGTTAACCATTCATTAGTGCGATAAATTTCTAAAATTTTCATTATAACCAGCCTGCATGAAACTGCTTCTCTTCAACTTGAATGAAATTATAGCACAATTATTAAACAGACTGATCAATAGATATCAAATTAACAGAGATAGAGATTGGATAACTTTAAAAAACAATTATTGAAAGAAAATTGAAAAATTACCCTTTATTGGAATAATATAAAAGAACCGCAGAAACTTTGTAGATACTGGAGTTATTCCTGATTTATAGAGACAGTCCCTTGAATAACCCCTATGACTAAAAATAAATAGCTTATGTTCAAGCAACACTTTCAAGAGCAACAAATCATTGAGCTTTTAAATGTTCATTTTGGAATTTTCATTCATTCGGCACAACTCATCCAGAGTGGAGCGGATATGAATTCGTTTGCATATAAAGCGGATTCAGAAACCAATTCTTATTTTGTGAAGCTGAAATACGGGCATTACGATGAAATTAATTTGTCAATCATCCGTCTCTTGCAGGATTCAGGAATAAAAGAAATTATAGTACCTCTGCCAACACTCGAAGCAAAACTATTTCAACAAATAGAGCATGTTAAAATAATTGTGTATCCATTTATACAAGCACCGAATGGATTTGATGAAAAGTTAACAAAAAAACAGTGGTGTCAGCTGGGGAAAGTATTAAGACAAATTCATGAAACCCCTTTGCCGCCATCTGTTAAAAAACATTTAAGAAAAGAAATGTATTCATCCCAATGGCGCGATATCGTCAAATCCTTTTATACTAAAATGAGCTTGGATAGTTCAGATGATATGATTGCTACTGACTTCAAATCTTTTTATAATCAGCATATTGACGCAATTAAACATTTAGTGGATTCCTCAGAAGCACTTTCTAAAAAAATTCAACCCGATATCGATGAATACGTATTATGCCATTCTGATATCCATGCGGGTAATGTATTGGTGGTTAATGAGGAGGCAATTTATATTATTGATTGGGATGAACCTATTCTAGCTCCTAAGGAACGTGATTTGATGTTTATTGGTGGTGGCGTGGGTAATGTATGGAATGCATCTCAGGAAATTCCTTATTTTTATGAAGGATATGGTCGAACTACCGTTGATAAAACAATTTTATCTTATTACAGACATGAACGCATTGTCGAAGATATAGCAGTGTATGGACTAGACTTGCTTTCCCAGAATCAAAGCTATCAGTCCAGACTTGAAAGCTTTAAACATTTTAAAGAGATGTTTAATCCTAACAACGTTGTTGAAATAGCTTTTGCTACAGAGCAATAATAAGTCAATGCACAGAATAATCTACCAATCTACTCAATTTATTATTATTAAATCAAGAGTGGATGCTCTTTTTAAATTTAAGATGTCCCATTTTCAAATGGCTGTGGGACCTTTATATGTGCTTGATATCAAAGCCTCTATATTATTTATTATTGATCTCATTGAACAATGTACTAGCGTTTTATCATTTAGAAAATAAACAGTTCTTAGTTTTTAATGCATTTAAATTTTTCTACATAAAGATGGAACTGAGTGCTTGAAAAACAAAGAGTTTAATATAAGATACAATATAACATTTTTTTTAGCTACTTGATTTTCAATCAAGTTTTTTGATTATTTAATAGTACAGGATGTAAATAAAAAAGGTATAAAAAAGGTATGATTCAAGTAAATGTTTGGCTCTCTACAACACAGATTTTGGGCAAACGAATTAAAAATCGTTTTTTTGGCCCTTTATTAGCCTCTGAGGATAAAGGGGAACATATTGGACATGCTAATTTTGTTATGGAACTTAATGAACACTCTCCAGGATTTGCAAAATTAGAGGATAAATCATCTATCTTATGCGCCAAGAAAAGTCTATGTTATGTTCCTGAGGCCATTGTCGGTCAATCTGGTAGGTATTATAAACGTAAAGCGCTTCGAAGCGTTCAAGTAACACATAGTTTCTGGCCAGAAGAAAGACCCTCTTCAGGAGAGTTATTTCGGGATTTTTTCAATCTCTTACATCTTGCTCCGAAAGCTAAAGGCACAAAACCAGAGATATCAGATCATGATTCGGATATGAAAAGAGAAGATAGTAATAGCCGTACTCTTGCTATTGAACATCCTGCCTATAGAAAGAAACAAAAAAAGATCGATGATGCCAAGAGAATTAATCTTGATGCAACCGTTAAAGTTTGGAATATTGATGGGGATATAGATAATAGAAGAACTGCCGTAGAAAAACTCAATCAATTAATAATCAAACAACAAAATTTGATTCTTTCATATAATCAACTTGTCGAACACTCTCAGACTGAACTGGATGCATTAAAGAAAACAAAGAATGAGATAGCCGCGCAAGTATTAAAAAATACTAAAAAAACTATTTTTCCTACTAGGCTACTAAATTATTTAAATAAAATTACTAAACCTGATGCAAAGACAATCGCTGAAATATTTCGTTTAACTCTAGAGTTAAACGATTTGCAGAAAGAGAATGAAACACTCAATCAAGCTTTGGTTGTTCTTGAAAAAAATATTGAACAAACTCAAATTAATTACCAGGCACAGTTAAAAACGAGTCAAGAAGAACTAGATCAAACAGCTAAGGAAATCATACTGCTTCAGAGTCAAATTCAAGAACTTAATCAAAGAATAAACGGCATGGATGAGACTGCTGTTGAATTATTAAAAGCAAACGTTCGAAATCGAGCAGATTTTCTTTCCCGAAAAGAAAATTTATTGCTAAATTCAAATAAAACAGAAGGCAAACATCCAGAGCATTCAATCCAACTACCCACTAGTGAAAGCGGTTTACGCTATCATATTAATGAGTTAGCAGTTATAAATGCAATGGAAAAAGAGAGTAATGAAAGTTATTGTTTCATACAAAATAACTGTGCGAAAAGTGTCAAACGTTGTCTATTGGCTGGAATACAACATTTAAAGGCTGAGCTCAAAAAAAATGGAGTTTCCGATAGTTTTTTCAAACCTCAAGCTATTGAAACAACAAATGGGGTTTATAAGTGGGCTCGATCATTGGAGCGTGAACTGAACAAGTTAAATAGTCGACCAGAAGCGGAAATAGAAGTAGAAAAAGCATCTCATAGAATGAGCTATAAATAAACTTTTCTGCTGTAAATCTATTTTTTCTCAGCAACGTCCCTCATGAAGGGACGTGGAGCTGAGATATAAATCGCTTAAGAACGGGCCTATCAAAGTACTTTGACTTAGCCACGCCATGAGAACACGCCAGCGATCCCATTATCATGCACCCTTTCACTTAACTGCCCAATGTAGGACAGCCGTAAATTCAAATGGCCTGGATGATTTGACCAATTTAAACCCGCATCAATTAGCAACGAATCCTTGGCAATGGGAACACCACTGATTTGAAAAGGTATGCCACCACTTACAAAGTGCTGCAGAACTTGGGGAGTTAGGCCATTATAGGCATGTTGCCAACCTAACAGAATGTTCTCGCTGACTGTAAAACGTTCTCCCTTATATAAATTACTCGTCTCCCGAGCACCCAGTGTGGAGTAAAACACATGGTCACTTCCCTCACCTCTCAAAGCCGAAAGTCCACCTCGCTCTGCCCACCGGTCGTTATCAACGTTCACATAGGCGATACCTACAAAAGGCTCTAACTCCACACGCTTGACATTCATACTATATCCGGTTTCAGCAAAAATCTGTCCAGTGTGTGCATGGAAGTTTGACATGAGATGATTGCTAAACCCAGGAAAAATTACGTCGCGATTTATATCAACATTATCCCAAGCATACGCACCTCCCACACGTATACCCCAACTATTGAAGCGGGCACCGCCATAGGCTCCAAGATAATAATTTTCACTGACAGCGGATGAGCTCCTGGTATTTACATTAAAGTTACTATGGCTATATCCACCCACGATCCCCAAACGAAAAGCCTCACCGAACATTCCGTCGGTTCCCAGAAATACTCCACCCGTAGAACGGTTTAAGGTCGCTGCATTGCCATTTCCCTCCAAATCACCCCAGGAACCATATCCGTCACTCCAAAATGACCAACCATCTTGAGGGTCTATTATATGTTTGCCAAACTTATCCACAAACACACTTCCGCGGTCCGCAAATACTTGCTGCAAATGATTTAATACCGCAGAACGCAGATATCTGCTCTCCTCAATAAATGCTCCAAGCGCTGAAGCATAAATTTCTCCAGATAAGCTATTGAGCGCTCGTTGTACCTGCTGTGCATTTAACAAATTAGCCATGGCATCATACACTTGATTGCCTGCTCCCAGGCTTTCTACGGCATTAGCCGTGGCTATCTCATTGGGTGTACTCGCCAAATCAGCAAAAAGAATAGCCGAGCGTAAAACCACCAAATATACATTGTTGCTGTCGTAATTTAGGTTTAAATCCAGAAAAGGCATTAACTGATTAAGAACATCATATTGTCCGGTCACTCCAGAATCAGCGTGCAATATAGTATACTCGGTGTTCGCTACATAAGTCCCGGGAGCCCCTAATACTTCCACCGTACCAGCAATATTAGCCGTACCGCTTACATCAATGAAATCGGATTGTCCCTGGGAGTTAATTTCCACTTCATAAACAGAATTCGTCGTTTGGGTATAATTACCGCTAACCGTCAGAGTACCTATGGAGTTGCCAGGAGCAATAGTGCCGTCTACTGTGACATCTCCTACAGTTCCACTTCCCCTTAATGAACCATCCCGATTTATCAGCAAATCACCACCCAGGATGCCATTGACATTAAGAACGCCCTCGTTGACCGTCATGGAGCCTGCAAATTCACTGCTGTCGCTAGTGAGCGCAAACACACCTAAACCTCGCTTCGTTAATTCTCCTGTTCCTTGAAAAGCTCCTGCAAACTCAGTGGAATGTACCGTACCAAACAACAAGCTACCGTCAACATTCACCAGGCTGCCTGCAACACCAGCTAAGTCCTGTATCGATTGATTACTGCCCGAACCAATTGCTAAAACACCAGTACTACCGGTTAAGTTCACACCGGCACTGGACGCAATTTTCCCACCAGCCCCCAAAGTTAAGGTCCCTTCGTTGATAAATGTGTGGCCGGTAAATGTATTATTGCTATTAAGTATCAATGCGCTGCTGCCGGTTTTTATCAACGCCCCAGTTCCGTTAATGATGCCATTTAAGATTAAATCCGCCTGGGTTTCAAAGGTGCCCTCCCCATTTAAGGACACTGAGCGGCTATTGGTAATAGTAGCGGTGTTACGCAAAGTACCTCCGGTAAAAACAAGACCTCCAGTGGCATTACCCAAATTGGCATTTTGAGAGATACTTAACACTCCTGAAGCAATCGTAGTATCGCCTGTGTACGTGTTTAACCCCTGTAAAACCAAAGTACCCAAGTCTGTCTTGGTTAAGCCATCAACACCATCCAGCACCGCATCAATGGTTGCTGTCATTGCTGAACCCAAAAAACTGCCATCGCCAACCCGAATTGTAGCAGCCTCCGTCAGCAAAAGAGAGGCTCCCGTTAGCGTATATCCATCCACTGCGAACTGCAGACCTGTAGCACTAACCTGACCATCACTATTGTCTATAGTAATCGTACCGGCTGCTCCTTCAAATACTGCAAATGCATTATTAGACTTATAGGGTGCATTCAAAGTACCGCTGCTATCAGTCCAATTGTCATTAGTCAAATTCCAGGTCCCTGTACCACCGTTTACCACGCCATTGTTAAATGGGCCTGAGCCATCCCAGAAATTTAAAGTTACACCGGTACTGTTCACCAGATTTACTTGATTAGCTACAGACGTTTGTATTTTATAATTGGAGTTGTTCGTTTCTAATCCATTGTCCGTCAAACTGCCGCCATAATTCATCAGTCGATACACGCCCGCACCAAAGCCTTGAGTCTGATTGATACTTAGGGTGCCATCCAGCGTCAGGTCATTATTTACTATGAATAATGGATCGCCGCTCGGACTGCCAAGGGTAACATCCAGTGTACTGCTACTACCTAATAGCAGCGATTCCATCGTTAATACTTCACCACCCACACCAATCAGTGTCCCATTAACTGTCACCGTTTTACCAATCGTTGCCCCATTGCCGCCACTTAAGAATGCCCCGGAAGCCACTGTTATATTACTGCTGGCTAAACTGCCCGTGATGTGCAATCCTCCTTCTTTAAGGAGAGTGTTTCCAGTAAAGCCGCCACTATCTCCTGCCAAAACAACTGTGCCACCACCCTGCTTGGTTAATTCTCCAGTACCCTGGAATACTCCACTAAAGGTAGTTGAATTTGCCGTTCCAAAGGAAAGACTTCCGTCAATATCCGCCTGGCTGCCAGCAACACCTATTAAATCCTGTATCGTTTGATTACTGCCCGAACCAATATCCAAAACAGCAGCACTACTGGTTAAATTCACAACAGCACTGGAGGCTATACTTCCAGAAGCTCCCAAAGACAAGGTACCTTCATTAATAAGTGTGGTACCAATATAGGTGTTTTTACCATTGAGTATTAATGCACTACTTCCACTCTTTAGCAGCGAACCAACTCCGCCCATAACTCCATTTAAGGTTAAATCAGCCAAAGTCTCAAAAGTGCCATTGCCATCTAAACTTACTGCACGGTTGCTGGAAATATTGCCCGTGTTACGCAAAGTTCCTCCATTAAAAACAAGACCTCCTGTGGCATTCCCCAAATTCGCATCTTGAGAAATACTTAACACACCCGATGCAATCGAAGTACCGCCTAAGTAGGTATTTATCCCCTGTAATACCAATGTACCTAAGCCCTCTTTCACCAGAGAACCCGCTCCCGAAATGACGCCAGAATGATCCAGGGTAGTATTTTCATTAGTTATGAAGGTAGCACCATTTGCACTTACAAAGGTAGTTCTACTGGTTGCTACATTCCCAAGCGTTTGTAATCCACCGCCATCAAATAGCAAATCGCCGGACGAAGCCCCAAGGCTCCCATTGTCTGAAATAGCTAAAACACCTTCTCTGATATTCCAATCCATCACTGTGTTTGATGTACCAACGAGTGTCCAGATACTTGAACCCTGCTTTTCGAAAACTCCAAAATTCAGATATTGCGTCCCTATGGCAGACACATTCAAAGTACTGTCTTCTGAACCACCTAGAATAAAGGTATCACTAAGACTAAAAGCCTGGACATTTCCTAGTATATTAGAGCCATTACGTAATTCCAGGACATTAACTCCACCAGAAAACTCGATGGCATTTGCACGGCCTGAACCAACCAAACCACCTTCAATAGTACCTGAATTTACCACACTAAGATTATTTCCTCTGATGCCTGTTCCACCATTAGTTCCTCCAATTCCCGCATCACCGGCACGGATAACACCCGCATTTGTAACTGATGAACTGCCTGTTGTTGTGCTTATTTCGATACCATTGCCTCCATTTCCGGTACCACCACCTTTTCCCCCAGAGATCGTTCCAGTACTCTCATTTGTGATAATATTATTACCACTAACACTACTCTGGATGATAGATGCTGCACCATCCCCATCATTCGAGCCTCCAGTGGTCATCAACCCAGAATTTATAATGATATTACTACCATCGTCACTGGTTTGAATTACATCAGACCAACCCGTCCCAGAAGGCTCGGTTGTTACGATAATCCGACCGTTATTTATTAGTATGTTATCGCCTTCTCCAGGCCCAGAGATTTGCTCAATTGGAGTAAGACCTGTCGCTAATATATCCCCATCATTTTGAATAAAACTTGAGAATAACCATTGACTACCATAAACATTAAAATGGTTAAGGGGAGTGTTTGTAATACTATAAGGGGAAATTAGAGTTTTGTTCAGGAGGTCACCTGAATTAAACGCATAATCAGGAACACTAAAAAACTCTAATACGACCAGAAATCCATTGGCAATTAATTTTTTTTGATGCATTAAGTAAATCCATTTATAAATGTACCTTACTATGGGAATAAATTTCAGGTTATGTCAATTAATAAATTTATTAAGGAAGTGTCCTGAATATTGCACATCGACAAGGAAATGGAAAATACCCAACGCCAATTTGTTTGCCGAAACGCGAGGTATGAAACGATTAGATAAGCTGCAAAAAGTTTATTGTCTTTAGATCAATTTTTTTCTTAAGATGTAACTGGTATAACCTATAAAATTATCTGGCAATGTGGCAATCACTTGATAACCAAGTTTCTCATAGAAACCTTTCGCTTGAAACTCTGCCGTATCAAGTTGGATCATAGTGCAATTATTTTCTTTCGCGAAAGTTTCTAGAGTCGCGAATAGATCTCGCCCTAATCCTTTACGGCGATATTTTTCATGGACCCACACAGTAAACACCCTGCATAAGGGACCGAATACATCTCCTTTAATCCCACCACAAATTTCAGACGAATCATTTTGCACATAGATAATAAATGGTTTTGCTTCATACTTCCCAATAATTGATTCGTTATAATTTTTTAGATTTTCATTGATGATTTTAGAAATAGCTTCATTTTCTTTAAAATCAATAATAATATTTACTGAACCCTCCATGCTCTCTCCAACTTATAAGACTCAATTTATCCTGCTGTTATAGATATTTAATCACATATTTAACTTGAGAACACATCAAATTGACCATCTCATGAAGTAAATCGATTTGCACTAAATGGTAATGGATCTGCGATTAAGTCCCCTTCTGTTATCATTTCTGCAATTAAACGTCCAGTCACAGGCCCAAGCGTCAAACCGTGATGAGCATGTCCGAATGCAAACCAAAGCTTTTTATGCCGGGGAGCTTGGCCAATAATAGGAAGCATATCCGGTGTACAAGGTCTACATCCCATCCAGGGAGTTTCATCGAGTCGGGTTGTAATTGGAAAAAGAGAGCGTGCAATAGGTTCTACCAACTTGAGTTGCACTGGAGTTTTTTTTGAGTCTCGTGATGCAAACTCAGCTCCCGTAGTGAGACGAATTCCTCGACGCATTGGTGCTAACAGATAGCCATTTTCTACATCAAGTATTGGATGATTAAGTTGGACATTATGTCTCATGGAATAATGCATATGGTATCCGCGTTTGACTGCGAGGGGTAAATGATATCCCAGTCGAGAGCATAAAGTATCTGACCATGGTCCCAATGCAATGACTGCCGTGTCGGCTTTAAGCAAACCCTTCTCTGTGTTGACCGTCCATTGCTCCGCTAAAGTGAATGCGTCACCCCAAAAAAAGCGGCCACCAAGATGTTCAAAATAATGTGCATAGGCTGCAACTAAGGCAGCTGGATCATTCACCGCCTCAGAATCAATATAACGAAAACCTCCTAACAAAGATTTATCCAGATGAGGTTCTGCTTGAGATATCGAAGCTGAGTCCAAATACTCGAATCGGATTCCATATTCATTTTTGCATTGTTCAGCAAATCGCATTTCCATATCTTGTTTTTTTGCAGTTCGAAATATCTTTATCCATCCACCAGAATGGAATAAATGGCTTACGCCTGCTTGCTCAGCTAAAAAATGATGTTCCGTAACGCTATGTTGAATTAAAGTTGCATAGGAACGGGCAATCTCTGCATGGCGCAATGAATGAGAATTCACCCAGTATTTCCATAGAAACGGTGCAAGCCTTATAAGCGATTTAGGATGATACCTAACCTCAGGGGAACAATTCAAAGCATACTTGAATAAGGAGGCCATATCTCTTGGAAATGGATAAGGATATACCCCTTCACGTTGGATCAATCCGGCATTTCCAAAAGAGGTTTCACTTCCGGGTGCCTTCAAATCAATTAATGCCACAGAACGCCCTCGCATTTGTAAATGAATTGCAACCGATACTCCTACAATTCCACCGCCAAGGACAACGGCATCAAATTTCATAAATAAATACTCCGCTTATGAGATAATGCAATGAATTGCCATTATTGAGTTTATTGGATGAGTTTATAACCTGTAAATAGTTAATTTTTCAATAAGGTACAACTGGGTTCTTACAACCTTTTATGAAAGTACAATTACTAGGTAGGCTAAATATAAAACTCCATTCAACAGTAATGCCTTTATTTGAATTCCACGAGTGCCAATATTAAATCTTAGCCATGCTGTAGCAATATAGGTTACAAGAATACCGGTGAGGACTATTCTAGAGGGCTCCCAAGGTGTTAGGAGTATTCCTAATGCAGGAAGTAAAGTACCCTGAAAAACCATCGCGCCGGTTATATTGCCAAAAGCTAGAGTATCTTGACCTTTTCTTACCCAAATCACACTATTCACTTTTTCGGGTAATTCCGTTGCTATAGGAATGACTAATAATGATAAAAGCAAAACGGGTATGCCTAGAGAGTTAGCCGCCTGCTGTACTCCGTGAATGAACCCTTTTGCACTCAATACTAATAAAAATAAACCCAAAATTAATTGGATCAAAATGGTTAGAAGGTTGTTTTTTAACCCGAGTTTAGTGATCAATAAGGGTTCGTTTGTGATTACCGAATGACCATCTTCAACCAACGCCTTAGAGGCTCTGAAAGTGAGCATCAAGTAAATAAAATAGAGAGTAACAAGAATAATGCAAAATAGAATACGGATGTAGTTTGGTTCTAAGGGAAGGAACATCGCTAAGGCTGCGAATGTGAAAGCGACTAAGAAAAAAGTCATATCACGTTCAAAACCAGTGCGTTCGGGTGTTATATATCCATTTAAGCCTCTTTTTTTAATAACTGAACACGTCATGATAAAAGTTGATAAAGTGGATAACATTAACGGGGCACCTAAGATTGCTCCTACACTAATTTCTTCATTTACTTGTCGATCAGCCGTTCCTGCAATGATTGCAAGAATCGGCACTGTAGTTTCAGGAAGCGCAGTCGATATAGCAGCAAATATTGAACCAGTAACCCCCGTTGAAATATCTATTTTTTCACCAAAATACTCAAGCGCATTAGAAAATAGTTGCGCGGAGATTAAAATAAGGATCAACAAAACTAATAGTTCAAACCACATATACATATTGTATCCCTCTTAATTGCAGGCAATAATTCATACATAAGTACTTTTTCAATGTATAATTTGAGAGCGTTTATTAAAAGTACAAAAATTTTAATGTCCAACATAATTCAGAATAACTAAAATACAAGGCCCTTGGGCTATGATATTGATATTATGATGTTTACAATTTTGAATGGCTAAGTCGCTTTCGGCTCCAGGCTGCATCCAAATGTTTTTAATCCTTTTTTTAATCGCTTCTTCCACAATTTTCTCAGTAATAGCTGGTGGCGTTATAATGGAAATACTTTCCACCTCATCGGGTAATTCCCTCACTGAATGCACGACAGATACGCCTTCAATTAAATCCTCTTGAGGATTTACTGGATAAACTGTTTTATTGTTCTCAAGATAACAACGTAAGACCTTATTACCATATTTTGACCGATTAGAGGAAGCCCCAATAACAGCAAAGGCTTTTGACTGGAAGAATATTTCAATTTGGTGATTTATCATTGTGGTTTCACTTGAATAGTTGGCATTCATTAAGTTTAGCAGTGAATATTAAGCCCTAGTATATTTTACTAATCATAATATTTTTCCAATTTCAATGTCGCGCGGATCACTTTCATGATGGTCAGGATCATCAAATGGCATGTTAACGTATTGATGATGCAAATAAAAATTTATCGCTTCAGGAGAGGATTGTATGTTTAGTTTAATAATGCCCATATGCTGTAACCATCTTTCAATAAGAGTTAAGAAATTACTTCCTATACCCTTATTACGATAGACCTCATCGATCACAATTATTCTTAATGCAGCTCTTTGATTTGGCCAGAATTGGATATGGGCATACCCAACTCGGTTCGTTCCTTGATAAAGAACAAAATGTATGTGGTCCTTATGATCAAATGTCCAGGTATAGGGATCTGAAATCGGTACTTTATCAAAAAAATATTTTTGACGAAAAGTACGTGCTGATTGCCATTCTAGAGGCGTTAATGCTTTCACGATGCGAAGCTTAGTAAAGCCAGTTTTAGCCTCGATTTGAGTAATAAATTCCTCTTTCCCTAGACAATAAGCGGTAATATCATTGGGAAACTGTTTTGCTAAGTCTATTTTCAGTGTTGCATAAGTATCACTATCACTTGGATGGGATCTCATCCAATCTCGAAAATTCAAATGCCGTTCAATTTCTGAATTGTTCTCTTCAAAAACATGTACATTGTGAGTTCTTACTAATGCTCCTTTTTGAAAAAAACGACGAAATGGAATGCCATACTCACCCATAGTAGAATAACCAATGGTTTCCATTGCTTTTGAAGCTTTATCTACGAGCAAAATATCTTGAACAACAGGAAGGATATCAATAATAGGCTTTGCACTTAACCCTGGAACCGATGTTGAGCCTATATGATGGATGGCTATACAATTGTTCCCGAGTGTATGCTTTATTTGGCGTGCTTCTTTTGCAAAAAGTTCAGGCCATAATGAATTATAAGAAACAACTTCGACCGTTCTTTTCATTTTGTGTGTTGCCAGTAACAAAAAAAGTAAATCATACCTTAGACCTACCTTACACTCAATTTGAAGGATGCTTTTCTTAAACAATAATGGCATTAAGTTGGACTTAACCTTCTATTCGTTATAATTCTGTCAGCTATATCTCCTTTATGAAAGAACCAAAAAAAATTCTTATTGTGTGCATATTAATTCCTTTTGTTATATTATCATACACCTTGGTTATTTGTTATTTTTTCATAACCATGAATCCTAATCTTTTATATAACTAGTATATAAGTTTTATTATGCCTAAATTAAAAAAAGTAGATAACAGCAGTGATGGAAACTGTCTTTATTATGCCTATGGCATCTCATTAATGTATCATTTGCGTAACAATAGGAATAGAGCAAACGCAGAGAACATATTTAACAGACTGGAATTAGGTGCTGAAGAAAAAGCAAAACTTTTTTATTTATTAGAAAATGAAAAAAATAAACCCTTTACGTTACTCCACATAAAAAGAATCATTGAACCGATACTTGGCCCTGCCTTGAGACACTATGCTGCAGAGATGACTCGAGAAAATTTTTTAGCCAATCCCAAAGGTTCATCACTCTATACAGCAGCCAATTATGGCATGATCTTTCTTTTCAAAAAATTACTTGCGGAAAAAAAACATCCTGCTCTTTTATTATTTGAAACAGATAGTTTTGATAATGAAAATTTCAATCAAGCAGAAATATTTAAAGTTGAAAATATACCCCAAGAAATGCAGCGTTTTATAGGTACAAAATTCGAAGAATTAATAAGTATCTTTAATGATGAGTGGTTTGCCGAAACAGAGGCTCCAAAATCACTTGCAGAGATTGGAAGCTACATGTTCCGTGCAAAACAACGTTTAACGGACATAATAGGTGATATGACTGTAGCCTTTTTTTTCGAAGAAGACCACCAAAATCTTGAGGCTTATATTAATCATTTAGATACTAATTACAAATGGGGAACTGAAGAAACCCTTATGCTCATGCATTGTAAACTTCAAGGGGAAATACGAGAACGGATTGACGCAGAACATGTTGCGATACGTTATGAGACACCCATGGGTTTACAAATATATCGCGATGGAACACCCTATTTCTCATCGGATGAACACGGTAATCCAGATATTATTTTAAATAACTCAGCTAATAGCCATTGGTTTTCTTTGGTTAACTCTAAGTTCTACTCAATTAAAAGCAAAAATATTCTGAGAAATGATCTATTGGATATAGTGGAATTTAATGCATATCTGCAAAAAATGTTGGAAAAAGCAGATGAGTTGCTAGAAACAGAAAGCGGTGCAAGTGCCGAATTATATAAACTTCATAAAAGTTTAATGGATGAAAAAGAAAAATTTATAGCTCCAGAATCTAAGATCACACGAAAAGATTTCGCAGCGTCATGCACCGCTTTGTTATCTGACCCTGACGCAACAAAGGAGTTACAAAAGCAAAGCGGCTTAGTAGATATGTTAAGCAAAATAATTAATTGCCTTTATCTTATAGTTACTTTCAACTTTAGTAACCTACAGCAAGGTAACCTCAATGTGATTAACCCTTTGGGGATCCATTCAATGTTTCATCGAGTTGAATCAGTAAAGACATCACTAAAAATATCACTTAAAGACTTAGAAAACAGCAAAGTGCCTGATAATAACAATCAATTAGGAGTAGTATAACTAGAATTATTTTGGAGAATTCTATTAAGACAATAAGAGGATGTTTATTTAAACTCTAAACTCCGAGTCATAGAACAATCGGAATGATTTTCTCTTAGCTGTTTCAGGAATTCTCTGTACTCATGAATACATTCCTCGCCAGAAGATTGCATGTATTTTCCTTTATTAGCTTCAAATTCATGCTCCTCTGCAGCCCAATCTGTTTCACTTGCATGTAAACCAGCTAAAGATTCCAAACAATACTCCACTCGGTCAAAGCGCTCCTGCTGTTTTTCTTGCCAATTTTCTTCAAGATCTGTGGCAAAACCATATTTCTCTTTAAACCACTTAAACGCATGCTCTAATTGAAAATAGGGTTTTATTAGAGTCTCTGCAAGCACATGTCCATTCCCATCATTGCCAGGGCCTTTTGCAAAATAAACCGTTGCTCTCCGATCCTTTAAATCAGCACTTAAATCTACGGCTACCCACCCTCTCCAGGGCCCCATATCCCCTGTCTTAAACGCTGTAAGCGGTTTGCCTTTGTTATCTATTTCAAGTTGGAAGCCCAAACACTCAGCTACATAGTTCAAATCGTTTTTATCAGGCACCATCTCTTTTGCCCAAGGATCCTGAGTCATACGTATTTGTGGATTAAATGCATATTGTAATTTCTCATCACACATCCAGGATTGTACAAAAAGTGCATAATCTTCAGCTGTAGTAGTTAAACTGTTTGCTGAGCATGGTCTATTCCCAAAACTACTATTATTCATATGTAAAGGCTCAAATACATATTTCCTGGCAAGCACATCAAGATGGGTGTTATGGCCACGCCTGGCTAATTCTTTGAATATTTTATCATGGTATGGGTTAAGTTCCTGAACATCAGAAAGACTTTGAAGTTCACAATTAAGAGCTTTTAAGTCAATGACACCTGATATACCTACACCATTTATATCAATAAATGTATACCTTAAACTGGGAGGGGTGAGCGAAAAATAGAGCGTGTTTTCTTCAAAAGATTCTATATGATCCAGCATTAAAGCCAATTGTGGTTCATGAAGTTTTTCAATCACTTTTTGCAAATAGAATAGTGGCAATCCTGAATACCTATAATATTCTTGGCCAGGTTCAAATTGATGGTTTGCTTCGTTTGTTCGACTTAAATCAAAACCCGTTTTATGAGAGAGAATCATGGCAGGTGTAATTGCATTAATACGTGCTATATCTTTTTCACTAATTTCTTTATCGTTCTTCCATTTAAAGCCATGTTGGTCGCAAAAGACTTTAAATGACAAAATATTATTAAGTCCTTTCATATCAAGAGTTAACTTGCCCGCCTCTACGAGCTTTAACACGAGGTAAGCAAAAACAGGTTTACTAAGAGAGGCAGCTCCGAAACGTATATTCTTATTTCTGTCACTACCTCCAAAGCTATGAATTATAGGAGAACCATTACTTTTAACTGTAGCCACATCTACTTGTGTTATATTAGCTGTCTTTCTTACATGTTCTATATTGGAAGTTGCGAGAGGCTTTTCGGTTTTAGATTGAGACATTTTAAATCATTAAATGCGATAAATTGTTCTTAAATTATACAATTCCGAGATTATCAAACTTTCTTCTTGTGAAATCTTTACCACTTTTTATCAATACACCAGTCTACAATTAGAACGTAGATGAATTATGAGTTGCTCCAAATATAGCCAACCCTTGGGTACGAAACCAGTACTTATCTCTAGCAATAACATATGTTTTGAGTTCAGGAATCGCCTGAATATCAGCGTAATCCGTAGTTACAAAATAACTCCGTCCAATAATGTAATGCTCTTTTGTATTTCTAGAAGGAGTCACTAGGATAAACCCATCAGGAACGATTTTGACTATTTTCCGCATAAAATCCACGATGTCCTTTTCTTGTTCAATTCCATTCTCAACCCCTAAAAGATACGGAACAAAGGCGGTATCAAAAGTCTGTTCTTGT
The DNA here is from genome assembly GCF_977063395.2 of Legionella nigrisilvae. Classification (NCBI taxonomy): domain Bacteria; kingdom Pseudomonadati; phylum Pseudomonadota; class Gammaproteobacteria; order Legionellales; family Legionellaceae; genus Legionella; species Legionella nigrisilvae. The sequence continues at coordinate 176,542 of NZ_CDRUGZ020000027.1, forward strand.
ATTTTATCTATGGTTCCCACCTGAAACTGAATGTTTTTATCCAATTCATAATTCGTTTGATTTATGGATTGAACGGCTCGTTGAACCAATCCCACCATATAGTGTATATAGGCTCTCCGTAATAAATTGGGTTGAATAGTCCAGAATAAAAAATTAACAAGTTTTCCCTGTGATAGATTGATCAAGGGTGGGTACCAACATGTGAGTGCGTCAAATAATTCGCCGACTGATGGTAATGCATTTCCTTGAGTATCATATTCACGATAAAGATAGTATTTCTTAAATGCTTTCATCCATGCAATCGTTACTGGATCTTTGTCATAAGCAGTCACAGATTTAGCGCCCGCAAATGCGAATAAAAAACTGCTAGTTCCATATGCTGGAATGACTAAAACATTTTTTCCTTCAATATGGGGTCGTATATCATATCTTTTTTTTTGATTTCCGGCCAAAGCGGATGATAAGTAGCGCTCTGCTCCCATGGGGTATATTTGTACTTCTTTATTGTCAGCAAGTCTTGTTATACGTCTCTCTAAGATCCATTTTTTTTCTTGCTTAGTTAAAATAGTTTCATAAGCTGACATACTACTCCCAAGTTAATTTCTTGAAGATTGTAATCGCAATGACTTACCCCACTTCTTTATAAAAAAAGGGAACTTTGAGAAGTGAGAATCTAATCTTTCTGCAATTTTTTTCCCAAACGCTTGCGAAGGCCGCTCAATAATTAGATGTAGGAACCAAGATAATAGGATGGAAATAAACATAACCACACATAATGCAAGCTCAATATTAAAATTCCTATCCAACATAATGCGCAGGAGACTGTAACCCACAATGCTGTGAATAATATACAAGGGATAACTCACATCAGCTAAAAAATTAAATATGGGGTTTGCTTTAAAAAAATGAGGAAATATATAAGCGAACATGAACATTAATAAAGCCAATGCATAGCTCCAAGCCAATATTAAATTTTCTGAATAAGGCCCAACCCGCCAGGCAATGCAAAACATAAAAAATAAGGTACTTATTAACAAATACCCCAAATCAGAGGATATTTTATCACTGTATAAATAATGAAAAACAACTCCGATAAACATGAAAATTATATAAGGTGATGACATCATGTAGATTTCTGCCTGGATGAAGGCAACTAAATGATTCATAGCCCACACTGGAATCATGTGCGATACATAACATGACAAAAGAAAAAAAGCTGTGGGTATAAGGAAAATCTTTAGTGAATAACTACGAAACCAGGCAATTGAGAGTGCTACTATAAGATAAAATTTCATTTCTATTTCTAAAGTCCAGACAATGGTATCTATATTTCTCGAACCAAGAAGATCGCGAAGGCCGGGAATGAAATGAATTAACACTTCGTGAATCGAGTAAGGCAAAACTGCAGAAAAATATCTCGCACATGAAAATAAAGCCAATAAAGTAATGCTAAACCCTAGCATGTAGGTTGGAATGATACGAAAACAACGGCTTATGCAAAATTCTAGGCCACTCCTTCGATGGAGTGAAAAAGGAATAACAAAACCACTGATAATAAAAAATAACCCTACTCCAAAAGAACCCCAATCGAAAAGAGGGAAGCAATTAAACCAGGTAATAAATGTTGGTATACTATGTGTTTCAGGAGATAGAAGTGGCGCATTAATTAGATGAGCGATCGAATCCCTCTTGTACCAAAAAGTACTTAAATAATGGGATAAAACAACCGATAATGCCGCAAATCCGCGTAAGGTATTTGCAAATTCGATTTTGAAATTATCACTCATACGTAGGAACTACCTCCCCTTTCGATAACTTTTAGAATAGTCGTGCTATATTTCTTAGATTATTATCAACTAGCAAACACTGATTGTATCTCAGCCCATTTTCTTTGCCTATATCCGTTCGGGTAGTGCGTCGTCCTATAGTGAATTTACATGCCTATTCAGCAAGATATTTTTTGATACCGAGAAGATTCGTATTTTTTTGTCAAAGTCAGACTATTTTTCAATTACTTTTGGCTTTGATAATCTAAATTTTTTCTAAAAAACAGTGTCCAATTAATTTCTTCTTTTAACTTAAAAATTAAATACATGATAATAGTTTACAAGTAATCAGAATAAATTCATTATCTTTGATTCTTTAATTTAATATAAATAAATTTTAGATAATAAATAAGCTTTCCTTCATCCCGCGTCAAGTACATTGAAACGCGGCGATTTCATTAACCATTTTATTTAAGGACAAATGTATGGCTAAAATTCTTTGCGTTTTATATGACGACCCAATTAATGGATATCCAAAACATTATGCGCGGGATATCCTTCCTAAAATAGAACACTATCCTGATGGGCAAATAGTACCTACTCCTAAACATATTGATTTTAAACCTGGAACTCTACTTGGTTCGGTATCTGGTGAACTGGGATTGCGTGAATTTCTTGAAGCTCAAGGCCATCAATTTATTGTTACTTCTGATAAAGAGGGACCAAATTCAATTTTTGAAAGAGAATTACCCGACGCTGATATAGTGATTTCTCAACCCTTTTGGCCCGCTTATTTAACTTCCGATCGGATTGCTAAAGCCAAAAAATTGAAATTAGTAATCACGGCAGGTATTGGTTCGGATCATGTAGACTTACAAGCTGCTAAAGAAAAGAACATCACCGTTGCAGAAGTGACTTATTCAAACAGTATAAGCGTTGCAGAGCATGTGGTCATGATGATTCTTTCTTTGGTGCGTAATTATTTGCCTGCTCATCAGTGGGTTATCCAAAAAGGTTGGAATATTGCGGATTGTGTCACGCGTTCCTACGATCTGGAAGGAATGACGGTGGGTTCTGTCGCATGTGGACGTATCGGTTTGGCGGTGATGAAACGCTTAAAACCTTTTGATGTTAAATTACATTATACAGATCGCCATCGATTGTCTGAGAAAACCGAAAAAGAATTGGGATTGGTTTTTCATAATCGTATTGAATCCCTTGTTGAAACCTGTGATGTAGTGACTATTAACTGCCCTTTAACACCAGAGACTGAAAATTTATTTGATGAGCAATTGATTAATAAAATGAAACGTGGCTCTTATCTAATCAATACCGCTCGAGGAAAAATATGTAATCGCGAAGCGATTGTAAGAGCGTGTGAAAATGGGCAACTGGCAGGCTATGCAGGTGATGTATGGTTCCCACAGCCCGCTCCAAAAGACCATCCTTGGCGCACCATGCCTCATCATGGCATGACTCCTCACATTTCAGGAACTTCCTTATCCGCGCAAGCTCGCTACGCGGCCGGAACACGTGAAATTTTGGAATGTTGGTTAGAGGGTCGCCCTATCCGTGATGTTTATCTTATTGTCGATCAAGGCAGACTCGCTGGAACAGGAGCGCATTCCTATAGTATGGGTAATGCAACTGTAGGAGCTGAAGAAGCATAGATAATTTGAACATCAAAAAAGAATGAATATCGTTTAACTATTAATTTATTTATAGAATGAACGATATTCATGTATTACTATTTCTTTTGCATACATCTTCTACCCAAGAGCAGCCGCAGTTAGAATAGCGGATAATAATTTTACAAAAAGAAAATAAACAAAATTCGTTTGGGTTGCGAAGGATCATAATCAATGATTATAACCTCCTCCGCGTATTGATCTTTTGTATATTCAGAAATGGTTTTGTGCCAAAATCTATATGCTATTTGATTTTCTGGAATCACAGAAACTTCCCAGTGTCCTGGATGAAGCTTAAAAACTTTTTCCACAACCGCCCTTCCTACTCCTTTTTTTTGAAATTTTCCTAGAATAAAAAACTCACCCATATTCCAATCGGTTTTAGGAAACTTTACTTCATGGTTTAAGAGAACAAATCCGGCAAGCTCCCCATCGATTAAAACTTTATAAGCTTTTCGAGTTTCATTTACAAAATACTCTTTAAAATCAAAACATTCGTACAAACCATCCGCTGGAATATTCCAATCAGTAGAATTAAATCCGCATTCTTTTGACATGTCGTACACATAGAAACGAGCCATGTTTTGGATGGTTGGGTAATCTTCAAGTGTTGCCTGTACAAGTTGTGGCTCAAAAGATTTTTTTTTCATCCTGCTCACTTAAAGTTAACAAAAATAAGTTTAGAACATCTATACTAACTTATGATTTTACCATTTAACTAAGGAAGGTACGTATCATGTATAAAAAAATTATACAAACCGCTGTATTTGCATTTACACTGGTACTAAGTCCAGTTGTATTGGCACATTCTGGAGGTTGTGGAGAGGGATTTAAAAGCATGGTTGAATCACTAAAACTTGATGACGGCCAAAAGGCTAAAATAAAACCTATTTTAGACCAGCTTAAAACCTCAATGAAAAATGATGCGGAGCAAATGATGAATTTAAGTCGACAAATAAATCAACAAGCTCAATCAGCCAATATGGATCAATCTACAGTAGACGATTTAATTGATAAGAAAACAAAACTGATTGGGGATATGATGAAAGCCAAAATCACCGCGAAAAATCAAATTTTTGGCGTACTTAATACACAACAAAAAACAGAACTGCAAAATAAAATGAAAAAGATGGAAGCAAAAATGGAAGAAAAATTTAAAAACTGCCATAAAGAATAATCTGCATGAAACAATTAATTCAGGAATAATGTTCGTTGTTCCTGAATTTTTTAGGATAAAAAGGTATTTTCATGTTATTAAAAGAATATCTTAACTGTGATGCAATTGAACTTGCAAAACGAATTAAAGCACGTGAAATTAGTCCCGATGAGGCTATAAATTGCGCTCGCTCCCGAATAAATGAAGTAAATACCACACTCAATGCAATTGTTACTGATTGTTCTGATTTTGCAAAGAAATCTCTCGCGAATCTTAGTGGTAAGGAGCCCTTTTATGGTGTTCCTTTATTAATTAAAGATTTAGGACAACCCCTTGTAGGAACCCGTAGCACCGAAGGATCACGATTTTTTGCTAACAATATTGCTCAGTTCACTAGTGATCTAGTGAGTAAAATGATTTCATTAGGTTTTATACCCATAGCCAAAACTAACACACCTGAGTTAGGTCTTTCCTATGTTACAGAATCTTTTTTATTGGGTCCCTGTCGTAATCCCTATGACCACAATAGAACGTCTGGTGGTTCTTCGGGAGGTTCTGCAGCTGCGGTTGCTGCGGGTATTGCACCAGTTGCTACAGCAAGCGATGGTGGAGGCTCCATTAGAATTCCTGCTGCATGTTGTGGTTTGTTTGGGTTTAAGCCGACAACCGGTTTAACACCCACAGGCCCTTTGACAAATGAATTGTGGTCTGGTTTGGCGGTTAATTTTGTTTTAACGCGATCTCTTAGAGATTCGGAAGCATTATTTAATCAATTAGCAGATCGTTCACGAATTCTTCTGCATCAACCGAATAAAAAGCCATTAAATATTCTTTATCTCGATGGTGTTTTTGCCTCAGTACCTGTTGCAGAGCCATGCCTTGAAGCAGTAAATTTAGTGGAACAAGCATTAAAAAAAATGGGACATACGGTTCAGAAAAAAAAATTAATTCTGGACCTTGATGCCATCGGTAATTGCGTACTTACTCTTATCGCTGCTAATACATATTCAGTAATTAAATTACAAGAGATTCAATTAGGAAGAAAGGCAACACATAATGAACTTGAACCCGTAACTTGGGAGTTTTACCAGCGTGGACAAGCCCTTTCAGCCTATGAGTATCTTATAGCAAAAGCGCGTTTATACCAACTTACTCAGCCACTCCATCGGTTATTAAATTACTCGGATATAATATTAACCCCTGCTCTGGCCCAACTTCCCTTACTAATCGGCGAGTTAAGAACTGATGATGAGTTCGAGAATTATTTACAAAAAAATGTTGAATTTTCTCCATTCACCTCATTATTTAATCAGGCAGGCCTGCCAGCAATGACCATTCCGGTCATGATGCATCATCAACTTCCAGTCTCCATACAAATTGGGGCTGCTCAGGGAAATGACTTACTCCTGTACTTTTTGGCAAAAGAATTGCAAACTGTACTGCCTGACTTTAATAAATGATTACTTAAGAATAAAAATAAGAGTTCATTCATGCAAAAAAATCAAACCACTATAGAATTTCATAACTCCCTACCCGCTGATGTAGCAAAACTTATGCAAGAAGATATGGTAGCATATGAAACCAGTAAAGGAATCGATGTTAATTATAAAACTTTTTGCCTCATTTTAAGAGATGAAAATCAACAAGTATGTGGTGTCCTCAATGCATTCACTGCATTTGCTGAGATTTACATTGATGATATGTGGGTACATCATCAACATCGTGGTAAAGGTTATGGCAAAAGATTACTGCAAGCACTTGAAGATCAATTTCAAGGCAAAGGCTTTAATAATATAAACCTGGTCACTAGCGCATTCCAAGCTCCTGAGTTTTACAAAAAATGTGGTTTTATAGTTGAGTTCATCAGAGAAAATACTAAAAACCCCAAACTCACAAAAACATTTTTGATCAAATATTTTAAAGATGAGATTCAGAAACAAGGAATCTTAGAATAAAACAGCTTAAATAATTATATAAGAGCTCTTACTATAAGGAGAGAGCTCTTTTATTCTTAGTGATTTGGCATGGGATTACTTTTACCCATATTTTGGATGTTAAGATTACTTTTTTCAGGCAAGCTGCCTAGTTTTGGCATATTTTTATCAACTGCGTTAGTGCTCTTTGGAGCATTTTTTTCCATTGCTTCTTTACCATGTAGTGCGGTTGATTTTTGAGGATTACTTTTAGCTTCCTGATTTTTTGAAGCAGGAGATGCCTTACTTGTCGCTAGCTTAGTATTTTTTTTGGAACTTACTTTTTTCACTGATGATTTTTTAGCAGTAGGCGTACCCTTTTTTGCAGGCGAAGCGGAAGCCGCTTTATTATTACCGGATACCGCTTTCTTTGCAGTTGAAGTAGCTTTTTTCATAGCAGAGGAACCCTTCTTCACAGCAGACTTAACTGCGGTAGATGCTTCTTGGGTACTCTTTTGCATAAGATTAGAAGACTCACTCATCATTTTTTTAGTATTTTGATCCAAATTTCTAGAGACATTTAACCAATGACCTTCAAGAATATTAAATGTTTCTCGCATATACTCTAAAGTCATATGACTATTTTGAATGAACAATTCCATATTTTTTTCAAAAAAGTCCTCTGGTCTTTTTAGGCTCAATAAATCCACAGGTTTCATTAAAGATAAGTTCTGCATCATTTTAACATTGAGCTCCATGAGTTTTTGCATCGGAGCATCAAAATTGTTAAATAATTTTTGCTCAAAAAATTCATTTTTCATTAGCATCTCCTTATGTTGCATTGCACAATTCAAGGTTAGTTATAATTAATTAATTTGTCAAATAAAATCTATGAAGCCTTGGGAGGTCTTTTTTATTGTATCCCCACTTTATATAACTCAATTCTAATTCTACTTATCTTTGGATTTTCAATCGCTCAAAAATCTCCACAATTATAACAAATAGATTTTTTATAAAAAGCAATAGCACAAATCATGTTTTTTCAGGTAGGATGAAAAGGGATTTTTATTGTAATTTTTCAAGGAGAGTATTGTGGGGACACTTACAGTTGATGGAATGACCGCTGTTGAAAAATCAAAAAAAGAGCGTGCGGACGCTTTAAAATTATTAACTTCCAAACCGTATAACTCAAACGACGAAGAACAGCAAATAGCACTTAGAAAATATATTAATGACTTTGAATACAATGCCAATCTAATGTACCTTTTCCAAGGAATGAGTACCGGACTGACGGCTTGGGGCGGCTCCTGGCTCGCAGGATTCCTTCTACCAATTCCTGAGTTTGCAAATTACTTTCTAAGTATGTTTCTTTACTGTGGAGCAGCTGGCTATATTCTCCAAAATTTTAGTCTAGCCAATTTTCATAGCCAACTTGATGAAATGAAAACTATTTACAACTGGTGTTTGAAAAAAAATCAGGCTGAATATGATGGCACTGATAATACCAGCACCCTCTCTAATCCAGATATCCAACGCATGATCAAATTAATGGCTCCATTATGCTCCAATGAGTTTATGCTAGTATGGAAAAAAGTAACTGCAACTGAGGAAACTAAAACCTCTATTTGGAGTAGTTTCTACAGTGCTTATTCCCTCTTTTCATCATCTAAGCCTGATGTGGATCTCAATCGTCTTCAAGATTTAAAGGCTAGCGTAGAAAGGCGAGAACTTGATGTAGGGGTATATAAAGGGGTAGAAAGCGCCATTCGTTATTTCGCAACAGATGCCCATTTTAGAGAACTTTTAGTCGCTAAAGTAAAACAACCTGTGGACCAGATAAGAGAAATGTTGCCTTCGGCACTAACCTTTGGACACTCAAAATCGGAATAGTAAATAGTATTTTCAATTACCCCGGGATACTCTAAGTAATCGGGGTTTTTTAATTTAGACATCTACAAAGCAAATACGCAGTGTACACCGCTGTTAAGAGCTATTCTTACCCCCTTTATTACAAAATGAGCACCTCTGGAACACCTTAAGCTTAGAGCTTCTGATTCGCACAAAAGAATATCCAATTTCCTATTCCAGATCATTCAAATATCACTTCCACACCAAATTAATAAAATTTTAATCCAAGTGTCTATAATATATTTATATTGATTCTATTTTGTACCAAAATGTATTCATATCGTATGGGCTTTTTTAAGCCAGTAATTAAATATATACAAGATAAGAAATTAAATAAAGAGCAAGGTAAAGTCCTCGAAAAGTTGTTTGCGTTTATTAAAAATCATGAAATGCATATTCCAACTATACGGAATACTCCTTCTGAAGTATCCTCTCAAGGCAGCGAAGAAGTTATAAAAATATCTTCTGAAGAAGAGAAAAAAGCTCAAGTATCAGACACCCAAACCGAAGCATCCATAACAATACAAAGAATTTGGCGAACTTACTTATTAACTAAAGAATTCTATTCTGCGGAAGGAACAAAAGCCTATTGGAAAATGCTTGATAGACAAGATCCTACCTTAGTCGATAGTGAAAGTAATCTACTTGCCAAAATGATGTATGGAAAAACAATAGCTGCCGTAAAAAATGATAGCAACTTTCCAGTAACACAACATCCTGATTGGCCAACAGAACGTTACTATCACAGAGATGACAAACTACAGGGAAAAGCAATTGATGATATTATAAAAATTTTTGTTACTGAGATCGATTATAAAAAGAATGTATACGTGCCTATAATTTTAGTAAATAATGCATCTATCGATGATCTATTAACAAATTATTTAGCTCCCGAACACTTACCTTTTATTAAAATACATAAAAAAGAAGGTGAAAATATAGGGATAGTACAAATAGATTTAAGAAAACGTGATGAAATTCTGAGTAAAATTCAATCTGCTGGATTAATTGCTTCGCCCTGGGAATTAGCTAAACTTCATACAAAATATCTCTCTAAAGAAGAAGAGCCTCCAGAAGAGGTCTCTATGAATCTAGAGTCTATTGAGGAAGAGTCCCCAGAGGGAGTATCCCCCAAAGAAGAAGAAATTGATACATCCACAATGGCAAGGTTGTTAACCACAATGCCAAACACTATTAAAGACCTAAAAGAAAGCGACATAATGCTTGGTTTATTTAGAATGGCAATCAAAAAAAATAATCCAAATAGATTGTTAGCTTCTTGTTTACATAGAATGATCTCCGCGTTACCCGAAACTGAGATTGATTCAGAAGCAGTTCAACGCATAGCTCTATTTTTAAGCTTTGGAACAAAGTTTTATACTTATAATTATGAACGTTTCTCCTTTTCTGTTTATGCCATAACTCATGAAATATCTCTATTGCTTAACAAAGCCCTAGAGAACGACATCTCCGTTGTAGAATACAGTAATTTCAAAAAATCCATTGAGAAAAATGTTATTTCATCATTTGCTTTAAACTATGAGCCAGACAAATCTTATAGAATGATTGCTGCGCCTGCTATGGCAGGTACCCATGCTTTTATGGTAGCAATGGATTTGGCCAAGAAGATGAAGCTTCCAGAAGGAAAAAAACCAGTTATCAAGACTATCGGATCAAAGTATTTTGAATTTAATAAATTTTTACCCACCAAAGAGGAAAATGAAACAGATGAAATTGCAGATATCTATCATGTCTCCACGGGCCCGATTGTAAATCCAGATGGGATTCATGCAGGAATAGATTTAAATCTTTTTATAAGAAATCAATTGATGAAAGGGAAACAAGATCTTGAAAAACCTATATCAATAGTTGTTGATGTTACTACCGGATTGCATAAAAATTTAAAACTGGATGAGGATATAAAAAAATTAGTCAACAACGGGACATTATCAATTATATGTTATGAGAGTTATCAAAAATTTGGCTTGGCTCATACCGATCAAGTGCAAGGCGGCGTGGTTTATGGTGTGTGTGGCGATGGTTCTTTTTCACCAGAAATTATTGATGAGTTTGAGCAAAAAGCAAAAGATGATTTAGAAAATCATCTGGATATGGTGATTGCAAGCTTTATGCATGAACACAGTGGATACTACTTAGAAAAAATCAAAGAACAACATTTTGAAAATGGAGCTTTATTCAGAAATTTTTTTGCTAACTTGGATAATTATAAACAAAAGGAAATTTATTATAAGGATATGTTAAATGATTTAAATGAATTGTATTTTTTCGTCATCGCAGATTCTCCTAAATTGAAAAAAGCAGCAAGCTCAAATTTCCCAAATCGCGATAGCTTTGGGCATTTTGGCTCAACCTTATCCACGGTTTCATCGGTAGATCGACTTTCCCCAAATGCCTCAGATAAAGTTGATACGCTGATTCAAATTTCCCAATTATATCTTTCAAGCAGATTTACAAGAGATGAACTATTTATGTTTACGACCTCATTTCTAAATAAGAAAAATGGACAACCATTTAACAAACAAGAACAAGTTATTTTTGCAGGATTATTAATTGCATTAAAGAACTTAAGTATGAATAAGCCCCCTCTAACGAAAGCAGAAGAATTTGAAATTTCATACGGAAGCCATTACTTGTCAAAATCGGCCCAATTTATTTCAGGTAGAAATTCTTATCAAGCTTTATTAGAGAGAGTGAAATATACTTCGAAACCCGAAGTTAAAGAGACTAATTTTATTGATCAAGAGAGGGTGAATAAATTTTTAGGTTCTAATCCAAAGCATCAAGATGCGATGAGTGTTTTAGATGAGTTAAAAAAACTCTCTAAAGTTGAAAACAAAGGAGCTTCAGAACAAAACAAACACAAGGCAATAATAGCTTTACAACTCGCTTTTTTATGGCACGAACAAAATCCTGCAACAAAAGAGCCAGTCAAAAAGTTCAATTTCAGCTCTAATAAGTTAATTTGTGAAGCAATTGTAGCACTTAGTAATTGTGATATTCTATCTCGTAATGTGGTTTGGAGCTTGTTGCGTGGAACTAAAAACTCAAAAAGACTGGCTGAAGAAATTGTAACATTGCATCATAATAAATCACTAAACTCTGAGTCTCTGAATAACATGATGAATGGTGCTTTAGCTCAAAAAGGTGAACCCAGCGGATCTCCATATTTACCTAAAGCAGTTCCCGATGGGTCTATAAAATCGACCACTAATGCTAAAAAAATCATTGATACACTAAGGAGAGATGACGCTAGTACAGAACATGGACCAAGTCCCACTAAATAAACCCGCAGCATACAATTGGGTTATTTTGAATTAACTCCCTTTTCTCTAATAAGATCCATAGAGAAGGTTAAAATTTTTGCGGTAAAACGGCTTCTTAAATAAAATCCGCGCGGTAATGTTTTGATTTTATTTCCATAAACATCATAACCATAACATAATGATTTTCCATGGGCAGCCTTGGGTCTCACCTGCAAATATTCTCCGGATTTTGCATCGAGTGTCTGAATATTCCCGCTACTGATTTGAAATGATAGATAATTCCAATCCTCTGCTAAAATACGCTCCTCTGCATCATCGGGTGACCATAAAAAACCTTGTCCGATCCTTCTCTGCGAATAAGGAATATCTTTATCCCCTTCTACCGGAACCCATAAAATTCGTTTTAATTTGGCATAGCATTGAGAAGATTTCCATTGCTGTTTATGAATAGTAAGCAACGGAATGGAAGTAATGAACGTGGATTCTGTAGGTGTTCCAGAGTTATTTAGAGGAAGTGTTTTTAATTCTATGCCTAAAGCTTGAAAATCAGGTACTGATTTATTCTGGGCGTCGGTGCCCAACGCCAACTCAATAGCTTGACCAACCCACCCTTTTCGTTGATTAGGATAAGCCGGAATTAACAACTCTAAACCCAAACCTAATTGTGCAAAACTAAGGCCCGCAATAGAATTGCAACGTTCAAGCAATTCCGCTTCAGTTTTCGGCGGTCTGTTTTTTTGTACTGAGGTCAACATGGCCTTCTTTAATTTCAATAGCGAGTGGTTCAATTGGAGGTCTAATATTTGCGGCTTTGAATTGAGTCATAATAGCAAATAATACTTTAGATCGTACTTCAAACCGGGTATGAATTTGAACATTGATAAAATATCGTGCTTCAAATTCAAGCAATGCTTCATCAATTTTCTTAAGAAAAACTTGAGCCGGAGGATCACTAACAATTTCTGGGGTTGTAGCCAAGATATCCTCTATCAATTGTTTGACTATTACTGGATCATCAGAGCGACTCACTTTTATTGGTATAACTGTTCTGACAATACCGTCCTGGTGGGTCCAGTTAGTAAATGGTTTATTAAATGTTTCTGCGTTAGGGATCAGAACTTCCATATTATCCCAAGAGCAAACCCTCATAGAACGAATGCCGATATGGGCAACACGCCCTTCATGCTCACCTATAGTTACCAAGTCACCCTCGCGTACAGGTCTTTCTACAAGCAACATAAGACCACCTACAATATTACTTGCAAAATCACGTAAACCAAACCCCATGCCTACAGCAAGACCTCCAATAATCATGGACATACCACTAAAATCAAATCCAAGTACGTGGAGAGAAACAAAACCACCTAAAAGTATAATCGCGTACTGGGTAAAAACAGAAAGACTGTTACGTATTCCTGCATCTTTGACGTTTTTATACAACCAGCGATAACAAAATTCGCGCGTCCATTTAGAAGCCCAAACACACACTGCAAGTAAAATAAGAAATTCCAGGGTGCTTGTCACCGTAACGTGGATCCCTGGGATATTCACAATGGTATATTGAGCAAATTTACCTAAGTTGATCATAACTAAGGAATCAGAATTCCAACCAAATAATTGGAATAGAACATGAATGCTCGCTATTAATAGTAAAATTCGTAAAATATTATCTAAGGGCTTTAAAAAAACTTCCACCCATAACCATCCGTTACGTAATGAAGAGATCATCAATTCAGAAAATAACTCCAATGCATCGAATAACAAACCTCTAGCAATGATGTATCCTACGAGTACCAGTAATGCATAAGCAAGATATTGACTAAGGCTCCATGCTAAACCGATAAATCCATATAACCCTATTACGCCCGTAGTTAGTAATGTAAGCGGTACTAGAATAACCAATAATGAAATAGCGTTACTAACATATCTTTTCTGACTCTTGAATAAAGGTCGCAGAAGATAGGGAATAACATCTTTACTTTTCCATATAACCAGAGAGACGGTTAAAATAAAGAGCATAAATAAACGATTAAATATATCTTGAAGCAATATCGATAAGGGTAATAAATGGCCGATAGTCATTAATGCGGTGGTCCAACCACCGAATAGTAATAACCATTTCAAACGATAATAAAGTTTAACATCCTTACCTGAGGAGTCTGTAATTCGTTCCAATAACACCAAACGTGCTATTAAAATTAATATCTTAAAAGTGAACCACACCGCAATTAATTTAAACAGCAATTGGTAATTTGAAAAAGAAATATGGGTTACGTAAAGTAATGCCCAGAGCATTGAAACGATACAAAAATAAGGGAGATTTCTTTGTATGAGAACTAAAACGCCATCATACAGGTAACCTGTTAGACGGGACCGCTCTTTGTCTCTTCGAATAATCTTTAAAATACGGCTTATCAAAAAGAAAAACCCAGCAATCAGCGCAAATCCACCCCACAAGATAACCATGGATACAGTACTTAACCACAAATAACTGTCATAAACTTTTACGCTTAATGTTTTTAGGTATTTATAAAACAAACCTGGAATAGCTACTATTTTCTTTAGAATAATTGGCCAACTGCTAAAACTATAGTCAGCAAGTGTTTGGCGTGAAGATATGAGGGTTTTAAGCTGAGCTTGATAATCAGACAAGCTCTTAAGTAAAAGTTGTTTTTGTATATTGGCTTCATTAACTTGTTGCGCTAAAGTATTTTGTAAAGTGCTTATTGATTTCTTTAACGTTGGGGCTACTACAAGTCTTGTTTCTTTATTCAGAAAATTTTGGATGTGCTGTATCGACTTTTCAATTTTAGCGTATTGATTTAAGGCATCTTTATAAATCTCTGTGATAAGCTGCAAATTTTTGGTATCTGGATTTTTAAGATAAACCATATCCCCTTTAACCACTGTCTTTTGTATATTTAAAGCATTTAACTGGTTTTGAATTGCTGCAATATTTTGATTATTAATCAACAACATTGCTTCATAGTCTGCTGCTAGAAGTTTTGGTGATGTCTTAGATCGTTTATCGGGTTGATTATTTACATTAACGTTGGTGTCATAAAGCGTACTTAAACGTTTATTAAGTTGCTCTTTGAGCGACTTAATCCGTACTAGTTTTTGTTCTAGCACAAAATTCGAATGCCAAGACTCCAAATGTTTTATCTCATCATCTAAAGCGGATTGATATTCTTTAGCAAGTTTTAAATTTTCAGTAATAAGTTGGGTTGTTTGTTTGTTAATATTGATTAAATTTTCTACTCTCTCTACACGTTCAGGTATGGTCGTATTCTCTTTATCCAGAGGCATCTGTTGAAGCTGTTTTAAACGTTGATTAAGATAGTTTTGTTCTTTATTTTGATGTTCTAAGAAACTTTCTAGGCTTTCAATTTTAACTTGAGTCATTGAATGTATCGCCGAGACCAACTTCATCTTAGCGCTAAACTCTTTCTCGCTTTTTAGCTGTATTGTTTGTTTTGCATCTTGAATAGCAGTTATTAAATGTATTTTTTCTTGAGTTAAATATTCAGAAAAAGTAGCCTGCTTTTTCATTGGTGCAGGCGTAGCAAAGGAAGCCGAAAAAAGTAAACAAAATAAAAAGCCCAAAGAGATACGACTTATCATTGATGAGTTGACTTTTCTTAAGAAAAAATTACCCCTAAGAGTACAAAGATTTTCTTCCAAGTTAGCTCTTGTACCCATAGGAGAATAGATCCCTGATTTTGCAGGGATAATCATGTTTTTTACGAGTTTAGCTAAGTTTCTAACTCGTTTTAGTCTGCGTAGTTGGAGCAAGTCTTATTCCTAATTCATTTAATTGTGCATTACCCGTAGGTGATGGCGCACTCGTTAAAAGACACGATGCTGTTTGAGTTTTAGGAAAAGCAATAACATCTCTAATTGATGTTGAGTCTGTAAGTAACATTGCAAGGCGATCGATACCAAGAGCAATACCACCATGTGGTGGCGCACCATATTGCAAGGCATCCAGTAAAAAGCCAAACTTTTCCTGAGCTTCTTGCTCATTAATTCCAAGCAATTCAAAAACTGCCTTTTGTAAATCCGATTGATGAATGCGTATGGAGCCCCCACCGATCTCATAACCATTAATTACTATATCATAAGCTTTTGCTAATGTATGGGTTGGATTAGCACGTAGATTTTCAGGTGATAGATCCTTAGGGGAAGTAAATGGATGATGCATAGGATTCAATTTGTTATTTTCATAGTCTCTTTCAAACATGGGCCAATCAACAATCCATAATAATTCCCAACCCTCTCTGAGTAGCTTTCTATCATGGCCTAATTTAATTCTTAGTGCTCCCATAGATTCATTAACAATATGACTTTTATCCGAACCAAAGAAAATAACATCGCCCGTTTTAGCTTCTGTGCGTTTCAATATGGCTTGTACAGATTCATCAGATAGAAACTTTAAAATAGGCGATTGTAGTCCGGCCATGCCTTCGTCAAGATTATTTACCTTTATGTAAGCAAGGCCCTTAGCACCATAAATTCCTACAAAACGACCATAATCATCGAGATCTTTTCTACTTAGGTCACATCCACCAGGTAATCGTAAAGCAATCACTCGTGATTCTGAATCATTAGCGGCAGCAGAAAACACTTTAAAATCACAGTCTTTTACTAAATCCGCAACATCAATTAACTCTAAAGGATTGCGTAAATCTGGCTTATCACTACCGAAACGTCGCATCGCTTCAGCATAAGACATTCTACGTAACTTTTCGGGTAGCTCTACATTAAGAACTTGCTTAAATACAGTTTTTAATAACCCTTCAATGAGATTTAAAATGCTTTCCTCATCTATGAAAGCCATTTCAATATCAAGCTGTGTAAACTCAGGTTGTCTATCAGCGCGTAAATCTTCATCACGAAAACAACGAACGATCTGATAATACTTATCAAACCCCGAAATCATTAATAACTGCTTAAAGAGCTGTGGAGATTGAGGTAACGCATAAAAAGATCCAGGGTGTACTCTAGAAGGAACAAGATAATCACGAGCCCCTTCTGGAGTAGCTTTTGTAAGCATTGGTGTTTCAATATCAAGGAAACCATACTGATTGAGATAATTTCGAATACAGCTGTTTAACTGATGACGTATCAATAATTTATGTTTCATTGAAGGGCGACGCAAATCAATGTAGCGATACTTATAACGTAAATCTTCATTCACAACTTGGAAATCATCAGGTAAGAATGGTGGTGTCGGTGACTGATTAAGTATTTCCAGCTTTGTGCCAACCACCTCTACCTTACCAGTGGCCATTGCATCATTAATCATTCCTTCTGGTCTTTTACGTACAATTCCTGTGATACGAACCACAAATTCAGAACGTAATTTTTCTGCGTCAGAAAAAGATATTTTATTTTCTGGTTCATACACTACTTGCAATAAACCTGAGCTATCGCGAACATCAAGAAATATCACACCACCATGATCTCGACGATGATGTACCCAGCCACATACGACAACCTCTTTACCTAAACTTGACTCATCGACGCCCAAACAGTAGTGTGTACGCATATAAAACCGCCTATTTAAATTTTTACAAATTGTTTGCTAACGCTGCCTCTGATGCAGGCGGCATTACTCCTAAAGAAATTATAAATTTCAGTGCTTCATCAATACTCATATCTAACTCAATTACATCACTTCTAGGAGTCATTATGAGGAAGCCTGAAGTAGGGTTAGGAGTAGTAGGTATAAATACAGATATCATTTCATCTTTTGTTTTATTATTTATCGAAGTATTTCCTGCACCTGTTTGAAAGGCAATACTCCATAATCCTTTACGTGGATACTCAATTAAAACTACTTTACGGAAGGCCTCGCTATTTGTAGATAATACCGCATTAATTACTTGTTTTACTGCTTTATAAATTGAGCGGACTAAAGGAATTTTGATAAGAATGGATTCTCCCCATTCTACTAATCGTTGTCCAAAATAATTAGTGGCAACAACCCCTGTGATCAATAAAATGAGCAGCGATAAGATCACTCCAAAACCTGGAATATAATGCCCAATGAGCTGCTCAGGCTGATAGGCTTTAGGAATTAAAGCTAGGGTATTGTCAAGTAAGTCAATAATAAAGCGCAATACTCCTATGGTAATGAGTATGGGTAACCATACCACCAATCCAGCG
Organism: Legionella nigrisilvae; assembly: GCF_977063395.2. NCBI lineage: Bacteria > Pseudomonadati > Pseudomonadota > Gammaproteobacteria > Legionellales > Legionellaceae > Legionella > Legionella nigrisilvae. The sequence continues at coordinate 194,428 of NZ_CDRUGZ020000027.1, forward strand.
AGTAAATAGCTTCTTAATGACTTTGTTTTCACTTTTTGTCACCATCTTGAGTAGTTTTAGACGAAGAAGTCTCTTTCGTCTTCTCCGTAGAAGCAGTGCTCTCATCTTTAGCGGTAGTCTCCGGAGGTTTACTGTTTTTATTTTTAAAATCAGTAGCGTACCAACCAGTACCTTTAAGTTGAAAGCCTGCAGCTGAAATAAGCTTAATTACAGTATCTTTATAACATACAGGACACTGTTTAACTGGCTCATCACTAATTTTTTGCATCAAATCAAAATGATGATTACAACTTGAACATTGGTATTCATAAATTGGCATCGAAAACCACTCCATTAACTTCAGACAGTTTAATCTAACCTGTTATTATAGCTAACTCACAAAGGATGAACAATATGTAAGGGCTACGCCAGAGCGAGCAAAGTCGTTGAATCTCCCATGAAATTGTTTAAATTTTAACAAATATTTTTCGACTATATAAAAAAGAGGCAACTAAAAAATTAAAGAAAAGAAAAAGTAAGGCGTAAAATAACCCTGCGCATTGTGGACCCAAACCACCAAACAAATATTCTGAAATCGCAACTCGTAATACGTCGTGTGCCCCATTAGGCAGTGTAACAACAAACATGGATTGAATTTTTAACAAAAGCACATGAAAAATAAAAATAAATAATGCATTCATGCCAAAGATCTTAAAAGGCAAGGACCATTTTGTATACCCTAAAACATCGATTATAAAAAAACATAAACCAAAAACAATAAGTGAAAAACCACTACTCCATAAAACAAAGCTGCTGGTCCATAAATTTTTATTAATGGGGATGTTGTAACTCCATATCCAAGCTAATAAAAGAGATAATATGCCTGTTGCAATTATTATCATACTTTTCTTTTGCTTATTAATTGGAGTTAACAAAAAATGTCCTACTAAGACTCCCGACAGTGTCGTGGCAATTGCGGGGATAGTGCTCAGAAGCCCCTCTGGATCAAAGGTTTTCGATAATAGATGCACAGGTGAAAATAATGATGAATCTATATAGCTTACCCAGTTATTTGTCATGCTTAATTGATCCATACCAGTACCAGGGATAGGAATTTGGGTCAGAAAATACCAATATCCTATAAGAATGCCAAAAAAAATAAAAAACTGAGTCTTAACAGAAGTATTAAGATAAAGAAGAGCACAAATGAAGTAACAAAAAGCGATGCGTTGTAAAATTCCATAAACACGCACAGTGGCTAAATCAAAATGAGAGGGAAATGCATTTAGGAACATGCCAAATAAAAATAAAAGGACCGTACGAGTAAGGATGCTTCTATAGAGTAATGTTTTACTCTCCACTTTGAGATGTCTTTTCAGACTAATAACAGTAGTAATTCCCACTATAAATAAAAAAGCTGGAAACACAAAATCAGCTAATGTAAATCCATTCCATTCAGCGTGCTCTAGTATAGGGAAGGTCATTCGCGTTCCCTGGCTATTGACTAAAACCATTAATGCCATAGTCAGCCCACGAAAAACATCTAAAGATAAAATACGACCGACTTCAGTTGAATTACTGCTCATAGAAAATTCATTTAAAATGATTATAATAGCAGCATACTAAGTTGTCTTCAAACCACGCACCGGAACATCCATGTGGTATACATAGTGTTTGATAATTTGTTCGGCTTGTTCACAGGTTAAAGGTTTGCTAATTGCCCCTTCCATAAAATAATGCTGGCAATCGTATTTGACTACATCTGCTTCAAAACCAGTTAGGGCAATTATAGGAACATGGTATTGTGTATTTTTCTCTTGTTGACGCAATTGTTTTGCGACAACATAGCCAGACGAATCTTCTAATCCAATATCCATTAACACCAAATCATATTTTCCGGGCTGAAATAATTTTATTGCGCTATCAGCAGAATCAGCGATATCAACCCGACAATGTAACGCAGTGAGCAGTGCTTTTTCAACGTTTTGTGCAATAATATTATCTTCTACCATTAGCACAGTGGGTAAATAATTTTCCTTTAATGAAGGCTCAATCATTTGGGTGTCTTCTGGTAAAACCTCAACATGTTTTTCAGCTTCTTTAGTTGAAGTAATATCATTTAAAATAACGATCAATCCAATTACTTTTTTATTGCGATTATGCATTAGTACGCGAGAAGAGAGAAAGTAATAAGGTTTACCTGTAGAGTCTTCAATCGCTTTTTCTTCTACGTTATGTTGAGGAATACCTGAAAATATCACTCTCATATCTTCTAATTTTAATTCCTCTACTCGTTCCTTATTCCAATGGGCAAATTCCTCCATTTTTTGATAAGGAGATCCTTTGAGTTCTTTAAGAGTATTTAGCCCGAGTAATTTGACAAAGTTATTATTACACCCCTTCAAATTACATTCGGTATCTACCCAATACACGATGTTAGGCATGGAATTGATAATTTCCATATAATATTCATGTATAGAATCAATATCGTCAACAGTCCTATTTTTAGCGTGGGATGACATGCAAATACTCCAAGAATTTATAATTTGCATGTAAATTATAGTACAGATTAATCCTTTTGATTTTTGAAGTTGGAGACTGGAAGAGTCTTATTAAACAAGTATTTGGTTTAAAAAATCAATCTCTCAATTAAGAACTACTATCTGATTATCCATTCAATTTGGTGTTTTAAGTCAATTGGAATTTCTGAAAGTTCCTCAAGCTCATAATCCAGATACGGGTTATCGATGGAACTATTATTTGCTTGATGATGCATAATTTTTTTATCACGCTCTTGATGCAACCATAAAATTTGTGGCTTAAACAAATGAATCATCCCTTCAACCCAGCGGTCTAAAACTTGCCAATAAGGATCATCACTTAACGTCATTTTATAGTATTTAAGTAGACGCGCACTGTACTCCGCATTATACCAAATTTCCGAAGTAACCCAGCGATTCACCGTGAATAAGCGTATTGGTTGCCCAAGTTGATTCATGCCAATTGCAATCAAGTGGGTCATAGGATTATCAATATATTTATCCCAATCTGCTAAAGGAGCGGGTTTGATACTTTTGGGTATGTGTTTATAACGTAAAAAGCAATGAAAATGACCATGCTCCGTACTCTCATAATTTTCTCTATGACAATGATAAAAATATTGAGCCCCAGTTTTACGATCAATACGATCCCCGCGAGGATAATGACTCATCCGTTCAAAACGCCGTTTCTTTTGTAAGGTATAATGCAGGATGCTTTTACCCTTTCTTGCTGTCATTAATTGTTGGGCTTCTAAAACTTGCTTGGCGTAATTCAAATAAATATTTTTGTGCCAATTGCTAAGTTTGGGTAACGTGAATTCAGCATGAGTAATCATATTTCTTACTTCATTAGGGAGGAAAAAGAAGAGGTAGTGAGAACTACCTCTTGATAGAACCCAAGCTACAGATTAGTCACCTGAGCAACCACTGCAGCCAGTACAACCCTTGCAACCTTTGCAGCCTTTGCAGCCAGTACAACCCTTGCAACCTTTGCAACCTTTGCAACCTTTGCAACCATTACAAGTACTTGTAGTAGTAGATGCATCATCTGCATAAGCAACAGATACTACAGGAGCTGCTAATACAGTTAAAAGAGCAGCTACAGCTATTGTTGATTTTTTCATATTTTACTTCCTTGATAGTTAATGATTTTAACCCATTTAGATATTAGCAAAGAAATTGGAGTTTTTCTTCCTTTTTTTAAAAAGTTTATTATTTCATCCCCTTTTTATCTCGGTTGGTTAGCTCGAAAGTGCAATTAGGAGAGTTCTTTTTTGGAAACCTGCAAAAAGAATTTATCTAACATTTTAACGCTTAAAATCCATTTTAAAAAAATCATGAGATGGGCGGGAAATGTTACCGGATATCGGGCTTTAGGCTTTTTAGATTCAATTGCATGGATCAAACTATCAATCACCGCCTCTGTTTTGCGAGTAAAAAAAGAATCAGTTTTTTTTTGCTTAAATGAAGTCAACATCCGTTCATACTGTTTACTGAAATAACTATGTTGCATATCAATGTTGTTTAATGAGTTATCCACAGAATTATCTCTAAAACGACTTTCTATAGGGCCAGGTTCTATCGTAATAACATCAATACCTGAAGATTTTAATTCCAATCTTAGTGTATCGCTTATACCCTCTACGGCATATTTAGATGCATTATAAGCTCCCCGAAAAGGCATACTGACAATGCCTAAAATTGAACTTATATTTATAATACGACCATATCCTTGCTTACGCATGATTGGGATCGCTTGATTAGTAAGTTCAAGTAGCCCAAAAACGTTCGTTTCGAATTGGGCCCTCATCACATCACGTCTGATATCTTCCAGAGCCCCTGCTTGACCATACCCAGCGTTATTAATTAAAACATCTAAGCGCCCTGCTGTTTTAACCAATACCTCCGCAAACCCATTTTGAATTGAGGTTGAGTCCGAAACATCCAGTTGAACGGCCTCTACTCCGCTATCTAATAGCTTTTGCACATCCTCTTTTTTTCTACATGATCCAATAACTCGATGCCCTCTTTTTTTCAGAGTAAAAACAGCATCAAAACCAATTCCACTAGAACATCCAGTAATTAGAATTATTTTTTCCTTCATAAATTGTATCCAAAAATTGCTCAGGGAAATCATTTATAATCTATAATTCCTAATGTAACAACAAAATATGGAGTTGCAACATGGAAAAAGTTACCATTCGAAACTGTAGGATTTTTCGGCTCCTTGTTCTATCTTTCGCAATACTTATAGGTTTCCTTTACAGTAATATAGCTAAGGCAGAAGCGACCTCCGCCCTACCTGCTCAACAGCTTGCATATTTTGTGGGATACCATTCTGGATACTATGGGCCGTCTTCATATTATGGCCCGCAACCTTATCGCCACTACCGCCATCACCGTCATCATAGAAAATTTTACTGGACAGACTGGAGATACATAGGCCATGGCTGTAGTCGAAGCTGTCTCATTGACCGCTGGAGTGGACGTGTTATTCGCTGTAAAAGAAGTTGTCGTTAAAATTCATACTTCTAATCAATAAAGTAATACTTAGGCAAAATAATCGACCAAACCTTTAATTACCCTCTTATTTTTTAAGGGGGTTACCTCATCTACATCTCCTTGAGGGAATTTTTCTGGGTCTCGAGTATTCTGTTGTGAAAATTGACGTGAATGGGTTTCCGAATCAATGTGCACTTCTGATAAATTTAAACCTTGGTCCGCCATCATCACCTGTAGTTTCGGTAATGATTGATCAATAATATCACGTACATGAGAATTATGTGTTGTTATATTTATTGAAGCGGTATCGTTTATTATCTTAAGGCTTATTTCCAACGGTCCTAAGTGTTCAGGATTTATTTTAATTATTGCACCTTTAACCTCTTGCTGCCCAAGCCAGATAATATGCTGTGAAAATTGGTCTGACCATTCCGGATTATTTATTTCCATAGGTATAGTTAGGGTTTGAGATATATCGAGAGTACGAGTCGGGGTATTAATTTCCACAGTAGCCAGTACATTTACCATGGATGCTAAGTTTATTTCATTAACATGCTCGATTAGATGGGTTAGCTTTGAGTCAGTAGGTAACATAATTTCATTTTGAATTTCTATTTGATTTAAAGGCTGAAATATAATCTGGTTCTCCAAATTTTCCACTTCCAAGGAATTAGCGTTAGGACCCAAGGGAATCAGTGAGCTCATTGATTTTGTATGTTCTTCACGCGATGCTAGAATATTCCTTGAAGTTATATTGGACACAGTGGACTCTATAAGATTTGAAGAATCCGGTGTTATCATTGGGTACGAATGAGAATTGGGTAATAAGCCATATACTTCTGTAATTTCAATTAAAGCCGGTGCATTGGTTTGTTGTTCTTCTTGGGTTATAATATTTTCATTCACATTTTGAAATTTTTGAACTGGGTTTAGAGTTTCTTGGGTTTTTATTGTTACATTCAGCTCGCCATTTGCCCCTATACTTATATTTTTATCCTCAACTGAATCGGTTTTCTGATCATTACTTGTCCAGTTTGCATCAGCTTCCTGCTTCACTTCAGATAAAAAAGATTCATTTTGAATAACCCAATCTTCTACCACCTGTTGAGTTAAACTGTTTTGAATTTGAGCGTCGCTATTTTCTCCGAAAGTTGGAACGTCCTCTTCTGTCTCAAGCATTATTGGGGTTCTATTTTCAATTGCCTTGTCATCTTGTAGGTCCATATTTAATTTTGTCATTTCGATTACATTCTGGTAATACGGAGAATTTATCCATGAAACAGCAACATTATCTTCCATAACATGTGCGGATTGTTCTTCATTCGTTTCTTCTGATATGGGGTTTTCTAACACTTTTTCAGAATCAATTACTGAAGCACCAGTTATGGAACTCAATGATGCTATTACTTCTGAAACTGGAATCGAATTTTGTTTAGCTTCTTGATGATTGGATATAGGGGTCCCAATATGAGTTAATAAAAATAGAAACTCATCTACGTCCTTAGGATCATTATTTGACAAAGGATTTTGCATCTGTGAGTTTTCTACCGTTTTCGTCAAAATTTCGCCATCTAAAGTGTTATCCGACAAATTATTTGAGAAAAGGTCAATAGCGGGTAGATTTGATATTGCTTTACTCAAGTCAGTCATTCCAATTCTCCTAAATTTGTAGATTTAGATAGCAATATCCATACCAATTAATAATAAACACATAACTATTAATTTTTTGTTAAAAAATATTTCTTGAGTGTAAATTAACCTAAAAGAGCTATTTTAAATCAAATCAAACAATGTTAATCTGCGCACTCAAAATATTGAAGAGTAAATATCATGTACGGTAAAAATTCATTTTATAAGCCAAAATATACGCACGAATCAGTTTCGGATATGATTAATAAAGCGTTGAAATTACTAATTGAAGAAAATAATAAAAACGCTTTTCTTGATTTGCTGGCCTTGAGAAGGCAGGAGTTTGAGACTGCCCTGAAGCAAAACCCAGATCCTTTTGAAACCCAACGAATATTAGCTCAATATTATGTTTTTGCTAAGACCTTATCAAAGTGTATATCTGACTCACCTAAAACTAGTACCTATGTAGATTCTTATCTTAACCATAAAAATTATTATCCAGTGGGAGTTACTAAGGTAATCGAAGAGCCCTTTCGGCATAATATCTCACTAGCTGCGACCATCTTAGGTGCAGCGCTTATCTTAGCTTCCTTTGCTGCGTTATTCTTTAATCCATTGATAACTGCAATTTTACTTCCAATTGGTATTTCTCTGTTGGCTCCTGGTGTTGCCTCTTTATTAACCCCTGGGCCTCTTGATACCTCAGAGGTAAAGGGTTTAGAAAAACTTATTTTTGAAGCTGCTGCTAAAGTCAATAATCCAGAATTAGATTTTGACGATGGTCCAGGGCTTACTCAGAATGCTACTGTATTCTAAAAAGTTCTGACCTAATTTCATAAGAACTCATGGAATTTTCTTAAAATTGAGCTATCATTCGGTTTTTGATTTCAGGAGCTCCTTATGAAAGTAGGTCATGACAGCTTATCAACAAAATCTCAATTACATGTAGATGGAAAAACTTATCATTATTACAGCCTTAAAGAAGCGGAACAGAAACATTTAAATGGGATCCATCGTCTTCCTTATTCGCTTAAAGTGCTGCTTGAAAATCTATTGCGTTTCGAAGATGACAATACAGTTACCACTAAAGATATTAAAGCTGTTGCCAACTGGCTGAACGATAAAACCTCACAACATGAAATTGCATTTAGGCCTGCTCGTGTATTAATGCAAGACTTCACTGGAGTTCCCGCTGTAGTTGATTTAGCCGCAATGCGAGATGCTATTGTTAAAATGGGTGGTAATCCCGATAAAATCTCCCCATTATCTCCAGTTGACTTAGTCATTGATCATTCAGTTATGGTTGATAAGTTTGGCAGTAAAGACGCTTTAACTGTAAATACTGAAATCGAAATGAAGCGAAACAATGAGCGTTATGAATTTTTACGCTGGGGACAAAAAGCTTTTAATAATTTCCAAGTCGTACCACCTGGAACTGGGATTTGCCATCAAGTAAATCTTGAATATTTAGGAAAAACTGTATGGAGTAGTATTGAAGACGGCACTTTATATGCCTATCCAGATACTTTAGTAGGTACAGATTCTCATACAACCATGATTAATGGCTTGGGTGTGCTCGGTTGGGGGGTTGGAGGTATTGAAGCAGAAGCTGCCATGCTAGGACAGCCTGTATCCATGTTGATCCCAGAGGTTATCGGATTTAAATTACATGGAAAAATGAAGGAAGGAATCACTGCAACCGACCTCGTACTCACTGTAACCCAAATGCTTAGAAAAAAAGGTGTGGTTGGCAAATTTGTTGAATTTTATGGCCCTGGGTTAAGTGATTTGCCCCTTGCTGATCGCGCTACAATTTCTAATATGGCTCCGGAATACGGCGCTACATGTGGTTTTTTCCCAGTAGACAAAGAAACCATTCGTTATTTAGAGTTGACCGGCCGTGATAAACATACTATTGCATTGGTCGAAGCGTACGCTAAAGCCCAAGGTATGTGGTATGAAAATGACAGCGAAGATCCTGTATTTACAGACACCCTAGAACTTGATTTGAGTTCTGTTGTCCCATCATTAGCTGGCCCGAAACGCCCACAAGACAAAGTAACTTTAAATACGCTACCTGTGGAATTCGATAAGTTTCTTAAGGAAGCTGGGAAAGAACAGGAAACAAATTCTTCGTTCCCAGTTAAAAATCATGATTTCCAAATGAAACACGGCCATGTGGTTATTGCCGCCATTACCAGTTGCACCAATACATCAAACCCAAGTGTACTCATGGCAGCAGGTTTAGTAGCCAAAAAAGCTATTGAAAAAGGCCTCCAACGCAAACCTTGGGTTAAGTCTTCTTTAGCTCCTGGATCTAAAGTAGTTACAGATTATCTCAAACAAGCAGGGTTACAACCTTATTTGGATCAATTAGGTTTTAATTTAGTTGGCTATGGCTGTACTACATGTATCGGTAACTCGGGTCCACTTCCGGATGCTATTTCTCACTGCGTCAGTGATAACGATCTCGTCGTTTCAGCTGTTTTATCAGGAAACCGAAACTTTGAAGGCCGTGTACATCCACAAGTCAGAGCAAACTGGTTAGCATCTCCGCCTTTAGTAGTTGCTTATGCTTTATGCGGAACGACCACAATCGATCTAAGTAAAGATCCTATTGGCAAAGATGATAAAGGGAATGATGTGTATCTCAAAGATATTTGGCCATCTAATGCTGAAATTGCTACTGAGGTATCTAAAGTTACTGGTGGCATGTTCCGTAAAGAATATGCGGAAGTTTTTCTCGGTGACGAACACTGGCAATCAATTAAAACAAGCACTGGAAAAACCTATGAATGGGACGCAAATTCAACATACATTCAACATCCACCGTTTTTTGATCATCTAAAAGCAAAACCTGATTCAATTAAATCAATCAAACAGGCTTATATTTTGGCTTTATTTGGTGATTCAATTACAACCGATCACATCTCTCCAGCAGGCTCAATCAAAGCGAACTCTCCAGCAGGTTTGTACTTAAAATCCAAAGGGGTTGATGAAAAGGAGTTTAACTCCTATGGCTCTCGTCGTGGTAACCATGAAGTAATGATGAGAGGTACTTTTGCTAACATTCGCATCCGCAATGAAATGACTCCGGGACAAGAAGGTGGCATTACCCGGTATATTCCATCTGGGGAAGTTATGCCCATTTACGATGCAGCAATGCTTTATCAAAAAGATCATCATGATCTCGTAGTGATTGCTGGGAAAGAATACGGTACTGGCTCTTCAAGGGATTGGGCAGCAAAAGGCACCAATTTACTTGGAGTCAAAGCCGTTCTTACTGAAAGCTTTGAACGCATTCACCGGTCAAATTTAATCGGCATGGGTGTTTTACCTCTACAATTTTGTGAAGGTATAACTCGTAAAACTCTCGATTTGAAAGGAGATGAGCGTGTTAGCATCGACGTAACTGATTCATTAATGCCTGGTTCAATGGTTCCTGTCACCATTGAGCGTTCCAATGGTCAAGTTGAGAAGATCAAAGCATTATGCCGTATCGATACTGCTGATGAATTAGAATATTATAAAAATGGTGGGATTCTTCAATACGTTCTCAGGAACCTGTGTAATTGAGATGATTAGGTTAACGTCTGGGTTGGGCCTGAGGCCCAACCGCTCTGAGATTCAGTTCACCCAAATATCTAATGCTCACTTTTTTATGATTCTAAAAATCAAACTACTTTTTAGTTTTAATTTCATTAATGATAATGGCATTGCGCATTCAAAGTTTTGCTTGTACCGCATTTGTTAAGGACAAATCATGAATCACCCTAAAAAGGTTCTAAGTGTTTTTTCATTAGTAATGATTAACGTTATTGCTGTTGATAGCTTACGTACTTTGCCTATTAGTGCCAAACTTGGACTTACATTAGTCTCTTATTACGTTGTAGCTGCATTTGCCTTTTTTATTCCTGTATCTTTAGTGGCGGCAGAATTAGCAACAACCTATCCCGAAACTGGTGGAATATACGTATGGGTTCGCGAAGCATTCGGTAAACGAGCAGCTTTTATTACTATTTGGCTACAGTGGATATATAATGTGGTATGGTATCCAACGATACTGGCTTTTATCGCGGCAACCCTATCCTATCTAATAGTCCCAGAATTAGGGAGCAACAAGTATTACTTGTTGGGTACCGTGCTGGGTCTGTTTTGGTTGTTTACGCTACTCAATTGCTTTGGAATGAAAGTATCAAGCATAGTAAGCACTATTGGAGCAACAATAGGGACTATATTTCCAATGCTGTTTATTATTTTTTTAGCAATACTATGGGCAGTTCAAGGAAAACCTATGGTTGTCGGCTATCCAACGACATGGTTACCTGACTTCAGTTCATTTGGTAATTTATCCTTATTTGCAGTAGTATTATTTGGTCTTCTTGGTATGGAGATGTCAGCAGTTCATGCTGAAGAAGTAAAAAATCCCCAACGGGATTATCCAAAAGCACTTTTATATTCAACTATTTTAGTCATTTCTACACTTTCGTTAGGCTCAATAGCTATTATGGTCGTGGTCCCCAATGAAAGTTTAAGTGTGGTATCTGGGCTAATCGATGCTTATGCTGTTTTTTTTAATGCATATAATATGCCCTGGATGACCTCAATTATTGCCATTTTAATTATTTTAGGTGGACTCAGTGGAGTTTCGGCTTGGATTATCGGTCCCACAAAAGGATTAATGGTTTCAGCGAGGGATGGCTCTTTACCTGCAATATTCGCCCATACAAATAAATACGGTGCTCCAACAAAAATTCTCTTTGCACAAGCTATTATTTTTACCCTTCTTAGTACAGCTTTTATTTTGTTAGATTCAATTAATGCGGCCTACTGGATGTTAAGTGATCTGTGTGCGCAAATGGCCTTATTGGTCTATGTCTTTATGTTTGCTGCTGCTATTAAACTACGATATAGTAAACCCAACCTGAATCGAGGCTACACCGTTCCAGGTGGTAATATGGTGATGTGGTTATTATGTATCATTGGGATTCTCTGTTGTCTAACAGCAATTGTTATCGGATTCGTACCGCCCACACAAATACCGGTTGGTAATGTTTTTATCTTTGAATCTTTTTTAATCGGTGGATTACTTTTATTTGTATTAATCCCCTGGTTTCTTGCTAAAAGACATTAGCATATCTAAAGCCGCCATCTTACACTAGACATGAGATGACGGCTGGATCTTCAAGTTTCTCCGGGCAATAACTACTTACTACTATTCAAACATATCCATTATTGCTTGATTCCATTGTTGGGGTTGTTCTAAATTAGATAAATGCCCTGTATTAGGCAAAACAATTAATTGACTATTTTTGGCAAGTGAATGCATATCGATACTTTGTTGTGGAGGAATCACTTTATCCATCTCACCTGTAATAATTAAAATAGGCACCCTTGTTGCTGCAAGGACAGATGAGGTGTCATCACGGAGTGCCATTCCACGCAAGGCAGATGCAGCAGCAGTTGACTTTTGCAAGCTTAGAATATGACGAAGATAAGTTTTTAGTTCCCATGAGACATTAGATGCAAGTGCCTTGATCATAAAACCCTCTATCAAATTTTCCATTCCATTTTCAAGAACATCAAGTGCAGTTTTTTCCCGAGTTACTTTTGTTTCAGGACTATCTGCCACAGCTTGGGTATTAGAAAGCACTAATCCTAGCGTTTGATGCGGATATTTATCTAAAAATGCTAGCGCAATGTAACCTCCCATAGACTCTCCAGCAATAATTGCTTTATCTATTTTTAGGTAATCTAATAACTGTTTTACTTCGTTGGCATATTCAGTCATAGGAATGGCATTTCCATCCACAGATGAGGACTCACCAAATCCCCATAGATCCAAAGTAATCACTCGAAAGCGCTCTTTAAGTCCTTCTTGTTGGGCCTGCCATAATCGTTGATCTGTAGGGAATGCGTGGATTAATACGATTGGTTTACCTTCACCTACGTCATTATAAGAAATAAATTGATTCGACTGAGGAGGAGCAAAAGTCATTGCGAGCAACGTATTGCTAACACAACAAATGAGCATAGAAATTAAAGCCTGGGTTACATAGAATATCTTATTCATTAATAACTCCACTGAATGAGCAATGGCAACATCCTGTTGCGCCAGCAATCTAGGCGTAACTCAATCAAAATACTGAATTACGCCCCAGATATAAACTAATCAGGTAAGGACATTAAACTTGCATTACCTCCTGCAGCAGTAGTGTCAACTGTGTAAGTGCGTTCATGGCAAAGTCGAATCAAATAGTTTGGGCCGCCTGCTTTAGGACCGGTACCAGACAATCCCTCTCCACCAAAAGGTTGTAATCCAACAACAGCACCTATCATATTACGGTTTACATAACAGTTACCCGCATGAATATTTTGTCTAATATATTCTACTGTTTCATTAATTCGACTATGGATACCCAAGGTTAAACCATAACCTGTTGCATTAATTTGTTTAATAACTTGATCGAGATCTTTTCGTTTGAATTGGATTACATGTAATACCGGACCAAAGACTTCCTTTTCCAATGCATTGATATGATCAATAGCAATCGCAGTGGGTGGCATGAAGTATCCCGACTCCAAAGATTCATCCAAAGGGCATTGGTAAATAATTTCAAAACGCTTTTTCATATGCTCCACATGATTTTTTAATGTGGATAAAGCAGCCTTATCAATCACAGGCCCAACATCAGTTACCAGCCAACGGGGATCGCCTACTACCAATTCAGCCATAGCTCCTTTTAAAAGAGCAATGGTTCGTGGATATACTTCTTCTTGAACAAATAATACGCGGAGCGCAGAACATCTTTGACCAGCGCTACCGAAGGCAGAGTTAACCGCATCGACTACTACCTGTTCCAATAGTGCAGACGAGTCTACAATCATCGCATTTTGGCCGCCTGTCTCAGCAATTAGAGGAATCAGTTCACCACCACGCGTTGCTAAGGTACGATTAATTAGATTTGCTGTGTCCGTAGAACCTGTAAACAATACTGCTTTAATTCTTTTGTCGGAAACTAATGCAGCCCCAATGGTTTCGCCAGGTCCAGGAAGCAATTGTACAACGGCCTCTGGAATTCCTGCTCGATGCATTAATTTAACTGTATAAGCAGCAATTAATGGGGTTTGTTCTGCTGGTTTTGCAATAACACAATTTCCTGTAACCAAGGCGGCAGCAACCTGACCTGTAAAAATTGCTAAGGGAAAATTCCAGGGACTGATACAAAGTGCGATTCCACGTGGATGCAAACTAAGCTCATTGAGCTCTCCTGTATAACCAGTTAAACGCAAAGGAGCAGCTAAAATTTGTTGTGCCTGCATCGCATAGTAACGACAAAAATCTATTGCTTCTCGCACTTCTGAAATGCAGTCATTCATGGTCTTACCGGCTTCTAGACATGCGATGGTCATAAGTTCTGCGGAATGTTCCTGTAATAAATCAGCAAAACGGTTAAGACATGCGGCTCTTTCTTTTACAAGAGTATTAGACCATCCTGGGAATGCCTGCACAGCTTGTACCAATGCTTGCTCCACATCTTCTAGGGATGAATTTTGAACGGTTCCAATAATATTTTCAGTGAGTTGCGGCGACTCAACGCGTTGCTTTTCACCTTTAAGTGATGCAGTTCCTGAGATCATGGGGCCTGAAGTCCACTGTTGCAATTTAAGTTGGGTCATTTTTTGTTGTAAAAGAGCTCGCTCAGTACGATCAGAAAAATCAAACCCTTTAGAATTTTTTCTGCTGGGTTGAAAGATATCCTCCGGTAGTGGAATATTTTGATTCATCTTATGCAATAAAGATCTGGCTTTTTCTACAGGATCCTCAACCAACGTACTAATCGGTGCGTTATCATCAACGATGCGGTTTACAAATGATGAATTTGCTCCGTTTTCTAACAAACGACGTACCAAATAGGGAAGTAAATCTTCATGACTTCCCACTGGCGCATAAATACGACATGGGATTCCATAACGTTCGGCTGGTACTATTTGTTGATAGAGCTCAGTACCCATTCCATGCAAACACTGAAATTCGAAGTCTCGATAATCACCAGTAATATCTAAAATCATCGCCACCGAATAGGCATTATGGGTTGCAAATTGAGGATAAATGGCATCCGTCATGGTCAATATTTTTTTAGCACAAGCCTGGAAAGAAACATCTGTAAAAACTTTGCGGGTAAATACAGGATATTCTTTAAAACCCTGCATTTGTGTCTTTTTTATCTCACTATCCCAATAAGCTCCTTTTATCAATCGCACCATGATTCGACGTTGCTTGCTTCTTGCAAGAGCGGCAACCCAATCTAATACATAAAAGGCTCTTTTTTGATAGGACTGAACCGCTAAACCGAAACCATTCCAACCATCCAAACTTGCATCATTAAAAACACGCTCCATTACATCTAGTGATAAATCCAAACGCTCAGACTCTTCTGCATCAACCGTTAGGGCAATTCCGTAACTTTTTGCCAATCGAGCCAGAGCGAGTAGTTTAACGGGTAACTCCTCCATAACGCGATCATGCTGACTTTCGTTATAACGTGGGTGCAATGCAGAAAGTTTTATAGATATACCTGCACGTTTATATACATCAGAGTCTTTATCAGCCTGCTTTCCTATGGTTTCAATTGCTTCCTTATAGGCTTCAAAGTAACGCAATGCATCTATTGATGTAAGAGCAGCTTCACCCAACATGTCATATGAATAACGGTATCCTTGCGCCTCTTTCTTTTTGGCTCGGCTTAAGGCTTCACTAATAGTGCGTCCCATAACAAATTGTTTGCTCATAATGCGCATGGCTTTATCAACTGCTTTTCTTACAACCGCTTCGCTGCTGCGATTAACAAGCTTCATTAAAGATTTAGTTAATGTGGTTTCGGCTTTTTCCGGAGTGAGTATTTTCCCTGTGAGCATCAATGCCCAAGTTGTTGCGTTAACAAAGAATGAATCACTTTGGCCTATATGTGATTTCCAATCTCCACCCGACAATTTATCTTTAATTAAATTATCTACTGTAGCACTATCAGGAACACGTAATAGTGCTTCAGCCAAACACATCAGAGCAATACCTTCATCACTGGATAAAGCATACTCAGTCAAAAATGAATCAATTCCCGTGCTTTTTTTTCGTTCCATGCGCACTGACTCAACTAATTTTGTAGCTCTATCCTTAATGTTAATTAGTTGCTGTTGCCCTAACGCCGCTTTTTCACAAAGTTCGGTTATTAAAGGCAACTCATCGATACGATAGGCATGGTTAATAGCAGCACGTAAGCCTTCTGGTAATTGTATGATCTGCTTTTCCAGCATAGTATTCTCCGCAATCAAATATAACTAATCTTTTTCCCGTTCACTCTTGAAACACAAAGAAGTACAAGTCAATGCTGGGTTTAAAAGAGTTTAAAAACTAACAGCCAAGTATAATTTAGCGCCATCTAAAATGGAATGCATTACCGGTTATTTTGCCTAGGAACAAAAGATAAATCGGCGGTAAATCGAGTTATTATACCTAAATTTCGATCATTTTTCTGGTATTTATTTATTTTTTTTGAATTTTTTTTTATCTATTTGCGCTCAATTTGACAACTCAAATTGGTCTTTTTTGAATCATATAGACCATTGTTTAATCTATACATTTTTTCAATACAGGGTTAAGCATATGAATTGAGTAATATTTTTCCCTGATGGGCAAATAAAGGACTCATGATTTTACAATTACGTGAATTGTTAATATAATCACCATTTTTTCGAAGAAACTATAACGGCGATTTATAGAAGAAAGGAGCAGTATGAATACTCTATTAACTCTTATCTCAACCGTAATTTTAACTAGTAATATAACCTCAAGCACACCTTCGTTTGCAGCAAGGTCAGATTCAGATATTAATAGCAAATTGCAACATTTGAGCCATAAAGCACCCCAATTGAATAAAAATGTTTTAAGACTTGCATTAACTGCGTACCAAAACGCAAGTAAAAGAGGCTCTGTTAAAAAGCCTGTACTTACAGTTATAGATTATTCCTTACCCTCAAACAAACAACGAATGTGGGTATTCGATATTCGTAAAGAACGTCTTTTATATAACACTTATGTGGCACACGGAAAAAATTCGGGTGTGAATAAGGCCAGTCATTTTTCCAATATTCCTTCAAGCAAACAATCAAGCTTAGGTACCTACATTACAAAAGACACCTATATAGGGCATAAAGGATATTCGCTTAATTTACAGGGCTTAGATAAAGGATTTAATGACAATGCATTAAGTCGACGTGTAGTAATACATGGAGCTTGGTATGTAGAACCTGATTTCATAAAGCGAGCAGGTCGCGCTGGGCTATCCTGGGGGTGTCCTGCGATCGCTCAAACTTTAGCAAAACCCGTAATTAATACAATTAAAAATGGGTCTGTGATTTTCGCCTATTTTCCTGATAAAAAGTTTTTATCTCGATCAGGCTATTTAGTAGCATAAAAAAAGCCAGGGCATAAACCCTGGCTTTCGCAGTCATCCGTATAAGAACGTTAAAGTTCTTATTATCATCCATGATAAATCATATCCATATGATTACAATTCCATTTGTGTGACTTATATCCATACAAGCCATGTTTAAAATTTAGCATAGATAATGAGAAGCGCAAGCAGACCTCAGTGTCTTTCCCTAACAAATTTTAAGTGGCTCAAAAAGCATATTCTAAAAATTTTAGTTAAAAAACAGTATGTTATGAAAAATCACTATAATCTAGGGCAAAGAAAGCAGCAATTCTCTTTGCTTGAATTGAGAAATCTCTTACACGAGATAGAGCAAAAAAACGTGCTACGTTTTCAATAAAGCGTATTATTTTTAACTAAAAAACTAAAACTAATAACAGTCTTTACATACAAGTGCTTGATTATGTCAAAAGATGTGGTAGTTTATTCAGCATCTAGATTACGCTTTAGAGCAAAATGATGGACAAACAACCGTTAACTACAGTAAAAAAAGATAAACTAAATGTCATAGATTGGCTTATTGAACATTTTCCAAATGCCTTTTTTAAAAAAGGGAATCAGATCAAACCTCTGAAAATTGGAATATTTGACGATATCATCGACTTCTACGAACGACTAGATACCCCGCCTTTTAGCAAAAAAGCGATACGTGAGGCTTTAAGCTACTATAGTGCTTCACCAGCTTATCTAAACTGCCAAAAAGAGAATGCTGCGCGTATTGATATTTATGGGAATGAAGTAGATGTAGTGACACAAGAACAAGCCAGATACGCTCATCAGCGTTATTTGGAGCGTTATAACAAGAAACAAATTTCCGAAAAAAATCAGAATACCCATAGTGACACATAACGGAATCTCAAGAATCTAAGACTGGCTTTTTTAATTCCAGTCTTAGATAAGTACTAGCTCGTTTATTATTACTGAAAAGCTATCAAATAATTAACTCTTACATCCGACCCTAACGTAGCTTTTCTCAGAAAAGGGTTGTAATCCATACCTTTCAAATCTATTAAATTAAAGTCCCAAGGACGGGCCATAGCACACAACTCACTGGGTTTTATAAATTTTTTATAATCATGAGTCTGTTTTGGCAATAAATTCAATACATATTCAGCAGCAATAATTGCAGTAGCATAGGCTTTAACTGTTCTACTGATTGTTGATACAAATAAAAACCCATGAGGCTTAAGTAACCGTCTACAATGTTCAAAAACAAGCTCAGGATTTTCTACAT
Source organism: Legionella nigrisilvae (assembly GCF_977063395.2). Taxonomy (NCBI): domain Bacteria; kingdom Pseudomonadati; phylum Pseudomonadota; class Gammaproteobacteria; order Legionellales; family Legionellaceae; genus Legionella; species Legionella nigrisilvae. The sequence continues at coordinate 212,805 of NZ_CDRUGZ020000027.1, forward strand.
GCTCCAACATTTCCATGCAGGTAATAACATCAAAACTTTGATCTTTATATGTTTCAACTGAAGTACATTGGTAGTTAATGTTCAAATGATTTTTTTTTGCATGTTCTTGTGCTACAGAAATTGCTGTAGGTTCTGCATCGATACCCGTAACATTTGCTCCAGTACCTGCCATAGCTTCACATAAAATCCCACCGCCACAACCAACATCCAAAACATTTAAACCATTTAAGTGAACATGTTGCTTAATAAAATCCAGTCGGATTTCATTTATATCATGAAGTGTTTTCAATGGCCCTTCTTTATCCCACCATAAGTTAGCATGCTGAGCAAACTTACTAATTTCTTGAGGGTTAATTGTTGATTCAGAATTACTCATATTTTAATAAATCCAGAGGTTTAAAAAAATTGATCACGTGTTGATTCGTGATAAAGCTCACATTATAGGGATGTTCTGCAATAAGTCCTATAGGCAATTTATTCTGAGCTGCGGTTTCTGCTATTTTACCTAATAAAATTAGCTGAACATTAGGTTTAACTTGAACTAACTGCTCCAACAGACTTTGGATAAAAGGCTTCCATTGGCGAGCATGATAAGGAACTTTACCCTCACTATAGACCAATGAGGCATTGAGCAATAAAATACCTTTATTCATCATACCTTCAAACAATTGTTGGGCCGTTTGCACCAGATCATTTTTATCCAGTAAGGCTATATCAGCTTGTGACGTATTAAAACCTAAATCGCCACGGGCACAAAGCATCATTTTTATCCAATTACGCAAAGAAGTTGCCCTATTAACTGTTTTACTTAACCCGGTCGAACTCCATAGGTCCGCAACGGAGTTATCCCAAAAAGCATATCCATTTGCTGAATCTTTACGAGGATATGGGGATTCTCCTAATAAAATGTATTGAGTTCTTGCCAACGGTAAATTGAACGCCGCAAGTAATCGTTCTGCGCCCGGCAACCAATTTTTATCATGAATTAACTGAAACAAATAATTCTGATCCATCGTTTTCAATGCTGTGATTAGAATTTCCTTCCACTCAGGATGGCAAATATTTAAAAAAATTTGATATTCCACTTTTGTACTCGGTATCAATACTTCTAACGACTCTTCCAATATGACTCCCTTTTCTATATAATGACCTCAATTTGCACAATCATATAAAAATTATGAGCACCAACGCAAAAAATGCAGCAAATCTAACTAGCGATGCACTTCATAATCGTAACTGCTATACTTATTTTCTTCAATTAAAAGCTGCAATTGACCAATGCCCTATTGCGCAACTCCTGCCTGAATTTTCCAAATTACACACTGTGATGAAGCAACCGTATAATAATGCTTATCCCTATGGTAATTTATATTCGTCTTGTATCGCTGCTTTAGAGACGTATATTGAGAACAATCCAGCAGAACAAGTTAAAAAGCTGGATGAATTAGTTTTAGCGATTTACCACAATGACAACAAGATCCTCGAAGAATCTTCTGATTGGATAAATGATATTGGTGCCAAAATACATCCTCGGAAATCCAATGTAGAAAAAAAAATTCAAAAAACAATAAAAGACATTGATAAAAAAGTTAATCGACACTCTCCCCATAGCGAAGGTGGAATTTACCGTCGTCTTTATTCTTTATTTTCGGATGACTTTAAACCCCAACAAGAAACCAATCTGCCAACAATCAAAAACTTTTCCTATCAGGACCCTTCAGATCCAACAGAGTATCGTTTTAGCACCCAAGCCCAGCGCCATAGTGGGAAAACTCGCATCAGCCCTCTTTTTGAACGTTGGTTACAAATAAATGCCGAAAGATCGAATAAACAAATATGTCATATCTATTTTAATAATTTGGGGTTGGATCGAAGTAAGTATGATATAGCTGGAGCTAAAGAAAGAGATTTAACTCTAGCACTACATAAACTTGAAGACGATCCGAGCCTCAAGGTCTTAGTCATTACCCTTCCAGCAAATGAAGGTTTAATGGAGTCCTCCGACTTCGAAAAAATAGATGATACTTTATCCACCAGAGCTGTATTTAATGAATTTCTAGATATAGCGGGAGAGAGAACAAATAAAAAAGTCGTTTCTGATTTCCACATTAGCCCCGCAGCAAGAGCATTATTGTTTGGGACTGATGAACAGCAAATTTTAACACATCTACTTTTGGAGAGTTTTAAGGCACAAGGGCTTATCCATAGAAGCTCTATATCTTCCGCAGAAAAACAAGCAGTTTGGGTGCACTTCGTCAAATATGAGCTCCCCAATTACATCATAAAAAAAGTCCAACCTAAAAGTTTCAATTTTTCTTGCAAAGATGCAATAGATCGTGGCGCCCTATCATCTACATACTATAATTTGATGAAGTCCTTTAGGTTAGAAAAACCTATAACTAAAAAAGAATTTGAGCGTTCTTTAGATGCAGCAGCTGCAAATGTAAAAGGAAGAGGTATGAATTTTCATCGAAAAATCATATGGAACGCTTTAAATACGTATGTCAATGCAAATTACTCAGATTTAATTATGAACAAGAAGAAATCTTGGTTAATTCACTGGCGTGATATGAACTGCCCTGAGATACAAACAAAGAAACTTCTTAAAAAAAGACTTAAACAAACTCAAGAACAATTTGAAAAGCTACCCGAAGGAAACATTAAGCGAGTGGGTCTTGATTTATTAAATAATGTAGCGAAGTTAGATCGGCAAAAGTCGGGTAGCGACGAGCTCATACTCGAAATCATTTCCCGTACCTCTGAACTCGTAAATACTCCGTCTAAAGAGTCCATTGAAATCTACAAAACACTAACCGATGCCCTAAAAATAAATCATCCCATTTTATATGAACTCGCCGGCATAATGGTGTCCTTACTCGGCTATATACTTCTTATTCCTTCTTTGGGATTCTCTGAGGGAATGATTGATAAAGGAACTTCCCTACAAAACAAAGGATTATTCTACGAAAGCAGAAATAAACTGGGCGAAGAAATAGCAGAATTTACTTCAACGCTACAGAGCTAAAAATTGCGCTACTTTTCCCTAGCACCATTGTCTTAAAATAACTCCATGAAAACAAATTTTTTACTTGCTTATTCATGTCTTGTGGTTAAAAATAGAATTTACAGGGAGATTCTTAAACACAGGGAGCTGGTGTTATGTCTATTAAAGAACAAGAACTTGATGTACTTATAAAGAGTGATACAAACCTCTCTAATACTAATAGAGTCGTCATTGAAAAAGCTTTATCACAGATGAACTTCTCCGATGCGGCAAAAGAATTATTACTCAACCCAGATTCACCTGAACATGACCTAGATAGTCTTCAAAGTATTGCTTTAACTCAACAACACTTGGCCCAAGTCAAAAAAAGCTTGGGGGAAATAGTGGAAAGTTTACAAGATAATCCAAGCCTTATTTCCCGGGCGGCTGCGTTTTGGGGAGAGTTGCCTTTATGGCAGAGAATTATAGGTGGGGTTGCCATATCAGGACCAACCTTAATCATAGGTGCAGCAGCTCACATTGGATTTCTAGTTACAATTAGTGGTGTAAGCGCCTTAGCATACACTACCAGCGGTATCGTTCTTGATGACCATCATTATCATACGAGAAACATTGCTCAAAAATTAAAAGAAGGGATTTTTGGGGTCGCAGAAATCCTTGAGTTAACTATTGGTGCATTAGATGCTATTCGTAAAAAACTAGCCGTTGAAATCGAACGATTTAAAGAAGAAAATGAAAAATTAGCTAGAAATATTTCAAGGTTGAATGAAGAAGTTGAAACATTGAGCGCTCAAGTTGAAGTGTACGTAGAAACCGAAAAATTACTTCGTAAAACAAAAGACGAGCTTGAAAAAACAGCAGCCTCTTTAAAACTGGATGTTGAAAAACAAAATAAGCAATTTGAAACAACCCAAAAAGAACTTATGAAAGCTCGAGATGAGCATTCAAGAAGTCTGGTGTTATTGTCCCAAAAAACATCTGAGTTATCTGAGGTACGAATATCTATGGGGGCTGAGGTAGAAAAAGCTAAAAAGATTGCTTCCACTTTAGAGGGTACCGTAAGAATTCTATCTAGCACAGCTATAACTGATTCAAATCAAAGGCTTTCTTTTCAAGAAAAACTTAATTCTTTCTTGGATAAAAAAGCAGCAAGTTTCGATCAAGTAGCAGAGCGTATTTGCAAAGTAGAATCTGAACTTTTAGAAGTTAAATCCGAATTGAAAGCGAGTACAGAACGTTTTAATAAGTTACTCGAACTTCAAGAAAGGCAACTTCAGCGTCTACAAAGTCTGGATAAACGTGTTGACTCCAGTGTTAATCCAGAACTGAACCCTGTCAAAACTGAGGAACAAACCAAACCAGAGGGGTTGCTTAGTAAACTCGGTTTCATGGCATTACCTCAAATATGGCCTATAAATAATCCGTCTCCAGCTCCAAAACAACAATCTTCAGTACCCTAATAAAAATTTTTTTGAATGGAATGCATCCTCCAGGCATCATTGGATGGAGGATGAAATGATCGGATAGGAGCGAATTGCGTGCATTTTTTCTTTCTGGCGCAATAGGACAATAGATTGTTAAGCCACCTAATTTCAGCTATTCTGTATTTTTAGCATTAAGCCAAAACCCGTGATTAAATCATATAATAAGCTGATAAATATAATAAAAAACAAACAAGGCATGATGGTGAAACAACTCCATCAATTTTGTGAGATTAATTCTGGGACTACGAATTTAGTTGGATTAGCCTCCATGGCTAACCTACTGAAGGAAGTCTATCTGCCCCTTGCAGATACAATTGATAAAAAAAAATTGCAACCCCTCTCAGTTATTGATATGTGCGGAACTACTTCACTCCAAAGTTGTGGGGATGTTCTATTCATCAGAAAACGGCCCCACTTAAAACGTCGTGTTTTACTTTGTGGACACATGGATACTGTATATGCTGTCAATAATCCATTCCAGAAATTAACTTATATTAATGATAACTGTATCAACGGGCCTGGTGTTACTGATATGAAAGGTGGGCTTATCGTGATGTTGCATGCCTTATCTGCTTTTGAACTGAACGACTGCGCGACAGAACTGGGTTGGGATGTTTTAATTAATGCAGACGAAGAAATTGGATCACCAGCATCCAGCATACTTTTTGATAAACTGGCATCTAATTACCAAGCAGCTCTAGTATACGAGCCAGCCATGACCGCAAATGGAACTTTAGCTAAAAATCGTAAAGGAAGCGGAAAACTAACACTCATCGCTACTGGCAAAGCAGCTCATGCAGGACGTGATTTTGCAGAAGGACGAAATGCAATTTGTTACTTAGCTGAAGCGATAAGTGCCATACACGCTCTTAATGGAAAGCGTAATGGAGTAACCATCAACGTAGGAAAAATCGCAGGTGGCGAAGCACTTAACGTAGTTCCTGACAAAGCGGTAGCGCAACTTGACATTAGAATCAGTCTGCCTGAAGATGAATTTTGGGTACGAAGCGAACTTGATAATATTGTTGTTCAATTAAAACGTCCAGACTATTCTTTAAGTATACATGGTGTATTTGGTAGGCCCGTTAAACGTGTGTGCTCAGGTACAGAACGTCTGTTTCATCGTGTTCAACATTTAGGACAAGAGCTCGGTTTATCTATAGATTGGAAAGATAGTGGGGGCTGCTGTGATGGAAATAACTTAGCACAACACGGTTTACCCGTCCTAGATACACTGGGAGTCAGGGGAGGAAATATCCACAGTGCAGATGAATATATACTACTCGATAGTCTGTCTGAACGTGCTGCACTTAGTGCCCTACTCTTACTCGACCTTGCTCAAGGTGGCTTAGAGGATTTAAAAAATGATGCTATTTCGTAGTGCGTGCAATACAGATTTAGATGCCATTCATCATTTGGCCGAAGAAAGTGGTGTAGGAATCACGACACTTTCTAAAGATAAGGAAATATTGGCAAAACGACTTCACTGGTCCACTGATTCATTTAAAAAAAATATTGAAAAGCCAAATAATGAATATTATCTATTTGTTTTAGAAAACCCTAAAAGTAAAAAAATAATCGGTGTTTCAGGAATTGAATCCTATACCGGTCATGAGGCTCCTTTCTATTCTTATAAAATTTCCAAACGTACCCGAATTAGTCGCTCATTAAATATTCGTAGTGATTATGAGGTTTTAAGCTTAGTGAATGATAATCAAGGCCGAAGTGAAATCTGCACGCTTTTTTTAGAACCGAAGTATAGAAAAAATAAAAATGGTTTATTGCTATCCAAAGCACGTTTCCTATTTATCGCCCAGCATCCTGAACGTTTTGCCTCAACAGTAATTGCTGAAATGCGGGGAATCTCAGATGCGAAGGGTATATCACCTTTTTGGGAAAATGTGGGAAGCCATTTTTTTCATATGTCTTTTGAAGATGCCGATCGACTTACTCTAGCAACTGACAAACAATTTATAGCTGATTTAATGCCACGAAATCCTTTATACATTAAATTGCTGTCGCTGGAAGCCCAAGCAGTAATTGGACAAGCCCATCCTTCCACTCAAGCAGCTATGAACATCTTATTAAAAGAAGGTTTTCGATATAATAAGTATATTGATATTTTTGATGCTGGCCCTACCCTTGAGGTTCCCTTATCACAAATTAAAACCATCGAACTTAGCCAAGTTGTAACCATTAAAAATATTAGTGATGAGGTGAGTAGCACTAGTTATTTATTATCAAATACCCAATTGAATTTTCGAGCAACTATTAATAGTGCGCTAGTCAATAAAGAAAATAATACCTGCATTATTAGTAAAGAAACAGCTAATCTCCTCCAAGTCAAATGCGGAAATCAATTACGAATAGCTCCTTTACAATGTGAGAGTGGAGAGGTAAATGACTAAAGGTGAAATAATCTATGGAAAAGGACAATATGTTAATGGTCAATGGATAAGAGGTCATGGAACTACACTTGAATCCATAAACCCTAGCTATGGTACCATACTTTGGCAAGGCACAAATGCTACAGCTCAAGAAGTTTCAGCTGCCTCTGACGCAGCACGACAAGCACTTTCTCCTTGGTCCTCTTTGGATTTCGAAAAACGAGCCCATTATACCCACAAATTTGCACAAGAAATTGATAAAAATCGTGATCATCTAGCACACCTAATCGCTTTAGAAACGGGAAAACCTTTATGGGAAGCTCATACTGAGGTCAATGCTGTTATAGGAAAAATTAATTTATCCATACAAGCATACCATGAGCGAACTTGGACAAAAATAACCAAAACCACAGAAGCTAATGCATGTCTTCGTTTTAAACCCCAAGGGGTCGTAGTGGTGCTTGGCGCATTTAATTTCCCCGCCCATTTAAGTAATGGACACATAGTTCCAGCCCTTCTTGCAGGCAATACAATTCTTTATAAACCAAGTGAGCAGACACCAGCGGTCGCTGAATTTATTATGCAGTGTTGGCATGAAAGCAAAATACCGCCCGGAGTGATTAATTGTTTACAAGGCGATGCCTCTTGTGGGAAAGCTTTACTTTCACAAGATATTCAAGGCGTATATTTTACAGGAAGTTATACAACGGGGTTACGCATCCATCAACAATTTAGCGATAAACCTGAAGTAATTTTAGCTCTTGAAATGGGGGGAAATAATCCTTTAGTCATTGATGAAATTCCTGATCTTCATGCGGCCATCTATCATACCTTGCTCTCCACTTTGCTTACGGCAGGTCAACGCTGCACCTGCGCACGACGCGTCATTATTCCAGACACACACCAGGGTGATGAATTTTTAAATAATTTTATCAAAACATGCTCATCTCTTAAGATTGGCCCTTTTGATAAAACACCAGAACCCTTCATGGGCCCCGTTATTAGTCATGCACAAGCCACTAAACATCTTCAGAGTCAAAAAAAACTGGTTGACTCGGGTGGCTCTTCCCTCTTACCAATGACTTTACTTGCTGAACAGACTGGCCTACTGTCACCAGGCATAATTGATATGACACACTTTGAAAATCCCCCAGATGAGGAAATTTTTGCTCCTTTAGTGCAGATATATCGTTACAATCATTTTGATGAAGCCATCAAGTTGGCTAATCAAACCCGTTACGGTTTAGTTGCGGGCTTGATTAGTAATAATGAGCAACACTATGATCAATTTTATCAACAAATACGCGCTGGATTAATTAATTGGAACCGACCTACAACAGGAGCAGCCAGTAGCCTTCCATTTGGAGGGGTTGGGCTAAGTGGAAATCATAGGCCCAGTGCTTATTTTGCCACAGATTATTGCGCTTATCCGGTTTCCAGTATGGAGCAGCCAGTTCTAACAATGCCTGAACAAATTTTGCCTGGTATTGTATTGGGTAAATAAAATTATGTGGAAAATTCTAAACTGTCTAAGTAAGGTAAATCATTGGTGCATCTATGCCTAACTTCCCCATTGAGTTTCCGCTTAGTAATTACTTTAAAAATGGATAATTAGAAATGAATGTTTATGAATTAAACATGGATGGCCTTGTCGGACCCTCCCATAATTATGCCGGGCTTGCGCAAGGCAATATTGCCTCCTTCTCGAACGCACTAGCAAGTTCCAATCCTCAAGCAGCTGCTTTGCAAGGATTAGAGAAAATGCACCTACTTCATAAAATGGGCCTCCAACAGGGTTTACTTCCCCCCCACCAACGCCCTAATCTTGAACTACTTTACCAATTGGGTTTTTGTGGTACACCGAAAGAACAAATTAATAAAGCCTACAGAACAGCCCCTGATCTTCTCAGTGCTTGTTATTCAGCTTCCAGTATGTGGTCAGCAAATGCTGCCACAATTTCCCCAAGTACTGATACCCAAGACCACAAAGTTCATTTTACAGCAGCAAATCTTGTAAGTAATTTACACCGACATCATGAAGCTGATTTCTCCAAAAAAATTCTGGAATTTATTTTCTCAAACTCAGATTACTTCCATCATCACCCTATTCTACCTCGATCAACCATTATGGGAGATGAGGGTGCTGCGAATCACAGCCGCATCTGCCAGAGCTACAATCAACCTGGAATTCATCTTTTTGTATATGGGAAAAAAGGTTTAGCAAACAATCCATTGCAACCTGGGCCAATAAAATATCCAGCTCGACAAACCCAAGAAGCATCACAAGCCATCGTCCGTCAACATCAATTATCGACAGACCATGTTGTATTCGCTTATCAAAATCCGCTCGCTATCGACCAAGGTGTTTTTCATAATGACGTGATATGTGTAGCGAATGAATCGGTCTTACTCATCCACGAACAAGCATTTCATCAGCAAGGTTCTGTCCTTAACGAATTAAACGACAAAGCTTCATTCCCCATCAATATCATTCAAATTTCAGCAAAAGAACTGAGTATAGTGGATGCTGTTGAAACCTACCTTTTCAATTCACAAGTCGTTAGCTTGCCCCAACAAAACTCTATGATGCTTATAGCTCCTTTTGAGTGTCAAACTAATTCACGTGCTAATAGCTGTATTGAGAGAATACTCTCTGATTCTTCGAATCCCATTAACTCCGTTCGCTTCCTTGATTTGAAACAAAGCATGCGAAATGGTGGTGGCCCCGCTTGTCTGAGATTACGTATTGCGTTAAATGAAGAGGAACTTCAAGCAATGCATCAAGGCGTTTTAATAAATGAAGAATTATTAAAGCTTTTAAAAAAGTGGGTATTAAAACACTATCGTACTGAGTTAATTGCAACCGACTTAGCAGATCCTCTGTTACTTGAAGAGTGTTTTTGTGCTCTGGATGAATTAACTGGAATACTAAAACTAGGGTCAATTTATCCCTTTCAATTAGAGAAGACTTCCTAAAATGTGGAAAACAAAATTAGGTACCTGCATTTATACGTCTCCTTCAGGTTACAAAGTATATCAAAATGCATTTTATCGATGGTTAAAACTAGGAAGTAATGCGTTACAAACCGTTATAAACCGTCATAATCCACATCAGCCAGGCCTTCATTATCTACCCGCACTCACATTAATGGCTCGAAAATATCCCGGTAGTACTTGCATGTTAGGCCTAGGTGGGGCTGGAGTCGCACTAATGCTGAAGGATATTCATTTGACTGCAGTAGATAATAGCGAAGAGGTTATCGAGATAGCAAAACGTTTTTTTATAATGGATCGTTTAAAAAATTTAACAATCATTCATGAAAATGCAATGGATTATGTACAAACAAGTGAATTTCATTTTTCACATCTCATTGTGGATCTCTACAATGCAAACCATTTTCCACCTGAATGTTCAAACAAGCAGTTTTTTGCTTCATGCAAAAAAATAATAACTGATGATGGAATTTTTGCTGTAAATCTAGCAAATATTAAAGAACAATACCCGATTTTTCAATTAATTAAACATCAATTTAGCAATACGTTGGTGATCCCTATAAGACAAAGTGCAAACATGGTAATTCTTGCTGCCAAAAATGACAGTAAAGAATTATTTATGAATAAAATAAAACACACTGATGCGTTTAAACGAATTATTTGGGTCGACTCGTGGGGTTATGTTGGAGATTATAAAAAAACTACCTGGCAACAATTAACAACATTTTTTAGACGATGAGTTCGGTTGAGAACCGATTATCATCTACCCCAGCGATTTCCTCCTCTCGATTTATGGAGAACTCCCATAAAACTTGCTATGAGAGATATGGGTTATTATAAAAAACTGCGAAATACTCATTTAAATTTTTAAACTACAACACAATCGCGGGGTCGAAGGAAGATACTGTTTCAGCAAATTCATTGATGGCGCGCAGTTCTGGAGATGATTTAAATAATCCATACGCTGTGAGTCCACCAGTTAGGGCCCCTAGCATAGTACTGGATGAGGCTACGGTAACCGCAGCAGTATAACCACTTAGAAGACCTGCAAAAAATGCCCCTGGACCTGTCCACCAACTGCAAGCCACCCCTATTGTAAATCCAATCAATGCAGTTACAGTAAGTACAATAGCGGCTGCAGCAACTGAAAGAACTGCTTTAAGAACATCTGGATATTCATCTTTTAAAATAGTTTTACAATTATGTTTAAAGTCTTCAATCGCTTTAGCCTTAATTTTGGGGCTTACACTAGAATTGTCATGCCTCGCCAATATAACTTGTGACAGCTCTATTAATTCTTTATTAATTAATAAACTTTTTTCTGATGGGAGCGATTGTAAACTACTTTGGAGTGCCTCAACGTTCTCGTTCCATAAGGATAGAAGCTTAGCGCTACAATATTTACAGATTAAACCAAAAAGATTTTCTACATTTTTATCATCTTTTGCTGAGGTGACGATGAAATCAGCAAATAATTCTTTCGATTTAATTCTATCAAGCGCTTTCACATCCGCTTTGGGGGAATCGGATTTTGTTCCAACACAAATAATAGGGGCAGTAGGTACATAGTGACGAAATTCTTGGATACTTTTAAGGATTTCTTCTTCCTTAATTTCTTGGGTTAGATCAATACAAAATACCCCAACATCTGCACCTCTATAAAACATTTTTGACATTCCTTTGTATTGCTCTCGTCCAGCTGTGTCCCATATGCTTACACTGTTATTAGAGTCTATTCGCCTTGTCAAAAAATCAGCACCTATGGTAAGTGGGGCCCCATTTTCGAAATTTAGATTTGCTATTCGATTATTAAGTTGAGTTTTACCACTATCACTTTTACCAAAAAAAACGACCTTATATATCATGGGTTAACCTCAAAGTGACTTACATAACATTTTAGGGCGAGATGCATTCGAGATTATAAAAAAGTGATGCAAACTTTAGTACAAATTTCCCTTATTACATAAGTTAGCGAACGAACTAATTACTTTAGTTATAATGAAAGTACAACAAAATGAATATTGCTGCTTGAGGCTGTTTGCCTCAAGCAGTAACTAGAATTAAATTTCCATTAAATCTTTTTCTTTTTCGGCTAATAATCCGTCTATTTCAAGAATATATTTATCAGTAAGCTTTTGAATAACCTCTGTTGCGCGACGTTCATCGTCTTCTGAAATAGTTTTATCTTTGACCAAATCCTTTAATTGAGTATTCGCATCCCTTCTAATATTACGAATGGAAACTTTTCCTTGTTCGCCTTCATTACGAACAACCTTAATCAACTCTTTTCTACGTTCTTCAGTCAATGGGGGCATTGGAACACGAATCGCACTGCCTGCTGTCGCAGGATTCAACCCCAAATCTGAAGTCAAAATAGCTTTTTCTACGGCTGCTACCATAGATTTTTCCCATGGAGTCACTAAAATTGTTCGTGAATCACTAGCAGAAACATTTGCTATTTGATTTAAGGGGGTCATAGTTCCGTAATAATCAACTTGAATGTGATCGAGCAAACCAACACTCGCTCTTCCTGTGCGAATTTTAGTCAAATCAGTTTGTAACACTTCAATAGTTTTTTTCATCCGCTTTTCTGAATCTTGCTTAATCTCATTTATCATGATTAGCTCCGACTATAGTTCCTACGCGCTCTCCAGATACAATTCTTCTTAATGCATTAGGTGCAGTCATATCAAAAACCTGTAAAGGCATGCCTTGATCCTGACAAAGACAAATTGCAGTAGAGTCCATTACTTCCAAGCCTTGTGTTAAAACTTCAATATAAGTTAAATAATCATACCGTTTGGCGTTAGGGTTTTTAAAAGGATCTTCTGAATAAACACCATCGACTTTAGTGGCTTTTAAAACTACATCAGCTCCTATTTCAATAGCTCTTAAACAAGCGGCGGTATCTGTAGTGAAAAACGGATTTCCAGTTCCGGCCGCAAAAATTACAACATATCCAGTTCGCAAATGTTCAATTGCTTTGCGTCGATGATACGGGTCAACTACACCTAGCATAGGAATAGCTGACATAATACGCGCAGGCATATCAATACGTTCTAAAGCATCTCTCACCGCTAAAGCATTCATTACGGTAGCAAGCATTCCCATATGATCGCCTGTTACACGACCAACGCCTGCCTGAGAAAGTGCTTTACCACGAAATAAATTACCACCACCTAATACGAGACCAACCTCAACGCCCATCTTAATTAAATCGGCTATATCCTTAGCTAATGTATCTAAGACTGAGGGATCAATACCAAATTGTGACTTGCCCATAAGGGCTTCGCCACTATATTTAAGTAAAATACGCTTATATTTTAATGGGTGACTTTCATTCATCATGTACGAACCTGAGCCATCACTTCTTCAACAAAGTTGTCTTCTTTTTTCTCTATACCTTCTCCAACTTCATAACGAACAAAAGAAAGAACTTCAGTATTCTTTTCTTTCAAAAGTTGACCTACTTTAATATCTGGATTTTTAACAAAGGGTTGACCTAATAAGCTTACTTCATCAATAAACTTGTTGATTCGACCTTCAATCATTTTATCGATAATTTCTTGTGGCTTGCCACTTTCTTTGGCTTGAGCAGTAAAAATCTCACGTTCATTTTCAATCGCTTCAGTAGATACTTGATCTTTACTTACTACAATGGGTTTGCTCGCAGCAATGTGCATTGCAATATCTTTAGCAAGCTCTTCATCACCATTTTTAAGCGCAGCCATAACACCAATTCTTGATCCATGTAAATAGCAACCAATAACTCCAGTGTCGCAATGCATACGTTCTATGCGTCTTAATTTAATATTTTCGCCAATCTTTGCTACTAACTGTTGACGGGCTTGTTCTACGGTACCGCCTGATGGAAGAGGCATAGCGGACAATTCTACAATTGTTGTGGCTGAACTATTTAATGCAGCATTAGCAACTGAGTTAGCAAAGTTGGTAAAGTTCTCATCACGCGCCACAAAATCTGTTTCACTGTTTATCTCTAGCATCACTGCGCTGCGTCCATCAACAGAACGTGCGATTACTATTACACCTTCCGCAGCAACACGATCAGCTTTCTTATCTGCTTTTGCCTGGCCTGCTTTACGCATTTCAATGATTGCAGCTTCTATGTCACCATTGGTTGCTATTAGAAATTTTTTACACTCCATCATACCAGCACCTGTACGCTCACGTAACTGCATGACTAAACTTGCACTAATTGACATTTTCATTTCTCCGTATAGCAAAAAGGGGGCAAATTTAGGTGTTCAAACACCCAGCCCCCTATATGTTAAATTCTAATTATTCCCCAGCTTTTTCTGCATCTTTAGTTTGTTCAACTACTTCTACAAATTCAGCGTCAGATGAACCTACTCCTACTGTATTAGTGCCTTTAGCATCTAAAATTGCATCAGCAATACAACGTACGTAAATATCAACTGCTCTCATGGAGTCATCATTACCCGGAATAATATAATCAATATTTCTTGGGCTATTGTTGGTATCAACAACACCAATCACAGGGATTTTTAATCGATGTGCTTCTTCAACAGCAATATGCTCGAAGCCAACATCAACAACAAACAGAGCATCAGGCAAACCACCCATGTGCTCAATCCCACCTAAACCTCTTTCTAATTTTTCAAGTTCACGTGTCAGCATCAATGCTTCTTTTTTAATCATGCCGTTAAATAATCCTTTTTCTTTCATTTCTTTTAATTCTTTTAAGCGAAAAATGGATTGACGAACAGTTTTATAGTTGGTCAACATACCACCTAACCAACGATGATCAACATAAGGCATACCACAACGCTTCGCATGTTCACGAATACTGTCTTGTGCTGCCCTTTTAGTTCCTACAAATAAAATTTTTGCTTTATTAGATGCCAATCTACCCACATAATTGACAACATCATTGAGCATTACCATTGTTTTTTCAAGATTGATAATGTGAATTTTGTTGCGGGAACCAAAAATATAATCGCCCATTTCAGGATTCCAAAAACGCGTTCTGTGTCCAAAATGAGCACCTGATTCAAGCAATTCACGCATGCTTATATTCATAATTTATTCTCCAGGGTTATTCCTCCACGCTTCCCATACGAAACCCTCAAGGGACCCTATCGTATGTGCCGAACCGTGTGTGTATTTAAAGCGCGGTATTTATAACATATTCGACGAAATTCATCAATCGAATTTAGTCGCAATTCATTTTTTTTATCTTGTGCTAAGCTTTTTATATGAACGTTCTTATTGCGTTCCGGAATATACAGTGACTAGTTTTTATATACGGTAATTTATTGAACCTAAAAATTAAGAATAAAATGTATCAATATAATCCAAACTTACATGTAAAAATCTGGTTAAGTAATAATCCAAACGTGTTTATGAATTTGGAAAATCAAATTCGTCTTATTGAAATGCGCGAAAACAATCCTAACGATACGATTCATCTAGTATATGACTCTGCATTATTGACTCATGCTTCTGTAAATTCATTAGATGAATTCTGTAAGGAACATAAGATTATTACTTTTGATGCCAACACCCTACTTGCCACCCTTCAATCGGATAATGAATTGAAATTGTATAGTTTTTATAAAGAAGAATTATCTAATTTAAAATCTGGTGGGAATTTGGCCGTTGCAAGTGATATTTTAAGATGGCTGTCACCAATATTTAAAAAAGGGACTTATACAGATTTTGATTTCCCCATTGATACATCCAAACTTCCTAAGCTCATTGCAACTGAAATGCCCATACTTCTTAACATCGGTAGTTTAAAAATGGGTAGAAAAGAATTTATTCTATCAAATAATGATTTTGTTGCTATTGTAGATGAACTTGCTGCAAAAAAAGACATTGAACGCGTACAATCCGGACTTATCTCAAGACTAGCACATTATGATACCGATTTTATTGAACGAACTGAAAATGAATTAAATGCGAACAGCTTTATAAATCGCCATCTTTTAAAGTTTATGAAAAATCGTTCTGAGTCCCTTTATATAGCAAAATCCAAAGAAATCCTACCACCAGATACTTCCGATTCTTCATTAAAAATCAGAGCCTATATTAATGAAGTAATGACCGATAGAAATAAATTTTTAGATTTTAATAAAATTGAGGCGCAAGAAACCCATGAAGAGGTGATCAAGAGATTACGGAAAGATCTCGAGACACAATTAAACCTAATTAAGTATCTTTTTTTCAGCAAAGAATATTCTTCAATTAGACGTATTTTAGAAAAAAATGATGAGAAGTTCCTAGCTTACTTAATGAATAAGGAACGAGACCTTTATATTAAGTCCATTGTGGTCTGCACTACAGGTCCAATACAAATATCAAATGCATTATTCAGTGGGTACGTTGTGGACTCCGATAAGTTCATTAAAGAGATTCAACCTCTCTCTTTCAATCATTATGGATTGCAAAATGCTTTTCGCTCACAAAACTCTATTCCCTTGCACGAAAATGTTTTGGGAATGCTCAAGTTTCTAGGTGTTGACGAAGGCGAATTAAACGATTCCTCCTGGCTGGATTCTGGAAAAAAATTACAAGCATCCCGGACAAAGTTCCTTGCTACACGTCAGAAAGAACTTGCTCAAAGTTTACCTGTTTCTTTTTTTACAATAAAAAATGATATAGAACAATACATTCAGCAAATACCGCATACATCCAGCCATTTTACTTCTAAAGGAAAAAATCGTGCCAAAATAGATCTTGAGCTGGTATTAAGTTGTTTTACTCAAGAGAATGAATTTAATATCCTCCAATTCAAAAATATCCTTCATAGTATCCGTCAGCATAAAGGATATACACAAAAATTAATCAAAGAACTCGATAGTCTTTGTCATAAAGCAACTATTTTTAGTCTTACAAAAGATAAAAAAATAAAATTAGGCGATCCTTGGTATCACTGATTTTAAATTAATAATATTTTAGGTTCATCGTCATGATGTTAAACAGGAAAGTTAGTTTAATTATTATAAGGATTAAATAATGAAAAAATTTATTTGGCTATCAACAATCGCATTAACCTTAATCTTAGGACAGCCAAGCTTTGCTTGCATTGATGATTCAAAACATTGTAATTCTCATCGTCAATTTGATAAGTTAGCGCAAGAACTTAACCTTACTGCAGATCAAAAAGCAAAATTAAAAGCATATAAAGAAAATGCAAAAGCAAACTTCAAAGAACATTATGCTCAGCTCAGAATTTTACGCAGCCAGATAAACTCTTTGGTTAAGACTGATAAAATTGATGAAGCAAAACTTGATGCTTTGATAGAGAAGGTCAATAAAATTAGAGCTTCTATGTTAAGAAGTAAGATAATGATGCAACATGAAATGTTTGCTCTTTTAAACGACAATCAAAAAGCCAAATTTATCGAATTAAAGAAGAAGTGGCTTATGGAGCAATAATTAATTAACAATGCATCATTTAAGTGTGCTGGTAAAGGATGAATAGTTCTATAGGTTCGGGATAACGTATAGCCTCCATTCCTGCATCCAGAGGAGTTTACGACGAAGGATCTCAATTTCAGGCATTGTATTCCATATACCTCCTGCCATTTACTGAAGATTCCTTAGTACGCTGGGAGGAGGTATTGTTAACCCCTGAATGAAATTATTGTTTACGCGTAGCAACCGCTTTAAAATTTACTGTGACTTCATCTTTTATTTCACTAGTACTCGACCAGTCCCCTTGTCCAATTCCAAAATCTAACCGTTTTAAGTTAGTATGTCCTTCAACAATCAGATGATCTTTAGGAGATTCTACAGCGGTAAACGTAAGCGTTACTGGTAACGATTTATTTTTTATCGTCAATGTCCCAGTGGCTTCATAATTTTTATCATCTTTTTTTGTGAATTTAGATGACTTAAATTCAGCCTTTGGAAACTCTTTAGCATTAAACCAATCGGAACCCTGTAATATGGAAGTAATTTCTGCGTAGGAGGTTGTGAGTGAGTTCATGTTCACTTCCACCACCACACTGCTATTTTGATAATTTTTCGGATCTGCAACTATTTTTGCCGTAAATTCTTTAAAGGTACCTGTAACAGGTGCATTATTTTGTGTTGCAGTAAAACTTATACTGCTTTCATTTGGAACTAGGGTCCATTCAGATAAGGCATCCGCACTCGCATTGACACTGTTCAAAAATAATAAAACAAGAAAATACTTAATCATTTTCATGGGAACATTCTCCGTAATATATCATCCTTATTAATAAAATGATGTTTTAAAGCAGCTGCGGTATGCATACAAATTGCCGCAATAAGCGCATAACCTAACCATTCATGAATCGATTCAAATAAAATCCTTTTGCTTTCATCAGGTGCTATAAGATTAGGCAAAGTAAATAAACCAAAAAATGAAGCAGGCAATCCCGCGGCTGATGTGATTAGCCAACCAGTAATGGGCATCGCAAACATAAATACATAGAATGCCCAGTGCATACTGCGTGCCGCAATTTTTTCCAGCCAAGGTAAAGCCAATTCAGGATTTTCATTCGCTAGACGCCATATGATCCTTAAAATAGCTAAAAATAGGACTAAAAAACCATACTCTTTATGCCAGCCATAGTATTTTAGCCTTTGGGCATTCCAAGGCATAGACACCATATATAAACCAAGTATCAATAGCCCTATAATTAATAAAGCGATTACCCAATGGAATACTATGGTAACAATACCAAAATGTGTGGGGCTGTTTTTGAATTGCATAAAATATCCTATTTTTTACCTTGCGCCTGGTCTTTATCTTGATCTGGTTTTTTATTTTGATCCTGATATCCTTCAGCTCCAATAAAAAGGTTTACTTTATCGCTCACTGCAGGCAAGAATGCATTGATTCCGAAATCCGAACGATTTATAGAGGCTGTGGCAGTAAAACCGACTGACTGTTTATTACTAATCGGATTCATTCCCACCTTATTTAAGGTAACCTGCAATATCACAGGCTTACTTACACCGCGTAACGTTAGAATACCCTCCACTGTAGCTTTTTTATCGCCTTGTGGGGTTACTTTATTACTAACAAAGGTAGCTGCGGGATAATGCTCAGCATCAAAAAACAAATTACTTTTTAAATGTTTATCCAGCTCTGGAAGTCCCGTAATCATATCCATAACATCAACTGTCACATTAACTTTACTCTGACTTGGATTGTCTTTATCAAGAATTAACTGTCCTGTTGCATACCATTTTCCATATTGAGTTGTAAAACCCATGTGATCCGCACTCCATAACACGTAAGTGTGATTTTTATCTAAAGTGTATGTTTCAGGTGCAGCATAGATTGAAGTAGAAAAAGTAATTGCCATAAGCAATGATGAAAACCAACTTCCTAGCGTTTGCTTCATAATCAATTTCCTTATTTACTATGTAATTTTACATCATTTTTATATTCAAATTATTACTCAGATTTGAGACTTCCGCCAACAATTCGTTCACAAAGTCCTTTAGGTAATAAAATAAAGGCATCTTTTTGTTTGTCTTTTGTTGCAGATGAAGCGCAAGAAGCAGTTGCAGTAGCGCAATCATTCATTCCTTTTTTAGCAATTCCGTAGCATTTTTCCGTGGCAGCAGTATTATTGTCATTGCTGTCTGCCGCTGAACTTCCTGTTGCTACTAAAACAAAAAATGCAGTCATTACTGATTGTATTAACTTATCTCGTGTAGACATAGTTTTCCTTTTCATTAAATGAATTCTTCATTAACATACAATAGTGTTATTAAAACAACAAGTGGCAACAAAAAAGGATTCAACCCACCAAGTTAATAATGATCAAGAAATGAATTAATCAGAGTCAATTCACCAGAGAATGGCACTGTGGCTAAAAGACGAGAAGTAAGTTTTTGGCTTAATGTATCTATATTGGCGGATAAAGCTTGCATATTGGGATCAATGCAATTGGCAATCCATCCCATACATTGAATGTTGTTTGTACGTAAAACCGATTCTGTTAACAATGCATGGTTGATACAGCCTAATTTCATACCAACAACCAAAATAACCGGGATTCTAGTAATCTTCAAAAAATCAATCCAAGTTTCATGATCGTTGAGTGGAACCATTAATCCACCCGCACCTTCAATGAACAAGTTTTCAATACCATCAAGCTGCACATTAAGACAATAATCTGCAATTTCATTAATGCATAACTGAACACCCTCTTCATGTGCAGCAATATGGGGTGAAACAGCCCATCTAAACCGCCAGGGATTTATTACATCCAAACTAATACCATTTTTTTGTAAATATTGTGCATCACTACTTATCAGTTGATCTTCTATTTCCATGCACCCACTTGCTACAGGTTTAATTGCGGCTGAGGATGAGAAATAATTGGCCAAACGTGCTGTAACATAGGTTTTACCACAATCCGTGTCAGTACCTGTGATAAAAAAACGTTTCATTTAATAAATCCTCGTAGTTCGTCAATAAATAAATCTGTATGGGATAAAAAGGGCATGTGTGCAGCTCGCTTAAATAAAACAAGATGAACATTGGGGTAGACCAATTGCATGAAATTCATTGTTTTAATCGGTACAATAGGATCTAGTCGACCAAATATAAAGCATGTTGGCTTACTGAACTGCTTTAATTCTTCTCGCAAATCCCAAGATTCTAAACTTTTAAGACCTAATTCCAGCCCCTCTTGAGAGGGCAATTGGTTAGGTAAAGGTGGAAACTCCTTATTAGCTGTTAATCCATTGAGCTCTAGAAATTCTTTTAATGTAGCATGTGGTTCTTCTGATAATCTTTTATAAAAATTTCTAAAAACTTCTGGAGATACCCCTGGCCATAGCTCGCTATTTAAAAATCGTGGTGATGAAGTAATATTAATAAGATAATCGACCCTATCCGGTTCCTCTGTTGCCAAACGCGTTGCATATAATCCGCCCATAGACCAACCAATTAATGCAAATTTTTCGGGCAATTGATTGACTAAGCGCGTTTTAAATAAATCCCAGTCCATTATTGTGGTATAACCAAATCCTGGCAAATCAACGAGGATAAGTTGGTAATGCATGAGAAGCTTGGGTATTAATGGTGACCAGATCTGACTGTCAAATCCCCATCCATGAAAAAAAACAAGCGGGTATCCTTCTCCATAACTATGGATGTTTATGTTCATAAATTTCACTTAACTGATTAAATAACTCATGAATTTGCTCCGGAGTATGATCGTAATTCAAAATAATACGTAATCCCGATGCTTTGACACTCACGGTAGGCTTTCTTATCGCACAGCAACTTATCCCCCGTTTCTTTAATTCGCGAGCATAATGCAAAGCTAAGTGAGGACATCCTAATTTGAGTTGCTGAATTGGACTAATAGAATCAGTCCAATTTAAAGGGGATTGTTTCACGTACGTTCTAAATAAGGCTATTAGTTGTCCTAATTTTGAACGTCTGTCTTCTGCCTTGACTACCAATTCCAAAGTATTCAATAAACCATAACTTAAAGCAGGACTTACCGCAGTCGAATAGATAACGGAACGGCCCGCTTGCAATAAAGCATAAATCCAGTCTGCTTTTCCAGCAACAAGGGCACCTTGCGCCGCATAAGCTTTGCCTAATGGAATTATTCGTAATGGGACTTCATTTTGAGTCAACTCATGATAGTCTGTCGCCCCTCTTCCCTCGCCGCCTATAATCCCAAAAGAATGCGCCTCATCTACTAAGAGTGCGCTTTTATTCGCATGACACATTGAAGAGAGCTTTACCAAAGGGGCCAATTGGCCGCTCATACTAAAAACTCCTTCAGTGATTAACGCCGAACTTTTAAAATCACTAGTTAATTTACCGCTTAAATCATCTAAATTATTATGCAAATAACGGGTATAGTTTACATGCGATAATGCTAAGCCATCATAAATTGAAGCATGAATTTCCTTATCAATAAAACAATGAACGTTTAACTTTCCTAATAAGGCTGTAACTGCGAGATTTGCCGCATATCCCGAAGAAAATAAAATGCAATCGTCTACGGCTAGTAAATTGGCAAATGCTTCTTCAACAGCGCGGTGATTGGGATGATAGCCGCTCAGTAACATCGAAGCCCCACTCCCACTAGGGTATATAGCATAACCTCGTTGGTATCCTGCAGAGATACGTTTATCTCTTGCCAAGGATAAATAATCATTGCTGTCAAAATGAATTAATGAGGAATCCTCAGCCGTCACTAGTCTATTTCTTAATAAACCTTCTTGTGCCAGCTGATTAATATAATCTTTAATTTTATAACTTAGAGGCATTTAAACCATCTCAGTTAAACCAAGTTTACTAAAAAGCTCCTTATCTTTTGTACGTCGAGGATTCTCTTCAGTTAACAACTTATCTCCAAGAAATACTGAATTCGCACCTGCAAAGTAACAAAGGGCCTGTAATTCATCACTCATTTCAGTCCTTCCAGCCGTCAGTCTAATGACACTTTGAGGCATTATTATCCTGGCAGTAGCTATGGTTCTTACTAACTCAATACCTTCTACTGGTTGAGCTTTTGCAAGAGGTGTTCCTTCTACAGGTATTAGACGATTAATTGGTACACTTTCAGGCGGTGTTTCCATGTTTGCTAAAGTGAATAAAAACTCAATTCGGTCTGCACGTGTTTCACCCAAGCCCAAAATACCACCACAACACACATTCATTCCGGCAGCTCGAACATTATTTAAGGTATCCAATCGCTCACTAAATTTGCGTGTTGTAACTACTTTTTCATAATAAGAAGGTGATGTATCAATGTTGTGATTATAATAATCCAAACCCGCTTCTTTTAAACTGGCAGCCTGCTCTTGATTTAACATACCTAAAGTCATGCAGGTTTCAAGCCCTAAAGACTTTACTCCCTTAATCATTTCCTGTAACTCACCCATCGCCTTATCCGGAGGACAACGCCAGGCAGCTCCCATACAAAATCGTTTAGCCCCACCTTCTTTTGCCTCTTGAGCGGCTTTTAATACATCAGTAACTGACATTAACTTTTCTTTCTCAACATGAGTTTTATGATGGCCGCTTTGAGAACAATAACCGCAATCCTCGGGACATGCTCCAGTTTTAATACTTAACAATGTAGCGAATTGTAATGAATTTGGTTGATGGTATTCTCTATGTACCGTATGTGCTTGATGTAGCAAATCATTAAAGGGTTGTTCATAAAGTGCTGTAATTTCAGAAACAGCCCAGTGCTTCTTAACTTGAGTCACAACATTACCTCCTAATCAAGGATATTAAGTGAAGCGAAAGCACCTAACTTCGCTGCAATTTTGTGTCGTATTTATTTAATTTAGGTAACGGACATGATAAAGTCCCAACCCATCTTGTCAACCAAAATTTTAAAAATGGTCAACATCAACCAATTAATTAGTAGAGATTTGAAACATTTTTGGCATCCTTGCACACAAATGAAAGATTTTGAGACATGCCCTCCTTTGTTTATTGAAAAAGCTAAGGGTAGTTATCTCTATACCAACAAAGGGCCACTAATTGATGCTATCTCCAGTTGGTGGTGTAAATCTTTAGGTCACGGCCATCCGGCGATTATTGCAGCAATAAAAGACCAAATGAATCGCTTCGAACATGTCATTACCGCAAATACCACACACCCACAACTGGTGGAGCTAGCCGAAGCGTTAACCCAAATTACACAAAAACAACATGTTTTCTTCGCAAGTGATGGCTCTAGCGCCGTTGAAATCGCGATGAAACTTGCAATCCATGCGAATCAAATCAAAGGCCATACAGATAGGAACCAGTTCATTGCTCTTAAGAATGGATACCATGGAGAAACCCTAGGTACAATGAGTATTAGTGATTTAGGTCTTTATAAAGCTCCCTACTCATCGTTTGGTCTTACCTGTCATTATATTGAAAATATACCGTATATCTCGGGGAAAGGAGATCCCTTATGGCACAATTGTGACAACTATTGGCCCATTGTAGAAAAAGAATTGGAAGCAATCAGTGATAAAGTCTGTGCCATCATTGTAGAACCCTTACTTCAAGGTGCGGGAGGAATGTTGTGTTATAGCCCCGATTTCCTTAAACGCTTATCATCCTGGGCTAAAAGCAAGGATATTTATCTTATCGCCGATGAAATAATGACGGGAATGGGTCGCACAGGTAAATGGTTAGCATCAGATCATGCAGATGTTGAACCCGATCTTATTTGTTTATCCAAAGGATTGACCTCCGGATCGATCCCTTTAAGTTGTGTAATGATCGATAACTCAATCTTTGATCTTTTTTATGCAGATTATGGAAGCGGAAAATCTTTTTTACATTCACATACTTATAGTGGAAATCCACTCGCGGTCAGCGCCGCATTAGCAACCATTCGCGTCATGCAGGAAGAACAAATCCTCGAGCAAGCTCAAAAGTTAGGTGAATACATGTTTGCAGCCTTAACTGAAGTAGCCCAACTCTCTGGTAAATTAAGTAATGTTCGAGGAATTGGAGCCGTAGTAGCAGCGGATCTAGAAGGCACTGAAGATGATCGCATAGGCAATAGTGTTTATCAGCAAGCATTAAACCATGGAGCTTTAATAAGGCCTATAGGTAAAACGCTTTACTGGCTACCTCCATTAAATACGCAACATGAAGTAATTGGGAAATTAGCGGAAATAACACTACACTCTATAAAGGGAGCCTATCTAACGCCGTAAAACATGCGAAAAATATACAGAAACATGGCATTTATTGTTTACAAGCGATTGAGGCTAGTCTGGATATTTTTTACCATTTTTTTACTTTTAGCATTTTCTTATATTAATTGGTATAAGAGTGTTTCGAATTTTTTTAATTATATTACAGACATAACCCATAAACGAGCTCAAAATATTGATCGTTTTATCAATGATGTGTTTCTTGAAATAAATAAAATACCTACGTATCAAAAGAACAATATAAATTGTAAGAATGATTTTGATCCTTACTTACAACAGATTATTATGAATTATCCCCAAGTCTCTGGACTTATGATTTATGACACCAGGCACCAGATTTCGTGCTCTACATTACCCCAAAACCAAACGTTTAATCTAAGTCACGACAACAGTCGCTCACTTATAGGTCCATTAAAAGTCCCTATGTTTATTCATCCTATCTACCTGATTCAAAAAAAAATAGGTATTTATCAAATAAAAATGATCCTCTTGTCTCCCGTCCTCAATGAAGAATTGAATATTTCAGAAAATGGAATACAAACGATTACGTTATACGATGTGAATCAGAAAAAAGAACTTATCCGGATTCAAAAACCAACTAATAGCTCTTGGATGGATAAATTACCCATTTTTACAGAACAAATATTTGCCAGTGCTCCATTAAATACTCTTAATGGCATTGAACTTACGGTCGAAGGACCTGATCAAACTTTAATTAACAACCTTTTGCATAATCAAATCCTGCTGATCCTTGATATTTTAACATTCACAGTTTTATTATACCTTTTGATTAAAAATAAATTTAACAAATATTATTCATTGCACGGCGCAATAAAACAGGCTATTAAAAGTGGACAATTTTATCCTGTTTATCAACCATTATTTGACACTCAACGTAATACCTATTCTGGGGCCGAAGTATTATTAAGATGGCAAGATTATAGTAATGAGATCATTATGCCTGATCTGTTTATAGAGGAAGCTGAAGATACTGGCTTAATTGTCCCTATAACCCTACAAATTATTGAAATAGCGTTTAAAGAAGCTAAAAACATTTTGGATAGCCAGCCCAATTTTCATCTGTCATTTAATATTTGTGCACTCCATTTCACTGATAGTCAATTTTTTCCTCAATTTTATAAACTCGTGCGTCACTATTTGATTGAACCCAAACAAATATTATTAGAAATAACAGAGCGCTCTTTACTTGATATGAATAACGAAATTTATATCAACAGACTCCAAGAGCTTAGAAACATTGGGTATTCCTTAGCTATAGACGATTATGGAACAGGGCATTCAAGTATCAGCTATTTGCAATACTATCCTTTTAATTATCTTAAGATCGACAAATTATTTATTCATGCAATCGGTACAAAAGCTATAGCTGAAACATTAAATGATGCAATTATTCATTTAGCAAAAAAAATTAATCTAACTATTATTGCAGAAGGAGTAGAAACAGAAGAACAACTGAATTATTTATTACAAAACGAGGTTAGACTTATACAGGGCTGGTATTTTTCTAAAGCTTTACCTGTCGAAGATTTAGCTGACCTGCTTCAAGGAGAAACAAATGAATAAACACATAAGATGTTGTTTTTTTCTTGTTCTAGCTGTTCCACTTTCAAGTTTTGCTGAATCAATAACCCTCGAAGATAATTACTGGCAATGTTCCTCTCAGGATGCAACCCAGACTAAATGGACGACCCAAAGTGCTTACCAAAAGGTAGCTTTAAATCTTTCTTACTCTGAATGCAAAAAAAAGAGCACTGCCCCTGCTTCGTGTAAAACTTCTAAAGCCAGTTGTGTTCGATTTATTCATGGTGCCGATGTAACGCCTATGTGGCGATGTACCGCTTTAGATAGAGAAGCTTTTAGATGGAATAGTAATCTTTACCCTACACGAGATGATGCGGCATTAGCTTCCCTGGCGTATTGTAAACACAAAAGTCCCGTCCCTTATACATGTTATATTAATGTAGTAACATGTATTAATAAAAATGAGATTTAAAGAATATGGTTTATTGTGTTGGATTAACAGGCGACATAGCGAGTGGAAAAACTACCGTTGCTGAACTTTTTTCGAAATTAGGCATTAAGGTAATTTATGCTGACATAATATCAAGAGAACTTACCAAAAAGAATGAACTAGCCTATAACAAAATCGTAGAACATTACGGGCACAGAGTTTTAAAACAAGATGAAGAGTTGGATCGAAGTAAACTAAGAGAAATAATATTTGCGAATCATCAAGAACGGTACTGGCTTGAGCATCTTCTACATCCTCTTATCCGCCAAGAAATAGAAAAACAAGTTGATACCTGTACGACACCTTATTGTATTGTTGAGATTCCTTTGCTTATTACAAAACAATCCTACCCTTATATCAATCGAATTTTGCTTGTCCGCGCGCCAAAGGAAATACAAATAGCACGATTGATGCAACGGGATAAATGCAGTACAGAACAAGCCCTGGCAATTTTATCCGTGCAACCAGATATTAATATTCGTCTCAAAAGCGCAGATGATCTTATTGAAAATAATATGGAGATTGACGAACTGACTAAAGCGGTAAATGATTTACATGATAAATACCTATGGGAGGCAAAAAATAAGATGTAACAAATATTTCTCTCTAATTCAACTGATAGAAAGCACGTGTTTTTCTGTCAAATTATACGATCAATGAAAAAGGAATTTAGTAATCAATGAAATTAATTACTTTAAATTTGTGGGGCGGACACCTACGAAACCCTTTATTAGAATTTATTAGCCAACATCATGAAATCGATATATTTTGCTTTCAAGAAGTATATAACAACGCTCATCGTACTGTAACCGAAGAAGATAGAGAACTTAGTCTCAATATTTTTTCTGACCTACAGCAGCTCCTTCCTAATCATTTTGCTATTTTTAAACCCGCTGTAGAAAATATCTATGGAATTGCGATGTTGTTGAAAAACGATATCGATATTTTAGGAGAAGGAGATATCAATATTCATCAAAAACAACATTATCCAGGAATAGGGTTAAACCACCCTAGAAATTTGCAATGGGTCGAATGTGAAGTAGGGAAAAAAATTTACTCCATATTGAATGTTCATGGACTCTGGAATGGGCAAGGAAAGAAGGATACCCCAGAACGAATCAATCAATCACAACGGATTCGCCATTTTATGGATACCATCAATACACCTAAAATATTATGCGGTGATTTTAATTTAAAACCAGATACAAAAAGCATGCATATTCTTGAGCAGGGAATGAATAATCTCATAAAAATTCATGACGTAAAGTCAACAAGGACTCGTTATTACAAAAAAGAAGAAAAATTTGCAGATTATATTCTGACTTCCCCAGATATTACTGTGAATGAATTTTGTGTATTAAGTGATGAAGTATCGGACCATGCTCCGCTGTATATTGATTTTAATTAAGGTGTACTCATTGACCTGCTTTAAGAAATTGTAGCTGAGGGAACCCTATAGAGGATTCCATCATAAAGCTTCTCTGCAGCATAAATAGTTCTGTACGATTGCAATTACTCTATGGTTTGCTTCAGGAAACTGTTCGGGATTGAGTTCATGCTGATGAACCCATTTCATAGCCAACTGTCCTTCCTTACATGAAGGGAGACCAACAAATTGATCAACAAGAAAAATATTTAATTTTACTTCTTTATCGGAATATTGGTGATTAATTTCTCCCAATAATTTGTATTGCAAAATATCTAAGCCAACCTCTTCCTTGATTTCTCGAACTAATGCAACTCCTGGAGACTCACCAGTCTCTAACTTACCGCCAGGAAACTCCCAGCATCCTCCATGCGGAACATGGAAAGGACGCTGGGTTATCAAGATACGCTGCTGTTCATCAACAATAACTGCTACAGCAACTTCTATATTCACGCTAAACTTCCATGGCATGTTTTATATTTTTTACCCGAACCGCAGGGACAAGGATCATTTCGACCAATTTTCTTTTCATGCCTTTTGTAGGTTTGTGTCTGAATTCCCTCTTCCTCATTTTCATCAACATAATTACCGTGTTGCAAGTTCATCTTACTCACTTGCTCAGCTCGGCGCTGCTCTTCAACGGCATTTACATCTTCTTCAGTTTGAATTTCAACTGAGGAAATTAAACGAGTTACATCATATTTTAAAGTATCAAGCATCGTGGTAAACAAGGCAAAAGCTTCTTTTTTATACTCTTGTTTTGGATCTTTTTGGGCATACCCACGCAAATGAATTCCTTGACGCAGTTGATCCATTACCGCTAAGTGTTCACGCCATTGATTATCCAAAGTTTGCAAAATCACTGATTTTTCAAACTGAGACATTGTAGCTCTACCTGCTTGTTTTACTTTTTCATCATATCTTTTTGCCGCAATGTCAAGAATCTTATCCTTGATTTGCTCTGGTTGGATATGATGATCTTCTTCAATCCATTCAAGCACTGGAGCCTTAAGTTTGAACTCATCAGCCAGAACATCACTTAAAGATTTTGCATCCCACTGATCTTCCAAACTTTGTGGAGGAATATAGGTATCAACAAGATTTGATATGACCTCCTCTCTCATCATATTGACCATTTCTTCAGTATCTGTCATATCCATGATTGAGGCACGTTGCGTATAAATAACCTGTCTTTGATCATTAGCCACATTGTCATAATCCAACAACTGTTTTCTAACATCAAAATGATGTCCCTCAAGTTTCCGTTGAGCATTCTCAATCGCTTTGGTAACTAAACTATGCTCAATAGGCTCCCCAGGCTTCATTCCTAAACGACGCATCATCGATGCAACACGATCAGAAGCAAATATACGCATTAAATTATCTTCAAGTGATAAGTAGAAACGACTGCTTCCCACATCACCCTGACGACCTGAACGACCCCGTAACTGATTATCGATTCGGCGTGATTCATGACGCTCGGAACCTATAATTCTTAATCCACCAGCAGCAATTACTTCATCATGACGTTTCTGCCATAACTTTTTAACCGCATCTATTTCTTCGGCACTCGCTGTTTCCGGCAATTGAGCTAAATCAGCAGACAAACTTCCTCCCAAAACAATATCTGTTCCTCGACCAGCCATATTTGTAGCAATGGTTACGGCACCTGGACGACCTGCTTCAGCAATAATCTGGGCCTCTTTTTCGTGAAATTTGGCATTGAGAACTTGATGCTTGATATGTTCTTTTTTAAGAAATTGACTTAAAAATTCAGAAGCTTCAATCGAAACAGTACCCACAAGAACAGGTTGCTTTCGGGCAATACATTCACGGATGTCTGCTATGACCGCTTGGAATTTATCTTGTTGCGTTAAATAAACCAGATCCGATTCATCTTTTCTTACCATCGGTTTATTGGTTGGAATGACCACTACATCAAGATTATAAATTTGCTGTAATTCATACGCTTCAGTATCCGCGGTTCCAGTCATACCGGACAATTTATTATACATACGGAAAAAATTCTGGAATGTAATGGAAGCAAGAGTTTGGTTTTCATTTTGAATCCCAACACCTTCTTTCGCTTCAACAGCTTGATGTAATCCTTCAGACCATCGTCGACCAGGCATTGTACGACCAGTATGCTCGTCAACTATAATAACCTGTCCATCCTTAACGATATAATCCACGTCTCGATGGAACATCGCATGAGCTTTTAATGCAGCATTCACATGATGCATTAACATAATATTACTAGCATGATACAAACTTTCACCCTGGTCCAGAAGTTTTGCTTTAACCAGCAATTCCTCTATATGTTGATGACCTGTATCAGTAAGATGCGCCTGCTTTTGCTTCTCATCAACAGTATAATCCCCTTCACCGCCCTCTTCTTCTTGTTTCTTCAAATGAGGAATCAATGTATTAATTTTGATATATAGTTCGGAACTATCTTCAGCCGCACCCGAAATAATCAAAGGTGTACGTGCCTCGTCAATTAAAATAGAGTCTACTTCATCCACTATGGCAAAGTTCAACTCGCGTTGTACCTTGTCTTCAAGACTAAATGCCATATTATCGCGTAAGTAATCAAAACCATATTCATTATTCGTTCCATAAACAATATCGCAACGATAAGCTTCTTGTTTTGCTGAATGGGACATATCCGGATAAATCACACCTACAGTTAAGCCTAAAAACTCAAATATAGGTTTCATCCATTGACTGTCGCGTTTCGCGAGATAATCATTCACAGTTACAACATGTACACCGCGGTCAGTAATTGCATTCAAATATGCAGGCAAAGTTGCTACCAGTGTTTTACCTTCCCCAGTACGCATTTCAGCAATGTTACCTTCATGCAGTACCATCCCACCAATTAATTGCACGTCAAAATGGCGCAGACCTAAAGTCCGTATAGATGCCTCTCTTACTGTAGCAAAAGCTTCCGCCAACATTTCATCAAGGCTTTCACCTTCTGCAAAACGTGCTTTAAAATGCTGGGTTTTTGCAGCCAACTCAGCATCTGTCAATGCTTTCATTTGTGGTTCAAATGCATTGATTGCCATTACTGCCTTTTCCATACGCCGCAATGTACGCTCATTTCGGCTTCCAAACATTTTCTTAATCAACGTATTCAGCATGGCCTAAATAATCCTCTGGAGATTTCAAATAACAAATTCGTTAATGTACTAAAATTTGGGGAAAAATACCACGAATACCTTATAATTTAAGAGAATCTTCATGATATAACTTGGATGATGAGAAAAGTTTCTGGCGAAACAGACAACCACGATATGATTTTCCACAATTCATATCATAGTATACAATATTTTAAATCAAATAATGCATATATCTCGATATATCAAGATAATGCAATTTAGTTCACTTATAATTCCTCTGCATGCAGCTCAATTTCCTTTAAATACTCTCTTAATTCACTAAACAAAGTAAGATTTTTGGTCTGCATAATCAGCATTAGTTTTCTTTTCCATTGACTTGCACCCGGTAATCCAAAAGCTAAATTGAATACGGGCTTAATCAATAAACTTAAAGAAGCCCCTTTTTTATATTCTTCCTTTAAATAATCCAGATAACGATTAAATACTTGACTGCGTGTACTTGTTTGGATTTCTGGATAAAGTTCATGATGTATTTTTGCTATTTGAAAAGGGTTATCACATGCTAAACGACCGAGCATTACTCCTTCAACAATTTGCAGATGTTCACTAATCTCTTTTATATTTGATATATTACCATTGACTATCACAGGAACGTCCGGTATTTCTTTTTTAAGTCGATAAACATATTCATAGTTAATTGGTGGAATTGTTCGATTTTGTTTAGGGTTTAACCCATTGAGCCAAGCCTTTCGGGCATGCACAATTACTTTCTGCACTCCAGCCTCAATCAACTGATGGACAAAGTCACTAAAAAACTCATAACTGTCTTGATGATCGATCCCGATTCTGGTTTTTGCAGTAATGGGTATAGTAGCAACTTGCCGCATCGCCTTAAGACAAGCTACAACGTGTTTTGGTTCCCGCATTAAGCACGCGCCAAAACGTCCCGCCTGAACTTTATCACTCGGACAACCCAGATTAATATTAATCTCGTTATATCCTTCTTGCTGGGCGTATTGAACACATTGAGCTAAGGCTTTGGGGTCTGACCCTCCCACTTGTAGCGCTATGGGATGTTCTATTTCACTAAATTGTAAAGACCGCACCGGATTATTCTGGATCGCACCAGTAGTTTGCATTTCTGTATACAAAAGTGCACTAGGAGCCAGAATTCGCATAAAAATCCGAAAATGGCTGTAAGTCCAATCAATCATTGGAGCAATAGATAAAGGGGATAGCAAAATGTCTGACACTATTATTATTCAAATAAAAAAAGAGCAATTATAACCTGATCTGAAACTTTGCACAAAAATATAACTGAAAATCCCTGAGTGCAGTAAAGCGAAACCCGGGATTAAATATGGGTTCCCTGAGCTGCATGAGGCTACTTTTTATACCTATTCTTGATTTACAGCATTCATTGCTTGGATTAGTAATTGTAACCGTGTTCGACCTTGATAAAAATTGATATCCAACTTATAAGCTGCATGTACGTATTTAACTCTATGGTTTGGCCAAGATTTTAAGTCCACATTAAACGCGATCGCATCCACTTGTTGATCGCCTTGTGTTGTCACTAAAGTCATTTTTAAATGATTTTTCCCAACCAACCGTTGATCCAGAATCTCAAAAACATTATCAAAAACAGGTTCAGCAAATTGCTGGCCCCAAGGACCAGCTTGCTGAATTAATTGAGCAATTTCAAGACTGAACTCTTCAGGCTGTAAGGGACCATCAGTCAGTAACTCACCTTCGCATTGCGACAAATCGATGTGTTTGCTCACTTCACAAACCAGAGCCTCTCGAAATACTTTGAGAGAACGCGGATGAATACTCAGGCCGGCAGCCATAGCATGGCCACCAAATTTATTAATAAGTCCAGGATGATCCTTATCTATTGCTGCCAAAACATCCCTAATATTTAAATCAGCAACCGAACGTGCTGATCCTTTCAACTCATCGTCACTTACTTCTGCAAAAGCAATAACTGGACGATGATAACGCTCTTTCATTCGTCCTGCTAAAATTCCAATTACCCCTTGATGCCAGGTTTTATCAAAAAGACACAAAGCAATAGGTAAGTGCGTACTGTTGTATTCAGCATTTAGAGCAAGTTTTTCCAAGGCAAGCATGGCCTGTTCCTTCATTTCGGTTTCAATTTGCTTCCTTTCATCATTCAATTCATCTAACTGCTGACAATAATTTCTAGCTTGTTGTTCATCAGAAGTAATTAAACATTCAATACCCAAAGCCATATCATCCAATCGCCCAGCAGCATTGAGTCTGGGTGCAATAGCAAACCCCAAATCAGACTCTCTAAGTCGTGCGCACTCACGTCCAGAGACCTCAATTAAGGCTTTAATCCCTGCACGGCAAAGACCTTGACGTATTCTTGCCAGACCTTGATTTACCATGATGCGGTTGTTTTGGTCCAGTCCAACAACATCCGCTACTGTCCCTAAAGCAACTAAATCCAAAAAACTCGCCATATTGGGTTCGGTAATATTCATCTCACGAAACCAATTCGTACTCACCAAATGTCTTCGCAAAGCCAACATCACATAAAAAATAACTCCAACACCAGCAATCGATTTACTAGGAAATTTACAATCTCGCTGGTTGGGATTTACGATGGCACAAGCATTTGGAAGAATTTCAGCAGGCAGATGGTGATCCGTGATTAAAACATCGATCCCTAATTCATTTGCCCTTTGTACACCTTCAATACTAGCAATTCCATTATCCACAGTGATTATTAACGCGGGATTCCATTTGCTTGCCACTTCGACTATTTGTGGAGTTAAACCATAACCAAACTCAAAACGATTAGGGACTAAATACTCTACAAACGAAGCACCCATAGAGCGTAATGCGGTAATTGCGAGGGCTGTTGAGGTCGCTCCATCGGCATCAAAATCTCCTATGACTAAGATTCTATGCTGTTCACGCAATGCTTTTTCCAAACGTAGACACGCTTTATCGATCCCCATTAGGCTATCAAAAGGCAATAAAGCTTGGAGTTGTTTATCCAATTGAGAAAGCTCAGTAATCCCTCTGTTTGCGAATATTCTTCTTAGAACGTCGGGTATATTAGGTAAATCCAAAAGTTGTGATGCTCTGGGGCGTTGTTTAATAAGCATGAATTAGTTTTCTCCATAAACGAACATACCAACTATCTGCACTTATAGAATAAGCCTCATTGTTCCAATACCAATCAGTACACATCTCCTTCAATTCTTTTTGATGTGGTTCACTGAGCACAGAATAGTCAGTAAGCAATAGAATCTGATAATTATTCAGTGTTATTGATGGGCTATATAAAGAAACTTGAGAACTACATAGTTGTGCTAATGAATAAAAATGCTCGTCAACACAAATGCGTATCGGCATTTTATCCTTAAGTTTTGCACTACTCCACGTCCATAATCCATTAGCCAAGGATTGATTAGGCTTAGATGCAAAAAGCATTTGGCTTTCAGTAATAAACTTTTGCCAATACATCGTATTATCCAATTGTGCTAATTGGGGCATTAATGATTGATGCAATAAATGATGGGGTGGTTTTGCATTCAGCGCGTTTTTTTTGTTATTAATTAACCAAGTTTCTGAATTATGGTAATAAAGAGAGACACCTTCTTTTGCCAGATAGTCTGAGAATAAAAGAAACCATGATTTCGCTTCAGACTCTTCAAGATGCAGTTCACTCCCCAAAGCAACAATCATGGCATCATTATGCGTTGCTTCCCAATAAACTGGTGTCAATACAAACCACTCACCTTCTAAATTATGATGTTGTCTTAATAAGTCAGCATAAGGTGGATTCGTAGAATCATAGCCAAGACACAGCAAAAAATTGAGTAATACATTCCCTTCTGAATTTAGAGGCTTGGCATACTCAGGAATCGAACTGCATTCCGAGTTAATCACAACATGCATATTTGTTCTGCCTTAATCAATCCATCTCTACGAAACAATGCTTTTAAATTTCTTAGTGCTTGACGCATTCGATCTTTATTTTCTATTAAACCGAAACGAACATGACCATCACCCTGTTGTCCAAAACCGATTCCAGGAGACACAGCAACATGAGCTTCTTTTAATAAGTATTTACTAAACTCAAGGGAACCCATATGTTGATAATGAGCAGGAATGGGTGCCCAAACAAACATAGTTGCCTTGGGACGAGCGACTTCCCAACCCATCTCATTTAAGCCATCGCAAAGAATATTACGTCGCTTTTCATATAGAGCTCTAATTTCGTGGACACACTCATCAGGGCCGTCTAATGCAGCAATCGCTGCAACTTGGATAGGCGTAAATGTGCCGTAATCTAAATAAGATTTAATTCGAGTAAGTGCTCCGACTAACTCTTCATTTCCGCAAGCAAATCCAACTCGCCACCCTGGCATATTGTATGACTTAGACATAGAATAAGTTTCAATTGCTATATCTATTGCTCCTGGAACTTGAAGTATTGAAGGAGCTTTATATCCATCAAATACGATATCAGCATAAGCTAAGTCATGAACCACCCAAATTTCATGTTTTTTTGCTAATGCAACAATTTTTTCGAAAAATTCATAATCTACACAATGTGTACTTGGATTTGCAGGAAAATTAATTACTAATGCTTTAGGTTTAGGTAAACTGCGATTAATCGTATCTTCTATTGAAGCTAAAAATTGAGTTTCATTTATAAGCGGGACTTGTTTTACGTTCGCTCCCGCAATGATAAATCCATAGGTATGAATAGGGTATGCGGGATCGGGAACTAAAATCGTATCCCCCGGGCCACTTATCGCTAGTGCCAGATGAGCTAGACCTTCTTTCGAGCCAATGGTAGCTAATATTTGTGTTTCACTATTTAAATGAACATCATAATTCCGTTGATACCAGGAGGCCATAGCACGTCTTAGCCTTGGAATGCCTTTTGACATAGAATATCGATGAGTATCTGGTCTTTGCACCGCTTCAATGAGTTTATTCACAATATGTGGAGGAGTTGGCTGATCAGGATTTCCCATACCAAAATCAATAATATCCTCTCCACGAGCCCGCGCTTCAGTTTTTAGTTGAGTTAATGTATTAAATACATAAGGTGGCAAACGATTGATACGCGGAAATTGACTCATAATAGTGACCTCTGTGATATACTTACAGCCATTTATAATTCATTGAATCATCCTAAACTATGAAGATCAATTTAGAATCCGCAGAACTACATGCAGTGCAAGCTTATAGTGATAACAAAATTCAGATTAATTCCATTGTTTATGAACGCAGTTTAATTGTTTCTAAAACAGAAATCATTAGTGATCTGCCAATTAAAAACATTGAAGAAATTGATGAACACTATATGAATTTATTAACGCAATTTAAACCGGAAATCATCATCATTGGCCATGAACATACCGGAAAACTCCTGTCCCTGTCAATTATGAAACATTTTGCAGATCAAAGAATAGGTATAGAATGCATGTCTATAGGTGCTGCGTGTCGTACCTATAATGTTTTATTAAGCGAGTATCGTGCTGTTATTGCAGGGTTTATTTTTAAATAAGAATAGATGTAGCCTGGGGATGCACAGTGGAGTTCGATTTTTGAATAGGAACGATCTCCTAACTTCAGGTCGCACCCGCTTCACCCAAGCTACAAATCATGACCAAATTAAACTTGTCTTCTCGCCTCGAGAACATTAGGAATTTGCTCTAACTTTGCTAGGAGCCGAGATAAGCTACTTAACCCATCAACATCTACAGTTAAAGTGATATAAGCCATATTTTCTTGTTTATTACTTTGGGTTTGCAATGCATAAACGTGTGCTTTTTCATTAGCAAGAAGTGAGGTCACATCTTTTAAAAGTTCGGAACGATCAAACGCTTTGATTAAAATATCAACCACATAGTTTTCTCGAGTAGCACTGCCCCAAGTAACTTGCAAAAAACGCTGTTTTTGTCGCTCACTAGCATGAATAATATTAGGACAATCTTGTCGATGTACTGATACACCTCGACCTATCGTGATATAACCAATTACGGAATCTCCAGGAACAGGTTGACAACATCGTGCCATAAAAGTTAATAAATTACCTACACCTTCAATACGCAGATCACTTCCAGTAATTTCTGGTTTTGCATGAGGTTTAACAAATCGTTCAAGATTGAGCTCTGAAGTAACCGGTGGAGCAAGTTTACTGACGATTTGCCCTATTTTAATATCACCCCGTCCCAGATTTGCATAAAGATCATCAAGTTTTTTGAAATGAAGTGCTGTAGCGACTTCATTAAGTTTATCGGATTTTATTCCTAAAGATTTTAATTCTTTATCAAGCAATTCACGTCCATCTTGGATGTTTCGGTCATAATCTTGCATTTTAAACCAATGCAAAACTTTGGCTTTAGCTCGCGATGTTTTGAGATAATTTAAGTGAGGATTGATCCAATCACGAGAGGGCTTACTTTCTTTTCCAGTTAAAATCTCAACCTTATCGCCTGTTTTCAGTTGATACGTTAAGGGTACAATGTGTCCATTTATGCGTGCTCCGCGACATCGATGGCCTAAATCACTATGTACGTGATAAGCAAAATCCAAAGAGGTTACGCCTTGAGGTAAATCAAGAACATCTCCGTCGGGAGTAAAAACATACACCCTATCTTCAAGAAATTCTGTGGTAGTACTTTCAGGAACACCCTTATTATTCGCCATTTCCCGATGCCAGGCTAAGACATCGCGTAGCCATTCAATTTTGCGCTCATGGCTTTGTTTTTGTTTGAAACCACCTTCTTTATACTTCCAATGAGCTGCTACCCCCATTTCCGCCAAATCATGCATAAGGAAAGTTCTTATTTGCACCTCAAAAACTCTGCCTTCGGGGCTTTGAACTGCTGTATGTAACGATTGATAACCATTAGGCTTGGGATTGATAATATAATCATCAAACTCAGCGGGAATTTGTTTCCAAAGGGTATGCACCATCCCTAAGACTTCATAACAATGAGGCTGGGTATCCACAAGAACACGTACTGCAGTAGCATCATAAATTTCATCGAGTGAAACATTCTT
The DNA here is from genome assembly GCF_977063395.2 of Legionella nigrisilvae. Taxonomy (NCBI): domain Bacteria; kingdom Pseudomonadati; phylum Pseudomonadota; class Gammaproteobacteria; order Legionellales; family Legionellaceae; genus Legionella; species Legionella nigrisilvae. The sequence goes on from NZ_CDRUGZ020000027.1 coordinate 250,992, forward strand.
CCGGGTCATTTTTTTATAGATACTATGGATATGTTTTGAACGTCCATAGACGGCAAAATGTTCTATTCCATGAGCTTTAATTTGTTCATTTAATTGAGCAACAATTGCATCAACGAAATTATCGCGCTCCAATCGTTTTGCTTTGAGACCTTTGGCAATCGCTTTATACTCCTCAGGATGTAAATAACGAAAAGCCATATCCTCCATTTCCCATTTAATTGCCCCAATTCCCAACCTATTGGCTAAAGGAGCATAAATTTCCATCGCTTCGGTAGCTAATTGTTTACGTAATTCTTCTGATAAATGCCCGGCTGTTCTTAAAACGCATAAGCGTTCAGCTAACTTAATTAATACCACTCGAACATCATCTACCATCGCTAATAACATTTTACGAATGTTATCGATTTGTTGTTTATTCTGTGGGTATTTATTTAATCCTTGAAAACTCTGCATTGCGCTCATGCGCTCTATGCCTTTAACCAATTTGGCGATATTTGGGCCTAATTGCTCCACCACATCATCAATGGATAAATCGGCATAGTGAACGTTTTCAAAAATAATGGCTGCTGCGAGTGTTTCTTGGTCGACCTCAAGATCTGCAAGCAAATCGGCCATAGACAAGCCTTGTTGCAAACAAGATTGTCCTGTTTCTGTTGCATGTTCTTGTCCTGCAAGTTGACTTAAGGTACATGCACTACGAATGAGTTCAAGATTATCCAAATAACCCTTTGCACTTAACTGATGAAGCCACAAATCTACATCGATGCTTCCATCTTCGCACAATGGGACAGTATCTTTTACTCTAACCATCAGTTTTATCCTTTTTAAACAATGCGATTGATTCAACATGAGCAGTATGGGGGAACATATCCATTACCCCTGCTTTCATCAACTTATAGCCTTTTTGATTAACCAATACATCTGTATCACGAGCTAATGTTACGGGATTACATGATACATATACAATACGCTCTGGATTCAGTGCATCAATTTGTTTCACAATTTCGAGTGCACCCGATCGAGGAGGGTCAATTAATACTTTGTTGCAAGGTTGCTGCACCAGTTTCTTTACTTCATGTACATCATCTAAATTTGCAGCATAAAAGTCTACATTTTGAATATGATTCAGCTTTGCATTCATATATGCTCTTTCAACCATATTTTTACTGCCTTCAACACCGAGTACTTTGGAACAAAATTTAGCCATTGGAAGCGAAAAATTACCAAGCCCACAAAATAAGTCTAGCACGATATCAGTACTTTTTAAGTCCATAAGTTCAATCGCTTGTGGCACCATAGTACGATTTAATGCTGAATTAACTTGAGTAAAATCTGTAGGGTGAAATGAGAAGTTAATCTGATAATCTGGTAACGTATATGTAAGATATTCACTTGCCTTAGCTGGATAAAAACAATATACGCTGTCTGGACCACCAGGTTGGAGGAAAATTTTATAATCATACTCTTCAGCAAATTTTTGAATGTTCAACTCGTCGTCAAGACTTAGCGGAGTTAAATTTCTGAAAATAAGAGCAACTTCCTTGTCCCCTGCAGCAACTTCAATTTGTGCAATACAATTCTTGTCTTGCATCGAGTCAATCAATTGCCGTAATGGAATAATATCTGCATCAAGCTTTGCATTTAAAACGGGACATTGAGTAATCTCAGTAATATACCGAGGGTTACTACGTTCTCTAAATCCCACCATCGAGGTTTGCTTTTTCTCGACATAGCGGACACTTAGTCGGGCTTTATTCCGGTAATTCCAATATCCAGCAACTAAAGGAGGCAATACAATCTGTGGTTGGGTATGACCATATCGACCTAATAAATCTAATAATTGCTCTTGTTTAAAATGGATTTGTTCTTCTTCATTCATATGCTGTAATGAACAACCGCCACACATGGAATAATGCGGACATTTGGGTTCAACTCGCAAAGTAGATGGTTCAACAACCTTTAGCAAGAATCCTTCATCAAAATCCTTTTTTATCCTGGTGTATTGAAATTCGACAAGTTCACCGGGTAAAGCACCCTGAATAAAAGTTGCTTTGCCATTAATACGTGCAATACCTTTTCCATCATGGCTTAAATTATCAATTTGAGCAGTTTGCGTGGTAGGATTAAGTTTGGATTTTGCTCTTCTCATGACATGTTCTCAACAAATAAATTCTTAAATCAATTTGAATTACCAGTTGCAATCGTTGTGAAAAAGATTGCATTTTTCAAGGTGTTAGAGAGTACCATAGGAAATTTATATTTGTCATGGTAAATTGTGATGACAAAACCCACGCTGTACAAATTAACCGCACCATTATAGCGCTGCATACAATAAAATAACATGTTTACATACCGCTTTGCTTTATTTTACCCGCAGCAAACACACTATTTATTATTGGTTAAATTTGAGGCACACCAAAATGCGCTTATATATCAAGTAATTTATAATCCTATTCACAATGTTATCCACAGTTTTTGTGGATAAACTCTATTTTTACCATCTCACTGAAAAAAATATAATTTGGCTCTGCATAAGGAGAATATTAATATTTAATGGAAAAAATACAAAAAAGATAGAGTACTACTCTAAAAGTTATCCACAGAATGGGGAATAAGAGGATTTACCGAAATGGTCGTATATAATAGCAAAGAAAAAACAAAAAAACAGTCTTGACAGAATACTTTTATAAAAATTTTAAATTAGATTCAGTTTTAAATGGGTAATATTTTTTTTAGCACAATTGCATCTTCAACATGGTCCCCTTCCACATAGTAAGCTGGTTTAATTTCAATTTGCTCAAATCCCATACTTTGATAAAGATGTAAAGCTGATTTGTTACTAGGTCTCACTTCAAGGACAACATGATCAATATACTGGGACTCTGTTAATGAGTGCAGTACTTTTTTTAAAAATTGACGTCCGTAACCTTGTGATTGAAAAGATTTAGCGATACAGAAATTTAAAATATGGCAGCACTTATTACTATGCCTAGAAATAATATAACCCCCAATTATTAGACGGTTTCCAACATCTATATCTAATACACGACAATCATATCCTACACGAACACAATCCCTTAAAATATCTCTCTCCCAGGGTGCAATATGAACCTCTTTTTCAATTGCATAAACATGATCAATATCTGATTCAGTCATGGGTCGAATGTTAAGTGTCATCCTTTTCGCTCCTATACAAAAATCATCTCCCTGGCAAAGCGAAGCCGGGGGATTACTTCATTAGTTTCCCATGTTGCGTAACCCGTAATGCTAATAAGTTCAAAATTTTTTCGATTTCCGAAGGAGTGAATTTATTGCTGAGTCACTATAAAATAAATCTCCGCCTGAGCGGAGATGACAAAGATTTTAGTTCAATCAATTTAACTCAATACAGCAGGTAAGCACTTCATTAGACTGCGCATTACATATTATCCATTAGTTTTTTTCTTTTTTGGCAAGTAAAGATCTGTAATTGTTCCTTCAAATGCCTCTGCAGCTTGAGCGATTGTTTCAGAAAGAGTTGGATGAGGATGTATGGTTAAAGCAATATCTTCAACATCGCAACACATTTCAATAGCTAATGCGGTCTCAGCAATTAAGTCCCCAGCATTAACCCCCACAATCCCTGCACCTAATATTCGATTCGTGTCTGGGCAGAACAATAATTTAGTCATACCTTCTTCTCGACCCATACTAAGAGCACGACCACTGGCGGCCCAAGGGAATGTAGCTTTTTCATATCGAATATTTTTTTCTTTAGCTTCTTTTTCAGTTAGACCAGCCCAAGCAATCTCTGGATCGGTATAGGCAACACTGGCAATACATTTAGGATCAAAGTAATGTTTTTTACCTGCAATAACTTCTGCAGCAACTTTCCCTTCAGGAATTGCTTTATGTGCGAGCATTGGCTGTCCTACAACGTCACCAATGGCAAAAATATGTGATACATTTGTCCTTTGTTGATTATCGACTTTGATGAAACCCCGTTCATCAACTTTTATTCCTGCTTTTTCTGCATCAATGGCACCACCATTGGGTTTTCTACCCACTGAAACAAGAACCTGCTGGAAACAAAGAGGTTGGTCTGTTGCATGTTCGCCTTCCATAGAAACATAAATTCCATCTTTTTTGGCTTCGACGGCAGTTACTTTAGTTTTCAAAAGGAACTTAACGCCTTTCTTCTGCATGCGTTTTTGCAAAACATTAACCAAATCGAAATCAGCACCTGGAATTAGCTGATCCATAAATTCTACAACCGTTACCTCTACACCTAAAGAGGCATAAACGGTAGCCATTTCTAGTCCAATAATCCCCCCACCTAATACCAATAAACTCCCTTTGAGATCAGCAAGCTCTAAGGCTCCTGTGGAACTAAAAATGCGTTTATCTTCTGGAATAAAAGGTAAATTAATGGATTCAGAACCCACTGCTATGATTGCATTTTCAAATTCAACTTCCACTGCACCATCTTTTGTGGCAACCGTTACTTGATTGGGACCTGAAAATTTACCTATGCCAATAACGACTTCAACTTTACGTTGTTTGGATAATGCCTTTAAACCACCAGTCAATTTGGAAACTACTGAATTTTTCCACGCAACGATTTTTTTACTATCCAGCTTGGGTTTACCAAAACTAACACCTTGCTCGGACATTTCATGCGCTTCATCAACCACTTTTGCAATATGTAATAATGCCTTAGATGGGATACAACCGACGTTTAAGCAAACACCACCTAGTGAATCATAACGCTCAACCAATACTACTTTTTTTCCCAAATCAGCTGCTCTAAATGCCGCGGTGTATCCACCAGGGCCACTTCCTAATACTACGACATCTGTTTTTATTTTATTAGCCATTACAAGCCTCTTCAATTAGATATTTATAAAAATTAGAGTAAAATTCGTCTTATATCACTTAAGCACTCGCAAACAAAACGAGTAAAACGCGCCGCTTCAGCTCCATCTATAACTCGATGATCATAGGATAGAGACAAAGGCAACATTAATCTTGGTTGAAAGGTACCGTTTTCATAGACCGGTTTTATTTCCGAGCGAGATAATCCCAGAATAGCTACTTCGGGACTATTCACTATGGGTGTGAATGATGTCCCACCAATTCCACCTAAGCTGGAAATTGTAAAGCATCCTCCTGACATATCATTGAGCATCAAGCCTTTATCTCGAGCTTTAGTGCTTAAACGGGTCATTTCAGCCGCAATTTCAGCTACAGTTAACTTATCCACATTTTTAATTACAGGAACAACCAGACCGTTAGGAGTCTCTACTGCAATACCTATATTGAAATACTTTTTATAGATAAGATTTTCGCCAGAAGCATCTAATGATGCATTAAATTGAGGAAATGCCTTTAGTGCTTTACTCACTACAGCGCATACGAAAGCCAGCAAAGTGAGTTTATATCCTTTTTCTTTAGCCTGTCCTGATTCAGACTTCCTAAATGCTTCAACATCAGTAATGTCAGCTGAATCAAATTGAGTAACATGAGGGATGGTTATCCAAGAACGATGTACGTTAACTCCAGTAAGCTTTTTAATTTTATTCAGTGGTTTAGTTTCAATATCACCAAATTGAGTAAAGTCAATTACTGGATTAGGTTGAATGTTAAGAGAGCCTTGACTCGGTTGCTCACTAAGACGACCTTTAACATAGGCTTGTACATCCTCTTTAGTAATCCGTTCCTTACGACCAGTACCTTTTACTGCATCAAGATTTACACCGAATTCACGAGCTATGCGCCTTACAGCAGGACCTGCAGCAATTAATTTTGAAGAATTTACTGGCTCAACAAAAGCAGCTTGAGGAGAAGCTGGCTCCTCTTTTTTAGATTCTGTCTGGTTTGTTGTTGCAGCAACACTTGCTGGCTTCTGCTCGGCTGTAGCGGTTTTACTTTTTTCAATTTCAGATCCACTTTCTAAGGCAGCTAAAAGAATCAAATCACCTTCAGAGACCTTATCACCTACTTTAACATTAAGCTTCGTTATAGTTCCTGAAATCGGTGAAGGAATCTCCATGCTGGCTTTATCTGATTCCAAAGTAATCAGTGGCGTATCTACTTCAATTCGTTGCCCAACTTGAACCATGATTTCAATCACGTCTACTTGGCTTGCGCCACCAATGTCGGGAATTTTAACTTCTTTTAATTGTTCTGATTTCTTTTCTTGTGTCACTTGAGATTCTTTTGGCTCTGAATTGACCGGTTCCTTTTTAGCAGGTGGAGTTTCATTTTCTTTTTCGTTATTCGATTCTTTTTCCACCGTGGCAAAAAGAATCAGATCGCCTTCAGACACTTTATCACCCACTTTAATATTCAGTTTGGTGACTTTTCCTGCAACTGGAGAAGGAATCTCCATGCTGGCTTTATCTGATTCCAAAGTAATGAGTGGCGTATCAACTTCAATTTGATCTCCTACTTGAACCATTATTTCGATCACATCAACCTGAGTCGCTCCACCAATATCAGGAATCTTAACTTCTATTTCGTTTGCCATGTTTTTCCTCAAAAGATTGCTCAGTGTACTCAAGCCTTGATGGAATAGAAAACATATCTAAGTGATTAATTTATGGTTCCATTACCACCAAAACTTGAATTACCAAGCCTACTATATATTTTTAATTCTAATGATTAACCGGATTTAATTTATCAGGATTAATGTTATAGCGCTTTATAGCATCCACAACTTTAGACTTATCAATACTTCCTTCGGCAACTAAAGCATTTAATGCTGCGAGAACAATAAATTTAGCATCTACTTCAAAGAAATGACGTAGTCGCTCTCGTGTGTCACTTCTTCCATAACCATCAGTACCCAAAGTTACATAGTGATTAGGTACAAACGGTCTAATTTGATCTGCATAAATTCGTAAATAATCTGTTGCAGCTATTACTGGCCCTGGTCTGCCCTCTAATTGAGTTGTAACATAACTTTTTTGTGCTTTTTCCTTGGGATGCATTGCATTATAACGTTCTACAGCCAACCCATCTCTTCTTAATTCATTAAAGCTTGTTACGCTCCAAATATCTGCAGTCACAGCATAATCATCTTTTAACATTTGTGCCGCTTTAATGACTTCACGCAATATGGTTCCACTTCCCATTAATTGAACATGTTGTTTGGACTTCTTCTTGGTTTCTTGCAATACATACATCCCCTTTATGATGCCCTCTTCAACCCCTTTTGGCATATCTGGATGCATGTAGTTTTCATTCATTACGGTAATGTAATAAAAAATATTTTCCTGCTTCTCGAACATACGATATAAACCGTTTTGGATAATCACAGCAAGTTCATAAGCATAAGTGGGATCATAAGAAACACAATTTGGAATTGTTGAAGCATATAAATGGCTATGTCCATCTTGATGTTGCAATCCTTCCCCTGCCAGTGTGGTTCGTCCAGCAGTTCCGCCTAATAGAAATCCTCTAGCTTGCATATCCCCAGCAGCCCAAGCCAAATCGCCAATACGTTGAAATCCAAACATAGAATAGTAAATATAAAATGGGATCATCGCTAATTTGTTTGAACTGTAAGAAGTCGCTGCTGCAATCCACGAACAAAAAGCTCCTGCCTCGTTAATTCCTTCCTCAAGGATTTGTCCATCTTTCGCTTCACGATAAAACATTACTTGCTCATGGTCTACCGGTGTATAAAGTTGACCCACTGGAGAATAAATACCAATTTGTCTAAATAAACCTTCCATTCCAAACGTTCTGCATTCATCAGGAACAATTGGAACGATCCGTGGGCCGATTTCTTTACTTTTCAACAATGTTGAAAGAATACGTACGAATGCCATCGTTGTGGAAATTTCACGGTCACCTAAGCCTTTAGTAACAGATGAAAATTCAGCAAGCTCAGGAGCCTTTAAAGGTTCTACTTGTGTTGATCGCGATGGTAGATAACCGCCTAATATTTCTCTTTGTTTCTTAATGTATTTAATTTCAGGGCTATCATCTGCAGGTTTATAAAATGGAATATCAGCAATTTGGTCGTCACTGATAGGAATACTAAATCGGTCTCTAAATGCCTTCAGTTGCTCCACAGTCATTTTCTTTTGTTGGTGAGTAATATTTTGTCCTTCACCAGCGGCTCCCATTCCATAACCTTTAATTGTTTTTGCTAAAATAACAGTGGGTGTACCTTTATGTTCAACCGCTTTAGCATAGGCAGCATAAACTTTTTGAGGATCATGGCCACCACGATTCAATCTCCAGATTTCTTCGTCGGTATAATTTTCAACCATTTTCTTTAATTCGGGATATTCATTAAAGAAATGCTGTCGCACATAAGCGCCATTATTTGCTTTATAGGCTTGATAGTCACCGTCCACGCACTCTTCCATACGTTTTTGCAACCAACCCTCTTTATCACGCGCTAGCAATGGATCCCAGCGTCCACCCCAAATCACTTTAATTACATTCCAGCCAGCACCACGGAATAAACCTTCTAGTTCTTGAATTATTTTGCCATTGCCACGTACAGGTCCATCAAGGCGCTGTAAATTACAATTAACCACAAAAATAAGATTATCAAGCTTTTCACGCGCTGCAATACTTAAAGCCCCTACTGATTCAGGCTCATCCATTTCACCATCACCAAGAAAAGCCCATACTTTCCTATCCTCAGTTTTTATTAATCCTCGATTTTCTAAATATTTTAAAAATCGTGCTTGATAAATAGCTTGTAAAGGACCTAATCCCATAGATACAGTAGGAAATTGCCAAAACTCACTCATTAACCACGGATGCGGGTATGAGGATAGACCATCAACTTCTACTTCTTGTCTGAATTTACCCAATTGTTCTTCTGTAAGTCGCCCTTCAAGAAAAGCACGAGCGTAGATACCGGGGGAAGAATGACCTTGGATATATATTAAATCCCCCCCATGCTCGCCATTGGGTCCTTTAAAAAAGTAATTAAAACCTGTTTCATACAAAGTAGATGAGGAAGCGTACGAAGCGATATGCCCCCCTAGTTCAGGAGCATATTTACCTGCACGTAACACCATTGCCACCGCATTCCAACGAATCAAAGCACTAATCCGCTTACCAATACCCTCATCAGGAGGTATTTGCTTTTCTTCATGCAGATTAATGGTATTTCTGTAGGGTGTATTAATTGAACTGGTTAAGTTAACCCCTTCTGCATTTGCTTTACTAAGAAGCTGTTTCAAAAGAAAAGCTCCGCGTTGCGGACCGTCATTGATTAATACAGCTTGCAGGGCATCCAGCCATTCACGTGTTTCTATAGGATCCAAATCTAAATTGTTTTCATTTGCCATGAAAGTGTTCCCCGAAATCTATTAAACTCAATAAGGTACAGCTTGTAATTATTTTGGAATTACACCAGCGCAACCTTTCTTACAAATTGTGAAATCTGATGAGCAATCACATGTTACTTTGCGGCATTGTAGTGGATCGCGGTAAGAATTCAACTCGCGCATCACCTTTTTACCTTGAACTCTTCGCTCATGTACATATTTCGCAAAACTTTTTTCCGCTTGTCGTTGAGACACATAGGAACATGTCTGACAATTATTAATACAGTTATCTTTACAAAACTCAAAGTGCTGCACACATGTCGTATTACATTGTTCTAATGCTTGGCCTGTTAATGCATTTTGATGAAACCCCTGACAACCAGCAAGCATTAATATTATAGTGCAACAAATTAGACGCTCAAAAGAATTCATATAAAATCCACAAAAATGATTATGCAGTTAAATGCTCTCAGCTCAAAACTCTTAAAACATAATTACAACCAGGTAATTAATGTAAATAAAGCAATAAAAACCAACATAACAATAATTGCATGCTCAACCAATCCTTCTGCTACTGGCATAGGAATCTCGTCTGTTTCATTTGTTCTAACCGCGAGTAGCCCACACTCTCGTAACATCTCATTATTCATATCCGGTTTGGCGAGAAAGTAATTCGTAAATAAAGAAAAGCCTCGTTGGAAATTTCCTACAAGTAAAAAAAGCAATACAGTTAAACGAGCTGGAATCCATTCAAACAGATCAGTAACTTCATCTGCCTGCTCCTCTATGAAAGGAATCTCGCGGCATAAAGTAATTAAACGATATGCCAAAGCTCCAATAGGTCCGGCGATGATAAACCAAAATACAAGAGAAAATAATTGTCTGTTAACTAAGATAAAATAGTCCCCGACAAGCTCTTGGTTACTTTTTGTATCTGATTGTACTATTGGGTAAAAAACATTTTGGGGACCAAGGCAATAAAAGAAAACGAGTACACTCAAAAGAAATCCCATTAAACCGAACACCACAGGGTTCAGCAAAAGATAAAGCAGAGACACCAGCAGTAAAATAGGTACTATGATTAAAACCAAAAGTGCCCATGGATTATTAAGAAAACTATGTTTATTCCCCATATTTTTGATCTTTTGACAATAATCTGGGAACCAATAAAATCGCTGATAGGAAACAGAGTGAATCAAAAAACGTTCACTTAATAAACACAATAATATTACCAATAATTTCATTATTTTAGTCCTTACGCATTTTATCAGAGAATGCTATGGGTGTGGGGTATTTCAATACAACAAAATACGATGAAACAATAAAAGTTAATATAGTAGTTGCCTGAATTAAATTAGAAGCTTTATTCGAAATCAGTTCGGTACTCAAGGCAATACTGGCAACCAGCAATGAGAACTCACTTGCTTGTCCCAATCGTATACCTACCTCTTTGGCAACATGTTTCTTTTCACCCGATTTTTCAAGAAGTAAATAAAATAAAACAGGTTTAAGCAGAAGCACTAAAGCAGACAAAATAAGCGCAGGAATTATAACTTGTTGTGCCAAACCAAAGTTAAAAGTTGCTCCGATTGAAAAGAAAAACATGACCAGGAAAAAATCCCTTAAGGGTTTTAAACTCTCTGCAATGAAAAGGGAGATTGGGCTTGCTGCAAGTGCAACTCCAGCAATAAAAGCACCAATATCTTCTGAGAGCCCCATCTTCTGTGCCAGAACTGATAACCCCAAGCACCAACCAATTGATAATAAAAATACATATTCCTGAGTTCTATCAAAACGAGCCAGCAACCGGATTAAAACATATTTCTCAATAGCAAATGCAAAAAGGCACAAAGCAGGTAAATTAATGCCTACTAAAATTATATCATCTATGGAGAAACCACCTGTTTGCTGGGCTCCATTAATTAAGATCAATACAATGATTGCAATAACGTCCTGCATAAGCAATACGCTTATCATGACCTCACCAGTATGTTGATGGTGTAGGATAGTCGTCGGTAATAATTTCAACCCAATAATGGTACTTGAAAACATCATTGAAGCGCCTAAAATCCATGATTCAGCCACTGTCAACCCAAAGAACCTGCCAATAAAATATGCAGTAACTGCAAAAAGAGCAGAACTTATTAAAGCAATCCATGTAACTTTCTTAAGCATATGAACGAGATTTTGTGGCTGCAAATGCAATCCAAGTAGGAATAATAAGAAAACTATTCCCACGTCACCAATTTGTTTGACAATACTCACATCAGATACAAGCTTTAAACCCCATGGTCCAAATACTGCACCCAAAAGAATATATGCAACCAGCAAAGACTGTTTGGTGTAAAGAACCAAGGTGGATAGAAATGCTGCTCCTGCGAAAATTAAAAATATGGTATAAAACACAGAGCCATCATGCATTGATTCAGCACCTTAATATTAAAATAAAACCAACCTTAATAAAGAACATTGTAAGCCAGATTAAGCACACTAGAACAAGAAGTTAAACACAAAATTGATATATACTGCGCTAGTACATAAGGCCTATACAATTTTATTACTATAATAATTCAAATGTTCTGAAGTTTGACGTGATAATTTTATCCATTAATCCATTAATAAGCCATCAAAATTCATATGAATTAAACTAAAACGGAAAAAGAACCCTTCACTCCATTAAGTGTTAATTTGCGTTTTAGACTATCGGCCATATTTTTAGAACCAAATGGACCAACTCTCACAATATAATGCTGCTTGTAATGCTCAATATATACTGGGGATGGAGTGATATGAGTTAATTTTTCTTTTAACCGCTTCGCCATGGCTTCGGTTGTAAAAGCTCCAGCCTGAAGATAATAGTGGGCCTGTCCTTTAGGTCCCATTAATGTTTCAATTTCAACCGGTGCAGTCCCTTTGGGAAAGACACCGAGTTTTAAAGCCGCAGCGTAGGACAAATCAATAATCCTGTCGGAATGAAATGGTCCCCGATCGTTTACTTTAACAATTGCAACCTTTCCATTATTTAGATTTTTAACTTTTACATATGTGGGCAGTGGTAAAGTTTTATGTGCAGCGGACATGACATACATATCATAAGGCTCCCCACTTGAAGTTCTTTGTTTGTGAAATTTTGTGCCATACCAGGAAGCGATTCCTCTTGCTTTATATCCTGATGAGCTTCTCATTACTTGATATGAGCGTCCATCAACGGAATATTCTGATATGTTGCCATATCGACTCAAAGGCTCTTTGGAAGGTACCGGCTCTTTAAAACTTATTTTTTTAGCTTTTGCTGGGGCTCCATCTTGGCGCTGGGTATATCGATTGTTTTTATTCTTATAACGGTTATATATGGAATAATTAGTATTGTTCTTATTCTGAGTTACTTGTCGTGTAGGCTGCTTGCTTCCTGCTGATGCTGAATCAAGAGACTGATTTGTAGTTTGACAACCGGCTAATATAATCGTCACGGCAATAAGTATCTTTCGCATATTTTCTATTTTTAATTATTATTTTCTGGTTAATATACAGAAATATCACATAATTTCGAAGATTTATTTTATTTTGAAAAAAATTTCATTATTTTTCATCTGCTATTTTGTTGCCGGCAAAAGGCTGTGGTACTATATTCGCATTTTGCACTGGGACTAGATAACAACATGACAAGAGCAACGTCTATTTTATTAACTACTTTGTTTATTATTACATTATTTGTACAATCAACAAATTCTATGGCTGAGGGAGACTCCTTACCTCCAAAACCTACCGCGGATTTGGAAAGACCTTCGCCAACCGTGAATGATAAACCTTTAGTTACTCCTGCGGCCCCAATTCTTAATGCGAAAGCGTACATACTTATCGACGTAAACAGCGGCAAAATTATTGCTGAAAAAAATAGTGAAGAACGTTTACCTCCAGCAAGTTTAACTAAGATGATGACTTTATACGTGATATCCAACGCCCTGCATCATGAACAAATTCACCTCACTGATAATGTCCGAGTAAGTCGTGATGCTTGGAAAATAGGTGGCTCACGTATGTTTATTAAAGAAGGTCAACAAGTTCCTGTTGAAGACCTGCTCAAAGGAATTATCGTTGACTCCGGCAATGACGCCTGTGTGGCTATGGCAGAACATGTTGGTGGAACTGAAAATTCTTTCACTGATCTTATGAATCAGCAAGCTCAAAATCTTGGAATGAAAAATAGTCATTTTACTGACAGTACCGGTTTGCCTGACCCTAACCTATATACTACGGCAAAAGATTTAGCGATTCTTGGAAGATCCTTAATTATTGATTTTCCACAATATTATGACTGGTATAAGCAAAAGTGGTTTACCTACAATGGCATTCGTCAACCCAATAGAAACCGATTGTTATGGCGCGATAATCAAGTGGATGGTATAAAGACTGGTCATACGAATGAAGCAGGTTTTTGTCTCGTATCTTCTGCAAAACGTGACAATATGCGTTTACTTGCTGTTGTTCTTGGTGAACCCAGTGATTCTTCTCGTGCCGATGATAGCGAAAAATTACTCAATTATGGTTTTAGGTTCTTTGAAACGCATCAGCTTTACAAATCAGGACAATCAATTTCCGAGCTTCCTCTTTATAAAGGAAGTGTTGATAAAATAGCTGTAGGACTAAATGAAGATCAATATATCACTATTCCGACTGGTCAGTATCAACGTCTTAATATCTCTACAAAAGCTCCTTCTTACCTTGAAGCTCCCATTAAGAAAGGTGATAAAATAGGTGACTTGGTGGTTCAATTTGACAATAACGTAGTATCAACTCGACCACTGTATGCTTTGCAAGATGTTGAATCAGGCGGTTTTTATACTCGAACAAAGGACTCAATACGTTTGGCCTTTAAACGATGGTTTGGCTCCTAAGCCATAGGGTTTAAGAATGGAAAAAACAACTTTAATTGAATTTCCCTGTGATTTTCCTATAAAAATAATAGGGACCAATTCAACTGTTTTTCTAGAGGAAATCAGAGAAATTACTTTCACTCACTTTCCTGATATTACAGAAGATGCGCTGACTCATAAAATGAGTAAAGATTCCAATTATCTAGCAATAACTGTGACGGTTTATGCTAGAAATCAAGAAATGCTTGATACATTTTATAGAGCCATTACCCAACATCCCGACGTGAAAATGGTTCTATAATGAAAATACAACAGCTGGGTATTCAAAATTACAATGATGTTTGGCTGCGAATGAAAGAGTTTACCCAAAACCGAGACATACATACACAAGATGAACTCTGGCTTTTGGAGCATTCCCCTGTCTATACTCAAGGACAAGCAGGTAAGCCCGAACATATTCTAAATCCTGCATCTATCCCTGTAGTACAATCGGATCGTGGAGGACAAGTGACTTACCACGGACCAGGCCAGCTTGTTGCATATGTCTTAATGGATATTAATAGGAAAAATTTAGGGATAAGATCATTGGTGAGTCAATTGGAGCAGATTCTGATTTCCGTGCTTGCACAATATCAAATCGAAGGTTCTATACATTGTGGCGCCCCGGGTGTATATGTTAATGAGAAAAAAATTGCGTCAATTGGGTTAAGAGTTAAAAATGGGCGTACTTATCACGGAATTGCCCTTAATGTTGATATGGACTTAAAACCTTTTTCAGGAATAAATCCATGTGGATTTGCAAAAATGGAAATGACTCAAATAAGTCAGTTTGTTCCTACCGTGCAAATAGACGAAGTCAATCAGCATTTCGTGCAATATTTTCTGCAACAATTTTATCGCTGAAAAAATATGAACTTGTTCGTAGATTACGTACAGCCACTCACTGTTTGGTTGCAACAAAACCCTCACTGGTCATTATTTATCACATTTCTAATTTCTCTAACTGAATCCCTTGCAATTATAGGTAGTATTGTACCAGGTAGTGTTACTATGACCGCCATAGGTATCCTTGCTGGCTCCGGAATTATGCGTATTGATCTTACCTTATTGGCAGCGATTTTAGGGGCCGTTGTTGGAGATAGCCTTAGTTATATCCTGGGTTATTATTATAGCGATCGATTGACTGAAATTTGGCCATTTAGTAAATATCCCAAATGGATACAATGGGGCAAAGATTTTTTTGAAACACACGGAGGCAAAAGTGTATTAATTGGTCGGTTTGTGGGACCCCTACGCTCAATTATTCCCGTAATTGCAGGGATACTACATATGCAGCATTGGCGTTTTTTTGTAGCAAATGTTTTATCAGCGATTGGCTGGTCTATTTTATATGTTATGCCGGGTGTTGCAATAGGAGCGGCAAGTCATGAACTCTCTACTGAAAGCGCAACACGATTATTTATATTAATCCTTATTCTACTTGCTGTACTTTGGTTTATTAGTTTATTCATAAAGCGAATTGTTGGGTTATTAAGCTCTATTTTAAAGCTTCACTTACATACTTTCTGGCTAAAACTTAAAGACAACTCTGTTTTTGTTTACGTGTACCGCATGCTTACACCTCAGGGTGAATCAAATCACTACCATACTGCTGCACTGGTATTGATAACCATGTTTTGCCTGCTTTTTTTTCTCACACTTTTAGGACTAACAGTCGGGACACAATATCTTGCCTCCGTTAATTATCCCACTTATTTATTTCTACAAAGTTTTAATACCCCCACATTAAAAGTATTTTTTATCTTTTGTACTCAATTAACCGCTACAACAACGATATTCAGTCTCTTTATTATTTGTTGTGGCTGGTTTATTTATCAGAAAAATAAAACAGCCATAGTTTATTTATGCAGTCTTATTGTTTTTAGTAGTTTTTTAGCTCTATCCCTTATTTATTTTATCCATATTCCTAGACCGTCTGGATTATTGATTGTTATGCCTGGCTCTTCTTTTCCTGCAGTTAATCTTTTAATTGCTACAGCATTGTATGGATTTATTTTATTTTATCTTAATAATACCTATGATTTATTCACCAACATGTCAAAGTCAATTGTATTTACAATTCTTGGTTTTAGTGGTTTAGGTGCGTTGTATTTAGGAGATTATTGGCTCACAGACATTTTGGCATCGTACTTTGCGGGTACAACAATTTGCTTGATTCACTGTTTGATTTATAGAAAATCTAATATCCCACAGCAAAAAACGATACCGTCATTACTATTAATTTCTTTGCTTTTTATCGGTATTTTTTTACCTTCATTTGGCTCAACCTATGTAAATTTCAAAACTTTATCTTACAACCATACTCCCTATCATAAAAAATTTACTTTAAGCGAAAAAACTTGGTGGGGGCAAGAAAAGCCAACTTTACCAATTTACCAATTTAGTCGGATAGGTAAACGAATTAGTTTATTGAACATTCAATTCTCAGGCAATTTGGATACACTTCAAAATTCGCTAGAAAAGAATGGATGGAAACCGCATCAAGATTCATTTTTTACCAATTTACTTTTGCGAATGAGTCAAAAACCAAACAGCGTTAAATTGCCATTGTTTACTCAGTTGTATGAAAATAAGCCGCCCATGTTGATAATGACTTATTCCGATCAACAAACTAAGTTAACTTTGGAATTAAGAATTTGGGAGTCAAGTTATAATATATTAGAATCAAATCAGCCATTATGGATAGGTAGCGTTCATCCATCTACTCGAGCAAATAAGAAAATGAGTAATCAGGGTTATTTCCCAAATTTAATAAATCCATTAAGTTATATGTTTAAAACTGAAAATCCTTTTGTAGTCAAACAAATCAAATTGCCAGAGAGTATGATTAAAACAACAATATATCCAACAGAACCATACTTAACCCTTATTAAAGAAAACAATGACACTACCTTTTAACCATGTCACAACACAGCTTTTTCAAGTAACTTTATTAGGACATCGTCCAAACAGTTCTCCTACATACTCTCAAGATGATCGATTAAAAAGGAAAACATCCTCAGGGCAACGATAATTTATTACACTTAAACTCAAGCTTAGTACAATCTATACAGATGCCCAAAATACTGATATAACTATATAGTTTTAAAGTATATATCACTTAATTTTTAGAGTATGACTCAAATGTATACACTGGGAAAATTAATCCAAAGTCTTTTTCCATTAATTGCACTAGTACTCTTTATTATTGGAATAAAACGACACGCTATTTATTACATTATTTCATCTCTTTGGCTGAGCCTTATTGCACTTCTCATTCATTTTCAATTCTCTGGAAATGAAATTTTTGGAACCTATTTTAACTATCTTAATGCAGGAATTTATTCATTTAATTTACTTATCTTGCTCCTTGCCCTAATACAAGTCATATCGCATTTAAGTATAAATGCCCCTGCTTTTAAATACGCATATACTTTTGTTAATGCACTTTTAGTTGTGGGAGCATTTATTCTGATTAGCAATCTGTGGATTAATGCATTCTTTATAGAGAATAAGATGGAAGGAACACCCGTTATGCAGGTGGCCCTCTTTGACAAGCCTGGATATTGTGATAGTAAGTATGTATTTTATAAAATTGATCGAGACAGTTCTGTCGCCTACCTTTGTCCGAACTATTATGGTCTATTACCCTCTGTAGGCCATCTAGCAACGAGCCCCGATTTCATTACTACACAAATGTCATTACCCATAAAAAAACAAATGCTACTCAAACAAAAAAATAAAAGTTAAATCTATTGATCCATTCTGAGAAGAAAATCAATAAAAAGCATTAAATGAATTTATTTGCACGTGAAGTCTGGGAGGTTAAATTGTTCTTTGTATTAATATTTGATAACATGCCAACAATCCATCACTCTAGTATTTCTATGAAACGGTTATTTGCATTTGTCATAATGATATTTAGCCTGAATTGCTTTGCTATGGCACCTAAACTTAATTGGGATCAAGCCGTCGACCGAGCAATTAAACGATATGGCTTACGTGTCGAACCGCAATTGAAATCTTATTTCTCAAAAGCTAAGGTAAGTTATCCTCCGAGTGATATTGCGTTACTTGCTTTTAAATCCGAAAGAAAAGTGGAGCTCTGGGCTAAAGACTCTAATCAATCATGGAAACATATTCATGATTACCCTTTAACAGGATTCAGTGGTCGGCTAGGTCCTAAGTTACGTGAAAATGATAAACAAATCCCTGAAGGTGTTTATAAATTAGTTAATTTTAATCCATTCAGCAGTATGCATTTGTCAATGATGATTAATTACCCCAATAATTTTGATAAACAAAAAGGTTATCAAGATGGGAGAAGAAATTTAGGCAATAATATTTTTATCCATGGTAAAAACTTATCTGTAGGTTGTCTGGCTGTGGGAGATCTCGCTATAGATCAACTTTTTATTTTGGCACGTCGCGTAGGTTTAAGTAATATTCAGGTAATTATCGCACCCAATGATTTACGTAAGAGCAAACCATCCACCACTACCTTTGCACAACCGAGATGGCTTCCTGAATTATATAAACAAATTGCAGAATCATTAAAGCCTTTTAGTAAAGAGAAAAAGACATATACTGCTTAAAATTAAATGTAGGGTCGACCCATTTGGGCAGCATCCTCTTGAATACCGCGTCCCGTCATCCCGCGTCTTGCAAGGGATGACGACAAAATTCCCTATATTAAAAGTACTGATATAAATTATTGTTTAGGCAAAGAAGCTAAAAACTCAGTAACCTCTTTGGGCGTTAATTCATAACATTGGCCACGCGATAAAAATCTTGGCATAGTTAATACACCATAACGAATGCGTATCAATCGGCTTACTTCAACACCTTGGGACTCCCATAAACGTCGTACTTCCCTATTACGTCCTTCATTTAAGGTCACATGATACCAGGAGTTCGAGCCTTCTCCACCCCGGAATTCTAAGCGGGTAAATTTAGCTATTCCATCGTCAAGTTCCACTCCTTTTTGTAAAATATTTAAAGCCTCCGGACTCACTTGACCATGAATTCTAACTGCATATTCTCTTTCTAAGCCATATTTAGGATGCATTAATTGATTCGCCAAATCACCATTATTGGTGAAGATAAGTAAACCAGAAGTATTTAAATCCAAACGACCCACCTGAACCCAACGGCCTTGTCGTAAATGAGGTAGATGATCAAAAACGGTCTTCTCAAATTTAGGATCATGACGGCTTGATATTTCACCTACAGGTTTATGGTAAAGCAGAATGCGGGTGTTTTGCCTCACTTTAAGGGGATTAGCAATTAACTTTCCTTTTACAGTGATTTTATCTTCGGCACTTGCTGAGTCACCTAATTTTACTGGTTTGCCATTAACTTGGACCCAGCCATTTTCTATCCAACGCTCCATTTCTCGTCGAGATCCAAGGCCAGCTTGACTTAGTATTTTTTGTAACCTTTCGCTGCTCATTCAGTAATATACTCTTCATTAGGATTATGTAAAGTTAATGCTTCCATAACCTCAGGTAAGGTTGGAAGTTCATTTAAATATTTTAAATTAAAATAATTCAAAAATTCTCTTGTAGTCGTGTATACAGCGGGTTTACCCGCTACATTTTTATAACCAGAAACCCGAATCCATTCTCGCTCCAATAAGGTTTTTATTATTTGACTACTTACTGCCACACCACGAAGCTCCTCAATATCAGCTCGGGTAACAGGTTGCTTATAAGCAATAATAGCTAAAGTTTCAAGCAAAGCACGAGAATATTTACTCGGTTTTTCAATTTGCATTCGTGCAACCCAGCTACTATATTCTTTTCTGGTTTGGATAATAAAGCCAGTAGCAACTTGGATAAGCTCAATGGATCGAGAGGTATAGTCTTCTTTTAAGTCATTAATAATAAAAACTAAATGTTCTTTAGTTGGCCTTTGCCATTCATCGAATACATCTAGCAGTCTATCTATAGAGAGTGGTTCATTCGAACTTAAAAGTAGCGCTTCAACTACGTTTTTTAATTCCTTTTCATCCATCTTATGCTGCCTGTAAATGTATTGAAGAAAATGCTTCGTTTTGCGTGATCACAATGAGTGATTGTCTCGCTAATTCTAAAATGGCTAACAGAGAAACTACCAAACCAATTCGTCCCTCTTCGATTGAAAATAATTGACTAAATTCTAAAACATTATGTTCTTGGAGAAGCGCTAATACATGACTCATTCGCTCACGAACCGATAATACTTCGCGTGAAACTTGATGGTGGCTTGTCTGCTCTTCTCTTTGTAATAAGGATTTCATTGCCGTAATTAAATCTTCTAACTGTACGTCTGGATGAACTATGATACGTTCAAGCTCAGAAGGAACAATTTGAATTTGAAAATGATCTCGCTCTTGTCGTGGAAGTGCATCGAGCAATTCCGCAGCAACTTTTATTTGTTCATAGGCCTGAAGTTTTCGTACTAAACTCATACGAGGATCCTCTTCCTCCTCCTCTCCACTAGTAGGAGGAGCCGGAAGCAACAATCGAGACTTAATTTCTGCAAGCATTGCAGCCATCAATAAATAATCAGCAGCTAATTCTAAACGTCTGCATTCCATTAATTGAATATAATGCAAATATTGCTTCGTGATACTAACAATTGGAATATCCAATATATCAATATTCTGTTTGCGAATAAGGTATAAAAGCAAGTCTAGAGGTCCGCTAAAAGAGTCTAAAAGCACCTCTAGTGCATCAGGAGGAATAAACAAATCATCTGGGAGCTCCGTAAGCTCCTTACCGTCAATAATTGCTTTTACTTCTGGTTTACTTGCTAATTCAATATCCATGCTAAAAACTCATTCTTTATTAGGCTCCTTGCAGACACCTTCAAAGATCAACATAAATCGGTACTGTGAAGTTGGTGAAGTAGTGAAACCTGGACACTATTATATTCGTCCAGGATTTTTCAAAAGTACCCATACAACGTCCAGACATCAATAATCGAGGCCCATAACTTCTCGTACGGTACTCAAATTTTTACAAGCAACTTCTCGTGCGGCCTCGCTTCCTTCAGAAACAATTCGCTTTACTGAACTCAAATCAGACTCATATTCCGTAATTGCTTCCTGGATAGGTTTTAATTCTTTATTAACCGCGTCAACGATGGGTCGTTTGCATTCAATGCAACCAATACCAGCTGAACGACAGCCTTTTTGAACCCAATCTTTAACTTCATTATTCGAGTAAATTTTATGAAATTGCCAAACTGGGCATTTTTCTGGCTCACCAGGATCTGTTCGTTTGATTCGCGCTGGATCAGTGGGCATAGTTAATATCTTTTTCTCAACCTGTTCAGGAGGCTCTCTTAACATAATTGTATTATGATAAGATTTAGACATTTTTTGTCCATCAATGCCAGGCATTTTTGCAGTTTCGGTAAGTAATGGATGAGGTTCAGGTAGAATTATTTTGCCACTTCCTTCCAAGTAACCTAGGAGACGCTCTTTATCACCAATAGATAAATTGGGTTGATCTTCTAACAATGCTTGTGCTGTTTTAATTGCCTCATGATTTCCATGCTCCTGAAATTGACGACGCAACTCGCTGTAATACTTACCGTTCTTTTTGCCCATTTTCTTAATTGCTTCGGCTGCCAACTCTTCAAAATTAGGTTCTTTACCATAGATATGATTAAATCGACGCGCAATTTCTCGAGTAAGCTCAATATGTGATACTTGATCTTCACCAACAGGAACATAATCAGCATGATAGATAAGAACATCAGCACTTTGTAATAAGGGATAACCTAAAAATCCATAGGTTGATAAGTCTTTTTCTTTTAGTTTTTCTTGTTGATCTTTAAAACTCGGTACCCGTTCCAACCACCCTAACGGTGTAATCATGGATAAAAGTAAGTGCAATTCTGCATGTTCTGGAACCCAAGATTGGATAAATATTCGTGATAATCCAGGATTTACTCCACAAGCCAGCCAATCCACAATCATATCCCACAAATGTTTCTCTATGAAACCCGTCTCATCATATTGTGTAGTTAAGCCATGCCAATCGGCTGCAAAAAAGAAGCAATCATATTGATGTTGTAATTTAATCCAATTTTTTATTACACCATGGTAGTGCCCAAGATGTAATCTTCCACTGACACGCATTCCAGAAACAACTCGTTTATTGGAACTAAATAATGCTGACATCAATATCCTCTTTATAAATATTAATTATTACTTAAAAGGTTCGGGATCACCCTTACCCTCCCTAATTATCACTGGATAATCACCAGTCAAATCAATTACCGTTGTGGGTTCTTGTCCACAATTACCACCATCAATAACTAAATCGATCTGATGCCCTAAAAGATCGTGAATCGCTTCAGGTTCACTCAATGGGGCTTTTGCACCCGGGAGAATCAATGTCGTACTCATTAACGGAGCTTCGAGACACTCTAATAGTGCAAGTGTAATCATATTATCGGGGACCCTTAATCCTAGGGTTTTTCTTTTAGGATGCAGCATTAATCGTGGAACCTCGTGGGTTGCATTAAGAATAAATGTGTAGGAACCGGGCGTAAATGCTTTCAATAATCTGAATATTGGATTGGATACACGGGCATAAGTCCCAAGCTGAGATAAATCACGACATACCAGAGTCATGTTATGATTTTTATCCAATTGGCGTAATTTTCTAATACGTTCAAGTGCCGCTTTATTACCTAAACTACAACCCAACGCGTAACCTGAGTCAGTAGGGTAAACAATTAATCCCCCTTCCTCAATAATATTCACCGCTTTTCTCAATAAACGAGCCTGTGGATTATCAGGATGTAATGCAAAAAACTGACTCATAAAGTCCCCTGTTAAATGTTCCATTCATGCCAAATAGGTGTACAGTTTACTGGGAGTGGCCTCTGACCGCCAAGCTTTACTCGCGAAGCAATATCACTATGATAATCCGATCCAGAAGAAGCTAATAAATTGAACCGAAGACATATCGCAGCCATTTCATTGACTTCAGTTACAGTCATCTCACCTGAAACCACTTCTATTCCCACGCCACCAACTTCTTTAAATTCTTTAATTAACTCATGCAATTTAGAACGCGTCAATCCGTATTTAAGTGGATGAGCAATTACTGACTGACCACCAGCATCAATAATGCCCTCGACAGCTTCCTGGATGCTAATCCAAGGAGTAGGAATATAAGCGCCCTTACCTCTCCCCAAAAAACGCTTAAATGCAGTAGCAAGGTCTTTAACTTTACCCTCATTTACAAGAACTTGTGCAAAATGAGGTCTACCAACGCGCTCATGTCCCGCTAAGTTACATGCCTTTGAATAAGCATCCGCAATACCAAGCAAGTCCAATGCAGTCCCAATTTGCTGCGCACGCGCTACTCTATTTTGATTTTGTCTTTGAATAAGCTCGAAGAAATCCGGCGTATAATCCATGTGATACCCTAGGATATGTAATTCATGCTTTTTCCATCGGACACTAAACTCTATACCATTAATTATTTTAATCGAAGTGGTAGAAGCCGCTTGCAATAATTCAGGATAACCTGAGACTGTATCATGATCTGTTAGCGATAAACACTGAATCTGTTTGCTTTGTGCTCTTTGGATTATTTCCTTCGGACTTAAGAATCCATCAGAAAAACTGCTATGACAATGAAGATCGATCATGAATGAATGTTATACCAAAAAAGAATGATTGTAGCATAAATCTTGCAGAAGGTGCGCGTTCTGAACTATTCTTGTGAGCTTAAACCTTACACAACTAAAAAGTATAATAAATACTATACTCATAATATATTACTTTTAAGGAAAACCAAAAAATAATGATCCATAATGTTCATCATGTTAAACTATGCAGAAAATCAATTGTCGCCCGAAATAATAAACAAGCTGATTTTCTCGATTCAATTGATCGTTTTGATGTAACCTTTGCTGTTGGTCCAGCAGGAACTGGGAAAACTTATTTAGCAGTTTCTAAAGCGATACAATGTTTTGAAAAAGGGGAAGTACAAAGGTTGATTTTTGTAAGACCGGCAGTAGAAGCAGGCGAAAAATTAGGATTTCTCCCAGGAGATTTAGTAGAAAAAGTACTACCTTATCTGAGACCTATTTATGACGCATTATATGAAATGATAGGCTTCAAGGAAACTCAAAAACTCATTCAAACTGATATTATCGAGGTTTTACCTTTAGCATTCATGCGTGGTCGAACTCTAAACGAAGCATTTATAATTCTTGATGAAGCACAAAATACAACAGTTATGCAAATGAAAATGTTCTTAACACGTATTGGTTTTGGCTCAAAGGCTGTAGTAACTGGAGATGTGACCCAAGTTGATTTACCTAAAGGTATTGATTCTGGACTTGCGCATGCAGTAGGATTATTCAAAAAAATACCGGAAATCAGTATTCATACGTTTACAAGTCGTGAAGTGGTACGACATCCGTTAGTATCTAAAATTGTTGACTGCTATGATCAGGCATCAACAGGAAAAAAATAAATGACTTATTATATCGATATCCAAAACGCAACTGATGAATCACTACCTATCAGCGAAGATGAAATAATAAACTGGGCCTCACTGGCTTTAAGAGATTATCAAAAAGAAGCTGAACTCACCGTTCGTCTGGTTACACCAGAAGAAATGATTCATCTAAATCATACCTACAGAAAACAAAATAAAACCACAAATGTTTTGGCATTTCCCAGTTCATTACCTCCGGAGATACAATTGGAGTGTCCATTACTAGGTGATGTCGTAATTTGCCCCACAGTTTTATTAGAAGAAAGTAAGCATCTTAAAAAAACTTTAGAATCCCATTGGGCATTGATTTTGATTCATGGAATATTGCATTTATTAGGCTATGATCATATTAAAGATGATGAAGCGGCCGTAATGCAAGCTATTGAAATTAAACTATTAGCTGAGCTTGGGTTACCAAATCCTTACGACGCAGAGGGTAATTAACTTGAATAAAGAGGAAGATAACAGTACGTGGTTTGCTCGATTTAAGCAGTTTTTACAAGGAGAACCACAAAATCAAGAGGAACTTGTTAGTTTACTAAGAGACGCACAGATTCGCTCTCTTATTAGTGCTGAAACTTTGGCAATGATAGAAGGTGCTATTTCATTCTCCAAAATGCGTGTGCGAGATATTATGTTGCCAAAAAATCAGATGATTTGTATTAAAGAAGATGAACAATTCTGCGACATCATCAAAACAGTCACCCAAACTGGCCATTCAAGATTTCCAGTAATCACTGCAGACTCAGATGAAATCATTGGAGTATTACACGCAAAAGATTTATTACGCTATCAATCTGCTAACTTGGATTCCTTTGACTTACTTGATATTTGTAGGCAGGCCACTTTTGTTCCTGAAAGTCGACGCTTAGATAGCCTACTGAGTGAATTTCGTAGTAACAAAAATCACATGGCCATAGTGGTGGATGAATATGGTGAAGTTTCTGGCTTTGTGACCATTGAAGACATTATCGAACAGATTATTGGGGATATTGAAGATGAGTTCGATATCGATGAAGATGCGTATCTTAAGACGCATGAAGATGGACACTATATTGTTAAAGCCCATATGCCGATTGATGAATTTAATGAACAACTTAAAGCAGATTTTAGTGAGGAAATTTATGATACAATAGGTGGGATTGTAATGAATAGTTTTGGTCATTTACCTTCACGAGGGGAAACGATTACGATTGATTCTTTTGAGTTTAAAATTATTAACGCGGATGCTCGAAGAATCAAATTAATGGAATGTATTGATAAACGCAAGGCATAATGAAGTATGAATGGTAATATTCTCATAATTGATGACGATATAGAGCTGACAGATTTATTAGCCCAATATTTGGAACCTGAAGGATTTCATGCTGTTTGTGTCCATGACGGAGAAAATGGAGTAAAGAAAGCATTAAATCAAACTTTTGATGCAATTATTCTAGATGTCATGTTACCCAAACTGAATGGTTTTGAAGTATTAAAAGCAATTCGTGAACATTTGGAAACACCAGTTCTTATGCTCACGGCTCGTGGTGATGATATCGATCGAATTGTAGGTCTTGAAATTGGAGCAGATGATTATCTCCCAAAACCATGCAATCCCCGCGAATTAGTAGCTCGTTTACGTGCTATTTTAAGGCGTACTCAAAAGATTCCCACATCAAGACCTATTATTGAGCAACATAATATAGTTGTTGACTGTTCCAAACGTCATGTAACCATGGCGGGAAACTATCTTGAACTGACGAATGCTGAATTCAATATTTTAGAAATGCTTATAAAGTCACCAGGACAAGCATTCTCTAAGGAGGAACTTACTGAATATGCGCTAGGCAGAAAATATACTGCATATGATCGTAGTATCGATGTTCATATCAGTAACTTAAGAAATAAGTTAGGAGATAATCCTCAAGGTGAACCAATAGTTAAAACAGTTCGTGGATTTGGATATATGTTTAATGCGTAGTTTGTATTGGAAAATTTTTATTTCGTTTTGGCTCGCCACAATACTTATTATTTTCACTACAGCCTGGGTAATAAGTCACATCGTACAAAAATCATCATTGCCTGCCCAAGAACAGCTATTTATGGATAGTTATGCAAATGCGGCGGTTGCAACCTACGAATCAGGCCGACAAACTGCATTATTAAAATGGCTTAATAAAATTGGTATTTCACGCCATATGTCAATTTATTTGCTATCCAGCACGGGTGAAATTATTGGCACACACGCAGTACCAGAAAATGTGAAAAAAGTTGCAGAAAACTTACTTCAGGATCAGCTAAGCGAAGGTATTTTAAAATCAGGCAAACTCATAGTGAGTCATGAAATTTTATCCACTTCAGGAAAATTTTATCGACTTGCAGCTGTTAGTGAAAAACCAATCTATCATTTTGTCGGTGTTCCGTGGGCTGGTCTAGCGATTCGTCTCATTTTGGCCACATTTATTAGTGGTCTAATCTGTTATTTATTATCCCGCTATTTAACTCAACCTCTGCGATCGTTAGGAATGGCAGCTAAGTCGATTGCGACTGGAAAGTTAAATACACGTGTTGGGCCTTTAAGAGGACATTACAATGACGAAATAGCTCAATTGAGCAATGAGTTTGATCGAATGGCAGAACAACTTGAGACCCTAATCACCTCTAAAGAGCGATTGTTACAAGATATTTCACATGAATTACGTTCCCCTCTTGCTCGATTACAAATTGCCATAGAATTAGGACGTAATAAAACGAAGGGTTTAGCAGATACAGAGTTTAATCGTATGGAGCTCGAATGTGCCAGGTTAAATGCTTTGATCACTGAAGTGTTAGATTTTGCTCGTTTAGAGAAATCAACAACTGATCTTAATTTAAGTAAGGTTGATCTTTCTGCTCTTTTACACAATATCATTAGAGATGCCAATTATGAAGTTGGGGAGGAAACCCCCCGCGTCAACGCGGGTGTAATTGAACCGTGTAGCTTGCTCCTTGATGAGCGGTTAATTCATAGAGCAATAGAGAATGTGGTTCGCAATGCCCTACATTATTCGCCAGCCACAGAACAAGTCGTCGTTTCATTAAAACATGATGAAACTAAAGAACATATCTATATTGATATCAGTGATAAAGGCCCTGGTGTACCTAAAGATCAGCTCGATAAAATATTTAGTCCCTTTTATCGTGTTGATACGTCAAGAACAAAAAAAACAGGTGGATACGGATTAGGATTAGCCATTGCCGCTCGCTCAATTTACTTACATCATGGTGAAATTATGGCTCTAAATAACCCTGATGGAGGATTGCTCGTACGGGTTATTCTTGATTCAAAATCGGATATTAAAACCGAAATATCTGAACTCAATTCGGTAATGGCTAATACATCAACCTATAATGTAAAAGTAAAAAATTGATTAAGTCTGCATATTTTTTCACTTTTATATTCTTAAATATATTAAATAAACTATTTTTTTCTGTTTAATTAAGGTACAATTTGCAGGGTTACAAAATCTTCAGGATTACTTTTAATGACCGTAGCCCAGAAATTAGATAAAGCAAGTGGCATCTTTTTCTTTGCTGGCTTTTTGCTCTCAAAACTCCAGTATATCCCTTTTCCACTCGCCGCATCGATTTTTAGATTTCTTTCACTGGGCGTTTATGGATTAGCGTATCTGAGTTGGTTTACAGCATGCCATCTTCATCCAGATCACCCAGAGCACTATCGCAAATGGTATGGATTTGCTCAAATTAAAGAGCAATTTATTTTTTCCTCAGCTATAGGGTTTACAGCAACAGTAATCAGTGTGGCTGCCATTTTTGTACCCGCTTTATTTCCGCCTGCAGCATGGCTTTTTCTTCTTGGTAATATAATTTGGGCGATTGGAGAGTATCATAAGTTAAAAAATCCCCCTCCTGCCGATGAAAATTTTTCTTCGACACGGCAAAAAGCTTATGTATCTTACGCCGTAACATCCACTGCCATAAGCTTAGTTGCTGCGCTTGCAGCTACTTTTATACTTTTATTTCCACCACTAGCAATACCCATTACTATTTTTTCACTGCTCATTTGTGTGGGGCTTGGCGCATTAGCATTTGAATTTTGGTTAAATGGCAATTTGGGACAACATGAACCCGACTTACGTCCTGATAGTTATTGTGAAATGACTGAAACATTAAAACCTTCACCTTCCCTGGACCATTCGAACTCACCTGAACCAGAACCCAGTTGCTTCAATGGTTTATTCTCTGATCCCCCAAAGCAATCTCAACCCTCTAAATCATCTGTTAAGGATGAAGAACATAAAGAAGAAGATGGTCTTAAAGTCAATCCTCTTTTATACTTACAGACTACTAGTTTTAATTGAGATTTATTATGGATCAAATAATTGCGAAAATGATTTCAACCGCCCATAAGGCCCTTGCTCATTCTTATTCTCCCTATTCCAAGTTTAGCGTGGCTTGTTGTATATGCACCGATAAAGATAATTTATATAGCGGTGTCAATGTAGAAAACAGTTCCTATGGTTTAGGTGTATGTGCTGAAACTTCCGCCATATCTGCAATGGTCTCGGCAGGAGAGCAACACATTAAAAGTATGGTTATACTTGCGGGGACTAATCTATTGTGTTCACCTTGTGGTGGATGCAGACAAAGAATCCATGAATTTTCCACCGCAGATACGTTGATCCATCTATGTAATAAAGATTCAATATTACGTAGCTTAAAAATTAATGAACTCCTCCCATTGGCTTTTAATTTTGATGTTAACCCTTAATTAATAGGAAATTTGTATGACAGATACTGCACCAAAGCAGAGCTATGCCCATTTAGCAGCAAACTATATAAAAAAACTATATCCCTCATTTAAACCTCGTATCGGCGTGGTATTAGGATCAGGTTTAGGGAAATTTGCTGATGGGTTACAGGATTCAATTCGAATCAGTTATGAAGAATTACCTGGATTTCCAAAAGTTACCGTACAAGGACATGGGGGTAATTTAATTTTAGGATATTTGAATGATGTGGCTGTTGTATGTCTCCAAGGCCGAGCTCATACGTATGAAGGTTCGGAGAACTATGAAACAGTTAAAACCTATATTCGTGCTTTAAAACTATTAGGATGTGATTACTTCATAGCTACTAATGCCTCAGGCTCATTAAGAGAAGATGTTGGGCCCGGAGAGTTAATGCTTATTTCAGATCATATAAATTTGCAGCCCAGCAATCCTTTGATTGGTCCCAACGATGATGAGTTTGGTCCAAGATTTTATCCTTTAGATAATGCTTATGACAAACAAATGCGTTTTGACTTATTATCAATTGCAGCAAAAAATTCTATTAAGCTTACCGAAGGAGTTTACATTTCAGTTTTAGGTCCTCATTACGAAACAGCCGCCGAAATCCGAGCATTTAAAGTTTGGGGGGCTGATGCTGTAGGGATGTCTACTGTACCAGAAGTTTTAGTTGCGAATCATTGTGGAATGCACGTTGCAGTTATTGCAATGATAACGAACTATGCAACTGGTCTTTCAAAAACTGCACACAGTCATGAATCGGTGGTTGCAATGGCTGAAAGTGCTGCAGAAAAACTAAATTTAATTCTGCAACAATATATTGCGAGTATAAAGTGACCTTAGAAACCAATTTTAATGAGGCTATGGAAACATTGCTTGGCAACTATTCCAAAAGAATTATTCCTGCCAAGCAACTGATTCACACCATTGATCTTACCTTGTTGGATGAGCAAGCCACTAATGAAACATTATTGCAATTAAAACATAACGGAAATCAAAATCAGGTTGCTGCGTTATGTGTTTACTTACAGCATTTGGATCAAGTTTCTTCAGAAAATACTATTAATTTAGCTACAGTTATTAACTTTCCTCATGGAAGCGAAGATCTAAATAGTTCACTTGAATCTATAGAAAAGGCTATAAGGTTGGGGGTTAGAGAAATTGACTATGTATTTCCTTACCAAAGGTATCTTAAAGGACAGAAACAACACACATTAGATCAATGTCATGCTATTGCACAATTCTGTAAACAACATAAGCTCATTTTGAAAATAATTTTAGAAACGGGAACTTTTCCTGATATCACAACTACTTACAATGCAAGTAAAGAGTTAATTGATTCAGGCTGTGATTTTATTAAAACATCAACGGGAAAAACCCCTATAGGGGCATCATTAGTTGCCGCATTCGCCATGTTAAGTGCGATTCGAGACGCAAATACATCTTGCGGTATTAAGATTTCGGGTGGCATTAGGACACCACAGCAAGCACATAATTATGCAACCCTCGCAGAGTTAGTGATGGGAAAACAAATTAATAAGAGTTGGTTTCGCATTGGAGCGAGCAGTTTATTAGGAGAACTGTTAAAAATAAATTAATTCTCGGTTATACTTCGTACGGTCGCAAAATTAATTATTACGTGAGATAGATAATCCCTATTACTTAAAAGGTAATCACTCGCAGTCTATATAGGGCTCTTATCTTAATCATGTCCCTTACTGGAGTTAAGTATCTATGAACCGAAAAAACTTATTTAAACCTATTTTAGTACTTTTCTTTGGACTCATTTTAGCAAGCTGTAATAATAAATTACCTCCTGGTGAATATGATTCAAATGAAGTAGGCAAAATTAAAAAAGTTATTCCAGGTACAATTATTTCTAAGCGCCCTGTGAATTTACATCGAAACACAAGCAACATAACTAAAGGTAGTACTAGCTTTGAGGACAATGGCTATAACCAATCACATGGTGTTGAATATGTCATTAAGTTAAATTCAGGCGGAATTATTTCTGTGGTTCAAGCAGAAGATCTCAAACTGAAAACAAAACAAAAAATCCTTGTAATTTATGGAAAAAATACTCGAGTTGTTGCAGATAATGGTAGCGATACCTACTAAATCTAAATTACCTGGGGGACGCATAGCGGAACCCAGGTAATAAAATGCTGTCACTCCTATCTTATAGACTGATACAAACCGCCATCCACATTGATGCGCCATAATAGACACTCACAATAAAAGCTTTGAAGCAATCTCGGGGAATTCTTTTATTAATCAGTATTTGTTGATAAACCAAGATGAGGCCCGCTATAAACCAAAACATATAAAATGATTCATTTATTTGATTCATAAATGCCCAACATAACCACAAACTATGGAATGAACATTGTAACAAACCTATAATCATCCGATCATAATTAGCAAAATAAATCGCTGTCGATTTCACCCCAATTCGTAAATCATCCGCTTTATCAGCCATTGCATACATGGTGTCATAGGAAAGAATCCATGAAAAATTTATTAAAAACAATAAGAAGCATTCATTATTTAAAAATTGATTTGATGCAACATAAGCCATTGGTATTCCCATAGAAAATGCCAAACCTAGGACTAGTTGCGGCGCATCAAGAAAGCGCTTACAAAATGGATATAATAAAGATATAAATAAGGCGATCAATCCAAGATAAAAACAATTACGAGGAAGCTGAATCAATATAAAAAAGGCTGCTAAAAGTAATATTATTAATAATAGGAAAGCCTCAGGCAAAGTCACTTCACCCGCCGTTAATGGTCTTAATTTAGTGCGTTCAACATGTTTATCAATATTTCTATCAGCAATATCGTTAATCACACAGCCTGCCGCCCGCATCAGTATAGTGCCACATAAAAAAAAGACCAAGAGTTTAAGTGTTGGGATCCCTTTATTTGCCATCCATAAAGCCCATGCGGTTGGATACCAAAGTAATAGGATTCCTACAGGTTTATCAAATCGCATTAATCGCCAATATGCATTCCACTTCATGGGTTAATATTCTCAAGTTCAGGTAACATAATCTCGGCCAAATAAAATGATTCTTTTTGTAAAAATAAAAATTCAGTGAGCCGAACCCAAAGTATCCCGCTAATTGAGTTCAGATGCCTTTTTACCCAATGATACTCCAAACATTGTTGATCCACGGGATAAGTTGTCCCCTGAATACGATGAACTTTATCTTCATTAAAAATTAAGTTTTTTATGGATTCATTTTCTAAACGCCCAAAAAAAACAGGATCGAGTTCATAACATCTTTTAGGAATAATACTGCGTGCATACCAATACACAACATCATAACTTTTCATTATGATTTCGCGCTGAAAGACCAATTCATCCTGAATTTCTAGAAGGTTTCTATCCCACCAATTCACATTTTCCCAACCTTGAAAGATAACCTCGATCTGCGTTTCGCCCTTAAGTTGCTGGAGTTTATCAGTTAATGAGGCTTTATAATTAAGCCACTCTTTAAGTTGTTCCGAACTTTGTGCATTTATGGTAAAAATAGAATGAGTATTAATAGACATGTATTATTGCTACTTATGACAAAATATAGTTCAGTAAGATCTTACAAAATTAACGCATCAGCGACAAGTTATTGCTAACTCTTATTCTCCCTAGCCTATTTAAAATAATTAGCACCTGCTCATGGGTATCCATATTCATTAAAATGAAACGCCCATTGCTAATTGCTTGCCCAGGATAAGTTGAAAAGCTGATTTTCTTTTTCGAACCTGCGCCATCCCAATGCAAGTCCCAGCGGGGATGGTTCCATTGCCATTGATAAATTACTTCCCTTTGATTCGTTCTTTTGTTTAAAAAATTTAACACCATCCCATTTGACCAATTAGATGACCCATCGAGCGGAGAAACATATACCGGATTACCAAGAATTATCGCCTGCATCTTAGCATATTGTATTGCCGTACGAAGTTCATCAATAATTGTTTTTTGCTCATTTTTTTTCAAAAAATAAGTATATGAACCAATCCCTATTACTGATAAACCTATGAACACTGCCATCGTTATCAGCAATTCAAGCAGTGTAAACCCTTTTATATTCATAATAAAAATTTATTCCATTAATTCGCGAGTTAACGGATAAAATATCATAGTTCCATGAACATATTACATACTAAATGAAAATCCTTCATCAGACTCTAAATCTCCATAATCATCTTCATAATAAATGCCCGCTTTCACCGTTTGCATCGGCTCATATTTTCTGCTCAATGAACGGAGCATTCGAGGATTAACTTCAGAATTTTTGCTCATTAAATCGAGTATGCGTGAACATTGAGAAAAGGATAAATCCCAACGTGAGAAATACTCTTCTTTATATAAATTTTTATTACTATTAAGTAAATCAAGCAGTCGACTCATCTCTTCATAAACTCTCTCACAAGGATTTTTCTTCAATTGCTTTAATAAATTTATTGCGATATGAAAAATTACATGCGTTTCATTACGAATTTTTGCAAAATGAGTTAAACACTCAAACGGTGCTTTTAATGAAAAAACATGGCGGGCATAATCAAAAATCTTTTTATCGGCGCTGTCCTTTATTAAATCTTGTGATAGTTTTAAAAAAACAGGATATATCGCAAGTAATATCTTATGATGGTCTTTTCTAGTTGACGATGATAAGGCATTGGGTATTTCATTACCAAAAAAAGTCAATGGACTATCATCTTGCTTGGGAGTTTTAGGTGATGAAGTTGCGGTAGTAAAATAAAGTCTACGCAACTCCTGTGCTTGTTGCATTAACTCACTTTGATTAGGAGCGCTAGATTCTTCAATTAGTCGGAATACTATTTCAAACCAATGCTGATCACCTCGATAACAACAATAGGAAAGTAATTCACCCAGGGAACTAAAGGTAGTATACATAAACTCTTCATTTTCATATTCCTTGGCATCATTTTTGTGATATCGCATGTTCAAATAGTTGTTTGTCTCTTGATAACCAGAATCAATCATTTGCTTTCTAGTTTCTTCTCCAACGGTAAATGATGAGGTAGATACATTATCAACATTGATTACAATGGATTGACATGCATATTTTCTCAATTTCAAACGATCTTTTTCCCACCCGCTGGCTGGATCACTAACACCAGTTAATAATCTATAAATCCAATTTAAGACAACATTCTCTCTATAAACTCTATCCATCACACGATCGATCGCCTTTCTCTCTGGACCATCATCAAACTTAACGGCTAATACTTTTAAGTTATTACCATACTCGGATTCAAGTAGTGTGGAATGATCATCGAAAAACACATTGGTTGGTAAATTATTTAATATTCCACCATCACTATGTTCCTCTCCGTCAATGAGTGTTGCTCTATAAACTATAGGAAAACTTGCGGATGTTTTTACTGCCTCACTCACTTCAAAATTTGGTGAGCGTAAGTAAGAGAAATATCGAGTTTTTCCTTGGCTTTTATTTGTTGCTGTAACTACTAATTCCTTACCAATTCCACACCCCGGGCATTTCTGCCGAATTTCTTCTAAGGTTGCAAATGTGATTGGACCTTGGGGATATGGAATTTGGTATTTGAAAACAATTTGATCTAATTTATAAGCAATCGCATAATCAAGAGCGGTCTTTAGGGAATGAGCCTCAGAAATTCCATTGATATTTATATCAAAATGGACTAAATGCTCATGTTTAAAATGTTTAAATAATGCTTCAATTTCTTCCGCTGTATAACCTAAATAACACATTAAGGCCATAATGGCTCCTGCGGAGCTGCCTGCAAATTTTTCAGGATATATTTTGGCTTCATTCAGTGCTTTCCAGACACCAATATGAGCAAAAATTTTTGCGCCACCACCACAAAGAACTATATTTTCAATATTAGGCTTTCTTTCTCTTACAAGAATCTCATGTGATTTTAAAAACCTAAATATCTCGATTTTTTTGGTTTGATATAGAGGTACTACCTGTTTTTCTTTAATCGATTTGCTTTTAACTTTTTCCTCGTTTATCCAAGGAAATAACCAACTCCAAATGCGTACGTACCAAGGCTTTAATGACATATATCGCTGCATCTTTCGATAATCATGCATTTTATCTAGACGTTCTTGTGGATCGGACACTTCGATAGAATGAGGATGAGGGCTTTTACATATGGATTCAAAGTTAATATTTTTTATATTAAGCGAAATTAGCTGATCGACTAATTTATCGGTAATAAAAAGTCGTTTCGTATTTCCTAGAGGTTCTTGCTGTGAGTCATTAGGATCTTTATATTTTGTTCCCGTCCCAGGAACTAAAAATTGATTAAAGCCTACTAATATCCCATGATGACCATGGCACATTTGAATACCAGTTAATTGATAATTTGATATATTTTTCAGTGATAAATCTAAATCACTTATTTTCCAATGCTCTAAAAATTGCCCTTGAAACCAGCTTACTATTCTACCCCACCAGGTTAAAGCAACCTCTGCTGTGAAACCGCGATACTCATTTACTGTTACGCCCGATAAAAATGCTTTAGTTTTTTCCTTTTGGTGGGGATCCAACAGCCATTGGTTAAACAATGATCTTTTCTCATCACTTACGCGAGTAAAATCGAACATTGTTTGTTCGTTATCAAATAGATAATTACCAAAAGCGATTTTATTATCGGGGAGGGAACCATTAATTTCTAAACGTCCTAAATAGGCCGTCATAATAATTTTTTTTAATAAATCAAGATTTTGAGCATATGGGTGTGCGTCAGATTCAAGCAGCTGACTTATTACGTGTTGTGGTGTCATCACTTATCCTTAAGTTATGATAATCCATTAACTCCCTCAGCAATAATTAAAGCACTCCCTGCTTCCAGTTGATTTATTGCTGATTAGATCATGCTATATTTAACTCGAGTCTTGCTGTTTCCATCACCTTTTGTTCAAATGATTCGATTAAGATTCCTTTTTGTTTTATTATTTTTAACCATCACAAATATAATTAACACAAATTTATCAGAAATTAAATAGACCGAATTATTCCGAAATGAACAACTAATAGCTGCTATGAACTGTCAGATGTGACTTTAACGTATGATACTCAGGCACATTTTTGCAATGTACCTAGGGTATAAATAGGATTAATTATCTTGAATATTCTTTAAAATTTGAGTAACAACAAGTTCAGGATTTGATGCTTGATTGATTGGACGTCCGACAACCAAATAATCACTCCCTTCTTCAATGGCCTGTTTGGGTGTCATAATTCGAGATTGATCATCACTTACGTTATTTGGCAATCGGATGCCTGGGGTTACCGTTATAAATTGATCCCCACAAGAACTTTTTATGACCTTAACTTCTTGAGCGGAACAGACGACTCCATCCAAACCTGCTTCCTTGGTCAAAATAGCTAATTTTTTTACATGACTCATTACAGATGTGTCTATCCCAATTGAAATTAATTCATTTTGATTAAAACTGGTTAAAACAGTTACTGCAATTAAGATAGGTCTATTCGTGCCATATGAATCAATAGCATTTCTTGCCGCTTGCATCATACTCATTCCCCCAGAAGCATGGACATTCATCATCCACACTCCCAGCTCAGCACCTGCTTTACACGCTTTTGCAACTGTATTGGGAATATCATGAAATTTTAAGTCTAAAAAAACTTTAAAGTTTCTTTTGATTAATTGTTTCACAAAACTTGTGCCAAGCAGTGTAAATAGTTCGCTTCCAACTTTTAAAGCGCAACTTTTAGGATCCAGCTTTTCAACTAATTTTAAAGCATCATGCTCATTATCAAAATCTAGTGCAACAATTAATTTAGGCATCATTATACTACAGCCTCTTCATGATGTACTTTTAGTGCACTTTTTACGGCGTTAGCTATTTTTATTTGCTCTGCTTCCTGCAAATAAGGATGCATGGGTAAACTAATAACACGACTGCTTGCATATTCAGCATGAGGAAAATCTCCCATTTTATAACCCAAATAGGCCATGGCAGCTTGTTGATGTAGGGGTACAGGATAATGCACTGCAGTTGGAATTCCTGATTCTTGCATTGCCTTTTGGAATGAATCTCGATTACTTACTTCAATGGTATATTGTGCATAAACACTTGTATTATAACTATGAACAAAGGGCGTTTTTACAAGGGGTGACAGAATCTGATCATACGCTTTGGCGACTCTTTGGCGCATAATAATTTCATCGGGGAACAGTTTCAATTTTTCAATTAAAACAGCTGCCTGAATCGTATCCATTCTTCCATTAATCCCTATACGGTTATGGCAATAACGCGCATTTTGACCATGAATTCTTATTTCAAGGAGTTTTTGGGCTAAATTATCATCATTTGTGAAACAAGCTCCCGAATCTCCATATCCTCCTAAAGGTTTAGATGGAAAGAAACTGGTACATCCAATCGTTGATAAAGCACAGGAATATTTACCTTTATAAGTGGCGCCAAAACTTTGTGCTGCATCCTCAATTACTGGGATACCGTGATGAGCTGCAATAGCATTAATCTCGTCATGATCAGCACATTGACCATATAATCCGACGGGCATTATTGCCTTAGTTTTTCTGGTAATTGCTGCCTCAAGCTTGTTAGGGTCCATATTATACGTAAGTGGATCAATATCTATGAAAACAGGCTTAGCTTGACAAAGACTGATCACCTCAGCAGTAGCGAAAAAACTGAAAGGAGTGGTAATAATTTCATCTCCCGGCTGAATTTCCAAGGCCATCAATGCCATTAATAATGCATCTGTTCCACTTGAGTTGACAATTGCATGTTTAACTCCTATAAAATCAGCTAATTGCCGTTCAAGTTGTGCAATTTCAGGCCCCATAATATATTGACCATGATCTAAAACGTTTTTAATACTTGCTAAAATTTCGTTTTCTATTATTGAATATTGTTTTTTTAAATCGATAAATTGCATCATAATCTCTTAAAAAATTAGTTAATATCCTTCCAATCCATGGACAGGTTTCATTCTCCCCCAGTTTTTACAGCTGGGACAATGCCAATGAAGATGCTTGCCACCAAAACCGCAATGAACGCATCGATAAACTGGCTTATTGTCTAAAAATTTACTCGTTATATCATAAAGCATTTGTAATTTGTCACGTACCTTTCCATGGGCAGATTCAAGATGCCAATAGATTAACTGATTTAAACCTCGTATGGATGGATGTTTGCTCAAGTTATCCGCTACGAAATCTATAGCGGCATCCATATTTTTTTGTTGTCTTAAATATTCCGCTATTACAAAAATTACCGAAGCTCTAGGGTTATCCTCTAAAGTCTCTTCAAGATATTTGACACACTCATCCATTGTATTTAATTCTTTATGGCAAACAACTAGAGGTTCGATAATTTCTGTTAAAAAATCTGCATCTTGCTGAGGAACACGTTTTAACGAACGAATCGCATGTTTGTAACGTCCCTCTTTCATTTCAAGACTTGCGTTCATTAAACTGGCTCTAACTGATTCATTATCAACGCTTATAGCTTGTTTGATACAATAAGTAGCTTTATCAATGGCATTGCTTTTTAATGCCTGATTAGCCATTTCACAATAATAATGAGCCGCTTGGTTATGAAAACTTGTTCCTGTTGAAATTTCTAACTTTTTAATTACATCTAAAGCCTTTTCCCAAGCTTTTTCTTGCTGATAAATTGCTAACAAACCATGCAAGCTGCTTGTTTCTTTAGATCCACCTAGTTCAACAACTTCTAAAAATATTCGCTCTGCACGATCGAATAAACCAGCACTCATATAATCCTGGCCTAAGGCCATTAATGATTCTTTCCTTTGCAGAATACTTAATTGAGGCCTTGCAATTAAATTTTGATGAATACGTATGGCTCTATCAACCTCACCCCTACGCCTAAATAAACTTCCTAATGCAAGATGAGTTTCTACCGTATCACTGTCAACTTCTAGTAATTTAATAAAAACATCAACCGCTTTATCGGGCTGCTCATTTAAAAGATAATTAAGTCCAACAACATATT
This sequence comes from Legionella nigrisilvae, assembly GCF_977063395.2. Lineage (NCBI taxonomy): Bacteria > Pseudomonadati > Pseudomonadota > Gammaproteobacteria > Legionellales > Legionellaceae > Legionella > Legionella nigrisilvae. Next base: position 290,496 of record NZ_CDRUGZ020000027.1, read on the forward strand.
CGCGAGATAAGCGATTATATAGAGTGGGATCTTCCTTGGGTTTACTACGATTTGCCATCCACCAACCAGACCACGCAGCAGCAGGCAATAGTAATGGCCATAAATCAATCATTATTACCCTCCCCTCTGCTTGTTAGACTTTCATAATAATAAAAAAATTAATGTTGATCTTGCAATGGAATTGATCGTAAGTTTTTAATTTCTTTTTCAGTTAATTTTAATTGGTTTTTAATTTTGTGGCATTCAGCTTTTAAACGCCAATATCTTCCAATAAAAAGTATAAAGCCTACTACTATACCAATACCCAACATGATTGTCATGAGAACAGATATAGGGATTGTTATTGTTTTAAAATATAAATTAACATCCACTGAAGTTGCATTTAGAGCAGCAAAACTAACGCCAATAATGATAAGAAGTATATAAATAACTAGCATTAATATGCGCATAAATTCTTCCTTTTTTGTTTCCAGGGCAATTCGAAGCGGAACCCGGGATTCCAGGATGATACAGCAATATTAACCTGAGCTCCACTTCCCATCACCCAGGTGATTAAAATATACAAACAAAAAAGCGTAGAAAAATCTACGCTTTCTAACTAATTAACTATAAAGAATTAATCACTCTCTTTACTTGCCATTTTCTCTTTGAGTAAATCACCTAAGGTTGTTGTTGAAGCGCCTTCGGTTCTAGAGTATTTCTTGATTGCATCTGCTTCATCTTGAGCATCTTTCGCTTTTACTGAAAGAGTAATTGAGCGGTTTTTACGATCCACATTTATGATTTTTGCTTCAATCTCATCACCTTCTTTGACAAGAGTAGTCGCATCATCAACACGCTCATCAGACAATTCACTTGCACGAATAGTACCAGTAATATCATCTGCTAAAGCTACCGTAACTGTCTTAGGATCTACAGCTACAACAGTACCTTTAACTATGGCACCTTTAGTATACTCATCAACAAAACTTGCGAAGTTATCGCCTTCAAGTTGTTTAATACCTAAAGAAATACGCTCACGCTCAGGATCTATAGCAAGAATAACTGCTTCCAACTCTTGGCCTTTCTTGAACTGTTTTACCGCTTCTTCACCAGGAACAGTCCAGGAAATATCAGACAAATGTACCAAACCGTCAATATCTCCATCCAAGCCAATAAATATTCCAAAATCGGTGATTGAACGAATCTTACCACTAACTTTTTGGCCTTTATTGTGTGAGGCAGCAAATTGTTGCCATGGATTACCAACACATTGTTTCATGCCTAAAGAAATACGGCGTCGTTCTTCATCAATTTCAAGAACCATCACATCAACTAAATCACCCAGAGAAACTACTTTACTAGGATGTACGTTTTTATTGGTCCAATCCATCTCAGACATATGGACTAAGCCTTCCACACCTTCTTCGATTTCAACAAAGCAACCATAATCAGTAATATTAGTTACTTTACCTTGTAATTTTTTGCCTATTGGATAACGCTCTACTAGATCAACCCAAGGATCGTTACCTAATTGTTTCATACCTAGAGAAACACGGTTTCTTTCGCTATCAAAGCTCAATACTTTTACTTTTACGTCTTGGCCAACTGATAACACTTCACTTGGATGTTTTACACGTTTCCATGAAATATCAGTGATATGCAACAAGCCATCTATGCCGCCCAAGTCAATGAATGCACCATAATCGGTAAGGTTTTTAACAATACCATGAAGCTCTTGTCCCTCATGTAAGGACTCAAGCAATGCTTGTCTATCAGCACTACTTTCTTCTTCAACAACTGCTCGACGGGATACAACGATGTTGTTGCGCTTTAAATCCATTTTAATAACTTTGAATTCAAGCTCTTTGCCTTCTAGATAAGAAGGATCTCTTACAGGTCTGACGTCTACTAATGAACCAGGTAAGAAGGCGCGTATAGTACCAATTTCAACAGTAAATCCGCCTTTAACTTTTCCAGAAATAAGACCAGTGACTGTTTCATTGTTTTCGTGTGATTTAGATAATTTACGCCAAGCTTCCTGACGTTTTGCTTTTTCTCTTGAAAGGAGCGTTTCGCCGTAGCCATCTTCAACAGAATCCAGTGCTACTTCGACAGTATCACCTAGGCTAACTTCCAAAGCACCATCTTTGTCATAAAATTCTTCTTTAGGTACAATCCCTTCTGATTTTAGACCAGCATTTAAAATGACATAATCGCTATCGATTCCGATAACTTTAGCATTAATAATGGCACCAGGGTAAAATTGAGCACCGGCTATACTTTGCTCAAACAATTCTTTGAAACTTTCAGACATGTTAATAAACTCTTTAGTAAAAAAATGAAAGATTGAGTTCCACTCATCTTTCCCCCAACAAATAATTAAGCACGGTACAAACGCTCATTAATTAATTTTAATACAATATTAAACACTTGTACAATGGATAATCTGGTTGTATCAATTTGCACTGCATCATCCGCAGGCTTCAATGGCGCATGCGCACGAGCAGTATCCCTAACATCACGCTTAGCCAATTCTTCTACAACCTGCGCGAGGCTAACATTAATTCCCTGTTCTTTCAACTGTAAATAACGTCTATTTGCTCTTTCTTCTTCATTAGCATATAAAAATATTTTTAAAACAGCATCAGGAAAGACTACGGTGCCCATATCTCGACCATCAGTAACGAGTCCTGGATATTGAGCAAAATTACGCTGTCGCTCGAGTAATGCATGTCTAACCTCTTGAATCGCAGCAATTTGTGATGCATCTTGTCCGCATTGCTCACTTCGAATTTCGGAACTTATGTTTCTTTCATCTAAAATAGCTTGCGACCCATAATCAGCAGAAGATTCAAAACGTAAATTTAGTGAACGCGCAAGTGTAGTTAATTTATCTACATCATGAAAATCAATTTCATTCTTCCTAGCGGCATAAGCAAGAACACGATAAATAGCACCACTATCAAGCATATTCCATTTAAGATGTTTCGCAAGTAATTGACATAAAGTGCCCTTTCCAGTGCCGCTTGGTCCATCTAGGGTTATAACAGGTACTGCATCATTGTACATTATTAACAGATTCCTCTATTTGTAATTGAAGCTCCTTTGCCGTTTGCACAAACAAAGGAAATGAGGTAGCTACATTGACACAATTTCTAATAGTAACAGGTTCTTTAGCTACAGCCCCAGCAATTGCAAATGACATAGCAATACGATGATCGTCTCTGCTTTCAACAGTACCTCCTTGTAAGGTCCCTCCCTCGATTAGCACGCCATCGTCTAATGCATTTGCATGAATACCTAATTCATTTAGACCCTCAACCATTGCAGCAATCCGATCACTTTCTTTAAAGCGTAGCTCACTTGCACCATGCAGCGTAGTTTGTCCTTGCGCACAAGCAGCGGCGATAAAAATAACAGGGAACTCGTCTATTGCAAGGGGTACCATTTTTGGATCAATATTAATTCCTTTCAATGGTGCATACTGAACGCGTAAATCAGCCACCAATTCTTCTCCAAGTTGTCGCTGATCTAAAAGGGTAATATTAGCCCCCATTTCCAATAAAATATGCAGTATTCCAGTACGGGTTGGATTAATACCTACATTTCGAATGAGAATATCGGAGTCAGGAATAATAGTAGCTGCCACAATAAAGAATGCCGCGGATGAAATATCTCCAGGAATATCTACCTCAGTACCCATGCATTCGCTCTTGGAGTTAACCATTAAAGTATTACCAGAGCGGTGAACAGGATAAGAAAAGTTTTTTAGCATGAGTTCTGTATGGTCACGACTCACCCCTGCTTCTGTGATTCGTGTCTCTCCTTCAGCATAAAGGCCAGCCAATAGAATGCATGATTTAACCTGGGCACTTGCTTCAGGCATTATATAGTGAATTCCTTTCAGTTTTTTGCCACCTTTAATTGTTATAGGAGGTTTTCCATCTACGGTAGTAATATCGGCACCCATTTGTGTTAATGGTGTACTCACCCTCATCATCGGTCTTTTTAATAAGCTCTCATCCCCTGTCAATTGACTATCAAAAGATTGAGCAGCTAATAATCCTGCGAGCAGACGAATGCTGGTTCCAGAATTTCCACAATCAATAACGTGATCTGGTTTTTTCAATCCATGCTTGCCAACTCCATAGATTACGACTTGTTGTTCATCAGGGCCTTCTATTGTAACTCCCATTGCTTGGAAAGCTTTTAGGGTTGCCATGCAATCAACACCATCAAGAAACCCATTGATGATTGTTGTTCCCTTAGCTAAAGAACCAAAAATAATTGAACGATGTGAAATCGATTTATCACCAGGTACAGTGATCTCACCTTTAATTGACCGAACAGGTTTACTAACAAAATTAAGTACTCTCACTAACTATTTTCCTTTGCAAATTCAGACATGAACTCTATAAGCGCATCTACCCCAGCCATAGGCATTGCATTATAAAGACTCGCACGAATACCACCCACGAGTCGGTGTCCCTTCAAAGCATATAAACCTCGTAGCTGAGCTAAATGTAAGAATTCATCCTCTAATGTAGCATTTTGGAGGGAAAAACAGACATTAACTATTGAACGAACTTCAGGATCTACATGAGTAGTATAAAAATCGTTGTTGTCCAAATATTGATATAATTTACCTGCCTTTTGACAATTAAGCCGGTATATTTCTTCAACTCCGCCTTGTGCTTTTATCCAATTAAACATTTTATCCGCTAAATAACAATTAAATACGGGTGAGGTCGCATAAAGCGAATGATGCTCGGCTTGAGTTTTATAATTTAACATGGTTGGCACATAGGGTGTGGGTATTTTTTCTAATAAATCATCCCTAATAATCACTATGGTTAATCCTGCGTTTGCGATATTTTTCTGGGCTCCAGCAAAAATTAAAGCAAAATTTTTGACATCTATAGGTTCGCTAAGCAAAGCAGACGTCATATCAGCGATTAATGGAATTTCTTTAGTTTTTGGAACAAAAGGGAATCGCACCCCATTCACAGTTTCATTTGGAGTATAATAAATATAGGTTGTATTTTCTTTTAAGTCCCAACTTCTTGGATCAGGAATGGTTTTATAACCATTTTGTTCATCACTGGCAATACAATATGCTTTTTTCAAATGTTGTGCTTCAGAAAAAGCCATCTGTGACCAAACCCCAGTGACCAGATAACCTGCCTCATCTTTTGGCCCTAAAAGATTCATTGGAATCATGGCAAACTGAGTACGGGCAGCTCCTCCCAAAAATAAAACATGATAATTTGAAGGGATAAAGAGTAGTTCCCTTAAAGATTGTTCTGCACTGGATAAAAGAGCTGTAAACTCCGGACTACGATGTCCAACTTCAAGAACAGAAACGCCAAGATTTTTCCAATCGAGAAATTCTTCTTGTGCTTCCTTAAGAATAGTCTCAGGAAGCATTGAAGGACCCGCACCAAAATTATAGACTCGAGTTGTCATCGCCATTTTCTTCAATTTCAGTTATGTCATCAGACTCATTAGAATCCTCAGTATCCTCGCCCAAATCTTCAATTTTTTGCATGCCCACTACTTTTTCCCCTGGGCTAACATTAATTAGGCGAACACCCTGCGTATTCCTACCAATTACGGATAACTCATCAACTTTAAACCGTACCAGGGTACCCTTATCGGTAATCAACATGGCTTCATCTGCATCTGTAACTTGCACGGAACGGACCACTTTACCATTACGCTCACTAACCTGAATGGAAATGACACCTTGTCCACCTCGTCCAGAAACCCGATATTCCTCAATGGAGGTACGTTTTCCATATCCATTTTCGGTTGCAGTCAATATGGTTCCATCTGAATGAGCCACAACTAGAGATATTACTGCTTGCTTCTCTTCGATGCGGATACCTCGTACTCCACGGGCAGTACGGCCCATGGGTCGTACTTTACTTTCATCAAATCGTACCACTTTACCTGCATCGGTAAATAGCATGATATCTTTACTACCATCTGTAATATCAACCCCAACTAAACTGTCGTCTTCATCGAGATCCACAGCGATAATTCCATTAGATCTGGGTCTACTAAATGCATTTAACGGAACTTTTTTAACCGTTCCTTTTTTAGTAGCCATAAAGACATAATAACCTTCTTGGTACTCTCTGACAGGTAGCATGGCATTGATTTCTTCGCCTTCAGCAAGTGGTAATATGTTAATAATGGGACGACCCCTAGAGATACGACTGGCTAAAGGAAGTTGATATGCTTTTAGCCAATAAAGTTTTCCGAGGTTAGAGAAGCAAAGCAATGTGTCATGCGTACTTGCAATCACTAAACGAGAAACAAAATCCTCATCTTTAACGTTGGTCGCAGATTTACCCTTCCCCCCCCTACGTTGAGCTTGATATGCAGTTAGAGGTTGGTATTTTACATAGCCTTGATGCGATAGAGTGACTACTACATTTTCTTCAGTAATTAAATCTTCAATTGTCAAATCTTCTTGGGAGGCAGTGATTTCAGTACGGCGTTCGTCACCAAACTGAGTTTTTATATCTATTAACTCATCACGTATTACTTGCATGAGTCGCTCTGGAGAAGCCAATATTTCCAACAGCTCGCGAATTAACTGCAATAATTCCTCAAACTCACCTAAAATTTTATCTTGCTCTAATGCAGTTAAGCGATGAAGTCTTAATTCAAGAATAGCTTGGGCTTGAGCCTCTGATAATTTATATCCATGAGCTCCTAATCCAAATTCAGCAGCCAAATCATCAGGCCGTGATGCATCAGATCCAGCCCTCTCCAGCATTGACTTAACCATACCGGGTTGCCATAGCTTGGCAAGCAATCCTTCTTTAGCATCTTGAGGGGTTGGTGATTTTTTAATCAAATCAATCATTTCATCAATATTTGCTAAAGCAATTCCCAAGCCTTCTAATAAATGGGCGCGAGCACGTGCTTTCTTTAGATCAAATAAGGTTCTTCTAGTTACAACTTCTCTTCGGTGTTTAATGAAATACTCAAGAATTTGTCTCAAATTCAAAGTGCGTGGTTGACCATCAACTAAGGCAACCATATTAATTCCAAACACATTTTGCATTTGGGTATGAGCGTACAAATTATTTAAGATAACATCAGCAACCTCATTACGCTTTAACTCGATAACGACTCGCATACCTTGTTTATCGGACTCATCTCTAAGTCCAGAAATTCCTTCAATTTTTTTATCTCGCACCAACTCAGCAATACGCTCTACTAAACGGGCTTTATTAACTTGGTAAGGAAGCTCGGTAATAATAATGGCTTGGCGTCCTGAATCTTCATCGGTTTCAATTTCTGTGCGTGCCCTAATAATTGCGCGCCCTTTTCCTGTGCGATAGCCTTGTATAATTCCAGCCCGACCATTGATAATTGCAGCTGTTGGAAAATCTGGCCCAGGAATAATTTCCATAATGTCATCTAAACTTAGTTCCGGGTCATCAACCAGAGCAATGCATGCATTAATTACTTCAGTAAGATTATGGGGTGGAATATTCGTCGCCATACCTACAGCAATACCGGAAGAACCATTAACCAATAAGTTAGGTATACGTGAAGGCAAAACTACAGGGGCAAACTCTGTCTCATCATAGTTAGGACTAAAATCTACAGTTTCTTTCTCGAGGTCCGCTAATAAAGCATGGGCTACCTTAGACATTCTTACTTCGGTATACCGCATTGCCGCAGGTGCATCGCCATCTACAGAACCGAAGTTACCCTGACCATCAACCAAAAGATAACGCATCGAAAAAGGTTGTGCCATACGAACAATGGTGTCATAAACTGCGGTATCGCCATGTGGATGGTATTTACCGATTACATCCCCTACAACACGTGCAGATTTTTTATAGGGTTTATTCCAGTCATTGCCTAATTCACTCATTGCGAAAAGTACGCGTCGATGAACTGGCTTCAAGCCATCGCGAACATCAGGCAAAGCCCGCCCCACAATAACGCTCATCGCATAATCTAGATAGGATTGTTTTAATTCATCTTCGATATTAACTGGCAAGACTTCTTTAGCTAGATAAACCATAGTTTGGACGTATCCTTGACGATAAATTTTAATGATAAAGGATACCATACAGACGAATTTAATTAAATCATCTACACTAAAATGTACCTCAAGTACCGCATAACATGCAGTATCCTCCTAGGACAAGGGATAAAATGTACGGTAAATTTTAGATTCTCATCTCAACATAGATAAATTTGTTACTTTTTTACTGTTATTCTTTGAAATTCTAACCCATAATAAAATTGACTGTAAGTGCTCATTTTGTATATAGTGCCACGCACAAACAAACGAATCCTTTTCTCAGGAGAAGCAATGACAAAAAAAACAGCGAAACTTAGCCTTGAAGGGCAAGAGCCACTCGAATTACCAGTATATACACCTACGTTAGGAAATGATGTGATTGATATCACACAACTAGGTGCGCGTGGCGTTTTCACCTTTGATCAAGGTTTTTTATCGACTGCCTCCTGTGAATCTAAAATCACCTATATAGATGGTGAGAAAGGGATATTACTCTATCGAGGCTATCCAATCGAACAATTAGCCGAGAAAAAAGATTTTCTGGATGTAAGTTATCTTTTACTCAATGGCGAACTACCTAATGCCGACGAAAAGAAAAAATTTGTTAATTTAATTAATAACCATACCATGGTACATCAACAAATGTATCAATTTTTAAATGGTTTCCGACGTGATGCGCATCCAATGGCAATTATGGTTGGAATGGTTGGGGCTTTATCTGCCTTTTATCATGACACCATGGATTTAAATAATGCGGAAGACCGATTTATTTCTGCAATTCGAATGGTTGCTAAAATGCCGACTTTTGCGGCAATGAGTTATAAATACTCAATAGGATTACCCTATATATACCCTCAAAATAAAATGTCTTATGCTGAAAATTTCTTGCATATGATGTTTAGCGTTCCGACTGAAGAATCAACTCCTGATCCAGTCCTTGTACGCGCCATGGATACAATCTTTATTTTACACGCTGACCATGAGCAAAATGCATCTACCTCCACTGTTCGTCTCGCTGGATCAACAGGAGCGAATCCTTTTGCATGTATTTCTGCGGGAATCGGTGCTTTATGGGGGCCTGCTCACGGTGGTGCGAATGAGGCCTGCCTCAACATGCTTAAAGAAATTGGAAGCGTTGATCGCATTCAACATTACATCAAACGCGCAAAAGATAAGGATGATCCGTTCCGATTAATGGGGTTTGGTCACCGTGTTTATAAGAGCTACGATCCCAGAGCAAAAGTAATGCGCCAAACCTGCTATGATGTATTGGAAGCAGTAGGTGCAAAAGATGCTCCATTATTCAAACTTGCAATGGAACTTGAACGTATTGCTCTTGAAGATGATTATTTTATTGAGAAAAAACTCTATCCCAATGTTGACTTTTATTCAGGCCTGACTTTAAGTGCTATAGGAATTCCAACAAATATGTTTACAGTGGTCTTTGCTCTAGCTCGTACTGTTGGTTGGATGAGTCATTGGATGGAAATGGTTGCCACTAAATCAAGAATTGGTAGACCACGCCAGCTTTATACTGGTGAAAAAACAAGAAATGTTCCTTAGTATAATTAACTGGGTGTGGGTTTTCCAAAGACCATGCACCCAGGATCACTCGAATTCTCCAGCTCTTGTAATGCTAGGTTACACAACCTAATTTAGACTTTATCTTTTTATTTTTTGTAAAGCATGCCGCCAACCACGATATTCTTGCTCTACCTGCTCCAAAGGCCTTTGCGGTTTAAAGGATTGTTCTACATCCCAAATTGCATGCAGTTCATCCAATGAATTAAAAATTCCGCACCCCAAACCCGCTAGTATGGCTGCACCTTTTGCAGTGGTTTCAATATCTTTAGGTTTTTGTACCTCTAATTGACACTGATCAGCTAAAAATTGTAAAAACCACCGATTAACTGCCATTCCACCATCAACTCGCAATAGTGATAAATCCAATTGGCTGTCCTCTCTCATACAAAAACAGACTTCGCGTGTTTGATAACAAACCCCTTCTAATGCTGCGCGGGCAAAATGCGCTCTATGAGTGGATAGACTCAAGCCAACAATGGATGCTCCCGGAGCGGATAACCAATGTGGTGCACCTAAACCTGTAAATGCTGAAACTAAATAAACTCCCTCATTTCCATATAAGGAGCTTGCCAGGGCCTCAGTTTCATCAGAACTTGTTATTAATTTCATTGAATCGCGTAGCCATTTGACTGTGGTACCTGCATGATAAATACTACCCTCTAACCCGTATACTGTTTTTCCTTGAATTTTATAAGCAATTGTTGTTAGAAGTTTATGCTGAGATAATACGGGTTTATTACCTGTATTAAGTAATAGAAAGGCACCCGTACCAAAAGTTGCTTTTACCATACCAATTTTAAAACAGCCTTGGCCAATTAAAGCAGCTTGTTGATCTCCCGCAACTCCCGTAATAGGTAACTCATTGCCAAGCCATTGCTTATCAATAAGCCCAAAACGGCTATCACTGGCGCAAACCTTCGGTAAAACTGACTCGGGTATTTTAAAATAATCCAGTAGCTCTAAATCCCATTGTTCTTTTTTAATGTTAAAAAGCATCGTTCTCGATGCATTAGTCACATCGGTTAAATGCAAATGCTCGGTAGTTAAACGCCAGATTAGAAAGCTATCAATAGTACCAAAAGCTAGATCACCTTTCTTTGCAAGGTCATTTGCTTCTTGATTATTCTCTAGAAGCCACTTTAATTTTGTTGCTGAAAAATAAGGATCGGGAATTAAACCGGTCTTTTCTTGAATCATGGGTGCATCAATCGCCAGAGTATTGCAATATTCGGCTGTTCTGCGGTCTTGCCATACAATCGCAGGAGCAAGACATTTGCCTGACCTTTTATCCCAAATTACAGTAGTTTCCCTTTGATTTGTTAAACCACAACATAGTATTTGATCTGCTGGAACTTTTGTGACTACATCGCGCATTGCAGTTAAGGTTTTTTGCCATATTTCTTCTGGATCATGCTCGACCCAGCCTGCTTGAGGATAATATTGAGTGAGCGGATATTGACTACTGGCAACTAACCCACCACAAATATCATATATCATGGCACGGGTACTACTCGTTCCTTGATCAATTGCAAGTAAATAATTCATTGTTGCAGAGTTCCTTGTCCCAACTATTAGTGTATATTGATAGTGTATACTTTTTTTCTGGAGACCAAAACATGAATTCGGTTTTTGATGTTGCAATTATTGGCGGCGGCATCAACGGCTGTGGTTGTGCTGCAGATGCAGCATTAAGAGGATTATCCGTGGTACTTTTTGAGCAGGATGATCTAGCCTCGAAAACATCTTCCAGTAGCACCAAGCTTATTCATGGTGGATTAAGGTATTTAGAAAACTTTGAATTTGGCATGGTTAAAAAAGCAATTAATGAACGACAAAGACTTTTAGACCTTGCACCCCATTTAGTACATCCCCAACCCCTGGTTCTCCCCTATGAAAAACACATGCGTTCTGCTTGGTTTTTGCGTTTAGGGTTATTTATTTATGACCATTTAAGCGGTAAAAACCGTTTACCTAAATGCAAAATGATTTCTAGGAAGAGTAAAAAGGATTATTTCTCCTCCCTTATCGATAAACTGAACATGGGTTTTCTATTTTATGACGCAGTTACTGATGATGCTCGTTTAACTATTGTTAATGCCCTACAAGCCAAAAATCATGGAGCTAGCATACGAACTCATTCAACAGTAATTCATGCTGAAGTAGTCAATAACTTGTGGAAATTAACAATACAGCCTAAAACAGGTTCAAATTACACCCTCTATGCTAAATCAGTAATTAATGCAGCAGGACCATGGGTAAAATCAGTAGAAGAGCTCACTAATATTCCCGATCGGAAAAAAATTAGTTTAATTAAGGGAAGTCATATTATTGTACCCAAAATTTATGAGGGTAATCACGCCTATGTATTACAACATCAAGATAACCGTATTATCTTTGTCATCCCTTATCATGGGTTTAGTATGATAGGCACAACCGATATCCCATTAACAGAAAATCCTAATGAGGCTAGGATTAGCAATCAAGAAATTCATTATTTAATAGATCTGGTTAATTCATATTTTAAATGCACGATATCTGAAAAAGATATTTTCTATACTTGGAGTGGCGTTCGTGCCTTGCTTGCTCAAGAGAATAAGGAAGCCAGAGCCTTAAGTCGCGACTATTCCTATGAGGTCCACCTTAAACCTGCACCGATCGTTACAATTTATGGCGGTAAAATTACTACTTATCGTCAATTAGCGGAAGAAGTTATAGATCAGCTTAATTCAATCTTTCCACAAATTGGTTCTTCACTTACAGCCTCAACTCCCCTCCCCGGGGCCATTTTGGAGAATATGAATTTTGCGCAATATGTAGATTATGCTCAAAATAAATATAATTGGATGGATCCAAACTTACTTAATCGTTATTTATATACATATGGAAGTCGAATGGAACTATTTCTTGCCTCTTGTAAAAATCAAGAATCCTTAGGAAAGAAATACTGTACATACCTGTATCAAGTCGAGGTTGATTATTTGATATTGGAAGAGTGGGCTCAAAACTGCGATGATATACTCAAACGAAGAACCAAACTCGATTTGATAATTGATGAAAAAGGCAAGAAAGAACTCGCTACTTACTTATCACGAGTTACTTCTTTTCCTGCTGTTGAAGTTCCGCTTTTATTGCACTAACATCAACTGCTACTGCTTGTTCAACCAACTCTTTTAAAGTCGAAGCTGGCATACTGCCAGCATTTGAATAAATGACTATTCCTTCCTTGAATACCATCAGATGAGGAATCGAGCGTATTTCAAAGAAATCAGCCAATTGTTGTTCGACTTCAATATTAACTTTCGCAAATTTTATATTTGGAAACTGCTCAGCCACCTGCTCATAAACCTTAGAAAACTGTTTGCAGGGAGCACACCAGTCAGCCCAAAAATCAATGAACACAATGCTATTTTGGTCAATTAAAGATTGGAATTCTGCACTGGATACATTGAAGCTGGTCATATTGCTTCCTTAATTTCGATCGACTTAACAATTTTTTGAAAAACGTCGTCTACATCACCAGTACCGCAAATACTATGAAACTCTGGAGCACTAGGATCACCACTCTCAGCCCATGATTTATAATAGTGAACTAGAGGTGCAGTTTGACTGCGATATACTTCTAAACGTTTTCTTACTGTCTCTTCTTTATCATCTTCACGTTGAATTAAAGGCTCACCAGTAACATCATCTATCCCCTCTCGTTTAGGAGGATGGTTTTGAGCATGATAGACTCGACCTGAAGGGAGATGGATTCGACGTCCACTAATTCGCTTGATAATCTCTTCATCATCTACAGCAATTTCAATAACGTGATCTAAATAAATTCCAGCTTGTTTCAGGGCATCTGCCTGAACAATTGTTCTAGGAAAACCATCAAAAAGAAACCCGTTAGCACAATCACTTTTTTTTAAACGTTCTTTAACTAATCCAATAATAATCTCATCAGATACTAGACCACCTGTTTCCATAATTTTTTTAGCACTTTGTCCTAAGGGCGTTCCCTGTGCAATAGCTGCACGCAGCATGTCACCAGTGGAGATTTGCGGAATTTGATAACGTTCAATCAAACGCAAAGCCTGGGTTCCTTTTCCTGCACCCGGCCCACCCAAAAGCATTAATCGCATTAAAAACTCCTTAGTGATCTATATCAGTTTTAATAACTGTATATATTATTACTTATTAACCTATACAAATTCAAATGCAGCCATCGATTCAATTATCAATCCAAAGCCGCTACCTTTCTAATTTTAAAACCAAAATCGTGATTTTAATGATCTTTTACACGAATTGAGTTGCATTGCGTAAAGTTGAGAACGTGCTTTCACTTTACGTGCAACAGGAATTAACCACGATTTTCTCAAATAAGTTCTACGTTGATAGCCACCTATACCTTCATGATAGGCCAAATATAGCGCATAAGCATCTGTGCGAGGAATTCTTGCTTTTTTATAAGCCTCATTCGCATACCAACCAATAAAATCAACACCATCAGCAAAATTATCACGGGAAGCAAACCATCCCCCACAATTTTGTTTATAATGACTCCAGGTCCCATGTAATGCTTGGGTGTACCCATATGCTGACGAAGGTCGTTTCCAAGGAATGATACAAAAGAGTTTTTTCCGTGGTGGCCGAGCTCGAGCATTAAATTTGGATTCCTGATGGATAATAGCCATTTGGACGGGAATAGGAACCCGCCATCGACGCTCAACATCCTTAGCACTTCTATACCACTTTGGATGCTGTCTAAATATACTGCATACGTTGTTTATATCTGCAGGGGGATGACTAACACACGCAGTAAGAAAAAAAGTAAACAACAAAAATACGATGCGTAACTTCTTAATTTTTAATAATGCGTCCATGAGCAACCAAACAATAAAAAGATCATTTTAACAAATTTGCTAACTACAATCTACGCCTGCATTATTATCACAGGCAAGAGGGTTTAATTTAAGATGTTCTGTCCTGATTTTATTTCTTAGATCAATATTTTTCGCCAAATATATGTTCTAAGTGAGACGGTTTGCTATTTCGAAGTATTTTGGCGGGATTCCCAGCAATAACATGTGCTGGCTCGACATCGCGAATTACATTACTACTCATGCCGATAAATGCGTGCTCACCAATTTTAATCAGCTCTTTTAAACAAGAATTTGGGCCTATCCAGACTCTATCGCTGATACTGACAAAGCCGCAAACAACAACTTGAGCGCATATTATACAATTTTTGCCGATCTTAACTTCATGAGCGATGTGGCAATGTGCCGCAATTTTAGTTCCTTTGCCAATAATAGTATCCCCAGTAAAGCCCCTGCTGATATTGGTGCACGCTTGTATTTCAACATTATCTTCAATAATTAATTTGCCAATATGGGGCATAGTTATCAGATCCCCATTTTCATCTGCAATGACATATAAACCGTCGGTTCCTAAAGTACAGTGTTCATGAATAATTACATTTTTTCCAATGATGACATGTTCTGGAATACTAACACTAGGATGAATAAAGCTATTCTCCGTTCTATATTTATTAATTCTGGCTTTAGCAAATTCAATTTTTTCTGCTTGAGATTTTAAATGATTCATATCGGTACAAAGTTGTTAATTAAGTATATTTAGAGACGTCTTTATGGAACGCATCTTAACATAACGAAGTGTTATGTTGAAAAGGAATCTATAACCTCAATCAATTAATTTACCCAATAATATGCCAATATATAAGCACTAACATCATTATAAATGCTCTGGGCGCACATCGTGATTGCCGTGATTATTATCATGACAAACTCAAAATATGCTATTGTTTCTAAGAAATAAACTACTATTTCGCTGCTTTGCCCCATGTTAAGATATAGTTCATTCATAATAAGTTAAGCTGAACCAATGACCATTCTTGTATTTGATATAGAAACAATTCCAGATATTGAAGCTGGCCGGAATTTATATGATTTGCATGGACTATCTGATAAAGATACTGCAGATGCAATGTTTGCATTACGTCGCGCTAAGGTAGGTAACGATTTTTTACCTCATTATTTACAAAAAATATGTGCTATTTCTTTAGTTATGAGTCATGGTTCGCAAATAAAAGTCTGGTCTTTAGGTGATGAGTCCTCTGATGAAAAAGACCTAATAACCCGGTTTTTTTCTGGAATCGACAAACATACCCCAACATTAGTCAGCTGGAACGGCAGTGGCTTTGATTTGCCTGTGTTACATTACCGCGCATTGGTACACGGGATCACCGCCCCTACCTATTGGGAAGTCGGTGAAAATCAACAGAACTTTCGTTGGAACAATTACTTAAGTCGTTTTCATTACCGACATCTTGATCTCATGGATGTAATTGCAGGATATCAAAATAAAGCTTTTGCTCCGCTGGATGAAATCTCCAGCATGCTTGGATTCCCTGGGAAAATGGGTATGAGTGGTTCTAAAGTATGGGAACAGTATTTATTAGGACAACTAAAAAGTATTCGTGACTATTGTGAAACAGATGTACTCAATACTTACTGTGTTTTTTTACGATTTGAATTAATGCGCGGTGTGCTTCAAAATGATGAATATAACCATGCACTGGAATTACTCAAAATATATTTAAAATCCGAGCAAGAAAAAACACACCTACAAGAATTTTTGAATAACATGGCATAAAACAGTCGAAAGTAGATGTTTTCGCTTGGCGACAGCGAAAAAAAACTGGGGATATGAGAGATATTATATTCCCAGGTTCTGCTGAGCTGCCCCAAAACTACTTGATTTTCAGAAAGGCCGATGACCGTCAAAAGTGTTTTCCAAACGATCTGCCTCAATAATATTTAATGCATCTTTATATCCTTTGCTTTGCAAATTCTCCACAGTCTTTGCAAAACGCTCTATCCCTAAGTTTCGATATTCATCCATACTTACTGATTTTGCCTCATTTGCTAGTTGGGTCCAAGACCAAAGAGTAATCCACCACTCTACAACAGGTTTATAAGCGGTATACCATGCCCATATTGAATCTGAGGGCTTTTCTTTACCGAAATATGCACTTAAATAAGCTAATTCTTGTTCTTTGCTGAGTTTCGATTCTATAGCAAAATAAGCAAGGTCCCACATAAAATCGTTGTTGCTTGAGTATTCCCAATCAATTTGATAGAACCTTTCTTGCTTGTTTGTTCCCTCAACTGCCCTCATATAGTTTAAAGGCGTCGAATCATTATGACATGGGCACATTTCAATTTTATAAGAAGAAAATAATTTCTTTAAATAAGACATTTGTTCTATTACAAACTCAACTTTCTCAGGAAAAGCAAAATTTTTAAGTTTTAATTGTTGGAGCAATTGCTCATTACGCTCGAACACAGCAGTATCATTGTCAAAGCGTTCTGAGGCATGAAGTTTTTTTGCCATACCAGCTAAGGTTTGTAATATACCATCTCGTTGTAATGTTTCCTTATCTAAATTCTGAACTCCCTCTATGAATTTAGTAAGTTGTAAGCCATCCGGTCCAACGTACTCTATAGGAACATTAAGTCCTAATATTGATGCCTTATGAGCATTTTTTGCTTCATCCTTACGCGATACTGAAAATAACGATACATCTCCCGGAATTCTTAATACCCACCGTTGCGGTTTTTTACGTTCAATAATAACTGGATTGATCCCAGGAATTTTTGCAAGGTATTTAGAGTAATCTTGTTCAGTTTGTACCCTATAAACAATATTTGTCATGCCACCTGACATTAATTTTAATCTTAATACATCAAGTCCCACTTCAGAAAGCATTGGAATGCGATGAATTGTTGGCAATAAACTCATGTATTTTTGAGTTAAATCGACCATTTTTTTCCATTTATGATTTACCAAGGACGCCTTGAACTGCGAAGTTGGATCAAGTAGACTAAGAATGTAAATCATTAAATGTTCATTAATTCTCGGTTTGCCACTATCTTCGCCAAAAAAATGCCATTTCATAAGATTGTTTTGAAAATTGAACATCAAACGAGTATATAAAATTTAGACACAGATTTACAAGACAGCACACTTAAAGAAAAAAATAAACAACAAGGGCTCTTGCTATGACTGACCCCCTTATTCCTATAACAAAAAAACAGGCGCTTATATTTACCTGTTTTTTTGTCATGTATGAGTTTCTAACTTATATAGCAAACGACATGATCATGCCGGGCATGATTCAAGTTGTTCGTTCTTTTGATGCACCGGAATCTGTGGTAGCTACTTCTTTAAGCGTTTATATACTCGGAGGCGCAAGTTTACAGATCTTCTTAGGACCCATATCTGATAGCTATGGACGCAGGCCGATGATGCTTCTTGGTGCATTTCTATTTTTTATTTTTACTTTATTTATAGCGTGCTCCAATTCAATGAATCAATTTTTAATTGCGCGTTTTTTCCAAGGTATGGGATTATGCTTTATTGGTGTAATCGGTTATGCGACGATTCAAGAAATCTTTGAAGAAATGGATGCGATTCGCTTAATTGCAATTATGGCGAATGTTGCAATTCTCGCCCCATTACTTGGTCCTCTTATTGGAGCGCTGGTAATCCATTACACTTCTTGGCGCTACATATTTGTGACCATTGCGCTAAGTGCTCTTGTCGTATTATGGGGATTATGGCGCTATATGCCTGAACCAATAGGTCAAATCAAGAGGAATGGTCAATTAATTCCAAAAACTAAATTCTCAGCAAACAAAGTACTGCAGAACTATAAAGATTTGTTTACTAATAAAGCATTTTGTTTTGGTACTTTAGCGGCAGGTACAGTGGGCATTCACTGTATTGCTTGGATTGCGTTAGCACCCATTATTCTTATTGTTGAGGCAAAACTTACAGTAATTCAATATGGGCTTTGGCAACTTCCCGTATTTGGCGCTACCATTTTAGGCAATTGGTTTTTACATAAACTGACGTATAAATACAGTATTAGACAAATAGTTTTTCTAGGTTGTATTATTCTGATTGTGGGAGCATTTTTAACTTCTTTGCTTCCTTATTTGTTCGGGAATGCTTATTATTATTTGCTTCCTGGAACGATTATTTATTTTTTTTCACTGAGCATAATCAATGCGCCTTTAAACAGATACTGTCTCTTTGTAACCCCTGTAAGCAAGGGTACAGCTTCAGCTCTTGTTAGCCTGTGCGTTATGGTTGTTGGCGCGATAGGAACAGAAGGAGCTAACCTATTCTATAAGCATCATAATAATCTTCATTTTGGACTTTATTGTAATGCAATCGAGCTTATCTTCTTGATATTTATAGCATTAACTTTTCTACCTAAAAATCCGATTGCGGATGGGACTAAATAGTCAGGCATAAGAAACCATGCTTTTAAATATTGATTTCGCAAGCTTGATTGGACTGACTTGAATTTTTATAAAATTCATATTAAATCTATTAAGTTATCCGATACACTATTGCCAACACCCATTCTTAAGGATAAGACATGCTAAAGACAATCCAGATATCCTCTTTATTAATTGCAACCGCATTGTTCTCTACTGTTTCGGCAGAAACATATAGAGTCCCCGCCACAAAAGATACCGTAACTCTTGGTCTTTTTTCACTTGATAAAAAACCTGCCGTTAAAGTTCACTCTGGGGATTCGGTGTCTTTAGAGACTTGGAACAGTTGCTTGCATGAAATGGTCTTTAATAAAACCACACCGGCTGAAATTGCAAAATTTTATACAAAATATGACATTCAAAAAAGACGGGGTATGCATAGCTTAACCGGCCCTGTTTATATTGAAGAAGCAGAGCCAGGAGATGTTCTCGAAATTCGAGTTTTAGATATCAAGTTAAATGATTTTGGATACAATTTTTTAAGTCCCACACAAGGTATTTTATCAGAATTTACGAAACCACGAATTATGTACTTCAAATATAATAAAGAGAGAAATACCACCGAATTCTCCAAAGGTATTTGCTTACGCCTAAAACCCTTTCCGGGAGTTATCGCGGTAGCCCCACCCAAGGATTGGCCTGATGGCTGGCCCGTGAATTTAGAAACGCATATGGGACAACCTGTTCCAGGACAATTCAACTCCGTCCCTCCAGGTCCTTTTGGAGGAAATCTCGATCAACCGAGTCTGCAAACAGGATCCATTCTTTACCTACCCGTTTTTCAAAAAGGTGCTTTAGTTTGGACCGGTGATTCCCATGCGATGCAAAGTAATGGAGAAATTGATGTCACAGCACTCGAGACTTCTTATGAAGGTATCACCCTGCAGTTTATTGTAAGAAAAGATTTAAAAGCCGAAGGAGTATTTGATAAAACCAAACGAAATGGTAGTAACTTATTCACCTGGCCTATTGTTGAAAACGCGGATGAATGGATAATAATGGGTTTACATGAAAATCTATTTGAAGCCATGCAGCTTGCCTCTAAGAATGCAATTGACTTTTTAGTACGTACTCAAGGGTTCTCACCACAGGAAAGTTATCAATTTTTAAGTATGGTGGGTGATTTCAAAATTCCTGAAGCAGTTAATGTTATTAAAAATGTAGCTGTTCATATTCCTAAAGAGGCCTTCATACATAATGGAAAAATGAGCACGCTGAGCTCCGAAGGCAAGTTTCCTCTCTCAAGGCCTAAGAGCGATGAGAATACAACATGTGTGCCCCAAGAAGGCAAAATTGTTGAATAACCTTTAGGGAAAATAAATGAATAAAATTTTAGTTTATTTATGCTTGTACTTTATGGCTTCAACGGCCTTAGCTACTCAAATTGTGCTTGATAATAAAACAAATTACCCTACAAAAAACAATCAAGGTAAAATTGCAGTACAATGGAAAGCATCCGCTGAGGCCATTCAGGAGAGTAATAGAGCCATTGTCAATGGTTTCAAATTAGACTTAAGTTCCATAATTATTCTCTCGCAACAAGGTCAAATCCCGCTCGGTCTACCTAATCAAGCCCATTACTTCAGAGTGCTTGTCTGGTCAACTGATAAAAAAGAGCCTGATTTACTTACGAACTGGGTCGATATTGTCCCCAATAAAACTTATACCCTAAACCAAGACCAACTTGCAGCAGCAATACTGGTATCTGGAGCTGGCTGTTAGCAATATAATCTTTTTAAGCTTGTGGACCATTTAAACTGCAAGCTTAAAAATTTCTTTCAAAAGGAATATGTTCCTACTTTCAATCTGTCTAATTAAGAATTCGATACATTTTTTGTAACCGTTACTGTCTTTAAATGATTAAAAACTGCTTCATCTTTTTTTAATAAGACTCTTTGAGAAAATTAGTTGTAGGTATTTGTTTCACGGTATTAAGGTTGGTTTTAGGCCAGAAAATATTGAATCTAAGTTTAGAAAAGTATATGGTGAATGATGTTATAAATGGATGTATATTAATGCTTTTAAAAGAAAAATTATGAGCAGATTAATTTTTTTTATCTTATTTATTCTTATAAATTGCATTGATATTGTGAATGCAAAAACCTCAGAAACTATTCCCACAGCAACGAAACCCACGGCCGTACCTAATAGCTCCAGTATCAGTTCAAACCCCGCTGCAGTCAATGTGACTACAGGGTCGGGTGCAATTCAACGTTATATAGAGAAAAAACTAGGTATTGAAGATAATCATGGAATTATGGTTCAAGGGGCCTGGATTGGGGACACCAATAAGTTGTTTTCAGGAGGAATACCGGATGCTGATCGTATCACCTCAAACAGCGTATTTTTACTAGATCTTACGGTGGACACGGAACAATTCAATGGATGGAAGGGAGGATTATTTAGCGCTCAGTTTCTGCAACAAAATGCCCAGAATACTAATGCTCAAGCAGGCATTATTCAAGGATATAACTCATTACCTGATGTGTATCCTTTTAATCGATCAGAACTTTATGCTCTTTGGTACAGGCAAGAACTTTTTGATAAAAAAATGTTTGTACGAATTGGAAAAACAATTACCACCCTTGATTTTAATAATGTAATCAAGCCTGCCCCTCTCCGCTCTGATGAACCCAATATTCCTGCAGTAACGAGCCTAATTTATACTCCAATTTTTATTAACCCAGCTGTAGATGGTGTCATGCCTGGCTACACGAACACGGCTTACGGCATTACTACGACTTGGGCTCCGATTGATCAATGGTATCTTTCCTACGGCATATATGATGGCAATCTAGCAAGTGGTAAACAAACCGGTTTAAGTGGACCAACATTCAATGGAAATTATTTTCAAGTAGGTGAAACGGGTGGCGCCTGGACTATAGGTAAAAACCATCGCCCTGGCACAGCAGGAATAGGGGTATGGCATCAGACCGGTTTAATACGTCAACACAACCTCTGCGAAATGGGAGCGACAGGGGCTTATCTATTTGGTTCCCAACGTTTATGGTATCGGCATCCTGGATATGATATCAGTGGTGTTTCTGCGTTTTATCAATTGAGTATTAATAATTCTAGTGTTTTGCCCATGACCCGCTCTATTGGTGCTGGTTTTACCTTATTTGGACTTATTGCAAATCGTGAAGGTGACTCGTTAGGTGCAGGATTTTCTCTTGCTTGGCTCAACCATAGAATCACCAATCGCTCCTCTGAATTAATGTATCAAATTTATTATCAAGCAAAATTAATCCCCAATATCTATATTGAACCGGCACTTTCATACATACCTACTCCAGGTGAAGACAACCATTTACCGCCGGCATTCGCTGGAACGTTACGCGCTATTATACTGGCATAAAAGCTTTTGCTTGTTATTAGGTATCAAACAGTATAATCATTGCATTCACGGATCCAATTAAACACCATAAGATCAATCATTTGACATATATGCCAATAAATGATTAGTATCAAATTTAATACCTAGAGAACTCTTTTTTACTTCCAAACTTCATTGTGCAATCTAAGTATCTAAAGCAAGGACCATTAGGTCATATTTGAAAGGAATAAAAAACATGACTGTTGAACTCATACAAATAGGCAAAAAAGATACAAATAATTACGAGCAAAGCTTACTAGATCTGGGTTACTCAGAGTTAGATACTCCTCTCAAAGAAGATGTGATTGCCATTTGGAAGTTTTTTTGCAATGAAGAACTTATATACAAAGGGTTGGAAGAATTTGTATCAACCTATTTTGCATTTACCCAACACGACAAAAAATCTTTACGCCAATTTTTTGATGAATGGGGCAGTAAAAATCATTTTAATACCCCGGATTCTCGTGACATTAGTACAGAATTCCAAACCAGTCCCCAATTCCAATACCCTCAGCATACACCCGTTTTGTATGGTGAATTGACAGCTGACCTATTTAATAACGTTTTACTAAAAAATGGTTATCTATCTGCTGATGCAGGTGCAGGCCCCAAGCATGGTAAGTGGGCTCACTCCATTCAGTTTTACCTTTTAGAGGAAGCACGAAAGAAAGGTATTTTACAGCTGCATTCACCCACAATTTGCCAATTTGTTAAAAACATATCACAAATTAAAGGTTCTTTTGAAGCAATAAGTTTATGGGACATTCTATTTGACTCTTTTGAGGATCATATTTTTACTCAGCCTAATAACATTACTACGCTCTTAACCAGTTCCTGGTCCGGTTCAGAGGCAGCTAAATTTCTAGCCGCAAAGTTGAAAGCTTTTGACGAGAAGTTTAATCGGGTTGCCCATGAAAAAGGATGCTATGAAGCCTATGCAAAGCTAAAATATTTAAGTCGATTAAATGAAGCAAGTTATATTTTTTATAAAGAAAAATGTGCTTTATTATGGTTTGCACCCAAAGAAAAAAAGGACACATCTCCCTCGAGTTTGTTGGATCCTTTTTGCAACCTTGAATTAGGATCTTGAGAACAAACCAACTCATTTTTAAGTGAAAAATGAGTTGGGAAATAAAGGTTAATGCTTCTTACGTGCTGGATGAGACTCTTTGAGTATGCAGCTTGCAATGATCAAACTGGCTAGAAAGCATATTGGCATTACCACTAAGGCAATTTGGTAACTCGCAACACTATATACATGCGCCCCATTCACTACATGCCATAAGTTAGTGTGCTGTAATATATAACCTACTAGTGGCTGAAATATGGCACCACCTATCACTACGGAAAGATTATTAAAACCAGAAGCAGTACCCACCAGATCAGGAGCATTATTTTCTTTGACCACGGCAAAACTCACCGTTTGTCCACCTGCCCCTAAACCGAGAACAAAGAGAATAAAAGGTGTCCATCCGTAAGACAAGCCTGGCAAATACAAGAGAATCAACGTTGCAAGTAATCCTAAAATTGCACTAATAATCAGAGCAATACGACGACTTTCAATCTTATCACTAAACCATCCTAAAAGAGGACTACCCACGCCTATTCCAATCCAAATCATGCTGCATAATCCAGAAGCAGCAACCACACTTATTTGGAATTTTTCTTGTAAATATGGAACACCCCAGAGTGCCGCAAACACGGCGATGGGGGCCCATATAGTGAATGCATACGATCCTATTATCCAGGTATAACTATGTTTGCATACAGCAAGAAGTCGTTTCCATTCATCCCGCAAGTAATGTTGAGGAACTGATTGACTCTTTTGATGTGGATAATCTCGTATATACAGCCAAAAACAGGCTGCTAAAATGAAACCAATAATCGAAAGAATAAAACTTGCATTTCGCCATCCAACTGCTTGAATTAAATAAGCAAGCGGCATCTCACCAAATATAGCTCCTACTGAACTCATCAATTGGGCGACTCCTGCCAAAATAGCAAAATAATAAGGAGGAAACCAACGTGATAAAAGAACCAAAACCCCTATAAATGAGAATGCAGAACCAATTCCAATAAGAAACCTTCCAATACACGCCGTGAGCACACTATCCGTTGATGCAAAGAAAGCTGACCCTAGGGCACATAAAATAATTGCAAAGGTCATTAGTTTACGGGGGCCATATCGATCGTATAATACACCTGCTGGTAATTGCGTTGGAGCATAAGCATAAAAATAAAAAGCAGATATGACCCCAAACCCTTGACCAGTAACCCCAAAAGTTTTCATCATGGATTCAGCCATAACGCTGGGTGCTACTTGCAAAATAAATTCATATAAATAAAAAGATGCGGCAAGGAAGAATATAAAATAAGCGGCTGCAAGATTCGTGCTCGCTCCTTGATGTGTTTTATCTGTATAATGTGCGCTCAATTTAAGGTCACTCCGTTTGAAATTCAACATTTAAGCCTATACGTATTTATGTTGTCAATACGTTCTTAGTACATAAAAGACATATAAAAGATAATATTGGGCAAGTTTTAGGTTTAGACCGGTTTTTTGCTGCGCCGCACCCAAAGTTTTTCTTTTAAATTATTTAGTTACTGGATAAATTGCTCCCAAAATTGCAGGGCGTCGTGAGCCAGTAATGGTACGTAAATCCACTGGAATTCGATTAATCGCTTGAGCTGCCAACCAAGCAAACATCATCGCTTCCAAATAGTCGGGACTCATACCAACTTCAGCAATGCTCATAACACTGGTTTGAGGCAATAAATGGGCAAGCATTTGCAATAAAGCTAGATTATGAGCCCCTCCACCACATAAATAAATTTTTTTAATCGGTTCTTCTTCATTTAATACTGTATGTGCAATTGATTTAGCAGTAAATGCAAGGAGAGTCTTTTGAATGTCTACAGGTTGAAAACCTTCTTTTAAATACTCCTCTAGCCAGGATAATGAAAAATATTCTTTTCCTATACTCTTGGGTGCTGACGAACGAATGAACGAATCAGCCATTAAGGTTTCCAAAAGTGGTTCAATCACCTCTCCCTGCTGGGCCCAAGCGCCATCTTTATCATAGGATGTGCCTTGATATTTCATAATCCAAGCATCCATTAAACAATTTCCAGGTCCTATGTCCCAGCCTTTAATAGGTTTATTCGGATTAATAAATGTAATATTGGCAATACCCCCTATATTTACTACAGCGATATGGTTATTTGCATCATGAAATAATTGTTGGTGATAAATAGGTGCAAAAGGAGCCCCTTGTCCACCTAACACTAAATCCCGAGTTCTAAAATCTGCAACAACGGTGATTCCAGTTAATTCAGAAATAGTATGCGCACAACCTAACTGTAAAGTATATGGAATAGTGCAATTGGTATTATGACATAGTGTTTGACCGTGGCTTCCTATAGCAGAAATATCACTGGGGGATAATTTTACTTTTTGCAATAATTCATTAACGGCATTCGCAAATTCTCTTCCAATTAAGGTGTTTAATTGACAGATCGCAGCGAGACTTAAATCTGAGCCAGAAAGCGTCTTATCTATATGGGCCTTGACTTCTTTAGTGTATTTTTTAGTGATTCCACAATGTAGTATATTTTTTGACACATCAACAAGCGCGGTATCTATACCATCCATACTTGTTCCGGACATCAAACCTATGTATAAAGTCATTAATTGGTCCTCACTTCATCATTCAATTATATTAGAAACAACTAGATGTACCCGGATGCAATGAAGCGAGGCCTGGTATGACGAGAAGGAAAGCCCGTGTTCCGTTTTGCTGCACCCAGACAATTCATCCAGACTACACACACTACAATTTAAAACAATTATAAAAGTTATTTGTGGTAATTTCAGCAATCTCAGCGTAGGACATTTTACGAAGCTCAGATATTGCCTCAGCTACATACTTTACAAGAGCAGGATGATTTTGTTTGCCACGATAAGGTACGGGTGCTAAATAAGGCGAATCGGTTTCAATAAGTATTCTATCCAAAGGCACTTTTCGTGCCACTTCTTGAAGTGCAGTTGCATTTTTAAAAGTAACAATTCCTGAAAATGAAATATAAAAATTTAAATCAATCGCTTTATATGCTATATCCAGACTTTCAGCAAAGCAATGCATGACTCCACCAATTTGTTGCGCATTTTCCTCTGCCATTAAGGTTATGGTATCTTCTGCCGCTTGACGAGTATGTATAATCAATGGCTTAGAAGATTTTAAAGCAGCCTGAATATGCTCTCTAAAAAGGGCACGCTGGATCTCTCGCGCTTCTTCCGTATGGGTTCGATAATAATCCAATCCCGTCTCACCTATCGCAATACACGCTGGATTCAGTGCTAAATCACATAACATTTGTGAGGTAACTGGATAGTCCAGCTCCGTATTTGGATGGACCCCTACAGAAATACTGATATTAGGATATTCAGCGGCAAGACGTTCTAGGTGGGGATAATCATTGAGTTCAACACAAACACATAAAAAATGCTGCACGTCATTTGCTTTTGCTTGTGCCAAGACATTAGTCATATCATTATTAAAATCAGTTAGATCAAGAAAGTTTAAATGACAATGCGAATCTACTAACATGGAATGACCTCATAAAATTTTGATCAATTCAGTATAAAATAAGAACGTTTTTTCCAGATTGAATTGATCTTACATGGTATCTGTTAACTGGGAAGATTTTAACATGCCTGCTAAATAGGTCTCTATTCTATTACATACATAGCGGCTATTTTCTCCAATAAATTGCACGCCAATCCCTGGCACTTTATTACCCTGCGCTCCTTTAGGAGTAATCCAAATAACTTTACCCTCAACTACATGGAGTTCATCTTCATCCATTAATTTAATTGAGAGTTTAACTATTGAACCAAATAAATAATTCGTGTCCGTACGGATAAATAGGCCGCCTCCTTTCAAAAAAGGCATATAAGCCTTATAAAGAGTCGATTCATTAGGAAACGAGCAATTAATCTGTTGTATAGTATCCATCATAGATCTCCCTTATACATCTGGATTTCCTATAAAATCAAATTATGTATGCATTTTTATGGAAACATATTAGATTTATTATGAAGTCCTAACAATAAATCTTCTAATGCTAAAGTTTGATTTACATTCATATTATGGCTTAATTTTCGTTGCAATGTATTTATTTTGTCAATTTGGCAAAAAATCGTTACGGAATCTATTTTAGGCATTAAATGGTTTAATTGGTTTATAGCGGGGCCAGCAGCTGCTGCCCCATTAATTTGCATCATTAGGAGCTGCGCATAGACTAAATAGAGAAACCACAGTAATACGCCAAATTCAAACTGACTCCATTGAGCTGCAACCGCACTTGGATGCTCCTTTTGTTCCAATACATCAATTATTCCACCTAAAATAGATTCAGAGTGTTTAATAATTATTGCATGATCAGATTCTTCCGGAAAATACTCAGCCAATCGTAAAAAATTATTAAGTAATGCACTATCAGGCGAAGCAAAACGGACTATCTGGCATCGGCTTAAAACTGTTGGTAATACGGTACTTAATTGCCGGGCTAAAAGTAAAAAAATGGTCTGGGGCGCGGGTTCTTCCAAAATCTTTAGTAAGGAATTTGCAGCAGCAGTGTTCATGCGATCGGCCGATTCAATTACAATCAACCGATGCTTAGCCCGCTGTGGAGTTAAATAGGCGTAACTTTGTAGTTCCCTGATCTGATCAATTTTAATGGGTCCACCATTTTTTTCTGGCTTAACCCATTTCACATCAGGATGCTCGCCGCGAGCAACCATTTGACAATCAGCACATTCAAGGCAAGGTTCATTTTGGTTCTTTCTACAGAAAAACAACTGAGTTAATTTTCTGATTAAATCATTAAAGGCATGATCAAACGATCCTACATATAACATCGACTGAGGTATACGATTGTTGACCCATGCAGATTGAATCTGAGTCCACTGTGATTGATAGCGTTTCTTTTCATCCAGAGAAGAAAGGCTCTGCAGTTCATTAACGTGAGTCATTACTGCTGCTCTATAAATTTATTCATTGCATTTTGAATGGATTGTTTGACTTCCTGCAATGGGCGTCGTGCGTCAATAGTTACGGTATTATCACACAACTCAACATAATGAATATAGCGTTCATGGACTCGATGAAAAAAATCAATCGATTGCTGCTCAATTCTATCCACTTCACCTCTGGATTTAACGCGCCTCATTCCTTCTTCAGGAGTAATATCCAAATATAAAGTCAAATCGGGTTTAAATCCATGCAGTGCAAAAGAAGATAAACGATTAATCATCTCTTGATCTAATCCTCTTCCACCACCTTGATATGCCATAGTGGATAGTTCAAATCGATCCGCAATAACCCATATTCCTTGCCGTAATGAAGGCTTAATAACTTCTTCAAGAAGCTGAATTCTGGCTGTATAAAGTAATAACAATTCGCTTCGATCATCCAAAGTATCTCTGTATTCTGGATTTTTAATCAAATCACGCAAAATCTCACCTAGAACCGTGCCACCTGGTTCTCGTGTTGTTAGCGTTTTGATATCTCTTTTTGCTAGCAGTTCTATAACCGTGTTTATCGCAGTGGACTTACCAGCCCCTTCCAATCCTTCAATAACAATTAACTTCCCGGTTGAAGACAACATTAGAAATCCTTCCGTTTATATTGATTAATTGCTTGCTTTTGTTGTTGATAAGTTTCAGAAAACTGATGAGTTCCATCCCCTTTAGCAACAAAATATAAATAATTGGATAATTGAGGGTGGGCTGCAGCATCTAATGACTCTTTTCCTACCATGGCAATAGGGGTTGGAGGTAATCCTCGATAATGGTATGAGTTATAAGGTGAATCGATTAGTAAATCATTATGAGATAGTTTTCCAGTATAGGCCGCCCCTAAACCATAAATAACGGTCGGATCCATCTGCAAAGGCATTTTTTTATTTAAGCGGTTGATCATTACCCCGGAAATTAGCTTCCGCTCTTGTGGAACAGCGGTTTCCTTTTCGATAATTGAGGCCGCTATTAGTAACTCATAGGGATTCTTATAGGGCAAATTTGATTCTCTGTTGGCCCAACTTAAATTCAAATAATTAATTAAATTACGATGTGCATGTTCTAACAAACTTTTACCAGTGCTTCCACCCCGATATTGGTATGTGTCAGCAAGCAATAATCCCTCAGCATTCGGGTGATCGTCTTTGATTGAATTCCAATCTTGTGGATGATAATTCAAATAAGCCGCTTTGAGTAAATCTTGGGAAATTTTTTGCTGGGTTGTCCCTGCAATAATTGTAAAATTTTGCGTTAAGACATCTCCTGCTACCACTCGATGAACTAATTGCATTGCGGTTTCACCGGGTGTTACTTGATATACCCCTGCTTTGAGCTGTGAAGACAAGCCTGAAGCACGAATCATCATGAGAAGCATTGAACTGGAGCTGATTAAATTTTTATCTTTTAATATTTTTACAAACTGTGAGGCAGTGGCTGTTCGATCTAGAGTAATAATAACCGGGGAACCCTGCTTAGGAACAATAGGTTTAGTAATTTGAATATAGGCAATCAAAAAGAAGATAAAAAAAGACATAAAAAACAGTACAACATATAGTGTTAGTTTTTTATGTCTTGGAAATGTCATTTACACACGCTTAAACAGTAAACTACCATTTGTTCCACCAAAACCGAGTGAGTTACTAAGAACATAATTAATAGCTCGTTTTTGAGGTGTGTAGGGTACATAGTTCAAATCACACCCTTCATCTGGATTATCTAAATTAATAGTAGGGGGAGCGATTTGATCTCTAATTGCTAAAATACTAAATATAGCTTCAACAGCTCCTGCCGCACCCAGTAGATGACCTGTCATTGATTTTGTAGAACTCACAGCTAAATCATAAGCGTGTTGTTTAAATATACGCTTAATTGCTTTTGTTTCATTTAAATCATTAAGATAAGTCGAAGTACCATGTGCATTGATATAATCAACTTGCTCAGGATCTATACCTGCATCATGTATGGCGGCTTCCATCGCTCGAGCGGCACCATCAGCATCATCAT
This sequence comes from Legionella nigrisilvae, assembly GCF_977063395.2. Lineage (NCBI taxonomy): Bacteria > Pseudomonadati > Pseudomonadota > Gammaproteobacteria > Legionellales > Legionellaceae > Legionella > Legionella nigrisilvae. The sequence continues at coordinate 320,930 of NZ_CDRUGZ020000027.1, forward strand.
CAGGAGCAGTAATATGAAAAGCATCACCCGACATACCAAACCCTACCAGTTCGGCATAAATTTTTGCACCACGAGCTTTCGCATGTTCATATTCTTCTAATACAAGAATGCCCGCCCCTTCGCCCATAACAAAACCGTCCCTATCTTTATCAAAAGGTCTAGATGCTTTTTCGGGCTCATCATTACGTTTAGATAAAGATCGAACTGCAGAAAATCCTGCTAGGCATAGTGGAGTTAAGGTCATTTCAGCGCCACCACATACCATAACATCAGCATCACCATAAGCAATCATACGTGCAGCAAGACCAATATTATGAGTTCCAGTAGTGCACGCAGTAACAACAGCAATATTGGGACCCTTGAGCTGATGTCTAATTGAAATCTGTCCAGCAACCATATTTATGATACCTGCCGGAATAAAAAAAGGAGAAACTTTGCGGGGACCGCCCGCCACCAGTTTATCCTGATTATTGGTAATTGTCTGGATGCCGCCAATACCTGCACCCACTGCTACACCAATACGATTTGATAAATTTGCGTCAATCTTCAAGCCCGAATCACGCATTGCTTCATCAGCCGCAGCAATGCCATATTGGGTAAATACATCCATTTTACGCGCATCTTTAAGTGGAACATAGTTCTCAATATTAAAATTCTTAACTTTAGCCCATATGCGTGTGCTGTATTCGCTGGCATCAAATTCATCTGCCAAAACAACACCACTTTTACCTGCTAATATATTTTGCCAAGTTTCTTCTACATTAAGACCGACAGGGGTAATCATACCCATACCAGTAATCACTATACGCCGCTTATTCAATGAAAGCTCCTCGTAAAACATTCTCATTCCTCTCCCACATACATGTAGGAGAGAAAGAGATCAAGCAAATATTATGCTTCTTCTTTATTTAAATTTGATTCAATATAATCAATCGCTTCTTGAATCGTGGTAATTTTTTCAGCTTTCTCATCAGGAATTTCTGTTTCAAATTCTTCTTCAAGGGCCATAACCAATTCCACAGTATCTAAAGAGTCAGCACCTAAATCATCAACAAATGATGCATCATTCTTCAGTTCTTCTTCTTTAACGCCTAGTTGTTCAACAACAATTTTGCGAACACGCTCTTCAACTGTACTCATAACTTGATTTTCCTCTTTCGGTTGATAGAAATTTAAAAAAATTTCGGGTTATTAACATACTACTTCCACTTAATTTTTCTTGCTTGGTTAATAAATCAAAATACATTTTATAACCTAATCAATTACTTATATTTTAAGCAACCCAAACAACCAAAGTTAAATGGAAGTGGTATAGTTTATTCATTTATACAGATAACGCAAGTGCATTTAGTCCATATACATGCCGCCATTGACATGAATTGTTTCGCCTGTGATATATTTAGCACTATCTGATGCTAAAAATGCTACAGCTTCGGCTATATCGTTAGGCTCTCCTAGCTTACGCATAGGAATTCTCTTTAACATTTCCTCCTTTACCATGTCAGGTAAAGCAGCTGTCATATCTGTATCAATAAAACCAGGTGCAACCACATTAACAGTTATTCCTCGGCTTCCAATTTCTTGTGCTAAGGACTTACTGAATCCAACGATACCTGCTTTTGCTGCAGTATAGTTTACCTGCCCTGAATTTCCACTTGAACCCACAACTGATCCAATAGAAATAATACGTCCCCATCGTGCTCTAAACATAGGTTTAATACAAATTTTAGACATTTTGTATATTGAATTCAAATTCGTTTCAATTACCTTATACCACTCCTCGTCATCCATACGCAGTAATAAATTATCTGATGTGATCCCTGCATTATTCACTAATATTGAAGGAGATTGATTCTCATGAGTCAGTTCACCAATTACCTGCTCTATTTGTTCCGAATTGGTAACATCAAGAACCAGACCTTTTCCAGATAACTTTTCTTTATCAAAGTAGGCATTAATAGCTTGAGCACCTTGTTCTGTAGTCGCTGTACCAAATACAAAAGCACCTTGTTGCGCTAACTTAAGGGCTATAGCCTGACCAATTCCTCGGCTTGCGCCAGTAACTAAGGCAATTTTTCCCTCTAGACTCATTATGTATTCCTCGATAGAAAATAATTATTTTTAAGGTTGTACCTTTGAATTATGCAAATTGCTCTTCAAGTTGATCCAGACTAATAGTATCGTAAACACTAATAGTATTTAAGCTTCTATCTATTCTTTTAATTAATCCGCTCAACACTTTCCCTGGGCCACATTCTAAAATAAGCTCTATGCCAAGATTTTTAAAGAGCTGGATTGTTTCAACCCAACGAACAGGACTATATAATTGCTCTTTTAGCTTTTCACGTATGTGTTGTTCCGAATGATAAACGCTTAAATCTACATTGCTTACTACATCTGTTTTTGTGTTTTTGAATTCAATTTTAGCCAGATATTCTGCAAAAGATACCGCCGCTTCAGATAATAAGGGACAATGGCATGGAACACTTACAGGAATTACTTTGGCCAGACGGGCACCCGCTTCTTCAGCTAATCCGAGTATGCGCATAACAGCTGGAGTATGCCCCGCAACAACAACTTGTCCGATTGCGTTATAATTAGCAGGTGTTACAACCTCATGTTCTTGACTCGCTTCCTTGCATAAAGACATTACTTGCTCATCGGTTAAGCCCACAATCGCTGCCATAGCACCTAAACCCAAAGGCACCGCATTTTGCATTACCTGTCCTCGACGAGAAACTAAACATGCAGCATCAAATAATGATAATGCATCAGCGCAAACCAATGCAGCATATTCCCCCAGACTATGGCCAGCCATAATCATGGGCTGAGCAATACCATGTTGGATTAATACTCTATATACAGCTACATCAGCAGTTAGCATTGCGACTTGTGTATGTTCTGTTTGATTCAGTTTTTCTTCCGGCCCATGTTGCACAAGTTTCCATAAATCATAACCTACTGCTTCTGATGCCTCCGCAAAAGTTTTTACAACAATAGGATACTGCAACTCAAAATCAGCCAACATACCTACTGATTGTGAACCTTGCCCAGGAAATACAAATGCTGTTTTTACCATTTAAAAATAGCTCCGAACTAAAATTTAATTCAAAATGTTGATGAAAAAAAATTATTAATAACGAATTACCATAGCTCCCCAAGTCATTCCACCACCGAAGGACTCAATCAATAACAACTCATCTCTTTTAATCTGATTGGTCCGAATAGAATGATCCAGAGCCAAGGGGATAGAAGCAGCCGAAGTATTACCCTGGCTACCGATGGTAACAATGACTTGTGACATAGGCAGGTCAAGTTTTTTAGCAATGGCCTGTATGATACGCATATTAGCTTGATGAGGAATCAACCATTGAATATCTGATTTTTTCAAATGGCTCGCCTCTAGAACTTCATCAACAACATCGCCCATAATTTTGACGGCAATTTTAAATACTTCATTACCACGCATGCTAATCGTTGCACGTTGATTCTCAAAGGTGGCATTACTAAGATTTAACAATTTTTCAGCATCATAAGCAGCATGTAACACACTTCCCATAACACCTTGTTTATCACTGGCACTTAAAACCACTGCTCCAGCACCATCCCCAAATAAAACACAGGTTGAGCGATCAGTCCAATCTACTGCTCGGGACATGCTTTCACTACCAATGACTAGTACATTTTTTGCTGCACCGGATGTAATATACTGTTTTGCGATATCCATGACGTAAACAAAACCACTACATGCAGCACCGACATCAAAAGCAGGGATAGGTCGTTTCATTTTTAAAGCATGTTGAACATAACAAGCTACTCCTGGAAAAAAATGATCAGGAGTACATGTAGCAACCAATATCAAATCGATTTCATCAGCATTTAAATTCGAAGCAATCAATGCTTGCTCGGCAGCTTTGGAAGCCATGTAGGAGGTTGTTTCATAAGGTTGTGCTACACTACGGCTGCTAATGCCGGTTCTGGTAACAATCCACTCATCAGTAGTGTCCAACATTGACTCGAGTTCAAGATTGGTAAGTTGCTTTTCAGGAATATAACTTCCGGTACCAAGTATTACAGCATTTTTCATAACAGCAATCCCTGATTTATAAAATCATTTATTTGGACACGTACTAAATCTACAACGTTATTTTTAACCTCAAGAACGGCTTGTTCAATAGCATGTTGAAACCCTAGTTCATTAGCACCACCGTGGCTTTTTACGACAATACCATTCAAACCGAGCATACTTGCGCCATTATAACGAGAAGGATCAAAGCGTTTCTTAAGATGCTTTAATGCCGGCCGGGCAATTAAAGCGGAAAGTTTGGTATACCAATTTCTGTTGAATGACTCCATGAGTAAACTTACAAATAACTTTGCAAGGCCTTCACTCGCTTTTAAGGCTACATTCCCCACAAAACCGTCACAAACCACCAGATCTACCTCTCCGGAGTAAAAATGATCACCTTCTACATACCCAACATAGTTCATAATCTCGCATTCAGCAAGCATATGAGCTGTGCGCTTCACTTGATCATTTCCCTTCATTTCCTCAACGCCAATGTTTAATAAGGCGATTTTAGGTTTAGGCTTATTGGCTACCGCTTGTACCAATGCAGATCCCATAACTGCGAACTGAAATAAATGTTCTGCACAGGAATCTACATTAGCACCCAAATCAATTACCCATGTTCTACCCTTCATAGTGGGTAGTTCAGAAACAATTGCAGGCCTATCGATTCCAGGTAAGGTCTTTAAAACATAGCGTGCTGTAGCCATTAAAGCACCAGTATTCCCAGCACTAACACAAGCCTGAGCCATACCTTCCTTCACCAAATTAATGGCTACACGCATGGAGGAATCTTTTTTATTGCGCAAAGCATGTGACGGCAATTCATCCATAGCCACTACTTCAGAAGCATGAACTATGGAAAATTGATTTGAAGATGCTACGCCCTGTTTTTTTAGAAAAGCATTAATCTTGTCGTGTACTCCAACAAGAATAAGTTTCAAATCAGGATCATTCTTTGCTGCACGAATACAGGCAGGAATCACAACATTTAAACCATGATCCCCACCCATCGCATCAATTGCAATGGTGATATTTTTCAAGAAAATTACTCTTGTTCGTAAACAGTATCAGTGTCAATAATTTTTCTACCACGATAGTAACCATCTGGAGTCATATGATGACGAAGATGAGTTTCACCAGTAGTTTCATCAACAGACAATGTTGGCTTTGTCAAAGCATCATGCGAACGACGCATGTCACGACGTGAGCGTGACTTTTTATTTTGTTGTACAGCCATTGTATTACTCCTAAACAAATTGCATTCATAAAGCGGGAATATTAGTGTTAATTAGATAAAATTTCAATAAAATTCATTTTTTCCCACTAAAATTTGATTTATTTCACTGCTGCAATCATCAATTCTTGGATGAAATTGAGGCGCATAGAGATGTAACTCATCAATTAATACATCTTCCAAGCTAACCTGCAAATTTTCGGAAACAATACATTCGTAATGTTCTAATATCTGTTCTGCCCTTTCATCATTCCGACATACAGCAACTACAGTCATATTATCATATGGAAAATTAAATTCGTCCAGACAACGCTGGCATTGAATGAGTAAATCACCTTTAACATGAAGATGAATTAAATAAAAATCTTCTTTAGCTTCAACATGATAAGTAGTATCCAACTGACAGGGAGAAGTAATAAAATTAGGTAACCTCTCGCTGATTGTGACCTTTTTAGTTTGTTGGCCTTGTTTAACCATTTCTTGTAAGTGCAGCATTATTGTCGTATCCTAAAGAGTTATATTTTTCGAATAATACTATTATAGAACAGCAGTTTGTGATCTATTTTCCACACTACGGTTCTAAATCCTAGAATATTAAGCGGTATCTTAATTTTATGAAAGCTAAAGTTATTGTTGGAATGTCTGGTGGTGTTGACTCATCTGTTGCAGCATGGTTATTAAAAGAAGCAGGCTATCAAGTTGAAGGCTTGTTCATGAAAAACTGGGAACAAGACGATAAAGATGGATTCTGTCCCGCGGCCATAGACCTTGCTGATGCCCAAGCTGTATGTAATCAATTAAAGATTCCACTACATACGGTTAATTTTTCTGAAAACTATTGGCAAAGGGTGTTTACGCATTTTTTAAGTGAATATGAAAAAGGAAGAACGCCAAATCCTGACGTATTGTGTAATAAAGAAATCAAATTTAATGCTTTTTTAAATCATGCATTAACACTTGGAGCTGATTACATTGCAACAGGACATTATGCTAAAAATAAAATTGTGGGGGACGTTGGACTTTTATACAAAGCTAAAGATCGTGATAAAGATCAAACCTATTTCTTGCATGCGGTAGATCCTAAGGCTCTAGCAAAAACCCTGTTTCCAATTGGCGATTATACAAAACCAGAAATTAGAGAGTTTGCAAAAAAATTAGGTTTAGTGACTCAAGCAAAAAAAGATTCGACGGGTATTTGCTTTATTGGTGAAAAACGTTTTAAATCTTTTTTACAAGAGTTCATTTTGGCACGACCTGGACAAATAAAAAGCGCTGACGGCAAAGTTTTAGGAAAGCATGATGGGTTAATGTTTTACACTTTAGGCCAACGTCAGGGTCTAGGCATTGGGGGTTTACACAATTCAACCGATGATCCTTGGTATGTTGTCGATAAAGAAGTAGCTACTAATACCTTATATGTAGCACAAGGAAGTCAACATCCTATGCTTTTTGCACAAGGACTGATTTGCGGCCCAATTCATTGGTTAGCTGATTGTAAGGATAGCTTACCTCTTACCTGTTACGCTAAAACACGATATAGACAAGCGGAACAAGGCTGCATGATTTCTCCTCAAAATGAGAATCAGCATTATGTGATGTTTTCGAATCCACAAAGAGCAGTTACCCCAGGACAATATGTAGTTTTTTATGATAAAAACCAATGTCTGGGCGGTGCTACTATTGAACAAATTATTCGATAATTGAGTTATAATTTATATGATACAACGGGAGTTAAAATGGCTGCTATTGATATATCCCCAACTACCAGCGACATTCACTTTTCTGTCAGTGCAGCAGATAAAGTGGCAGAGCTAATAAAAGAAGAAGATAATTTAAACTTGAACCTCCGTGTCTCCATAACAGGTGGGGGGTGTTCTGGGTTTCAGTATGGATTTAGTTTTGATGAAGAAGTCAATGAAGACGATACTGTAGTCATTCAGCAATGTTCAGATGGTGTGTCTTCAGTAAAACTTCTGGTTGACTCAATGAGCTATCAGTATTTACATGATGCTGAAATTGATTATGTCCAAGGAATACAAGGCGAACAATTTGTTATTCGTAATCCAAACGCAAAAACCACTTGCGGATGCGGCTCTTCATTTAGCATTGATGATGAGGATGATTAGTAATATTGCTAATATAATCAAGTATAATGAGGCAAATTCACTTTGCCCATTATACTTGATAATTCCAAATCAATAAGATTTAACAATAACTTTAGTTCCTATTTTAATAAAATTTTTACTAAGCCATTTAGCATCGCCTGGATGTACTCTAATACACCCATGGCTCGCATTATAGTTTGGGACTTCATACGAACCATGAATTGCATAATATTTAGAAAAGAACATGCAGTATGGCATTGGTGAACCACCGCGTCCTACAGGATAACGACTCGATACACATCCTGGCCCACCCTTGCTCCAAATAGTAAAAACACCACTTGGTGTTTTACATCCTCTGTGAATATCGGGGCAATATTTTTTACCACCAGATCCTTTTCCTACTCGCACAACTTTACCATTTGAATCAATAGCCTTCCATGTCAAGGTATTAGGGTTGAAAACAAAGGTGTTTGCTAAAGCTGCGGGAGAACAGAAAAGTAATAGGAGTAGAGGAATTATTAAAAAATAAACTAATGAAAATAAAATAGAACTTTGTTTTTCCATAGTAATTCCTAAATGATTTATCCATCTTCATCTTAATTTTAGTTTATTTTTTGACCAACACAAATTGTTTTTAAGCAAAGTAGAAATATTTGTCCTACTATTTAATGGAAGGATATTAAAAGGGTAACCAATCATGACTAAACATTTACTTACAGGGTTGTACATTTTGTTAGGTTGTACATTTATTTCTTTCTCAATAAATGCTGAAGACACATCCAGTAATGCTGCTGGTGCTTCTTCTAGTAGTAATGACTCTTCTAGTGCTAGTTCTAATAACCAAGTGGATATAACTAAAGACAGTTGGCTTAAATCAGTAACCCCTTTATTACCTGATCTCATATGCAAAGGATTTGAAAACGATCCTCAGCTGAAAAAAAGACTTGATGAAATTAAAATGACTTACGACCAGTGCGCTGCTAAGATTCCTGATAGCGTTAGTAAATGTCAGCAAGAACTTTATGGTAATATTCCTGAGAAAATCAACAGTGATAATGCAGGTATTTGGGGTAAAGCGCTTGGAGAATGTATTGGTAAGGATTTTGCGATAAAATTCCTCATTCCCAAAAGCCAATAGAGTTGAAATTATTGATAACTATGGATACTAGGTCCTTTGGACCTTGTATCCATTAGTTTATATGATAGAGATTAGAAGAAAAAGCTCCAGAATATCAAGCCTCTTCCCAATGATTGACACCTGATTTCTTACTCAAAAACTCCACAAAAGCTTGATGTGAATCAAGCTCTTCCCGCGCCGCACTTAACACAATAGGATTTGCTAATTGAAGTGCAGCAATTTCTTGCGTTTTGACTTTAGTTTGAATGGACGTTTCTTCAACTTCTGCAAACAAGCTGGTTTGACCCCCGGTCATTGCCAGATATACATATGCTAGGATTTCAGCATCCAGCAAAGCGCCATGAAGTTCACGGTTGAAGTGATCGATGCCAAAGCGTTTGCATAGAGCATCTAAACTATTTCGTTGTCCAGGATATTTTTCACGTGCCAACGCTAAGGTATCAACAATATTGCAATACTCTTCAAGCTTTTTGCTCCATTTAATCAGCTTGAGCTCTGAATTTAAAAATCCAACATCGAAAGGAGCGTTATGGATTATTAATTCTGCCCCAACAATAAACTGCCAAAATTCATCAGCCTTTTCCTCAAAGAGGGGTTTGTCTTGTAAAAACTCATCACTTATACCATGAACACGAAAAGCGCCCTCATCAACCTGGCGCTGGGGGTTGAGATAAACATGGAAATGTTTTCCTGTTAATTTTCTCTCTACTAGCTCCACACAGCCAATTTCAATAACCCGATGTCCTTGTTCAGGTCCTATACCTGTAGTTTCTGTATCTAAAATAATTTGACGCATCGTTTACTCACTTAATTCTTCAATCGCCTGATTTGCCAAAGCATCTACTAAATCATTTTCTACATGACCCGAATGCCCTTTTACCCAATGCCAGTTAATTTGATGACGAGAAGCTAATACATCTAATATTTGCCAAAGATCTGCGTTTTTGACTGGCTCCTTTTTGGAGTTACGCCAACCTTTTATTTTCCACGTGGGCAACCAATCGGTCATTCCTTGCCTTAGATATTGCGAATCAGTATACAAATCAACAGAACAAGGACGCTTTAAGGCTTCTAAGCCTTTAATTGCGGCCATAAGCTCCATGCGATTATTCGTGGTATGTGCTTCTCCGCCATATAAGGTCTTTTCTTGTCCTTTATAACGAAGCAAAACCCCCCAACCACCGGGACCTGGGTTTCCTTTACATGCGCCGTCGGTATAAATTTCAATAGTCACTTTAATTCCTAATCTTTATCCCATAAACGGAAAAATGGAGTAACAAATTCCTTATTTAAAATCTTTTGCTTAATTAGGGCAATGTCAGGCGCAAAATACCGATCAGTATTATATGGCGCCACATGAGAACGAATTTGCTGATAAATTTTATCTAATAATACAGATGACTTTAATGGTTTATGAAATTCAAGCCCCTGCCCCGCGGCTAATAATTCAATAGCTAAAATCGTTGCGGTGTTATCATTCATATCATGTAAACGTCGTGCGGCACTGGTTGCCATAGATACGTGATCTTCTTGATTCGCTGAAGTTGGAAGACTATCTACCGAGTGCGGATGAGCTAGAGCCTTATTCTCACTTGCACAAGCAGCTGCTGTAACATGAGCAATCATAAAACCGGAATTTAAACCACTTTCTTTAATTAAAAAAGCTGGTAAGCCACTAAAATTTTTATCAATTAGCAAGGCAATGCGCCGTTCAGCGCTCGCTCCTATTTCGGATATAGCCAAAGCAAGATTATCCGCAGCCATGGCAACTATTTCACCATGGAAATTACCTCCTGAAATTATTTGCTCTTGCTCACTGAAAACAAGCGGATTATCAGAAATCGCATTTACTTCAACCTGTAACGTTTCCCTTACAAAGCCTATTTGATGCAAGATGGCTCCCATAATTTGAGGTTGGCATCTTAACGAGTAAGGATCTTGAACACGAGAGCAATGGCGATGAGCCTCACGAATCTCACTTCCAGCTAATAGCTCCCTATAATATGCAGCTACATTTCTCTGCGCCTGATGGCCTCGTACTTTTTGAATTCGATCATCAAATGGCACATCACTTCCATTCGCTGCATCAACAGATAATGCTCCAGCAATAAGGGCTGTTTCAAATAACTTTTCTGTAGTAAATAAAGCATTTAAAGCAATTCCAGTAGAAGCTTGCAGTCCGTTAAGTAAAGCAAGACCCTCTTTCGCCTCTAATTCTATTGGTTTTAAACCTGCAATCCTCAATCCTTCCAGCGCACTGATAACTTTTCCTTCATGTCGAACATCCCCAACACCCAGTAAAGGTAAAGACAAATGGGCTAAAGGAGCCAAATCTCCAGAAGCACCTACTGACCCTTTCTCTGGAATGCAAGGATATACTTTATGATTAAATAAAGAGATTAATGCTTCAATTAGTTCTAAACGAACTCCGGAATATCCTTGAGCGAGATTATTTATTTTAAGCAATAAAATTAGAGCAACAATGTCATCTGCTAATAATTCACCCGTACCACAAGCATGAGATAGTACGATATTTCGTTGTAATTGTTTGAGATTTTCCTCTGAAATGGTCTGATTTGCCAAAGACCCAAAACCAGTATTGATCCCATATACCGTTTTTTTGTTTAGAATTACTTTCTTTACTGTTTGATGTGATGCATGAATCCGCTCAAATGACTCTTTAGCAAGAACGCAAGTCAATTGTTTTGCTAAAATCTCTTTGATTGAATGCAAGTTCAACTCACCTGGTTGAAGAATAAAAGACTCTTGCATTAACTACCTCCTTAAAAAATAGGTTGGGTTCTATGGCCCACCTGAGATCACAATTCGATTAAGATCCTTATTGGTATAAACCCAAACTACAAAATCTATTTTAGGATTCCATAGGCAACCAAAGCGAGTTTTCCTTAGCACATTTTTTTGCAAGCTTATACCCCGCATCAGCGTGGCGCATAACTCCGGTTGCGGGATCATTATGAAGCACTCTTGCCAGACGTTGTGCCGCTTTCTCTGTGCCATCAGCGACAATCACCACACCAGCATGTTGTGAAAATCCCATTCCTACTCCACCACCATGGTGGATGCTAACCCAAGTGGCCCCGCTAGCACAATTTAATAATGCATTAAGTAAGGGCCAGTCCGATACTGCGTCACTACCATCCATCATCCCTTCTGTTTCACGATTTGGACTTGCTACTGAGCCAGAGTCTAAATGATCACGTCCTATTACAATAGGAGCTTTAACTTCACCCTTACGAACCATTTCATTAAAGGCCAATGCTAAACGTGCGCGATCTTTTAATCCAACCCAACATATCCGTGCAGGTAAACCTTGGAATGATATTTTCTTCTTCGCCATATCCAGCCAATTATGCAAATGCTTATTATCCGGAATTAGTTTTTTAACCATTTCATCCGTTGCATAAATATCTTCAGGATCTCCTGATAAAGCAACCCATCGGAATGGCCCAATTCCTTCACAAAATAAAGGCCTAATGTACGCAGGAACAAAACCTTCAAATTTGAAAGCGTCCTTTTCTCCCGCTTCAAAAGCCATTTGCCTTATATTATTGCCATAATCAAAAACAGGGATTCCTCTTTTTTGAAATTCAAGCATGGCATGAACTTGTAGAGCCATGGATTTTTTTGCTTCAGCAACTACCTCGTCAGGGGCAGTTTTGCGCATTTTTGCCGCTTGTTCTAATGTCCATCCAGCAGGAAGATAACCGTTTAAGGGATCATGAGCGCTGGTTTGATCGGTGACTAACGCAGGAGAGGCTCCTCGTTGAATTAATTGTGGAAAAATTTCAGCGGCATTTCCTAAAACGGCCACAGATAGAGGGCTTTTCTTTTGACAGGATTCGTTTATCCAGGCTAAAGCTTCATCTAAATCCGTCGTATAACGATCCAAGTATCTGGTTTTAAGGCGTTTTTCTATTCGGGACATGTCGCATTCAACTGCCAAAACACTTGCCCCTGCCATTGTACCCGCTAAAGTTTGGGCTCCTCCCATTCCACCTAAACCACCAGTTAATATCCAACGGCCTTCCAAACTTCCATCGTAGTGTTTCTGAGCTGCAGCAACAAATGTTTCATAAGTCCCTTGCACGATACCTTGCGAGCCAATATAAATCCAGCTTCCGGCAGTCATCTGCCCATACATCATCAAACCTTTTTTATCTAATTCATTAAAATGTTCCCAAGTGGCCCAGCGTGGAACTAGATTGGAATTGGCAATAAGCACACGAGGAGCATCCTCATGAGTGGTAAAAACACCTACAGGTTTTCCTGATTGAATTAAGAGTGTTTGCTGATCGGTTAATGTCTTAAGTACTTCTACAATTTTATTAAAACATTCCCAATTACGAGCTGCTTTACCTAAGCCCCCATAAACAATAAGAGAATTCGGATCTTCTGCTACATTTGGATCAAGATTATTACACAACATACGGAGTGCAGCTTCTGTAAGCCAACTTTTAGCTTGTTTCTCGCTGCCTTGATTTGCTCTAATTACAGGGTTTGTTTTAAACTCTTCCATTAACACTGCTCCATAGCGAATAAAAAAAGAAGCATAATACACCAGAGCTATATCAGAGCATAGATATTCAATTTTAATTCCTAAATGAGCCCAACTCTTCAGCTCCTGATAGTTACAATTCGCGCAGTTCACGGCTCGTTTAATACAAATTTAAATCAATATGCCCGCGAGAGAAACACCTTGTCTATGCTAGATTACATTACTATGGTATAATTGGCCCATGTTAACTTATCGATCTAAATAAAGTGCACACCAACTCTGAAAAACACCCAAAGTCACTTCGTATTTTTTTCGCCACTGAGATGTGGGAACGGTATGGTTTTTACGTAGTCCAATCACTTTTAGCACTCTATTTAGCCTTACATTTCAAATGGCCAGACAAACAAGTTTATGCTTTAGTTGGATCATTTACTGCACTGACCTATCTTTCCCCTGTAGTAGGTGGATGGATTGCAGATAAATTAATAGGCCAAAAACGAGCGGTTTTACTTGGTGCAATTGTGCTCTTTGCAAGCTACTGGGTTTTATCATTAGTAGATAACACTACTGTTCTGACCGCAGCTCTTGCAGCGATTGCTGTAGGAACTGGATTGTTAAAGCCAAATATTTCATCTCTTTTAGGAAATGAATATCTTACGGGTTCCGCACGTCGTGAGAGTGGATTTACCATTTTTTATATGGGAATTACAACGGGTATTATTTTAGGCACCACACTACCAAGTATTTTGAATGATCATTTTGGTTGGGTTGCCTCATTCACAAGCGCTGCAATTGGTATGATCGTCGCCTTTGGCGTCTTTTTATATGGCATCAAAAAATACAATATTCAAGACTATAATCCATTTGTCTTTCAATATAAAAAGATTGTTGCAGCGATTTTCTTAATGATATTTTTATGGTCTTTATCGTTCTATATTTTAAATTCTCCTCAGTTGGCTAATATAATTTTTGGACTTGTTGTATTATTTTCAGCCGGATACATTTTGTACTCTGTCAGTGGAGAAAATGCCAATCAGTCGCGACAAACTTTAGTAATTGGTTTGTTGTGTATTATTTCAGTAGTGTTTTGGTCTTTTTACTTCCAAATGTTTATGTCACTTACCTTATTTATATCACGAGTTGTTGAACCCACATTTTGTGGCATTCAATTTCCAGCACCTTATTATGTGACTATTCAAAGCGTGGGCATGTTAATTATTGGATACTTTTTAGCTAAGAAAAATCCAAAACTTAACCTAGTAGAACGCGGATTAAGTATTGGAAAGAAATTTCTACTTGCAATCTTTATTATCACCGCTGCTTATGCCGTGATTGCTTTCGTCAGTAATTTCACTGACAAAAATGCTTTGCTAACACCACTTTTAATCATTCCAGCATATTTAATGTTTTCATTAGCGGAACTCCTTTTATCTCCAGTTGGATTATCTGCAATTACACTTCTTGCAGATAAAAACAAGGTAAGTACCTTAATGGGTATCTTTTTTGTCTCTCTTGGAATTGGCGGATTCTTATCAGGCAAACTGGCTTCATTAACAGCGATTCCCTCCGGTGAAACGAATATTGCCGTGTTAAAAACTCTATATGCTGCGGCCTTTACTCAACAATTAGGAATACTATTTATTGCAGCTTTATGCTGTCTGGTTTTATTTGCAGTGATTAAATTTTTATTAACTCATGTTCATGTAAATGATTCTTCAGATTCAATGGTACAGCCAATGCTGCGCATGCAAGTGAATGAGAAGTAATTGGGGTCATTTTTAATCTATTTTTTCTTTAAACTGGTATTTTGTCTTAAATGAATCGAGTGTATTGACTATAACTCTTTTTATATAAGCAAAATACTGTTATGATTCAGCGCCTTTTATAATTATTAGCTTATATATGTTAGATAAAAACCCAATATTAACTAAACTGTTGCAGCTGCTTGATGATAATCAGGCCATCGACGTAAAAGTAATTGATGTAAAAAAACAAACTACAATTACAGACTATATGATTATTGCTTCAGGACGCTCCTCTAGACATGTTAAAGCAATTGCACAAAAAGTTATGGAAGATATGAAAAATGCAGGGGCTCCAGCAAGGAATTGTACTGGTTTAGAAACAGGTGATTGGGTTCTTATTGACTTTGGTGACTTTATTATTCATGTCATGCAACCTGAATACAGACAATACTATAATCTTGAAGGTCTTTGGGAAGATCTCCCCGGGAACTAAATATTTTAAACGTTATGTTAAAAATCACCATCATTACTTTAGGCAATAAAATGCCGGACTGGGTTACTCAAGGCACAAATGAGTATGCCAAACGATTAAATGATGGTGTTCAACTCAAAATAGTTGAAATCCCTTTAATTCGTCGCAGTAAATCATCAGACCTATCACGGATATTAGAAAAAGAATCTGCGCTTATCAAAGATATGTTACCCAGCAATGCACGAATTATTGCTTTAGAAATTGAAGGTAAAACATTTAGCAGTGAAGAGTTAGCATTTAAGATTTCTCAATTGCAACAAACAAATAGTCATTTTTGTTTTATTATTGGGGGTCCTGAAGGCCTCTCACAAGAAATACTCAAATTAAGTGATGAGCGTTGGTCTTTATCAAAACTCACCCTTCCCCATACCTTAGTCCGTATTATTTTACTAGAAACTCTATATAGAGCGTGGTCTATTATTAATAACCATCCTTATCATAAGTAGTGTTTTTTCAAGTTGTAGTCACAGCAAACAAAGTGGGACCACACGGGATAGAAACCCAAACATTACTAGATTCCATCCAGACTTCAAGGGGCAGAAAGCTATAGTAAAGCATTCAATTTTAAGTTACTATGCAGGTCTTTAAGTCCAGCTACTGACTGTGCGTCAATGAGTCGAAATCAATCTTTTAAAAATTATAGGATGGAATCCCAGCATCAACTTTTTAGAATTAATTTGCTGGTTACTTTTCTTATTATTTTATCTTTAATTCTTGTCCTAAGACTAGCGTTTTTACAAATTTCAGAGTTCAAAAAATATCAGACCTTATCCTTAAAAAATCAAATGAGTATTATCCCAATTGCTCCACCAAGAGGAGTAATCCTTGATAGAAATGGGGTCTTGCTTGCAGAAAACATTCCCGTTTACGTTCTGGAGATAATCCCCGAACATGTAAAAAACATAGATCAAACCTTAATTGAATTACAAAAATTAATTCCTTCAATCTCTGAAGACGACATACAAAATTTCAAAAAAATACGAAAGCAAAACCGTTCCTTTGTGCCGATACCTGTTAAATTGAAATTATCGCAAGAGGAAGTCGCGATTTTTGCCATTAATCAATATCATTTTCCAGGTGTTAGCATCAAAGCGCGGCTGATGCGCCACTACCCCTTAGGTGAAATTACGGCCCATGTTTTAGGTTATGTAGGTCGAATCAATGTGGAAGAATTAAGATCGGTGGATCCAACGAATTATCGGGCTACAAACTTTATCGGTAAAGCAGGGGTCGAAAAATATTACGAAGATGTACTCCATGGAAAAGTTGGATACCAAATGGTTGAAACTGACGTAAGCGGGCGTACATTAAGAGTTGTTAATAAGATAAATCCTCACTCAGGAGCAAAACTCTACTTAAGTATTGATGTCAGACTTCAACAAGCGGCTTACGAGGCACTCAAAGATAAAAGAGGTGCTGTGGTCATGATCAACTCTAAAAATGGTGAAGTTCTTGCCATGGCAAGTTCACCAAGCTTTGACCCTAATATATTTGTTAGTGGCGTAAGTTCTAAAGAGTACAAAAAACTGTCAAATACCTTACAAAGACCTTTATTTAATAGAGCTGTACGGGGAGTATACCCCCCCGCATCTACAATCAAACCATTTGTTGGTTTGGCAGGCCTAGATAAAGGGTTTATTACTACGGCGACAACGATTTATGATCCGGGTAAGTATAAGCTCCCTACTGCTAGTCATATTTATAGAGACTGGAAAAAAACGGGCCATGGAATGATCAATTTTAAAAGAGCGATCACGGTTTCGTGCGATACTTATTTTTATCAATTAGGTAATAAAATGGGTATCTCTAATATTGAGGATATGCTCGTAAAATTTGGTCTGGGCCATTTAAGTCATATTGATCTTTATGAAGAAGCCTCGGGGATCGTTCCAAGCCTACGTTGGAAAAAACAAACTAAAGGAGTACCCTGGTATCCCGGAGATACCTTAATTACTTCAATAGGTCAGGGTTTTATGCTCGCTACACCATTGCAAATGGCAAATGCAACCGCTTCGTTGAGTCAACATGGACAACGATTTAGACCTCATTTGTTAACTAAAACGGTTAACAGTGACAGTGGAGAGACGGAGCAATATAAGCCGGTCGAAGAATATCCAATTTATCTTAAGGATGAAGCTAATTGGGAAGTCGTTGCAGATGCAATGCACAACGTTTTAACCAGCAATGAAGGTACAGGGTATCGATTTGGACGCAACCCACCTTATCCTGTTGCTGGTAAAACCGGGACAGCACAAGTATTTAGCGGCAGACAATATGAAAAAACAAAATATGAGGATATTCCAGAAGCATTACGCGACAACTCCTTGTTCATTGCATTTACTCCGGTTGAAAAACCTGAAATTGCCCTAGCAGTTGTTGTAGAAAATGATGTTGCTGCTTCAATAGTTGCACGCAAAGTCCTTGATACTTACTACCAACTTTATCCGATGAAAACAAATGAACAGACGACACAGTAAACCCGTTTATCGCTTCACCGCAAAATCACTCCATTTGGATTTTCCCTTATTAGGATTATTGCTTTTATTAATCTGCTTTGGTCTTTTAATTTTATATAGTGCATCGAATGCTAACTCGGGGATGATTTTACGACAATCAATGAGACTTATTTTCGCATCCCTCATTATGGTTGTGCTCGGTTTTATCCCCCCTCATAAATATAAGATATGGACCCCATGGATATATAGCATTGGATTAACTTTATTAATCGCTGTAATGCTTATGGGGAAAATTGGCAAAGGTGCCCAGCGTTGGCTTGAATTAGGGTTATTTCGTTTCCAACCTTCTGAAATCATGAAGTTAGCTGTTCCTATGATGGCTGCATGGTACTTTGATCGACAGACGCGTCCGAGTAGTTTTAAATCTCTGGCCATAGCCGGACTAATCATCTGTGTTCCAGCCCTACTTATTGCCAAACAACCCGATTTAGGTACGGCGATCATGGTTGCTGCGGCGGGTCTTTGTGTAGTATTTTTAGCTGGAATTCGATTTAAAGTTATTTTGTTGCTGATCCTTTTAGTCAGTTCAGCTATTCCAGTAATTTGGCATGTAATGCATGACTATCAAAAGCAACGAGTATATACGCTTCTTGACCCGGAACAAGATCCACTTGGAGCTGGCTATCACATTATTCAGTCCAAAATTGCTATTGGTTCAGGTGGATTAGCTGGTAAAGGTTGGTTACAAGGAAGCCAATCCCATCTTAACTTCTTGCCTGAACATGCGACAGATTTTATCTTTGCTGTGACCAGTGAAGAATTCGGCTTTGCAGGGGGATTTGCCATCATCGCACTGATTGTTTTGGTTTCACTAAGAAGCTTGAATATCGCATCGAATGCTCAAACAACATATACTCGTCTTTTAGCCGCAAGTCTTGCAATGTCTTTCTTTTTATCTGGTTTTGTTAATATTGGAATGGTTATGGGAATTATTCCTGTTGTAGGCATCCCCTTGCCTTTAGTTAGTTACGGAGGAACGGCAATGGTTACCTTTTTAGCAAGCTTTGGAATATTGATGTCTATCAGCTCACATAAAATTCTATTTAATAGTTTACGTTGAAGTAGATGGGTATGGTTTATCGAGAAATCATAAGTAAGTGTTTCCACTAGTAGAGGCCTTTCTGCATCATATTGATCCCATTAACTTAGGAAACCCTTAGAATGTTTTATGACTGCAGCACGAAGTGACTCAAAATGCTCTAACTTCTTTAAGCTGCAGTGCACTCAAACGGTATAAATTATAGCAAAGCGGCTACATGCTCGTAGCTTCGACGGTGAATCATACAAGGACCGAGACGATTTAAGGCTTCTCGATGAGCAACCGTAGCATATCCCTTATGTTCCGCAAACCCATACCCCGGATAGATAGCATCAAAGGCAACCATTTCTGCATCTCGCAACACCTTTGCAAGAATTGATGCGGCACTAATTTCGGGAATCAAATTGTCCCCTTGCACAATCGCTTTACAAGGGATACTCAACTTAGGGAGATGTATGCCATCAACCAATACTTGATCGGGTTTGATTGGTAAGGCCTCAACTGCTCTTTGCATAGCCAGCAGAGTAGCATGATGAATGTTTAGGCTATCGATTTCATCTACTTCTGCCCTGCCATAAGCATATGCAATAGCCTCTTCCTTTATTTGTATAGATAACAATTCACGTTTTTTGGGACTTAATTTTTTTGAGTCTGCCAGTCCCTCTATGGGTGCTCTTAAAATTACTGCTGCGGTGACAACAGCACCCGCTAAAGGACCACGTCCTACTTCATCAACTCCAGCTATAAGCATAATATTATTATTCCCTGTATCTAAAATCAGTGTATGGATAGACATAATGTTGGCCAATAATACTCTTTTAAAATTGATTTATCATCCAGGAAATGCGATCATTCGCGCAAATAATTAACATATATATGAATTATAAATGAATAAAACTCGTTGTGCTGTGGTTGGTGTAGGTTATCTAGGAAGATTTCATGCACAAAAATATCAACTTCTTCCAAATGCAGAACTAGTTGGAGTTTGCGATCTGAATTCCAATGCATTAGAAACTGTATCTCAAGAACTGAATGTTGCTGGTTATCACGATTATCACGAGCTATTTGGCAAAGTTGATGCAGTTAGTATTGCCGCGACAACGAACAAACATTTTGAAATCGCCAAAGCTTTCTTGGAGCACGGCATTCATGTATTAATTGAAAAACCAATTACTGAAACTGTATCTCAGGCAGATGAGTTAATTCAACTTGCCAAAAAAAATCGAGTAAAGTTACAAGTTGGGCATCTTGAGCGTTTTAATTCCGCGCGATTGGCTTTAGATGATTATTTAGAAACTCCTTTATTTATTGAATCAGAGCGATTAGCTCCGTTTAAACCACGGGGAGCAGATGTCAATGTCATTCTTGACCTGATGATCCATGATATAGATTTAATTCAAAATATTGTTAAGAGCCCTATAGTGTCCATTCTAGCACAGGGTACGCCTATACTGACTAAGGCAATTGATATAGCTAATGCTCGCATTGCTTTTGCCAACCAGTGTGTAGCTAATCTTACAGCCAGTCGAGTAAGTTTTAAAACAGAACGCAAAACCAGAATCTTCCAAAAAAACTCGTATCTTTCAATTGATTATCAAAGCAAAAAAGTAGCTGTATTCAAAAAAGGAACCGGTGAAATGTTCCCCGGAATTCCTGATATAGTGCGTGAAGAAACAGCATACGAACAAGGAGATGCATTATTGGAAGAAATAAAATCATTCCTCCGATGCGTCCAAGAAGATAATACACCACTGGTGACGGGTGAAGATGGTCTACAAGCACTGAAAGTTGCAGAAACAATTACTTCTTTGATACACAATAACTTAATTGAACGTCATGCAGGAATTTAAACGCGTTGTTATTATTGCTGGCGAAGAATCGGGAGATGTTCACGCATCTGTCTTAATTCGCCAATTAAAATCCACCTACCCCAATCTTGAAATTAGTGGAATTGGGGGGCGACACATGCAAGAAGCTGGAGCAGAAGTTATTTCAGATTTAGCGCATCTTGGTGTGACCGGGCTTACGGCAGTTATCCGTAATCTACATGTGATTCGCAAGGCATTTCTGGCAATCAAACAACATTTGAATCAGCAAAAACCCGATCTACTGATTCTCGTAGATTATCCAGGTTTTAACCTGAGACTAGCAAAATACGCCAAGCTAAAATTAGGTATTAAAATTCTGTATTATATCAGCCCTCAAATTTGGGCATGGAAAGCCAATCGCATTCACCTTATAAAGAAATGTGTGGATCGAATGGCAGTTATTTTGCCTTTTGAAAAAATTTTATATGAAAAGGCTCAAGTTCCAGTAAACTTTGTTGGTCATCCGCTAGTGGAGAAAATAGCCTCTGTGGACGAATGCCAATTACAGCGTACCGCATTAGGACTTCCCCAAGAAGCAAACATTTTCGCCCTTCTACCAGGTAGTCGAGCAAATGAAATTAAATATCATATGCCTGTCCTACGTGATACTGCACTCCTTTTGCATCAGCGTTACCCCAATTTGCATTTTGTAATTCCTATTGCAGATACCATTAACCCAGAGAAAATTAAACACTATTTTTCAAATGTGAATATACCTGTTAGCTTTGTACAAGGCCGAGCGCTAAACTGCATGGCTGCTGCAAATTTTATTATTGTTGCCTCAGGGACTGCCTCTCTTGAATGTGCTTTATTAGAAAAACCCATGTGTATTATTTATAAGTCTTCCTTTCTTTCCTATGTGTTAGCGATGAGATTTATTAAAGTTAAATTTTTTGGCTTGTGTAATCTTTTAGCAAACAGAATGATCGTTCCTGAGTTTTTGCAATATGATTGTAACGCTCATGAATTAAGCCGTTATGTAGATGATTTTTATAAGGACCCAAGCCAACCGACGAAAATGATTTCCAATTTAAATAAAGTAAAAAATTCATTGTCTTCAGAAAAATCCGATCGCACATTATTTGATCTTGTGGTGAATGAATTGCTCGAAAAAAATGCATAGTTTTCTCTTAAAAATATAGAATATCAATTATGCTTCATGTACAATTAATTTTGCTTTCATTTTAAATGTTAGCAATTGGAATGTGTGATTTAATTAATAATAAGGAAGTTAAGATGACTGTCATTGAAACACCTGAAGCTACTTCAAGCATAACTAAACAAGACCAAGGTCTCCAAGATTTAGTCTACAATCTAGTCTCTCGTTTTCTCGCTGAAAACAAAAGCAAAAACATTGACGATCTTTACGATATGATATTATCTGAAGTTGAGCCTCCGCTACTGCAAGCAGTAATGGAAAAACGTCGTGGCAATCAACTGCAAGCTGCTAAGATGCTAGGCATTAGCCGCGGCACAATCAGAAAGAAACTTCAAAGATATTTTGGAACTAAATATTTTCGTTTAACTGACGAATAATCTATTTAAATCACAATTTACTTATGTCTCTCAAAAGGGCTCGATATTCGAGCCCTTTTTTTACAGTAAACGTTTCATTGTTTTTAAGGATTATTACCTGATGAAAAAAATAATGTATCTCACGCCCTTACTAGGCCTTTTTCTTACCTCGTGCGTGACTGACAAACCTGATGTGATTGCAGATGATGCAGGTCAATTACACTACACAACTCCTTATCAAGATGATACAAGAGGCCGTAATGTTTTTCCCATGAAACAAGATGTCCATGGCAAGAAACTCTTTATTTTTGATCCTAAGGCCTATGCATGGGCTGCTTATGATGCCCAGGGGAACAGGGTCATGACAGGTAGTGCTTCGGGTGGAATGGACTATTGTGACGATATTCATGAAACATGTCGCACTGTTACTGGTATCTATCATGTGTTCAATAAAAAAGGGGCTGACTGCAAATCCAATGAATATCCTATTGCCCGTGATGGTCATGTAGTTGGTGGTGCTAAAATGCCGTATTGTATGCATTTCCATGATGGCTATGCGATTCACGCCGCTTATGAAGTTCCTAAGTATAATAGCAGTCATGGCTGTATTCGTGTCCTACCTGGGGCGGCCAAATGGCTTAACGAGAATTTTATTGATGTAGGAACCACTGTACTGGTGCTTCCATATGCTTAACCCCCTATCTAAATACTCATTAATCCTGGAGATATAAACACATTTCCAGGATTGACTAATTAAAATTAACACGTGTTGACTATTTAATGAACTCGTATAGAATGGGGCAAATCTTTGATTAAGGAATAAATAGGATGTCTCTAGCAAAATTAAATATCCAAGACTTGGTTGAACGATGCACGTCTGACTACATTTACGCTCATATTTCAGACTATTCTGCACTGCGCAATCCTTGTATTCTCCCATTGCCAGTTACAGCTGTAACTGATGCGGTTGCTATACAACTCGTTGAAATGCTTTCTCAGGATAAACAGACATCCTCTTCTAAAATAATTTTGAAAGCATGTATGAAGCAGCAAGAACAGGATTTTAAGGAGAACGAAGCTGACCATCAAGAAGAAATGGAGGATTGGCGCGAAGAAAAACATTTAAAAAGTCAATTACAAGAAGTTAATGAACAAATAAGAAAAAATAAGCAAGAGATAGAACACCACCAAGAACAAATTAAGCATATCCAGGTTCTTTTACAACGGGTTGATGAACAAATTACTATACCCCTCCCGCACTCAGAGGATATAACACATCATCACTCCCATTCAGAAACGGAAACATCCCCACATAATCATACCCATCCTAAAACAACTGTACAGCATGATTCAACGGAGCATACACATCCTTCAACAAAACAACACGCCGTAACTACCCATACTCCCATAAGTCCAGAAATTCATACATCTCCTAGTCATTTAAATGCAACACAACATGGACATCCAACATCTCAACTTGAACTCCAAAAAAAAGAACTGCTTCAAACTCTCAATTCCCATGAAATTGATCTGAGAAACAAAAAATTAGCTTGTGAGGGACAGATACGACACCAAAAATTAATAGAGGAAAAACTATTAAAATTTCCCTTAAAAGAGAATCAAAGAAAGGAACGTGCTCTTGGACGCGATTATAGAAATCAGGCTCGTTTATATAACGATCCCAATTTATTACAACTTTCACAAGAAAACCGTAGTGCAGTGAATGCAGCAATTAAGTTGGAACATAAAAAATTAATCCAACTAAACGAACAATTACTGCAAAACGCCAAGCAGATCAGTTATCAAATTTATCTAAACATGCTTGAAAACCTAATAGACCGCGTAATCAAACTAAATTATCCAGAAAATCAAGCGCTAAAACAGATAATTCAATTCATGAAAGACTATCTTGAAACTAAAGAAATAGAGTACGTTAAAAAAGGCATCATGGATGAAGCTCAGCGCTCTAAGAGTCAACTAGTAAAAAAATTGGACGAACATGAAAAAAAGATCGAACAATTTAAAAAATCAAATCCAGAGTTGGCATCCGCAAATTCAGCTTTAGTGGAAGAGAATAAACGACTAGAAATTTCGATTGAAAACTCACGTAACACTAGAAATACCCTTGCAAAAGCAGGACTTTTTTCTCTTCTTTTTACATGTGGAGCAACCGGAACTGGATTAGCTATTGAGGGAGGATTAATCGCACTTACCTCTTTAGTTTTTGCTCCTGCTGCATTACTTGCTGTTATTACACTGAGTATCTTCATTGCAGCCTTAGTCTATGCAATCAATGCAAGTATTGATCAAAATAAATTAGATAACAATAAAAGTACAATTGAACTTAATTGCACAAAAATTATAATGCAAAATAGTGAGATACATGATTTAGAAGAAAAGAAAATTCCGGAGCTTAAAACTAAAATCAGTAAAGCTGACAAAGAGATTCTTAAGGCAACTGCTGAGTACGTAGATATTTATGGAAAAGCTGAATTAAAATTAGAACGCGCAAGAAAAGTAGAAGTCATCTACCCAAGCCGCCAAATATTCCTTAGCGAACCATCTCTTTCCGCTATAAATCATGATAACTACAAACCAACAGCACCAGAAATAGATGATTTTACGGGATACACTTCTACTCATAAATAATTTCTATTATTAAGTGTCCTGTTCCGTTACTTGTATAACCTCTATCACCCTAAAACTGTGGATAGAGGTTATAACACTACAAAAAATTAAAATCCTATTAAACTGCAGAGGAAACTAATAATTTGTTCACTCGATTTACAAAATCTGCAGGATTATCTAACTGACCACCTTCAGCTAAAACAGCCTGTTCAAACAACATGGTCACCCATAATTCAAATAAATCATCGTCTTGGACATCATGTAAGCGCTTAATAATTTGATGCTCAGGGTTGATTTCAAATACGGGTTTGCTCATTGGAACCTGTTGACCAGCAGCTTGCAAAATACGTTGCATCTCTAATCCCATATCTTGTTCATCGGCAACAACACAGGCAGGAGAATCGGTAAGTCTATTGGTTATGAGAACATCCTTAACTCGTGAATCCAGAACTTTCTTAATATGGTTTAACAGCGGTTCCAGTGTTTTTTCCTGTTCTTTAATTTGTTCAGGAGACTCATCACCTAACTCCACTTTACCCTTGGAAATAGATTGGAGTTTCTTCCCCGCATACTCACTCAGATAACCAACTAACCATTCATCGACTTTGTCGCTAAGAAGTAGTACTTCAATTCCTTTCTTCTTAAAAATTTCTAAATGAGGACTATTTTTGGCCGCATTGTAACTAGATGCAGTGATATAATAAATCTTATCCTGTCCTTCTTTCATGCGACTAATGTACTCATCCAAGGTTGCTTCTTGCTTTTCAGAGGGAGTTGCAGTGGTTGCAAAGCGCAGCAATTTAGCAATGTTTTCTTTATTGGTAAAGTCTTCAATTGGACCTTCTTTTAACACCAACCCAAATTCATTCCAAAATTTTTGATAGGTTTCTTTATCTTGAGTGCTCATTTTTTCAAGCATGGATAAGACACGCTTTGTACATGCAGAACGGATGCTCTCTACTTGCTTGTTGTCCTGTAAAATTTCTCGTGAAACGTTAAGCGGTAAGTCACTTGCATCAACAATACCTTTTACAAAGCGTAAGTAACGAGGTAAAAATTGAGTAGCATCATCCATAATGAAAACGCGTTTCACATAAAGTTTTAAACCATGCTTCGTTTCTTGCTGCCATAAATCAAACGGTGCATGTGCTGGGATATAAAGCAAGGAAATATAATCATTCTTTCCTTCAACATGGTTATGTGACCAAGTCAATGGATCTTGGTAATCGTGAGAAATATGTTTATAGAGTAATTTGTACTCTTCATCAGTAATATCTGAC
Source organism: Legionella nigrisilvae (assembly GCF_977063395.2). Taxonomy (NCBI): domain Bacteria; kingdom Pseudomonadati; phylum Pseudomonadota; class Gammaproteobacteria; order Legionellales; family Legionellaceae; genus Legionella; species Legionella nigrisilvae. Next base: position 347,118 of record NZ_CDRUGZ020000027.1, read on the forward strand.
TTTTGCATTGTCCATAAAGCAGTTGCTTTATTAACCGTTTCGTATTCGGTGGACTCTTTATCCTCTTCAGATATTTTTTTCATAACGATGGGCCAGCAAATATGATCTGAGTATTTGCTAATAATGCTGCGTAAACGCCAATTGCTCAGGAACTCGTCATTATCCTCTTTAATATGTAACGTAATTTCTGTACCGCGAGTTACTTTCTTTTCAGAATCAATGGTAAACTCTCCTTCTCCCTTAGATTCCCAAACAATCCCCTCTTCAGGTTTCAAACCTGCACGTCGACTTTTAACAGTTACTTTATCAGCAACAATAAATGCTGAATAAAAACCCACACCAAATTGTCCGATTAACTGAGAGTCTTTCGCACTTTCTCCAGTTAAATGGCTCATGAATTCTTTAGTACCCGATTTCGCGATTGTACCTAAATTTTCTACCGCCTCATCCCAACTCAAACCAATACCATTATCTTTAATTGTTATAGTTTTTAGTTTTTCATTAACATCGATAGTAATTTTTAAATCAGAATCGCTTTCATAAAGCGAACCGTTTGATAAAGCCAAAAATCTTAATTTATCTAATGCATCTGAAGCATTAGAAATTAACTCGCGTAAAAATATTTCCTTGTTGCTATAAAGCGAATGCACTACCAAATGCAACATTTGCTTTACTTCTGTTTGAAAGCCCATGGTTTGTTGCTTACTCGACATTTACCTACACTCCTATGACAGATACATTTTCTAATGATTATTGTCATATTGGGTTTCAGTCGTTAATTTCAAGGGGAAAAAGAAATTAAATGTTACGATTTATTTATAATCAAAACCAGGCATTGTTAAAGTACCGCCAGAATGAATAATTAATACATCTCCTTCCAAATCTTCGGTTTTAATATAGTTCCTAGCCTCAAAAAATAGTTTGGCAGAATAAATAGGATCGGCCAAGATCCCTTCTTCTCGTGCCAAACGCTTTACTTCCTTCTTAATTGTTTGATTCACCGAACCAAAGGCTTTAGCCGTAGTTGGATAAAAGCAACGAAAATTTGAGGGAATTACTCCAAGCCATTGTTGTAATTTACATCGAAATGTTTCCTCATCATCGGCTAGAAGCAATACATGAATCATTGCCGGATGATTTAATTGATCCAGTCCGTAAATGAGTGCTGCAGCAGAAAAACCTGTTCCTGCGTCAATAAAAATATGCTGAAATCTAACACCCAAAGTGTGCTCATTTATAAAAATATCATCAGCAAGAGTTAACGCACCGCGCATAGCTTGTGGAACACTCGCTCCTTCTTGCACGACAAATCCTGGCTCATTTAAGTCCTGTAAATAACCAGTGGCCAGTTCATTAACTTTTGGCCACTCATCCCGAGAAATCCAGACAATTTCCTGTTCCTCAAGAAATAATCGACTTAATTTATAATTTCCTCGAAGCTCCAATTTCCAAGGTTGAATCAAAAAAGCAGTGACTTTCAACCTGAATTCTCGGGCTAATTGCAGAGCAGCAAGTAAATTATTGGATTGAGCTCCGGCGATAATAATCAGGTGTTGAATACCTTGCTCTACTAAAAAAGGGAAAAGGCTGGCATATTTGCGTAACTTTGATCCACTAATTCCACAGCCTAATTCATCATCTCTTTTAACATAGCACCGCACCTTTTCATCAGGAAATTGATTTAAACGATGTGCTCGGCTGGATAAATTCCACATAATTAAATTAAATTTGTAGCCTGGGTGGACGCAGTAGAGCCCGGGAAGATAAGTTTCATATATAAACCCAGGCTCCACTTCGTCCCACCCAGGCCACAGATGTTATATTAATGAGCTTCTCTTACAAAATCTAAATGATTAGCTGCTGAGGTTGATTCATGAAACTTATAACCCAACTCATTAAATTGTTTAAGCTGCTCTAGATCATCTAATTGATTTTGCATGAGAAACCTAGCTATTGTTCCGCGTGCTTTTTTTGCGTGAATACCAATCATTTTCAGCTGATCATTCTTTTTTTCATAAAAATTGATAGTTATCAGTGGATAATTTAATTCTTTTGAATCGACGGCTTTTACATATTCATTTGAAGCTAAATTTATTAATACTGGATTTTTCTGAGCTGCTAATTCTTGATTTAAGGCTTGGGTAACAGTTTTTTGCCAAAATTCATATAAATTTTTTCCTGCAGGATTCTGCAAATGAACTCCCATTTCAAGCCGGTATGGTTGGATATTATCCAATGGTCTTAACATTCCATAAAGTCCAGACAAGATTCGTAAATGATTTTGTGAATAGTCAATCGTTGATTGATCCCAGCTTTCTGCTTTTAATCCTTGGTACACATCCCCTTGAAATAAAAATAATGCAGGATATGCATATGGGGAGACCTTATTTACAGAATAATCGTGGTAACGTTTATAATTTAATTCGGCCAAATCCTTGGACAAATCCATCAAAGAAGCGATCTCCGCAATCGATTTAGATTTCATCAATCCGACTAGAGTATTGGTTTTATCAACAAACATAGGATTCGATGTTATACCCGAATATGGGGCGTAACTCGTTAATAATTTTTTAGCTGGAGATAATAAAATTAGCATAATCAATCCGTAGAAAATTAACGTGGTGCCGTACCAGGAACCATACCTACCCGTGGCCTAAAGACATAAATTGTTATAGGCTCACTCTTATCAAGCACATTTCCCTCAGCATCGATAACTTGCACTGCCAAAGTATGAGAGCCCCTATACATCCCTTTTATTTCAAAGACAAGATTTGTTTGCGGTTCTCCCAGAGCAACATTATCGTAAAGCAGTTGTATTTTATCCCCAGGAAGCAAATCAGGCTCTATTTGTGCGGTCACCATAACAAAACCTTGATTATTACGAATCGTTGCACCAGGTGCAGGTTCAGCAATAGCGATTTCGGTATAAGAATGGTTTAGCTTGACGGTATCGGAGTTCTCTTCTGATTGTGGTTCTTGTCCTGGAGTTTGAGAAGTTGAAGGTGTTGGTGATGAAAAACTTTGTGAATCAGGAATAGTCACAATTTCAGCTCCCTCATGAGGAGTATCACTGAAATGAACATTGCCTTGACTATCAGTCCATCTGTAAATTTGCGCAGCATAAGATGCGCAAATTAACATTATCAATGAGAAAGAAACAAAAAATTTGCTCATCACCATTATTCCTAGAGACTGTAATATAACTCAAACTCATATGGATGCGTCAGACTTCTTATTTTGCTTATTTCTTCTTCCTTCATACGGATGTAATTATTAATGAAATCCTGAGTAAATACATCACCCTGTAATAAGAAATCGTGATCCATCTGGAGATTTTCCATAGCTTGTTCCAAAGAAGCACAAACTGTAGGTACGTCCACAAGTTCTTCTGGAGGTAAATCATAGAGATCTTTATCCATAGCTTGACCAGGATGAATTTTTCTTTGGATACCATCCAATCCTGCCATCATCATAGCAGCGAATGCAAGATATGGATTTGCTGTAGGATCAGGAAAGCGTACTTCAATACGACGGGCTTTAGGATTATTCACATGAGGGATACGAATCGCTGCAGAGCGGTTTCTTGCTGAATATGCCAACAGAACTGGAGCTTCAAAACCAGGAACTAAACGTTTGTAACTGTTGGTTGATGGGTTAGTAAACGCGTTCAAAGCCCGAGCATGCTTGATTATTCCACCTATATAATAAAGTGCTGTTTCTGAAAGACCACCGTATTGATCACCAGAAAACAGGTTCACACCATCTTTCACTAATGATTGGTGGCAATGCATACCACTACCATTATCACCAACTAAAGGCTTGGGCATAAATGTAGCCGTTTTCCCGTAATTGTGTGCCACGTTGTGAACTACATATTTTAAAATCTGTAATTCATCGGCTTTCTTGGTTAAGGTATTAAATCGGGTAGCAATTTCACATTGGTTCGCTGTAGCTACCTCATGATGATGCGCTTCAACAACAATTCCTAATGATTCAAGAGTCAAACTCATTGCAGAACGCAGATCATGTGAGGAATCTACGGGTGGAACTGGAAAATAACCGCCTTTTATCGCTGGGCGATGTCCTATATTACCCCCCTCTAACTCTTTTCCTGAATACCATTGTGCTTCTTCTGAGTCGATTTTATAAAAAGAGCCGCCAATGGTTGTTTCCCATTGTACACTGTCAAAGACAAAAAATTCGGGTTCGGGTCCAAAAAGAGCTGTATCAGCAATACCAGTGGATTGCAAATAAGCTTCGGCACGTAAAGCTAATGATCGAGGACAACGTTCATATCCCATCATTGTTTTTGGATCAACTACATTGCATCGTATAAATAAGGTGTTGTCTTGGAAGAACGGATCAGGTTTGATTGTTTGCAAATCGGGCATTAAAGCCAAGTCGGATTGGTGAATTTTCTGCCAACCTTTGAATGAAGATCCATCAATCATTTTTCCGTTCTCAACAAAGTCATTATCAACTGCTGAAATCGGCATTGTTATATGCTGTTCTTTACCCCGTATATCGGTAAATCGAAGGTCTATTAATTTGGCATCATGTTCCTTAATTGCCTCTAGTACTGTATTTTTGCTCATTATTACTCTCCAGGATAGTCTGGTTGTATAGTGTACCTTAAGTGACTTATTAAACCCAATAGATTAAACTCTATGTTTTAACATAAACCATAAAAAAGTATGGGTGCTTACCAATATCAGGCGCTTCAAAAAAATGGCAACACGGCAAAAGGAGTGCTCGAAGCAGATTCTGAACGTCATGCACGCCAATTGCTTCGTGATCAAGGATTAATTCCTACTCAAATTCGGGTATTGACTCAGCAACGCTCAGGTACTCAAACTAAAAGCAAAATTTCTGCAGCCGATCTCGCTCTGTTTACCCGTCAATTGGCGACATTGCTAGCTGCCGGTATCCCTGTTGAGGAATCATTGCGTGGAGTGAGTGAGCAAACAGAAAAAGATAAAGTTAGGGAACTAATTATAGGAGTGCGGGCCAAAGTGCTTGAAGGTTATGGATTAGCACAGGCAATGACCCAATTTCCCCATGCCTTTCCGGAGTTATATCGTGCAACTGTTGGTTCCGGTGAACAAACCGGACACCTTGATGTAGTTTTAGAAAAACTAGCAGACTATACTGAAAATCAACAACAAACGAAGCAAAAAGTACAGCAAGCATTGATTTATCCGCTTATTATGATACTCGTTTCCATTGCTATTATTTGTTTTTTACTCAGTTTTGTAGTACCCAAAATCATTGAAGTATTCACAAGCGGTGGACAAACCCTTCCTGAAATGACCGTATTATTAATTAATATAAGTCACTTTATTAGAGATTATGGCCATTACACTTTGATTGCTCTTATTTTTATATTCATTGCCTTTAAAAAAAGTCTCGCTAATGAAAAAGTTAAAACAGCTTGGCATCGTCTATTGTTGAGGCTGCCTATAGTGTCTTATTTAGTAAAAACAGTTAATGTTTCGCGTTATATACATACTTTTGGTATACTTTTCGCTGCAGGAGTGAGTGTTTTAGAAACCATGCGTGTTGCAGCAAGTCTAGTGACCAATGTGGTTATGCGACAAGCTTTTGATACTGCTGCTGTAAAAGTTAGAGAAGGATGTGGTATTAACGAAGCATTAAAAGAAACGAGTTACATTAGTCCCATGGCAATCCATTTAATTGCTAGCGGTGAGAAAAGTGGCCAATTGTCAAATATGATGGAGCGCGCAGCTGTTCATCTTGATAATGAAGTCAAACGGTTGATTGATACGTCATTAACGTTATTGGAACCAATGGTGATTCTTTTGATGGGTGCAATCGTTTTATTTATTGTTTTAGCTACCTTATTACCTATTTTTTCAATGGAGCAGTTGATTACTTAAATTTTAATACTTGTAGTCGGGTGAGGCATCAAATGATACGCTTCATTCATCCAATCTACGTTTAAGTCGAGGTAAAAATGAATAGACAAAAAGGATTCTCATTAATTGAAATTATGGTAGTGGTTGTAATATTAGGTATTCTCGCATCTATAGTCGTACCTAAAATTATGGGACGCCCTGATGAGGCAAGAAGAGTCAAAGCCAAACAAGATGTGCTTGCCATACAGAATGCTTTGGATTTATATAAATTGGATAACGGTAATTATCCTACCACCGATCAAGGTTTGCTGGCTCTTGTTGAAAAACCCTCCTCTAACCCGGTACCCAATAATTGGAAACAATACCTTAAGTCACTTCCTAAAGATCCATGGGGAAGAGATTATCTTTATTTAAATCCTGGACAACATGGCGATGTCGATATATTCACCTATGGTGCAGAAGGACAACCTGGAGGTACAGGTATAAATGCCGAGATTGGTAATTGGGATGAACCAAAGCAATAAATATTTTTGGGACACTGCTATAGAGAGTGAAGTAGGAAAGGATACAGAGCATGGAACCGCTAGGTACACTCACGTACAAGGGGTTTCATCAGAATATTTCCCCTCTGCAGTTTCCAGGAAATTGAATCATGGTTTTACTTTGATTGAAATCTTGATTGTTTTGGTGATTATAGGCATTACCTTCGGTTTTGCCTTAATTGCTTTTGGTGACTTTGGTGAAAGTCGACGTCTCTTATTTTCAGCCGAACAACTCGTGAACACCCTTCGTTTGGCCCAACAACAGGCTATTTTAGAAACCAGCACACTGGGTCTACGTATTGATAATACAGGTTATCAAATACTTCAATTACACAATAACGCTCAATGGAAGCCAATTTCCGATAAAGGAGTGTTTAAAATGACTTACTTTCCCAACGACACTCATATTACTTTGAAAACACTTAATTCAACTCCGGTAGGAACCCCTTCCATTATTATTTTTGCCTCGGGGGATCTTACTCCTTTTACATTAAATTTTGGCAGCAAAAAGGACAATAATTTAGCTATGCTTATTGGTAAACGAAATGGGGATTTAACTCTCAATGTGGTACATACTAAATGAGTACCTATCATCACAAATCAGGATTTACGCTCATTGAGGTATTATTAGCACTTTCTATAATCGCTATTGCCTTAACCGCTTTACTTAAAGCAATATCCCAAAATGTCGAAACCACACGCCGGGTAAAGGAGAAATCAGTAAGTCATTGGGTTGCTATGCAAGGGGTGACCATGATTCAGCTTAATTTATTACAGCTCAATCAAAGTCAAGAAACAACCCAAGATACCACCATGTTGAATGAACATTGGTACTGGAGAGCAAAAGTTAGTTCTACACCTCTAAAAAATATTCAAAAAATAGTTATTTCAGTCAGTACGGAAAAATCAGGTCCATTTAGAGAGGAACTGCAAGCATTTAGGTTTGTACCATGAAAAAAAACATAACCTCCAAAAAAATTAATGGTTTTACTCTGATTGAAATTTTAATTGCGCTTGCGGTATTCGCCATTCTTGCAACAATCACTTCATCCGTATTATATAACGCATTCACCATACGTTCTCGAGTGAATGCCCAAAGTGAACGCCTCAATGAGTTACAACTTGCATTAAGTCTCATTCAACAGGATACCCTCCAAGCTGTAGAACGTCCTATTCGTAGTAATGAGATGCGATTATTACCCGCATTAATAGGACAAAAAAATTATCTTGAATTCACACGTGACGGTAATGTAAATCCTGGCAGCCTTGAAAAACGCAGTACTTTAAAGCGAGTGGCTTATCTCTGTCAGCAGGGAACACTGATTCGTAGAACTTGGAATAGTCTTGATATAATTGATCAGAAAATTTATGAAGATAAACTCTTATTAAAACATCTCACTAATTGTCATTTTGGTTACTTAAATCAAGATGTACAAATACTTCCTGAATGGAGAGAACAAGCAGTAAGCTTAAATCAGCGTAAAGAGCCTTTTCCTAAAGCAGTTCAAGTTAATTTGACTTTTCGGGATCAGGGGGAAATAAATTTACTTTTTATATTACCGGGTGCACTTTATGCTTCAAGTTAAAACCTTAAAAGGAAGCGCCTTACTCACCGCGCTTTTCATTATGACCTTGGTAGCAATTGTAGCCACTGCTATGAGTACTAAGGTTCAATTAGATATTTATCGTACACGTCTTATCATTATTCACGATAGAGTCTATCTTGCTTCACAAGCAGTTGCTTTCTGGGCACTTGGAGAGTTAAGTAATAAAAAAAATAATTTTACCAAAGCGAATGCTCAAGGAGTGGTAAGTTTCTTCCCACATACTATGGAACATATTGACAGCACAGTCACTCTAAAAGGTGCCCTTTACGATTTACAATCTCAATATAATATCAATAATTTGGAAAACAGAAAATCAATGCTAGGATTTGTAAATCTCATGAATGCAGCGGTACCGCAAAATGCGGAAGCGGAGAAGGTTAAGTTAACCCTTGCAATTACAGATTGGCTTTCTTCTTATGATCTCGCACGCGGTAAAGATAATTACCTATCTTATTATATGAGTCAGAAACCGCCCTATTATCCAAGTCACCAACTCATGAGTAGCAAATCAGAACTTCGTTTAGTGAAAGATGTGAACGCATCGCTTTATTCAACTCTGGAACCTTTAATTACTGCATTGCCTGAATCCACACCCATCAATATTAATACGGCTCCCATAAAAGTCCTCAAATCGCTCAGTAGTACAACCAAGGAAACTCAACTTAATGAATTAATTAAAGCGAGAAAAGAAAACGGTATAAAAGATCTGAGCAAAATTTCTGAGATACTCAAAAAACTAAATATAGCGAATGATCAAATTACCTTAGAGAGTAGTTATTTTCTCAGCGTTGCTTCAGCAACGAGCGAAAACCTCAATCTAACTGTATATACTTTATTGAAACGGAGTCGTGATAAAAATGGAAAAATATCAGTCAACATCCTCAGAGAAAGCTTTAATGTTTTTTAATTTAAAACATCTACGAGTTACTCTTCTTTTTTAGTCGGTTGAATGGTGTTCTGATGAAGTATTTCGTCAGCTAACTCATTACCTGCTTTAATATCCGATTCAGAAAGCTTATTTCTTAGTAGCTTAAGTTCTCGAATTGCTTCTTCATTTTTATTTTTCGCAGCAATCTTAAACAAAGCATATGCTTTGATCCAATCTTTATCTACCCCCAACCCGGCAAGATACATATAACCCAATTTGGACTGGCCAACCGGGTTCCCTTGAACTGCAGATTTTGTAAACCAGTACACCGCCTGTTGATAATCTCGAGGGATACCGGTGCCTGTAAGAAGTAATTGACCTATTTCAGCTTGCGCTTCAGATTGCCCGCTTTGAGCAGCTGCCTGATACCAATAAGCTGCTTTTTCTGGGTTTGCCTCCACTCCATATCCTTTAAGGTAATAATAAGCCAAATAGGTTTGTGCTTTTACATGACCTTGATTTGCTGCTTGAGAAAACCAATAAAATGCCAATTTATCATCTTGAGCAACACCTTCTTGCTGCCCGGTATATAATAGACCCAAACTGTATTCAGCCCTCACATCGCCTTGATTGGCTGCCTGCTGATACCAGTAAAATGCCTTATTAACATCTTTTTTTGTACCTTCTCCCATAATGTAATCGTATGCGAGATTCACTTGTGCCTTGCTGTATCCTTGTTTTGCAGATTTTTCAAACCATTCAAATGCAGTTTTTTTATTAGCTGGAACACCATCACCAGATACATACATTAGTCCAATATTTCTTTGAGCAATTGCATTACCTTGATTTGCTGATTTCATGTACCACTTAAACGCTTCAGAAAAGTTCTGTTTTACTCCTTGCCCTAAATCATACATAAAACCCAAACTGAGCTGGGCTAAGGCATTATTTTTTTCGGCTGATTTTTGATACCAATTTATTGCTTGTGTATAATTTTTAGCAACACCTTCTCCGTATTGGAACATTCGGCCAAGTAAATACATTGCCTCAACATTTCCCTCTCGAGCGGATTGCATTAAATAAGGGTAAGCAGTACTATAATCTCCATTTTGATATGCAGCGAAACCAACAATTTCATCTGCAAATGCAGTATTCATTACCAGCAATGCTGCTAAAATCACCCTGCGCATGCGGACTCCAATTCAGTCTTCTTATCTAAAGCGTAGAATAAAGAATCAACAAAGCAAGTGCGCTGAAAAAATTATAGATAGTATGTGCTTTGAATATTATCTAAAAAAATCGAAAAATACGTAATATTTACTTGAATTTTTTATTCGTCATTTTCCCATCTTATGGTAAGTTTTGTGGACTTTATTCTGCAGCCGGGATTTCTGGTATCAATAGATTTAGCCTTAAAGTAATCCCTGCAACGATGCAGGGACTCTTATTTTTTTACTTGCCAGCAACCATCATTTTTTCAATGAGAACTGAGCCACATCGTGTCGCGATATTTGGATTAATATCATTACCTACCGCAAGAATGGATTTAAATATATCTTTTAAATTACCAGCAATCGTAATTTCATCAACTGGATATTGAATTACGCCATCCTCCACCCAATAGCCACCGGCCCCCCGAGAATAATCACCTGTAACAATATTTATTCCTTGGCCCATCAATTCAGTGACCAATAATCCTGTACCCATTATTTTTAATAAGTCAGCAAGATCACCTGCCGTAGGATCAATTGTTAAATTATGGACTCCATCGGCATTTCCAGTTGTTTTTAATCCCATTCTACGCGCAGAATAACTTCCTAAGACATATTGCATCACACGACCTTTTTCAACAATTAGATTAGGACGCGTTGGGACCCCTTCGCTGTCAAATGCTGAACTTCCTAAAGCACCTTTCAAATGAGGCTGTTCATAAATACGAATAAACTCAGGAAAAATTTGTTCTCCTATGGAATCCAACAAAAAAGTATTCTTTCTGTAAAGATTTGAACCACTAATTGCATTGATAAATGTTGAGAATAAGCCACTGGAAATTCGGGATGAAAAAATAACTGGAATGGCTTGTGTTGTAATCTGTTGCGCCCCTAAACGATTCACAGCGCGATCTACAGCATTCTTAGCAATTACATGGAAATCAATCAAATCCTTTGGATTACGGACAGTAGTGTAGTCGTAATCGCGTTGCATCTCCTCGCCATCCTTCGCGATTAAAGAGCAACTTAAACTGTGGCGTGTACTGTGAATAAATCCGGATCCACCCGATGTATTAGCAAAACCATGGTGCGATTCATAAGAAGATACATTCACCCCATCTGAATTAGCTATTCGCTTATCCAGCGATAAAGCATAATGTTCACACTTTAAAGCCATATCAATTGCTTGTTGCGGACTCACATCCCAAGGATGAAACAAATCAAGCTCGGGATGATTTTTGGTCATTAACTCTTTATCTGCCAATCCGAAGCATGGATCTTCTGCGCTTACTCTTGCGATATCACAGGCCGCTTTAACCATCGCCTCCAAAGCAGCAGGCGACGTATCTGTACTACTTGCCCCACCTTTGCGTTGACCTATATATACAGTCAACCCCACCCCTTTATCCTCACTAAATGCAACGGTTTCAACTTCTCCCATGCGCACATCAACTGAGAAGCCTTTGTCATTATTCACTGCGACCATCGCATCGGTGGCACCTTCTTTTCTTGCAAGCTCAAGCACATCATTCATCAAACGAGTTAAATCTATTGTTGACTTATGTACTTCACTATTGTTATGTTGCGTTTTAATTTGCATAAGAGATTCCGTGGTGTTGAATGATGTACATAAGGATACAATAACATGTCTTCACAAACCAATGTTTATCCTGCAAACAAATCATATTTGTTCCATTTATTATTTGTTTTTTACTTCATATTTGCCCCCCTCCATTCTTATGCTGAGGGTTATTGGCGAACATTAAGTCCTGGTATTGAATATCAAGATCTTGCCGGAGGAATACTTTCCCCCTGGGCGCATATTTATACTTTCCGTATCGATCTCAATAGAAATAAACTGGCGCTGATCAGTGCAAAAAGATTATCTCTAAAAAACGCCTCTGCCGATCAATTTGCTGAGCGCAGCAAAGCCCTATTAAGTATTAATGGAGGTTTTTTTGATCATGAGTTTAATCCTCTCGGACTAAGAATTAATAATAAAAAAGTGATTAATCCTTTAAAACGAATTAGTTGGTGGGGAGTTTTTTACATAAAAAATAATAAAGCCTATATTTCGAGCCTTAAACGTTTTAACCATGACAGTGACATTGATTTTGCTATTCAAAGCGGCCCTCGGCTATTAATTAAGCAGAAAATACCCTCTTTAAAACCCGGTATTGCTGACCGATCTGCTCTGGGAATTACGGCTGATGGAAAAGTAATTATTCTTGTATCAACCAATGCGGCAATGACAACCAATAAACTTGCGCACCTCCTCAGATCGCCACCCTTATCCTGCATTGATGCAATCAATTTGGATGGAGGAAGCTCAAGTCAACTGTATTCGCATATTGGTTCCTTTCTGCTAAATGTTCATGGATTTTCCAATGTCAGTGATGCGGTTGTCGTGAAAAAAAGATAGGCAAATGCTTTTAATTAGTAATCTGAATGAAGTGAAAAGGGGGACGTGTTAATGAACTTCATAAAAACATATCCTGCCTTATTCACAAAGCAACAAGTTATGTGTGAATAAACCCACAACTTATCCACAAAATACTCCCATATTATTCTCTTGACCATTCCTCAAAAACACATTATCTTGTTATTTAGCTTCAAATCAAACCCAATATATTGTGCTATAATCCAATTAACCGTTAATAAATTTAACTGACTGTTAATAATAAAATAATAATAAAAATGCGTGGAGGAAAAATGTCCGCAATTCTTGATCCGGTAAATGATGTGCCGCAAACCAGTCAACTGGAATTGACCGCTAATGCCCCTGGTTTATTAAAAACTATTAAACGCAACGGTAAAGTAGTAAATTATGATGATACGAAAATTAAAGTTGCAATTACTAAGGCATTCATTGCTGATGAAGGCGGTACAGCTTCCACCTCAGATCGTATTCACCAACAGATTGAAGAACTTACCCGGCAAATAACACAAGTGTTCAAACGCCGCTTACCCAGTGGTGGTGCTGTTCATATTGAAGACATTCAAGACCAGGTCGAATTAGCACTCATGCGCAGTGGTCACTATAAAGTTGCTCGCGCTTACGTATTATATCGAGAAGAACACCGTAAAGCCCGTGAAAATGAATTAAAACAACAGGCTAGCGATAATAAAATATTACTAATTACTATGCCTGATGGTGAATTAAAGCCATTAGACACCGATCGCATGAATACGATTGTTGATGAAGCATGCCGTAATTTAGAGCATGTTCAAGCAGAACCTGTTCTAAAAGATGCGATGCGCAATCTTTACAATCATGCAAAATTTGCAGACGTGCACAAAGCACTGATCATGGCAGCACGTACATTAGTTGAAAAAGAGCCGAACTATACCTATGTTAGCGCTCGCTTGTTATTAGACAGTTTGCGTATAGAAGCATTGAATAAATTAGATATTCAAGCAGACGCAACTTTTGATGAAATGAGCAAACTCTACCCTGATTACTTCAAAGTATATATCGCTCATGGCATCAAACAAGGAATGTTAGATGTAAAAATGGCTGACTTTGATTTGGAAAAACTCGGCAAAGCGCTGTTACCTGAGCGGGACATGCAGTTTAGTTATTTAAGTTTGCAAACCCTATATGATCGTTATTTCATTCATGATCAAGGAATACGTTATGAGCTGCCTCAAGCATTCTTCATGCGTGTTGCTATGGGACTGGCTTTACGTGAACAAGATAAAAATGAAAAAGCTATTGAGTTTTATCAATTACTGTCTTCATTTGATTATATGTCATCAACACCTACCCTGTTCAATTCAGGTACTATTAGACCTCAGTTATCCAGTTGCTATTTGACTACTGTTCCAGATCATTTAGATGGGATTTACAGTGCAATTAAAGATAATGCCCTGCTTTCAAAATATGCTGGCGGTTTGGGTAATGACTGGACACCAGTACGTGCGATGGGTTCACATATCAAAGGTACCAATGGAAAATCACAAGGTGTAGTTCCCTTCTTAAATGTTGCTGATGCCACTGCAGTTGCAGTAAACCAAGGGGGTAAACGCAAAGGTGCTGTTTGCGCTTATCTGGAATGTTGGCATAAAGACGTAGAGGAGTTTCTTGAATTAAGAAAAAATACTGGGGATGATCGACGTCGTACACACGATATGAATACTGCATTATGGATTCCAGACTTGTTCATGGTACGTGTACGTGAAAACGGGGATTGGACTTTATTCTCACCTGATGAAGTACCGAATTTACATGATCAGTACGGTAAAGCATTCGAAACACTCTATTGCGAGTACGAAGAAAAAGCACGCCAAGGTCTCATCAAAAATGCAAAAACACTATCTGCAGTTAAACTGTGGCGTAAGATGTTGTCCATGCTGTTTGAAACTGGCCATCCTTGGATGACCTTTAAAGATCCTTGCAATTTACGCTCACCACAACAACATGCTGGTGTAGTTCATAGTTCTAACCTGTGTACTGAAATTACACTCAATACTTCAGAAGAAGAAATTGCCGTCTGTAATCTGGGTAGTATTAATCTTCCCGCACACATCAAAAAAGGCAAATTGGATGCTGAGAAATTAAAACGTACCGTTAGAACTGCAATTCGTATGCTGGATAACGTGATCGATATTAATTATTATTCCGTACCTCAGGCACGTAACTCCAACTTGAAGCACAGACCTATTGGTTTAGGGCTAATGGGTTTCCAAGATGCATTATACGAGTTAAAAATTGATTATGCCTCTCAAGAAGCGGTGGATTTTGCTGATTCATCTATGGAGTTAATCAGCTACTATGCAATCGAAGCATCTTGTGATTTGGCAAAGGAGCGAGGTAGTTATTCTAGCTACGAAGGTTCTTTATGGAGTAAAGGTATATTGCCAATTGACTCAATCAATCTATTGCAACAAGCTCGCAATAAATACTTAGAGCAAGATCGTTCACAACGTCTCGATTGGGAAAACTTACGCATCAAAGTTCGTACTCAAGGAATGCGTAACTCCAATGTGATGGCGATAGCACCTACAGCAACTATTTCAAATATTTGTGGTGTATCACAATCCATTGAGCCCACATACCAAAATCTATACGTAAAATCTAATTTGTCCGGTGAGTTCACTGTCATAAATCCCTATTTGGTCGCAGATTTAAAAGCTTTGAACCTTTGGGATGAGGTGATGGTCAATGATTTGAAATATTTTAATGGTAGCGTTCAACCAATCAGCCGTATTCCTGCTGAATTGAAACAACGTTATGCGACTTCTTTCGAAATTGACCCCCTTTGGTTAGTTGATGCGGCTTCTCGTCGTCAAAAATGGATCGATCAAGCCCAATCATTGAATATCTACATGGCTCAGCCATCAGGTAAAAAATTGGACCAACTTTACATGCATGCATGGACACGTGGACTAAAAACCACATATTACTTACGCAGTTTAGGCGCCTCCAATGCGGAAAAATCTACTGTGACTGATGGTGCACTCAATGCGGTTAAAATAATAGCTGAGGAACCTAAGGTATGTTCCATACTCGATCCAGACTGTGAAGCGTGCCAATAACCAGGAGAATTTAAATGTCAGAAAACATAATACAACAACAAGATACAATTCATACTGGTGCCACTGGATATGAACCGCTCGAAATGGGGGCGGCGCGAATTCATGTTGATGATAAACGCATCATTAATTGCCGGGCAGACCTAAATCAGCTCGTTCCCTTTAAATATAAATGGGCATGGGACAAGTATTTAACTGCTTGTGCCAACCACTGGATGCCTAATGAAATTAATATGAGCGCTGACGTAGCGCTCTGGAAAGATCCTAACGGGCTTACCGAAGCGGAACGTTTAATTATTAAACGTAACCTAGGATTTTTTTCAACAGCAGATTCATTAGTTGCCAATAATCTAGTACTCGCTGTTTACAGACATATTACGAATCCGGAGTGCAGACAGTACTTGTTACGTCAGGCCTTTGAAGAGGCACTACATACTCATGCGTATCAATACGTCATTGAGAGCTTAGGCCTGGATGAAGCAGAAGTCTTTAATATGTATCGTGAAATTCCATCCGTAGCGACTAAAGCGGCCTGGGCACTACCGTTTACTCAAAGTTTGGGGGACGAAACATTCCACACAGGAACTGTAGCAAATGATCAGCGTTTATTACGCGACTTAATTGCCTTCTATGTCATCTTTGAAGGGATCTTTTTCTATGTTGGATTTACACAAATTCTCTCCATGGGTCGTCGCAATAAAATGGTTGGAACTTCAGAACAATTCCAATACATTCTGCGTGATGAGTCCATGCATATGAATTTTGGTATTGATGTCATTAACCAAATTAAAATTGAGAACCCACATTTGTGGACGCCTGAATTTAAAGAAGAAATGATTCAACTAATTCACGAAGGTGTTGCATTGGAATATCAATATGCCAAGGACACCATGCCCCAAGGTATACTAGGGATGAACGCTGAAATGTTTGAAGAATATTTGCACTTTATTGCTAACCGTCGTTTAAACCAAATTGGCTTGCCCGAACAATATCCCGGCGCTACCAATCCATTCCCTTGGATGAGTGAAATGATGGACTTGAAAAAAGAAAAGAACTTCTTTGAAACTCGCGTGATTGAATATCAAGCCGGCGGTACTTTAAGCTGGGATGACGAATAGAGATACTTTTAATAAAAAAATCCCCTATATCTGGTTGGGTTGAACCCCACCCAGATATATTAATTCACTCACTGATTTTTTACTCAGAAAACTTTATAAAAACTTATTCTTTTTAATAAGAAAAAAATAAAGATGACATTTCTCTTCCCTATAGTAGAATCTTAAAGCGTTCGAAAATTTTCGACATTGCTTAATGAAATTGATTTCATCCAAATTTATTTGGTACAACACATGAGGTGACAAATGACCAAGAAGACTACACAACAGGAAGAGGATACAAATTATAGTTTTTTACTCAAATGTATGGCAGCAATAACTGCTGCAGCCATAGCCACCGCAGGAATTATAGCTATAGTCTCTCTAAACTCCGCTGCAATAGCAGCAACTGCCGTAGTATCAAAAACATTACTCGCGTCAGCTTTAATTTTCACCCCAGTACTACCCATTGCCCTTTTTGCAATTGGACTCATGCTTGTATTACCTCTTTTATGTGGGTGTAATAATGATTCTTATACTACAGTAAGTACTACTCCAGGGTACAGTAGTTATGGTTTTTACTCTCCATCTTCTGTTTATAATGGGTTTTCCTATTCTGATTACGGTACCAGCACGGTATATTCAAGCAGCAACTCACATGGCCATTCCACTAACGGAACAGTTCATGGACATAATACTAGTCACACACATGGACATGATACTAGTCATACGCATGGACATGGTGCCAGTAATACGCATGGACATTTTTAAGGGATTCTTCCCTCTTCTGAGGGAAGACTAAACCACTTAAGTAGCTGATCTGGATATCTTTTTATTTGATACTCTAAAACTAGAAAATTTGATTTTTGCCCAATATGGCCTACAATTGCTCAGGTATATTTTTTCAAAAAGAATGTATCTTAGGGATCAATGAGTC
This sequence comes from Legionella nigrisilvae, assembly GCF_977063395.2. Taxonomy (NCBI): domain Bacteria; kingdom Pseudomonadati; phylum Pseudomonadota; class Gammaproteobacteria; order Legionellales; family Legionellaceae; genus Legionella; species Legionella nigrisilvae. The sequence goes on from NZ_CDRUGZ020000027.1 coordinate 364,788, forward strand.
AGAAAGACACCCCAATGAGGAAGTTATTAACCGCTTTATTGCTAACGGTCACTACGGTCTCTTTAACTGATAATGTAATTATCACTATAGATGAGAAAGCACACACTTATACTACTGTTGAAAGAACGTCAGTCCCTGAAGGTGATTATTATACTTATCATGGATATCGTTTCCATGCCGGTATTCCAAGTGGAAGTGATATATATTGTTAGCAGAGTAAACGACAAAAAACCTCGCTTACTCTATGGCAGCCTGGATGCACCATAGGAGAACTCGAAAACAATAGTTTTAAATTTACGTTTTCACTATTCGGTACCAGGCTACAATTTATTTAGGACCTCAAAACTTTTTTTACTTGAGTCAAAGAAATTAATTTTTGCTTAGCAATTTCTTTCGCACGTTTTCCCGTTGAATAATCAGGTGTAGCATCACCTTCAATATATTGAGCAAACAAGATAGTATGTGCATCACGCTCTATCCACCCAACAAACCATCCAAGCTGCTTGTCCATATTTCGTGAACCATCTTTCTTAAACGGATTGCCCGATCCTGTTTTACCGTACAGCTTCCAACCTCCAGGTAAATTCTCAATAAATAGTAGATCACGAGTCATTTGCATCGAAAAGTGGCTTACCGGGAGCTTATCTTGAGTTAAACCAGATAAAAACTCGACTTGCTCCTGGGGTGAAATTTGCAATGAACTTGAAAGCCACGCGCGAACTAAGCCATTGTTCATGCCTTTATCACCAGAAACATCCTGATTCCCATAATTTAGTACTTGAACATAATGCTTAAATTGTTCCATTCCTAATTTTTGAGTAATAAGCTGACTATACCAAACGCAACTGTGTTGTATCCAAGTAGTTGGATTATGCGGTTGTTTCCAGACATCTAGCCAATCATTGTATCCTTGTTGGAATGGCCATTCAGGATGAGTTTTATCGGTTAATATCCCCTTATCAAACCCCATTAAACTGATAGCAATTTTAAAAGTGGAACAAGGTGCATGGCGCTGAGCACATTGGCCTTCTTGCTTTAGCGTGACACCGTCCTCTTTAGCTATAAAGCAGTTATTGTTTGCGAAAACAATAGAATTAATTACAAGAAAAGCAATAAAAACCAAACATTTTTTCATTTTATAAAACCATCCCATTAACTTGACTATCCCAAAGCATTTTAAAGTAGCTTTCTTTATTATTTATCAGTTCGTTAAAAGTACCATCTTCGATAATTACGCCCCCCTCCATCACCACAATTCGATCCATATGACGAATGGTAGAGAGACGATGAGCAATAGCGATCACTGTCGCATTGTTTTGTTCCAACATAGCATTAATCGATTGTTGGATTTCTTGTTCTGAAAGGGTATCTAAACTTGAGGTCGCCTCATCAAGTACAACAATGGATGCATTTTTTAAAAATGCGCGTGCAATTGCAATGCGTTGACGCTGGCCGCCTGAAAGCTTCACTCCCCGTTCACCCACTAAGGTATCATATTTCTCAGGTAATGATTCAATGAACTCATCAATATTAGCCATAACTGCGGCCTTTTTTATTTCGGCTTGCGTTGCATTCTCTTTTGCATAACCAATATTTTCACCGATAGAGCGGTGAAAGAGCATAATATCTTGAGGAATTAGCGCAACTTGTTGACGCAAAGAATCGGAAGTTATCTCCGAAATCGGTTTATCATCAATCAAAATTTGCCCCGATGTAGGTCTGAAGTTCTTCAGCAGTAAAGAAATTAATGTTGATTTTCCTGCACCTGAATGCCCTACCAAACCAATTTTCTCTCCAGGTTTGATGAATAAATTAAGATCTTTAAATACCCAAGGAGCTCCCTCGCGATATGCAAAGGAGAGTTGTTTGAACTCAATTTTACCTTGATCTATCTGATAGTCCTCTGCATGGGATGCATCTACTTCATCATGAGGCATCGCCAAAATACCAAAAGAGGATTTAAAATCTCCTATTTCTTTTAAAAAAGTACAAAGACTACTCATAAGCGTCCATAAATCAAAAGAAATGGTAATGGCCGTGAGCATAACAAATAAAAAATCGCCAGTAGAAATCTCCCCATGAATACGTAGGTAAATCATAAAGATAAAAACAGCAATCAGCATGAACCAATACAGTACTGAGCCGACTATATTAAATTTAAAATCATACTGATAAAGTTCAATTTGCCGTGGTACAAAATCAGCCGACATCAACTCATTAACCCGTCGATGTTCCGCTCGCCGTTTCGAAAAATAAAACAAAGAAAAAATATTAGTAATGTTATCAGAGAAAGACCCTATAATCTGATGTTTACTTTCAGCCATATTATTAGACAGCTGATTTAGTTTAAGCGCCATAGGTAGCATTATTACCATAACTAACACACACCAGGTCAACATAAAACAAAAAACACTAAAATTGACGACCAATAAAACAAAAACAGAAACAACAACCACACAAAAATGTTTTCCGACAATATGATGGAGATTAGCAAAAACACTATCATATCCATCCAAAAGACCTTTAAGTTTACTAATTACCGTTCCACTAGGCGTATTTTGAAAATAATTATAAGAATGATGTTGAACATAATCGTAAGCGGACGACAATAATCGCTGCCGAGCATAAGGTTCCGCTTTCCATTCCGCAAAATCACTAATTCGCCAAACCACATCCAATATAATTTGCGCTGTGATAAATAGAACAATAGGAACTAACAATTGATGATAGGAAGCAATAGTCTCACTTGAAAACGCATCCACAAGAAGTTTAAAAGAGTAGTTATTAGCAAAAATATAAAACGCGGTGAGCACCGGAGCCTGAAACATTAAGACATACCACCAACGATAAGGCTTAATGACCTGCCACAAAAAATCCCAGGCTGAATGAAATGGATATTTTAAATCTGAAGTGTCCATCATGCATGCTCAAATAAAAAGTCGATGGAGTATACCACATTTAGCCTGCAAAATGCTCATAATTAACTCATTATTAATGATTAAATCTAGAATGAAAAATCACATTTGCGGCAATGTAACGTTGTTATTTTTTCATGATGACGGTAGACTTACGCGTTAGAGTCCCGGTGGCACAGCTGGATAGCGCAGCCCCCTCCTAAGGGGCAGGTCGGAGGTTCAAATCCTCTCCGGGACGCCAGTAAATAAAGACTTGTGTGAAATTCCTCCAATCTTTGTTAGGTTACAGGGGGCGAACTGAGGAAGGTACATAGCGTAAATTATGAAACTATAAATGCTGATGCAAAGCACAATGTGAAAAAGAGCCTGGAGATTGGGCAATAACTTAGAGAGGTAACCAATAATCCTGTAATCAAACGCTATACAGGAATTAAGGTATTGGGAATGTTATTCAATATATTGAACCCCACCAGATAACCAGCATGCTACTGTTCCGCTCGGCATATTAGTTATAGGACATTAATCTTTTCTTCGTTATTCTTAACTGCCTGTGAATAAGATTAATCAATCACTCTCATCGAGCTAATTAATTTCATCTCATTACCTTTGCGATATTTTCTCTTAAACAGTTAGAAATTTATGCTCAATTGTTTCGCATCATCAACAATTACCATCTAATTATTAAATTTATCTCTAAGAAGACTATAAATACATACTGCGTGACCAATTTTTGTATATAATTTTATATCTATGTATAATTATTGTATTATATACAAATTTGAATTGGTGATCTTCATGAAAAACGACAAAGAGAAAGAAAAAAATTCGTCTGTCCCTTCAACTACCTCAGGAGAAAAACAAACCTCTTCCGCTTCAATCACGTTACAACTTTTAAACAAAGAAAAAGAAAAAATAAAAGAAGCAGAAAAAAAAAGAGTCTGCTGCGGAAGCTGCAAAACAACGTTGCAAAATTTGTTTTAAAGAAACCGCTCCGAACCCCAAATGTTTTGGACATGGAGGAGGCGGCGGTGGAGGTGGTGGTGGCTCTGGTCAAACCTCAGAGGAAAAAGCAAGTTCTGGGCAAGATAAATCGCAGGATAAATCTGGAAAAGTAGTTGAGACCACCGATGAATTGATTGGCGAGTTTGCTTCAATAGGAGATAGTGAAAAGCTTGATTTAGAGTCTACTTTTGATCCAGAAATAATTGAAAAACTAATTGCTGACGGGAACTTGTTGGTTGATAGTGATCGTGAATCAATGACTCTTACTATTAAATTACTTTGCGATCCTGATGAATTAACTGAGGAGCAAAGAGAAGAATTAAAAAAATTCATGAAAGCGATTCTAAAGGAATTTAATGAGTTTAAAGTGGAAAATAATCTTTCGGAGGATTGTCTAGAATTGATGGAAGATGAGAAAGGAAACATACTCTCTCTTCGTATTACTATGCCCACAATAGCTTTATACGATGCATTTATTCAGCGGTTAGCAAATAATTTAGTGCCGATACACAGTCCAAAAGCACTAGATAAGGAAAAAGATACAAAAGAACAGAATTTTGCTCCCAATCCACTTTCGATGGAACTCAAACCCTCTATTAAAGTGAAATCATGTAAACAAGAAGAAATTGAGTATAATAAGGATCTAGAGCCCAAGGAGACTGAAAATGAAGAAGAAGTAATCTTTAACCCATCCCCTTTTAAAAAACCCTGGTAAAGAATAAGCGCGAATATAAATGATTTACTTTATCCGCATTCTGGATCCTAATATAACGTTGTTTCTGAAATAAAATTTGAAAACTCTCTCATTTCAGAGACTTGTCTAATAGTTTATCAGGAGCAACAAAAGACCTAGACGAGCAACATACTCGAGCTATAGGAGTTTACAAGAAATGGCGTTTAACATTTCTAATAGCTTAGAGGTTGATGGAAAGAGACCGTTATACCCAATACTGCATATGGCCTGAAAGCGCAAATTTTGCCATAAACGGGATCACTACCCTAACCTAGGGTTTCTGGGGCATAGAAATTGAACTCAATTATCTATTTCGTAAATAAGTCCAGTGTCCTACGCCTTTGCTATAATTATGTTTGTTTACAAATAATAAAAGTCTAGGCAGTAACTATGCGAAATCGAGAAGAATCTGACGGTATAACTCCCTCCATCAATCTATCTAAAAGTGTGGTAATTATAGAGCTGCAAAAAAAAATAGCTTCTCTCCATATGAGCGAAAGAGAAAAAGTGCTTGAGGAATTTTGGCATCGTATTGAAAACGGTAAAGGCTCACCGCTTATTGAAAAAAATGAATCTGGAGATTATACCGTAACCTTTCTCTATCGTTCCAAAGAAGAGGTAATAGTAGAACTCGATTGTAATGATTTGAATGAGCAAAAACTTGATAAGGATGGAAAGGTAAGATTATTTGATAGGATCCCAGATACAGATATTTATCTGTTTACTATTGAAAACATGCCTGGAGAAGTTATAGTTCCTTATGGATTCACGGTAAATAAGCAGGATGTTCAAGACATGCTAAATAAGAATACATTTCATTTACCCCTTTGCAATTTAGGTAATGGTGAAACCTTTCTTGATATACGCAATTCGTCAGTACTAGCACTTCCAAATGCAAATAGAGACCTTAACTGGTATAAAGGTAATATTGTTAAGGAGCAAGGCAACCTTTATCCTCAAGATATTGAGGATAAAAAGCAAGGCTTTGGTGAACGTAGACTATGGATTTACACACCACCAGACTTCAACGTTAAACGAAACGAGCCCTATAAATTAATGGTTATTACAGATGGCGGCACCTACGCCATGATAATGAAACCTCATTTAGACCAACAGCAGATAATAAATCCTATATTAAGAAATACAGTAGTTGCTTTTGTGGGCAATGTTAGAGAGGGTTCGGTTAACTATCATCCTATTAATTTAGTGGAAAACGAAACAAACGATGACGCTGAGCACCGGCAATATGAGTTTTTAGAACATAGTGAAGCGTTTTATGAAGCCGTCATTGCACCAACCATAGAAACCCTCAGACATGACCCATCACTTCACTTAAGCCAAAAGCCAGAAGATACTATTTTAGCTGGATTTAGCTTAGGTGGTCATTTTGCTCTAGAGTCTGGATTAACTCACCCCGAAAATATAGGAAATGTGATTTGTCTTTCCGGTGCGTTTAATACAGCTGTAAAATCCCTTTACCCTTCTTTAGAGAAAAATAATAAAGACTTGAATATCTTTATGACTGTGGGTCAATTAGAAACATTAAGTCAAACTCCTAAAAACCAAGGAATATATCATGTAACCGATGAAACTCGGCTTCAAGCAAATGAAAGACTCGCTGAAGAATTACGGCATAAGGGATATAATGTCAAATTAGTCACACTTCCAAGTGGGCACAATGAATTATCAACTCTCCATAGTATTACTGACCAGGCGCTTCCATTTTTTTGCGCGAGAAACCTATCTAAAGAAAAGGCACGTGGCGCTTCAGGGCCCATAGCATTACAGCCACCAGAGGAGCAATTACTAAAGGCTCGCGAGCGAATACACGAATTTAAAACAAAGGTATCTTGTGAAGCTCAAGCGGATAATAGCTTAAACTCATCCTTAAAACATGACCCCTAAGCCGCCAGGGAGCGTATGCTGATCCTCCTATATGAATTTAATTAAGCTCTTCAGCAATAATTTCTTCCCTGCTTTTATTATCACTTTTCATAAAAAATTTTATATGTACCGTCAGTATACTTACTTAGTTTTGAACTTTTTTACGCAAATGTTTCATAAATCTTCCTTCTATGAATAAGCTTCTACAATGAGACTGGATTAATTCCTCAATGTTTTGCATACATCCTTCGTTCTTCTCTTGTTATTTTTGCGTTTGAATTAATTTATGCACTTAATGTATCACGCGTCCATGCTTGTTCTTTAGTCCCGGTAAGCTAATTTTATGGCGCTCATCATTATCTTTGACTTTATTCATAATGAGCAAGTTTTGTCCCCATGGAATTTCTGCGACGAGTTGTCGCAGATTTGAATGATCTTCATACTCCAAATAAAATCGCCGCATATCCCTAAGTTTCTGGCGAAAAACCAAATTTTGCATCTGGAAAAATCTTCCGTAAATCTGTTAATAATTACTCTACAAACGATTTTCCCCAAGAATGCTCATTTTGATGATGTACAATCTGTTCCCCAAGCCACCAATAAAGAGATATGGCTTCCTTATTTACTGATTTAGCCACGAATACGAGTTTGACGTTTCATTAGTTACTTGTTCTAGGAAATTTTGATATTCTGGTAGGTGTTGGGTTGATAGTTCATTTATATATAGCTCTCTATCCATAGGTGATTATTTTGTTTTAAATCATGTTTCCAATAAAACTGAAATATTATATCCTTTTCAAATCTGGGTGCATAAGGATGCAATTTATTTGTAAAATAAAGTATAGCAATGTATTTCTATGTAATTAAAAGTGACAAAACTCTTTATATTAAAGAAGTTATTCTGCATAGAAATAGATGGAAATATCTGAGATAATTATTAACTCCCCCTCCTAAGAGGCAGGTCGGAGGTTCAAATCCTCTCCGGGACGCCAGTAAATAAAGACTTGTGTGAAATTCCTCCAATCTTTGTTAGGTTACAGGGGGCGAACTGAATGAGTTTGTATATCGTAAATTATAAAAATATAACTGCTGATGCAAAAAGTAATAACGAAAATAGTTTTTTGCCTTGAGCCCTAAATCAATAGAAAGTAAGTTGTATGAAGAAGTTTAAGTTAATTATTTTATTGTCATTCTCCCTCCCTTCTTTTGCTTTTGATTGTTACCCAGAAATCAACCCTAATCTTCCACAATATATTGTTGGCTATGGAAGTTTAATTGATGAGACATCTAAAAAAAGAACTGATCCATCTGCTGAAGAGAGTGTTCCTATTTTGGTAAAAGGATATAAGAGAATTTGGGCAGGACATGGTAATTTACCTGGAGTTAATGCCACGTTTTTATCTGCCATTGAAAGTAAAAGCTCATCTTTTATTGGTGTAAGTTACAAATTGAGTGAGCCGGAAAACATCAGAAGCTATGATAAAAGAGAGAGCTTTTATTGTAGAAAACAAATTGATCCGGACAATTTGATACCACTTTCTGGATCTTCTAACTTTTCAACTCAAAAGCAAGTTTGGATATACACCATAGCCTCAACGGAAAATCAACTTCCTAACAATAATTTCCCAATTGTCCAATCCTATGTTGATATTTTTCTACGTGGCTGTATTCAAGTTGAAAAAAAATTTAATATTACAAATTTTGCTAGAGATTGCATTGAAACTACAGAAGGATGGCCAGATTATTGGATAAACGACAGAATTTTTCCTCGACGCCCATCCGTATATGAACCTTTTGCTGCTCAAATTGACTCTTTACTAAAAGATATTATACCTGAAAAATTCAAGCATATTAGCTTTGAGAAAACTGTGATCTAACTACAGCTTCTCTTTTTGAATTTATTTTCTGTGTCGATAATATTGGGAGCAAAAAAGGAAATATAGTGAAATCGTAAATGTCTCTAAAAATGAAGGGATCATGGAAATATCATAAAACCATTCCATAGATTATTTTTCGATTCGCAGGTCACCTTCATATGCTACCTTTAACCCGGAACCACGCAAGACAATATATGCATGACGACTTCAGGAGTTGCAGGTAATTTTCCACTCTATGCCTCCAAAATGGCGAATATCACTGCGGGCAAGCTTATGGGTGTTATCTCTTGTTGCGAGATGGAGGTAGGGGTTATTTAATTCAACAATTTCTATTTAGCAGTACTTGGAATATTTCAATTGGATGTACTGCACTTTTATCTTCCATTTTGATATCTTAAATCATAGTCGGAAATATTCTTATAATGGTGGAAAATCGAGTTTTTTTTGACTGGTTATGAATCCTTCACCTTCAATTAATTCGCTATTTAAATTTTTAATATAAAATTTATAATCTTTTATAAAATAATCACCATTCAAATATGATGTTAGTATTGCATCCAATGTACTAGCATCAATGTTAAAGTCATAGTCTCTATATGTTATATGATAATCTTCCCCATCAGGACCAAATTGAATATCAAGTTCATACACTCCTCCAATGAAAAAACAAAGTGGCAGAGATTTCGAGTTTTTTGGAAAAATTCTAATTTCGGTGCAATCAACAAGATAATCGGTTTTTACCTGGTATTGTTTTTTTTGTATTGATTGTATTTTACTAGAATGTAAATTTACCCAATTCATAATCCTTTCTTCCGTTTCACTGTATGATAAAGATTTATAAGTGGACTTAGTAAATAACGATGCAATCGATTCTATGAAGAAATCAAGGACAAGAAACGGAATTGTTAGTATCTTTGAAATCTTTTTCATACGTTTAGAAGGGTCAATTTTGATCAATTCAATGAATGGTAGTATAGCAGAATTTGGGGTGTAACAAGCAACGGAACGAAAAGATACTCTAAGCAATTTTATTAATGAAAAGTAATGGTTCTTTCAATATTAATATTTTGATAACGGGTTCTTCCACAGGACCTAATCGAGTTAATCAGTATGGTGCTTTAACTCAAGAACACATTTTAAGTCCAGATCCACGTACTCCATTTAAGCATAAATTTGAAGAAAGCTTTTCGGAATGTAGCAATAATTTACCCAAAGAGCTCATTGAAAACTAGGGGGGCTCACGAAATCGCGCAAAGTGAGCCCCAAATCAATGAATAAATCAAATTTATGAATGTGCAATTTGCCACTGCCCCTTTAAGAAAAAGGGTTGTGTCCACTGCATTTGTAACTGCTCATTTTTACCCTTAAGGGATTTCGTTAATTGATTTGATTTCACGGTAACTGAATGTATTGAATTATCAATCTTTTTAATAGAAATTAAATTGCTTTTTTGATAGTTAATAAATTGGGGCAGTACGATCTCAACATTAGCGTCTGCAGCATCAACATCAATAATACAATCATCAGGATTAGCGACATACACAAGGTTTTCATTACTATGAATTGTCCTGTGTTTACAATAGTTTGCCGAGGTTACCAAGAGCTCATTTTCTTTATATTTATTAGCTTGAGCGAGACGATTCAAAAACTGGGCAAGATCACCACTATAGCCACATAAGTTAATGCGGACGAAGGCATCTGTAGCGCCCATCGAATTACCGTTATCTACAGCAACATTAAGATCTTGAAGCAGAACCTGCTCGCCAGTCATATTTGGAATGCCTGGACTATTTAGCTTTGCAAAAAAAGTAGGACTACCTGGAATGCTTATGACCTCTGTTCCAGGATAACGCTTAAGCATCTCTGTTTTGACAAGATTATGTCGTTTTACAATGGTATTAAAAGCATCGGTGCGAAGAGCTTGCCCCCCATCAGGAAGTGCAACTAGAGCAGACATAAGATTTAACGCCTCAGCAACTCCTGGAGTGCTTTCTCCTGTTGTTAATTTCCATACATAAGAAAAGAAATTATGAAAAATACTAGCAGCATAGGCATCACTCATAGGAAACCACATATAACCAAGGCGATATCCTGGTCTACCCAGAGCTTTAGAAACGGAGTTAAATGCCAAAACATGTTTGCCCTCATTCCTAGCCTTAGAAAGCCAGTCAATATTTTCTTTGATATATCCCGTACCATCACTTCCATAAGTTGGAGAAGAAAAGACTAAATCCGCAATGATAATATTCGCTTGAGTGTAGGGCTTGCGAAATGTGCCGTCAGGATTATTGGGTGAGGTTACAAATTCGACTAAAATTTCATCTGGTTTTGGCTTCACTTCACTAGGATCATTAAACCCCTGAAAACGCGCATTTGGATAGGGTCGATAATTGACTGCGTGCTCATGGAAAGAATAAAAAGGAATTTTTTCAACAAATAGAAAGTTTTTTTGGGGTTCGGTCGCAGCGATAGCATAAACAAGAGCAAAAATAATTTGCAGCGATCCATTCGACGGACAAAAGGAATATTTTGTTTCATGAGGATCAAGAAACAATTCTTTATTACCGATACGCGCATGATAAGCTCGAAGTGTTTCATCAACATCATTAAAAAAAGCAATACTAGAAGGGATTAATAAACTATTTTCACCAGGTTGCCCCAAATAAACGGAGCTGTCATATACCTGCACTGCAGGAGGGTTAAGCAGGCCATACCGCTGGTACAATTCAGTGAACATGGGTGTTTCGTTGGGTCGCATGTAAATGAGAGGATCAGATGCATTGACCGAGGCAGTGAATATAACAAACAATAAAAAAATCTTGAACTTAAATACTGCCTGCACAAAATTCGTCTTACGCATCCGTAATCTCCTATAATATGGATAAAATCCTTTTACTCATAGTTACAATAAGACTCAAAAGGATCAAGTTTTTTCTTTATAATTTGAATAACCCCCACCCCATTGTCCTGAGCGAAGTTAGGAATCTCCTGGTATAACACGAATTTTCTACCTCTATCGGACATTTGCTGAACCCGAGGATCATCCCTTCAAAACAAATAAACCGCATGCACATATTATTCGCGGAGGCACTGATATCCTGATAAGCCCACGTGCCAGCGCAGATCCTGCCCTCTGCATCAATAAAATTACTTGAAGCGATCCTGCAGCATTTTGGTATTAATGACGCCAAAGCCAAGCTTGTCAATCTTCCAGGGAATGATCTCCAGTAAAACGCATGCACTGCTCGAAAAATTAGGCTGGTTTTTATCGTATTCCTCATATTTAGCTGTGACTGAACGACGTATCACCTATCGTTGGAATAATGAGATATCTTTATCACGGTTCCTGGGCATTCTAAAATTTCCTTATTACCTTACTAGAACTATATTAGAGTATAGCTATAGTTTTTTATATTTTTTGTAACCAGTGGGTAATTTGGTATTTAAATCAAGATATCCCTCGATATAATCATCAGGAAGGAAAGTCCGAGATCACTACACCTTTTAGATTAACTAACTGATGCATCCGCATCATCCCTATCTAAAACAAAATAACATCCTTAATCTTTTCTACCATATGTTGTTCGGTCTGCTGGTTTGGGAATGAACAGAATATCAAACATATAGACATCTTTCATCGATTTGTCAGCTTGCTCTGCCAAATTTTTAGGTAAGGTCATGTCAAAATTATGCTATTAGCAAATTTATTGCGCTGATAATATTTGAATTAATTCAAATCCTCTCCGTGACCCCAAATGAATAAAATATTTCTGATTTTCTAGTCTACAGATACTTTTAATGTCCTAAACGTAATTGAGTATCGTAATTGTTTTACCGGAGCAATCCGATGTTCCCAATTCCAACGTATATCGCCGTCTAGAGTATAAGCCGAGCCCGGATTAAGTAGTAATTTATATTGTTCCTGGTGCTCTTTTCGTTTTCTAAAATGAATTAAAGTAGAGCTATTTAAGGAAATGCCGCAAATTGTCTCAAACACTGCAGCATCCCGATGCCAGCCAATTCCAGCATTAATAGGATATTCTGTAATTAACACTTCAGCAATTTTGTCGGGATGTACCTTTAATAACCCAGCACTTCGAATTTTAATTTCATTTAAAAACGCGGGGATGGGTTCAGCTTTTTTTACTGTTCGCCGCCCGTAATGATAATCCATTCCAAAATGAACAACTCGACGTTTTGCTATCTGGCCAAATAATGCCACTTGTTGCCACCTTAGCTCCTGAATATTTTTTAGTAGTTCTGCTTCTTCTAGTTGAGTAAGAAAGTCTGGCTCATAAGAGAAACCAACTAAATTATTCATGATACATTCCGAGTATGAAAAAGAAGTTATTTATTTGCTTCTTTAATATTTCCCAATCATTATCCTGATCACTTCGATATTTCATTTTAGCTTATCCGTGATTCTCTAATAAAGATTATAGCGAATTTATCAAGGCTAATTTACGTGATTTCTATTAAGAGGGTTATAATTATTGGAGACAAGTTAATGTTATTTATTGTATTATTTTGATACAATGTATTTTTCAAATGAAGTGGCAATCTATGGATACACCCGAAAACAGAGCTCTTTCCTTTTCAGCAACTCAAGAGCTTAGAGCATTGTTTGAGATCGACAGTACTAATAGAAAATCTGCTTGGTATAACCGTCTCATAACGTGCTTGCCCCACGCTATTTTCACTAGTGGTGAACCTGAGATCATCTTCAATCCCGCAGGCCTTACCTACTATAATCTTGAACTTCCTGAATCCATCCCTGAAGACGGAAGTACTATAACAAGCTATACCATTCCTGAGCTAATCGATACTTTTTTAATTAATGAAGGGGTTGGCATAACCATCGAGGCGCGTAATCCCAGACAAGCCATCGACCTCAGCTATGGTGACATCTTAGGTTTTCACCTCTATCGGACATTTGCTGAGCCCAAGGATCATCCCTTCAAAACAGATAAACCGCATGCACATATTATTCGCGGAGGCACTGATATCCTGATAAGCGACGTGCCAGCGCAGATCCTGCCCTCTACATCAATAAAATTACTTGAAGCCATCTTGCAGCATTTTGGTATTAATGACGCCAAAGTCAAGCTTGTCTATCTTCCAGAGAATGATCAGCATGAACTGGTCTTCTCAATTAACAAGAACCAATTTACATCCAGTAAAACACAAGCCCTGCTCGAAAAATTAGGCTGGTTTTTACCTAGGTATTACTCATATTTAGCCTGTGATCTGAACGACGTATCCCCTATCGTTGGAACACACTAAACCAATTTAGCTCATTGTACATTGTACCATTCACCTGTTTTGAACGAGTCTTCGTTTAGTCTTAGATGTTATGAAAGTTAATTGGAGATGACCGATAAATGGTATAAATATTAGTAATATCACCATTATAAATAATAGGATCAGGTCTTATAAGGATCAAAAGATGTCGAAAGCGGTGTCGGATTAAATACCTGGTCTTCTTGTATTTTATCCTCTTCCTTTTGCTCAATTTTCTGGTCTTGCTTGACGGAGTCTACTTCTTTCTCTTCAGATTTAGTGTTTTTTGCTGAGGGTACTGGTTTAGTTGATAAGGGAGTAACCTTCATTTGATGAAACATTTTTTGAGTACTATCATTAGACTCCGAAACCCTCTCCTTCGCTAATTTAGATGGGTGTTCAACAGATTGAAGAATTGGCTCCAAAGTGGGGGTAGGTGTTTTTGTTTTGTAAGCCATCTCTTTTAATTCAGATTTTAAGAGTTTAGGATTCATACCATGAAAATTTGTTCCATCCAACTCGTCCGCATTGCGGGCAAATCCATAGGTCGGAAAAAAATAATCCAGTCCCGGTTTTAGTATATTAGGTAAAATTTGATCTGCGAGAATATGTCCATTGGGTGATTTTGTCAGATAAACAGTAGCTTCAACACAATGTTTACTTAGAGGATCAATTACTGCTCCAACTCCCGAGCGAAATTCAGCGGTGTTATTGCCCATATCCCCGGTATGATAAGCTCCTATAATTTGACCTTGATTATTTTTTACCAGTCCTATTCCTAACCCCCAGGCGACAAGGTCTCTATCCTTGTTATCAATTTCTATCTTTTCAACCAGTTTACCAATTGATGTTGGGTTGGGGAAAAAGTCATTTTTCATAGATTCTGCAGGTGCTACAGGGTCAAAGGCATAATTTAATTTATCATCATTGATCCACGCTGTTATGAATTTGGCATATTCTTCTGCTGTTGTTTTTAGACTATTTGCAGCGATACCTTCAGGGCCATAGGTACTTTTAGACATCTTTAAAGGTCCAAATACGTGCTCTTGAGCTAATTTTTCAAGATTGATACCCGTTAATTCTTCAATCGCTATTTGCAAACATTCAATACCAGGTCCCGAATAGGCGTAGCTGGTGCCCGGTTTAAATTGGAATTGATACGGCGGACTACCCACTATGGGTAAGCCTGTTGTATGTGATAAAACCATTTCAGCAGTTAATTGCTTTGCTTGTTCTTTATCACTGAATTGTTTTAGGAAAGGGTTATTATCGCCCTCAAGTACTTTCCCTTTGTCTTTAAAAACTGAGTACAGGGGGGTCTCTAAATCAAAATCTGTTTTAAATTTACCCGGCCAATCCTCTTCGGTATTTGTTTTATTAACCTCAAGTAATTTTAAAACCAAATATGCGAATACAGGCTTACTTAGGGAAGCACATTGAAAAAGCGTGTCTTCTTTGACCTCACTTTGTACATCGTGATCGAGGATATTACCTACAGGGATCGGTGTAATATCACCTTTAGAATCAACAGTTGCAAAAGATGCACCGGTTATTCCTCCTTGTTGCATTATCCTTTCAATATTTATTTTGTTTCTCATTTTCGATTTTGATATTAAAACTTTGTTCTCTTATTATAGACTAGCGTTTAATAGTCTTATTTTGCTTAAGCGAATTACCCAAAGTAAAATTTCTAATTAGGCAATTTATAATTGATTTAAGGCACTTTCTAACATACTCTCTCAAACTGTGATACAATTGCCCTCTAAATAAACATTTTGAACAATGTACAATATTATCTCCCTACACTGATATCAATATATAAAGGAAAACAGCATGAGTTTTAAATCGTTAGGTTTAATTGAACCATTACTTCAAGCCCTTAACGAATTAAACTACAAGGAACCCTCCCCTATTCAAACTAAAGCGATTCCGACCGTATTATCAGGTAAAGACGTCCTTGCTTCGGCTCAAACAGGAACGGGGAAAACAGCAAGTTTCGTATTACCTATCTTACAAAAACTCAGTTCAAAACCTCGAGCTAAAAGCAACAGTACTCGTGTGCTCATTCTTACTCCTACTCGTGAATTAGCCAGTCAAGTACATGAGAGCATCCTTGAGTATGGGCGACATTTATCACTTCGCTCTGCGGTAGTATTTGGTGGGGTTAAAATTAACCCTCAAATGATGAAATTACGTTCTGGTGTTGAACTTCTAGTCGCCACCCCCGGACGTTTACTGGACTTGCATCAACAACGAGCCATACAATTCGATGAGGTGGATACATTAGTCCTGGACGAAGCAGATAGGATGCTGGATATGGGCTTCATTCATGATATGAAACGAATTATTAAACACCTACCAAGAAATCGCCAAAACCTCATGTTTTCGGCAACGTTTACAGATGAGATTCGTACTCTTGTCAAAACCATTCTAAACCATCCTGTAGAAATTGATGTTACGCCTCGAAATACAACCGTAGTTAAAATCAAACAAACAGTCCATCCGGTGGATAAAAGCCGGAAAGCCGCTTTACTGAGCCATTTGATCCATAAAAACAAATGGGGGCAAACTTTGGTATTTTCTAAAACCAAACATGGTGCAAACAAATTAGTGAAGCAATTGGAAGAGGCACAAATCCATGCTGCGGCAATTCATGGCAATAAATCACAATCACAACGTACTAAAGCTTTAGCAGAATTCAAATCAGGTGAGTTACATATCTTGGTGGCCACAGATATTGCGGCTCGAGGTATTGATATTGATCAATTACCTTGTGTAGTTAATTTTGATTTACCTCAAGTTGCAGAAGATTACGTCCATCGTATCGGTCGAACGGGTCGCGCTGGCGCTTCCGGATTAGCCATCTCTTTAGTTTGTGCTGATGAAGTCAATCAATTACATGCTATAGAAAAACTAATTCAACACAAATTAAACCGGATTGAAATTGAAGATTTTGAACCCAATCATAATGTCCCTCAAACCAATCCTTCTTCGAAACCTAAGAAACCTATTCACAAGAATAAACCCAGCTCAATGTTGAACAATCCAGGGAAAAAACGATTTACAAAGAACGCAGGTAAGAAGAGCTCCAAGACTTAGAATAAGGATTAATTCCGCAATTTAATTTGAAATGATGAGACCTTGTTGGATGGCTTGGATACGAAATTATAAATTTATAACCAATATAACGGTTTAGAATCCAATAGCTAAAACATCAATAGATAGAATCAAATATGGATACCTCCACAAAGTGAGTAAATTTTTTTTCACACTTGCAATCTTGGTCAAATCGAGAGAGGATAAAAAAAAGTTCTCACAATAAATAAAAATGAATCTATATGTGCCAGTGGTGGAAATAACTCCGGTAGGAGAACCTGTTACACAAACAACATCATCTTCTTTCGCATCCCTGTTTGTGGGGGCTCAAATTTTAAGCATAATCGTTGGCGTCGTATTTCTTTTTATAGCATTTTATATGCTTCGTCCCAGAGAAAGAGAACAAAGACGCATCCAAGATCAATTTATGTTTTACTTGATCTTGGGACTTTTTTTCATTTTTTTCTTTTTTCTACTCGAATATTTAGCATAATTGAGGTGAAGGCATAACTAAGCAAGGATATTGAAATTACCTCCAGCTTGATATTAATTTTTCTATGCTTTTAATCAAATTAAGCAATTGTTAAAACGAATAATTAGGGAATTAACCCTGCTTTAAATTTTGAGTACTTTAGAGTGATTGATCTATGCCTAACATAGGTATTATGCTTGATGAACAAAACAAGAAGAAATAAGCGGAGCCTAATTAGGAGCGTGGGATGCAAGAACAAATCAATCTCCTGAGCTCATGCAGAAGTTTGTTGTTTGTTTTATTATTCCTAACTTATACAACTCCATTCGCAGCAATTGATACTACACTTGCCAGCGAACCTCCAACTGTAGGTAATTTTTCTTTACCCACTTCACAACAGCCAGGCCCATTTTTTTCCTTTGGTCAAAATATCGTTGATAAAAAACAATTAATCGTTTCATTTAATCCCGATTATTTATATAGTCAAAGTCAGCGTATCTTAGATGTAACCCCTTCCCTCCTTTACGGAATTACAAACACAGCTTCTTTATTGCTTACACTACCTGTTGCTTTGAGTTATATAAATGACAACCAAAACTCATCAGGCATCAGTGATCTCGAGCTAGATTTAGAATATGCTTTCTATAATCAGGACAACTCAAAATATTCAGATCAAGCCACTATTATTTTTTCTCCTACCTTTCCCATCAGCACCTTGGATTCAATTTCTAAAAAACAGGATCCTAGTAAACGTGTATCAGGATTTTCCAAAAAAAATAGCCCTTCAAGTTTTAATGCTATGACTTATTTTATTGGCGCTACTTACTCTCGTACTCTAATTGATTGGTATGGCTTTATTGCACCAGGGGTTTTATTTATCGAGAAACAGGATTCCATACAGCAAGGCACTCAATACTATTATAATTTGGGAATAGGTCATATTATCAAAAGCTTAGAAAAAAAATATATATGTTCTGGATTGCTCGAATTTAATGGTGAGTATAGTGAGAAAACCCAATTGGCGTCGCATGTTGTTCCAAATACAGGAGGCAATATCATTTATGCGACTCCCTCGCTTTGGTTTTCCACACCCAAACTCATTGTTCAGGTCGGTATTTCTTTACCTGTTTCCCAGCATTGGTATGGTACTCAGGCTAATATCTCTTACTATGCAAGCAGCATAATCACATGGACTATTCTTTAGAAATTTTAGTAAAAACTACTGCTAAGACTCTCTTGTGCATGTAAATATCTGGGCAAAAAATTCCATCTTGAATTATTTATATTTCAGAACAAATCAATAGAGCGTGCCAGAGACTGGATTCTTACACAAACTACATTATGTAGGCCCAAAAATCAGCCGAGGGATCCCATTTTATTTAAATGTTGCAATGATTAATAAGTGTTAATACTGCCTTAATATTGATCAGATAGAATACCAGTTACTCATCCGTAAAATTAAGTAAGAGGTAATGTATGCAATCAAAATTTAATTTTGACATGGGCTTCGATTTTTCAAATGACGATGACCCCCCGGAAGTTAAAAAGGAAGATTCTAGTATAAGTAGTGAGCAAACTATAACTTCAAGTGAAAACCAATCTTCTGGTACTGGGGAGGCTGAAAATCTTGATTCTTCTAGAGAAAACAACCCGACTCCTACTCAAGTTACACAAGAGGTCGACGGCATTCCTGTGGAAGACTATTTTGATACAGATTACAACAAAACAGAGCAAGAATTGCAAACTCAATTTGGTGAGACACCCAGCTTTTATGAAAGTGATAGCAGTAATTCATCAACCAGCTCAAGCAGTTCAAACAGTTCAGAGAAAAATGGCGATCCATGGGCAGGAGCTAAACTTCTATTAACCCCCATCACATTTATTGCAAATTTTATATCTACTCCTTTCAACGGATCGAAAATTACCCCTCCCAGTACGGAGCAGGAAAAATCAATAGATGAAGTTCCTAACCCAATATTCGATGTAAATTTTGATGGAGTAGACTATCAAGATCATCAAAAAGATGTGGGTTCAACAAATAAAATTATAGTGGCGATGATTGATACGGTTAAAGGGGCGTCACAAACAAATATTGAAGAATGTAAAAACCATACGTTTCAATATCCCGAACGAGATAAACTTCATAAGAAAACTGGTGGTACAGATAATATTGAAATGGTTGGTGTTAACGTTTTTCTCGATAAAAGTGGAAAACCCTTGTTACCTGGAGCTCGCAAGTCATTGAAGCAACATGCAAACGCTAAACAAGAATCATTCAAGGAAAATAATTCAGAAATTCATCCTCCTAGCGAAGCAACTTCTCATGCCAAAAAAGAATTTGAGATTGCCCATGAATTTGGAAAAGGCGAGGATCATTATGACAAAGCAGGCAGCTTAATTCACACCGGGAAAGGTATTATTGAATTATCAGCTCTTGATCTAGAGTCCATTCAGGGCGGCGTCACTTCTCAACCGGGTTTTGTTACTAAATCCCCCAGTACTGCCTATTTAATGAGTAAAATCAGAGAACGTTCTGATAAGGCGCAAAAAAAGGACAGTACAATTACTAGTACCACTTCTAGTGAAGAGCTTGAGAAAAATTCGAGTGATGTTTCGTCTCAGAAAAAAATATAGCAACCTAACCATCTAATGAAGACTACCTAAGTCTTCATTAGATTTTTGTAGATCCTTATACGTACAGCGATAAATTTTTGTTAAGAACTCACCAGTAACGTATTAGAAAAGTCATTTTATGGTAATAAATTCCTCACTGTGTTAACATAATGACATGCTACCCATCTAATAGTATAGGAGGAATTGAATATGGAGGATGCGTTTGGCGATCCAGGTATTGTGAGTGATGTTCGAGACTCACTCTCAGTTGCTACTGTCCCTTTGCCATTAGAATCTGATACTCAATCTGGAATTCCCGTGAGTGATTATTTAGATACCGATTATAATGTACTCGATATTGAACATCAGGAAACATATGAAAGCTCACCTAGCTTACCTGAGACCAACAGCAGCGATCAGGAACAGTCATTAGGTAGTAGTAATGAAATATATAACGCAGTGGCTCAGTCAAATTCGAGTTCATTACTTACGCCAATTAATCTCGTTTTCAATTTTGCTGCAGCTCAATTCTCCGCTTTGAAAAATGCTGTTTCAAGTCGTTTAGACTCAAATGAACCCCAACTTGAAGAGGTCAACCCTGAATCAGATGCGAGTTCACCAAAAAAAATTGTAACCTCTCTTCTTGTAACTCCCCAACCCCCTTCCTCGGATAAAACCTTTACAACCCAAGATGAAATTTTAGATGAAGTAGGTGCATCCGCTGATGAAAATGGTATTTGCTCGCCAGTAGTGAATTTATATTTTGAGAAAAAATTAGGTCTTCGAGATGATAGTTTTATGACAGGAAGCGCAGAACATATTTATAAAGAGGCCATTAAAGAAAAATTACACCAAATTGATCTGATTCATCAGGGCAAAGACGGTTTGCATGCAGTATTCGTAGATCATAATATTCCTTATAAGACGAAACAAGTTAAAGCAAGTGAAAGTGAAAGTGAGGGAACTGTAGAAGCCTTGCTCCAGGATTACGATCAGGCATTAATTACTTATCCTACAGTCAGTAAAGACGGAGAACGGGACAGACACCAAATTTATGTGGAAAAAATTGGTAATCAATGTTCCCGTTTTGATGTCAATAAGAAAGGGGGCGTTGAGGAAATGCCCTGTACTTTGTTTTACCAGAAACTTGCCAAGAAAATTGCCAAAACACATGATGAAAATGAGGATGAGGAAGTAATCATTGCAGGTATAAAAAAATAATAGTTCAATGTTCAAGCGAAGGAAAGCGTACGATGCATTAGCATTTGTGAATCTTAGTTCATCTCCAATTTAAATAACACTAATTGTCATTTAAATTGGATACATCGAGTTTTGGACCATCCCCTGTTCTGCTGGGTTAATTGAACCTACAATTGCTATTGGATTGTCAAAATTCCATTACTAAAAATTTCACATTAATTTAAAATAGTACTCGAAATAAATGGGCAAAATGATGTAAAATTGAGCAATGTTTTAATATGCAGGATAGAGTTCTTTGAAATCGATTGATATAGAAAAAAGCTTGCACGCACTGGAAGCACGTGTATCCGTAGTTGAAAAAATTAATGGCATTACTTCAGCCTCACCCAAACAAACTAGTTTTTTTAAAAGTAAACTAATGCCCCATCGTTCAACAGATAAACCAATGTCAGGAAATTGGTTGGGGTTTGTAGCTTCAGTTTGTTTTATCCTAGCAGCGTGCTTCATTGTTAAATTATCAATTGAATCCGGATGGTTAACTCATGAAAAGCAACTTGGAGTAGCTACATTATTGGGGATGGCCCTATTTACCGGTGGAATAATAATTTCAAGCGCTGATCGAATATATGCTTGCTTTTTACCCGCTGCAGGAGCTACCGTACTTTACTTAACATGTTTTGCTGCCTACCAGTATTATTTGCTTATCTCATTTCAAACCGTCATTGCCTTATCAACGATTATTTCCGGAGTCTCTATTTGGTTTTATTTACGATTTAAACATGATATTTATGCGATAGTTGCGGCCCTAGGCGCATATATCGCCCCTCTTGTTGCTGGTGTTGAAAATAACGCTATATTTTCTTTGTATTATTTCACCATTTGCTCTTTGAATTTCGCGACACTTGCTATTTGGGTGGAGTCACGCACTTTAACCATGATTTCAGCTTACTTAGCGATCTCAATTACAGCAGTGGTAGGATTAAAACTCCATCAGGATGTGTTAATTGCAACTGTACTTGTCATTAATTTTCTCATTTACTCAGTTGGTACTCTATTTCATACGCAGTTGACTAAGAAACATCTCACTGAGAAAGAATCTTGGAGTCTTTTCCCAGTATTATTAATTTTCTATGCTATGGAGTATTATTATCTAAGCCGTATTGACCCTACTTTGGCTTCTTGCGTTTCTCTAGCCTCAGCGGCTCTTTTGGTTGGGCTATATTACTCAGCGAAACGATGGTTTCCTGAGCGGCGTTTTAATAGCCGTAATGTATTGTTAACCTTTGTAACGCTTGTTTGTTTCCACTCGATCTATCTTGGCCTAATTCCTTTAAGTTTAAAACCATGGCTTTTTGCTGTAATTATTTTTGGATATACCTTTTTCCATGCAAAAATTAAATCGATTCAATGGAGTATTCCCTTTTTAATTCCATTCGTAGCGCTTTCTGCTATTTTGGGAATTGAATACCTTAACATACTAAGTCACTTAATTAGTAGTAATGAGCTAATTTGGTCTGTAGTAGCTTGTGTTTCTTTTGCCAGTATTTGGTTTTTATTAATCCAAAACCACAAAGATTTAGCTCACAAAGAAGAATATTGTTATGTTTTACTGGCTGCTTCACATCTCCTTGCAATTATGAGTCTTTACCAACTGACCATCGAATACAGCACCTTAGCTGTATCTGCTTCCTGGCTAGCATACGTACTTATCATATTGCAGGTTTCAACTCTGAGAAACAATGTACTTATTGCCAAATCGGTCCTCCTCGTTTTATTTTTTGCTGCAGGTAAAGCATTACTTTATGATGCATCATCCACACCAACAATTATCCGTACATTATCTCTGATTCTTACGGGTATTGTTTTATATGCTTCAGGACTTGTTATTAGGAAAAAAACAAACTGGAAAGGTAAACTCATTTAGTAATTGCTCATAACTCATAAGCTGCAGAGGAATGCAGTAATTATGAATAAATGAACATGGCCCCTATTTATTACTAAATTCAGATAGTTGCTTTCGGGAGCGGCTATCTGTAGTATAAAAACTCATGATTATCAATTCTTGCCATTTTCTACATTTTATTTTTTAGTGTAATTATAGAGAATAAATATATGCGTATTGACTTTACCTTATTAAGGCTTTTGCATCTTCTTGAGTATCAAAAACCAAAGGGAGAACAGTGTCCACTCGAATTGTTTCGAAGGACAATAAATCCAATTGAGATTTCGACTTGTATGCGTCACCTCTATTTGTTCACTGCAGAACAAGTAGAACTACATGACGAATTTTACAATCATA
Organism: Legionella nigrisilvae; assembly: GCF_977063395.2. Classification (NCBI taxonomy): domain Bacteria; kingdom Pseudomonadati; phylum Pseudomonadota; class Gammaproteobacteria; order Legionellales; family Legionellaceae; genus Legionella; species Legionella nigrisilvae. Next base: position 388,159 of record NZ_CDRUGZ020000027.1, read on the forward strand.
CACTTGTAAATTTGAGAAAACCTCGGTTATATCAAAAAATGCCTCAACCCGATGTCCTGGAAGGAATAGAAGTCTATCGTTTTCTTTTATTTTGGGTAATTGGAGGGTTAAATAAAAAAAAACCATTTAATGACGAACGTATTTTAGGTGATCTGAGAAGAATTAGCAGAAGCTATGAAATTTCTCAATCACCCTATAAAAAAGAATCTTGGAAACAAAATAAAGCTGTTGTTCAAGCGTTACTAACTGATGCAAAATATTTATTAAAATTAACAAAGATTGAAATGCCATTAGAAAAAAAGAAAGAACTTCTAAAAACAGCCTGTGATCATTGTGCCTGGGTCAGAGAAAAGGGCTTTTTTGAGATTACTCCATGCATTGACTATTCTTCTTTTCTTGATAAAAAAGAAATGTTTGTCCATCTTTTCGAAATGCTCGAAATAATGCGTAAAAAAATCGATACTGAGCTTGATAAAATATCTTCAGAGAAAGCTTCTCTTCATTTTTTATTTTCCAAATCTGCCGATCGATTGCAAAATAAAATGGAATGTCTTGATAAATTACACGCACTGCTAATATGTGAAGAGCCATCGCTAATGCGAGATAATGAATTGAGCCTGGGTGTATGAGAAGGAGGTAAACTAAAACACAGTCTACATAATTTATGGAGAAAGTCCTCTCTTAAATTTATGATTAAAACCAGAACCCATTTTTATTGTACAACAAGACTTTGTTTTACTAATTTTTCCTCTTTCATTTTAAGTCGATTTAAAGTAATTGAACTCAACAAACTAATCAAAAATAGCAAACACATGAAAGAATTTGAGTCTGTGATACCCATTGCACTGGTAATAAAACTAAATAGTGCAGAGCAATTAAATTGACAGAAAAGGGTTAAAGCTAAAGCCAAACCCATTTGTTTAGGAAATGGACGCACCACAGCAGAAGTTGCGCTCGCAACAATAAATCCAGTTCCAAAATAATAGATCATCATTGGGATAATAAAGATAAGGTAAATGGTGTCAGACATTAGAGAAATTACCCACATTAAAAATGCTGAGAAAGCAAAAGAATAAACTCCAAATGCAGTGAGTTGTCTACTAGAGAAATATTGAGTAAGTACACCACAGCACGCTGTTCCTAATAAATGCATTATTGCCATAGTTGTTTTTGCAAACCCATATTGGTTATAGGTCCATTGAGCACCTTTAATTAAAATAAACGATGCTGAAGTATTAAAGGCGGATTCACCAGCCATCATGAGTGCAGAAATAAATAAATACCCAACAAAAATTGGATGTCGGAAAACTGTATTTATTATTTTTTTTAAATTTAAACTTGTTGAATCCTTAGGTTTGGTCTCTTTCATTCCGATACTCAACGGAAATAGTAACAGCGCATATAATGCAATGATTATTGATGCAGTCTGCCAACCCCAATGACTATTAATTAAGCTCCCCAAAAAAGGTAAAAAGCAGATTAAAAATCCTCCGAAAGTGAAGCACCAGGCAAAGTATTTCGTTGCATGCTGTTCATCATGACTGTCATTAATCATTGCCCTTCCCATAAGTAACGTCGCTCCTACAGCCAATCCTTGGAAAAATCGGCAAAACAATAAAGTTTCAATAGAGGGGCTCCATGCCGCAAAAAAATTAAAGAGCGAATACAATAATAAACCCCACATAAATATAGGTTTTCTACCATAGCGTTCGGAAAGAATTCCCCAAAAGATCATACTCAATGCTTTACCCAATAAGAAAAGACTAATGGTTAATTGAGCGATGCTTGGCTTTACCATGAAAAACTCAGCTAGTTTAGGCAGAGCTGGAGTAAGAAAATGAATATCTAGATTCCCAAAAAACCAGCTAAATAATATGAGCAGAAGAACTTTATAGGTCATGATGCTGATCAGAATAAATATTAGACATCTGAGGTATTGGATTGGTAAAAAATCCATGAAGCCACAGTACCATCAAAGCAAATAAACCATAAAGGCCAGAAATAATTATAAAAAGTGATGAGTAAGACAGCCAATTGATCAGCATACCTCCGAGTAACAAACCAATAAGATTACCTAGTTTGGCAAAAGAGTTGGCAAGACCAAGCGCATAACCCGGTAAAGAGTAACGGTCACTCAAAAGACTAAATAATGCAGGTAGTAAAGCAGCTAACACCACCCCCCATAGAATTCGGAGGCTTCCAAAAACGATAAGATTGTTTGTGCTAGCCTGGCATAACATAAGAATGAAGCCTAAACCACTGTAACGTAATAAATAACGATGGACTAAAAAAGGATTCGATCTGCATCGATCAAACTGACGTCCGCACCATTCCGAACTCAACAACATTCCAACTGCGGGAAACGAATAAACTAAGCCAATGAAAATTAAATTCGAAGAAAACGAATCATTTACGAATAAAGATAATCCTGGATCGGGTAAAAATTTGATGATTTGGGTTAATGTAATTAAAAAACAAATCATGTATATAGGCTTGGAGTCGAACGTCACCTCATTGGGTTTTTGATCTATATTTGCTCCTACATTTTTTGGGATAGTGGGTAGGTAATATTGCATCACAAGGGTAATAGTGAGACAAACAACCGTTGCTATGGCATATAATCCTTGATAATTAGTAAACGATAAGATAATCCCCCCTGCAGAACCCGCTAGAGTTGTAGCAATCGCCTTTGCTGATTGCAAGCGGGCTAACTGTCGACTTTTATAGTGCCATTCACAGAAGCTTAATGAATAGGTTTGCATGGCCACGATAAACCCTGCAAAAGCGCCCTGGAACACCCGAATGATTAAAATCCAGCACAGAGAGTTCACAAAAATCATAGCCAGTTGGCTAAATACCAAAGCCCAAGCGGCACGCATGAGCATGAGCTTATAACCGTAACGATCCGCAGCACGCCCCCAAATCGGTGTCATGATAATATTTGCAAGCATAGGAAGTACCAAACTGAGCATGCTGTAAAATACTGCATTCTGCCGTGATAACTCGTCCTGTGATGCAATCAACAAGGATAAAAAAGGGTTTGTCATTTCCAAAGCCAAAATCATAAAAAATTGACTGATTAAGAGAAGCGACTGCATTGATTTAGGCATAAGCTCTGCTCAAAGGATTTCGAATCGTAGAGTAAAGATCTTGGTCTTGATCTTCATGGAGTCGCATAGCAAGCAAACATTTTTGCTGCCAAGGTTCAACAAGCAATTGTTGGCGATACCAATGATGGATTCGAGGCTCAATTTCTGGTCGCAATTCTTCTAACAGATGATCTAAAATTTGGCGTATCTTTCCCCACAGCATCGATTTAGGAAGCTTATAATCCACACTCAAGCAGTCAATCCCATAAGCCAAATTACTCAGTAAATTACCGTGTATGAATTTATAGGTTAACTCATTTAACCCAGAGCAAGTTATTGTGGAATCAGGATGTAGTGCTGGTTTTGCTACCCTATCATAGAATACGTGAGTACAAATTTTTATACCGCCCAAGTCACGCAGTACAAGACCCGAAGGACGATGTGCTTGAAAAATAACCAAAGTATTTTGTTGGTGAGCCTCTAAGGCAATTCCATAACATAATAATAAGTGCAGTTGACTTGCCAAAACACACCGGCAATAGTCCATAAAGTAACCTATTGGAGTACTTTGACTAAGCTCAATAAGTTCACTAAATAATGATTTTTGACTTAGTGGTGAACGTTTAAAGAGCGATGCAAGCGGCACCAGTTTCTGGTTTAATCGAAGCCATTGCAAAGGATTTTCACGGACTATAAGACCAAAATGTTTTTTTTCGTCATTAGGAATAGATGAATGTATCGCGTTGATCCCCGCTAAATCCCGAGCTAAAAATAATTGGCCCTTATAATATTGATTTTGTGTCAGTAACTCATTAATCCATTGCGAGAGTGCAGACGAGTTATTTACCGAGGCAGGAGAAACAGTACGCAATGATGAAGTAGTATGAACACCCACTGCTAATTTAAGATGAGGACCATGTTTTGTAAGAGGCATCATCGTTCTAAATGACATCGATGGTTTGGTTTGTTGATGGATTGGGTTGAGTATAAATTGATGCTCATCAAATAAAGAGTTGGCTACTGTTTGTAATTTATTAGTCCACTGCCAAGGATGGATAGGGAATGGGTAATAATCTTCTGGCTTCAATTTCTTTAATCGTAACGCTTCACTCCACAAGCTATATTCCTTGGAAAAATGATTACTAAACAGCCAATGAAAAGCAGACTTAGATGTTGAAATAAATGCAAGGGAGTGGTGAATGGCAGCCCAACCGATGGTTACTTCAGAATTAAATTCCGGAGAATATTGCACAACCTCTTTACGATTAAATCCTATTTTGGCACGAAAATTGGGATGAGATGGATGCCCCATGCAACCCCATTGTTCCAAGAAATTAAGTATTTGTTGCTGACTGGAATGTTCAGTTAACCAAGACCATAAATTTTCATATCCTTTGGCCTGCCGCCGAATTGTTTTATGCCATTGGTACTGATACGCAAGAGCTAAGGCTTGATTTGCAATACTTTCATTTAATTCTTCATGTAATGAATGCCAATGTTTGAATTGAGTTGTTTTATTTTCAGAATAAATTCTCAGGAGATCAAGATAAGTAGTAATGGAGTGACTCGTTATTTTTTTATCGATTAATCCTTCTGAAATGGCAGATCTTCGTAATCGATTAAAACACTGTTGATAAGATGCGAAAAGAAAATGTCCCATTTGTTTGGATGAAATAGGAAGATCAGTATTCGTTAACAAGGAACATAATTGGAAATTTAGTTCGCTAGCATAAGAATTCGATAAAATCATATATACCACCCTCTTTATTATCTTTCGATTAAAGTTGTTACTCTTAGAAACACGTTCTAATTAGGAATCTGTTGAGAACAACAAAATGAGAATCATTATCATTTACAATATAAACGATAATGATTCTCATTTGCAATAATTAAAATGGGATTATTTAGGAGGATGGGGATTGAGTCATTTTGAATATAGTGCAGTTAAGAAAGTTCTAGAAGTTTAAAATAAGTTGTAAAGCTAATGTATTTACTTTGGCAGATGTACCCCAAATAGTTTTATTTAAACCTGATGCTTCGTCTTTGGAACTGTATTCATAATCTTTGAAATACTGAAATTGCACTGTAAGATAATCTTTAGGATAGGCCGAAAGTCCAACACCAATTCGTTGTTTGGGTATTCGTAAAGCTAAAGCCTCATAGGAATAATCATAAAATCCAATCAGTTTCCCCGGCATTTTTTTTATCCTCACGTCATAAGTGCTTTGAATACTAAAGGCTTGGGGTTTTGCCCCTTCATTATTGTAACTGAGTTCTGAGTTTTGGAATGACTGAAGTGCTGTAACATAGGTTAAATAGGCGCCCATTTTTTTATAGTTCAAATTTATATAAGCAGCAAAACCGGGAACTTTACTGCGAATTGTGCGTCTTAAAAACCCCCCAAAACCCTTGTTGTATTGGAAAAGCTGACTCTCGGCTAAAGAATGGAGATAACTGCCACCTATATCATAATTTTTTTTATGTGTCCCTATGTTTAAATTGTAATAAGGAAGATTAGATGAATGGACGCGTGTATATGGAGAAAACAAAGAGACGTTCATGTAATATTCTGAGTCGTACCCCATTGCTGCAACTAATTCATTAGTTTGCCCTAAAGCTTTAGTTAAAGGTTTGTAAATTAGCTCATTTTTATAATTACCAAAAGCAATCCATTTTTTCCCTCCCTCAAGATACCAATGTGAATGGGGATTTTTAAATTCGTTATACAGTTGATCAAAATAAAATTGAGGATTAATGGGAGTGGGTAATGTATTATAAATTAGTAATCCTTTCACCTTAGTCCAATCGTTCATCTGAATTTCAGAACCAAGTTTAATATTTGATAATTGCTGATTAAGTAAATATCTTTCTCCCTGAACTGCCGAATTGGTCGCATTAAAATATATATGGCCCTCATAGGAAAACCGCTTCGGATGCATTTGGAATAGTGCCGATTGTGCAAATACATTCAGCGGAATCAGCAAAATTGCAGCAAAGATTGCACTTATTTTAATCATAATTAATAAAAATAGAGAAATACGGTACACATCCTAATTGATAATGATAATCATTATCAATTAGGATGTGCAAAAATAGAGCTGAATTCTCAGTCTTTCACTTGAATTATTAGGAATGTTTGCACTGCAGTGTATGGAGAAGGGTTTTAAGAGCCTCAGATTGATTCTTGATAAATTATCACCTATCAAACCTGAGGCTGAAAAATTTACAATTTAGTTTTTGAATTGGGTTAATAACTGCAAGGTTTTATCTTTAGATATTTGTCCAACAGAACTTAAATTAGCAAGCTGTTGCCCTTGCTTATCATAAAATAGCATTGTGGGAATACCATAAATGTGGAACGCTTGACGAATTTTCGCTACGGCATCTGTCTTTTCACTGATATCAACCCGCAGATTTACTGAACCTTGCATGGCCTCAATAACGGCTGCTTGATTGAAGACATGCTTATCCATAGCTTGACAATCGCTACACCACCCAGCAAAAAACTCAATAAAAACCCGTTGCTGATGTGTCTTTGCTTCAGCTAACTTTGCATTCAATTCCTCAAGTGTATGTACCCTAGTGAATGGTGCTTGTGTCACAAACTTATTATCAGGTGTAGGTATAAAAGCTTGATAAGCCAATGCGCCCGCCCCCATCATAGATAACAATGCCAGGCCTTGCAGAAACCGTCCTCCCAAACGATGTTCCTGACGAAAAGCACCAAAAATCCATGCACTTATAAGCAAGACAACAATCCAGGACAAATCAACCCAAAACGGAGGCATAACACGACTTAATAACCAGACTGCCATTGCAAGCATCATTATGGAAAATACCTGTTTGATCCGCACCATCCAAGGGCCAGAACTGGGTAACAAACGACCATACCCTGCCCCAACAATTAATAATGGCAGTCCCATTCCTAAAGCCAACACAAAGAGCAATAACCCCCCTTCCGCAACGCGATTGCTCTGGGCAATATAAGTGAGAATGCCAATCAAAGGTGCAGTGACACAAGGTGAAACGACCAAAGTAGACAAAGATCCCATCAAAGTTGCTGACAAAATACCATGTTGTTTTCGTTTGGGAGTGAATCGTGTAAAAATGGGTACTCGTAATTCAAAAACACCCAACAGCCATAATGCCATGAATATAAATAAAATGCTGAAACTTCCAATAATCAGCGGTTGCTGCATTAGTGTTTGCACCGTCGACCCAAACCAAGCTGCCAACATTCCCGCAATAGCATAAGTCACTGCCATCCCCAAAACATAACCTAAAGATAATTTAAAGGCATGCCTTCCAGTATGAGCTTCTTGTCCTGTAATGATACTGGATAGAATCGGTACCATAGGTAAAACACAGGGTGTAAATGCCAATAAAACACCAAGGCAAAAGAATGCAGTCAAATAAAAAATCGGACTATGACTTTGGATAAACAACATTGCATCGGCAGGATTCGCACTGCTAATTCCTGATGCAAAAACAGAAAATGAGACAAATGCCATCAGCAATGACAAAATTAGTTTTTTCATTTTGATTCCTTAATAATTATTTTTGAATTGAAAAATAAATAAGAAATCAAATAGGAGGACGATAAATCTCATCCAAAGGAGAATTATATTTTGAAAAGATGAGTAAAAAGCCTAACAAACCAATGAGATTTCGCATTATCCATAACGAGCTCAAATGAAATTCATCCTGAAGCCAATAAGGAGCTGACACACAAATACTATTCATTATTTGTTGTACTGAACAAGGCGTAATTGCAAAAGAAACAACGGTTGGTGGAATCCCACTTTGTTTTGGGCAAGACGGTTTCTTAAGTGGTGTAAAAATAACAGCACTTATAACTAACAATAGGATCAGCAAACGATATTTGTACATTTGATAACCCTAGCATAAAGGTCATCAATAAATCAATGACAAATGACAAGGCAAGTCATGGTGTTTATTTGATAATCTTAAAAAATATCCTGCTTTGTTTTTCGCGAAAAGGGATAGTTAGTGAGTTTTTTTGAAGATCTGAAAAGAAGATAACTATTGGGAGGTTTTAGCCCGTACTTCAACTAAAGATACACGGGCATCTATACTTTTATTTTGGCATTCATTTGGATTTAAAATGGCAAGCGCCTTTCTTAGGTCGAACAAACCGCTTCCAGTTCCTCTGATCCTAAATTGATGAGATTGATTTGGGTGCCAGATTCTGCACTTACAGACACACTACTGTTATTTTTAACTTTGATTAAGGTCCCTTGACCAGTAGATAGTTTTTTTCCATTAATTACGCCGCTATTTTTAATTACATTAATTTTAATTTTGCCTTTATTCTGATTTGTACATTGAACAACACAAGTAGCATTTAGCGTCCAAAGTGTATTGTTAGCAAGAAGTTTAGTTTCGTTAGGGCTAAGTTTAATGGTTTTTTGGGCATATACTTGGGAACAGAATAATCCAAAAATGATAAAAAGAGAAAAAGTCAAAATTTTATTCACCGTTGCATCCTTAAGTACGTTAACAGACAGGTTGTTCAATTATTGAATTGATAGAACATATTTTAGGCTATTAATATTAAGGTTTTATTAAGGAGAATAATAAATAGGTGTTAAAAGGTGTTTTGATCTTTAGATTTATTATTCCTTCTTTTGACAAAGCTTGCTCATAGAACGATAAAAGAAAAGCCTAATATATTTTCTTTTTAAAATCACTTTAGAGGGAATTAAGCAAGAATGGATTGAAGCTAAAGACTTTAATTGCCGACCTTGCCCGCATGAGTTCCAATCATACGGGCATAAATACTATTATGCACGTTGAGCTTGATCCACACTCACTGCAATATCAGCAGCATCATCACTAATGAATTGAGTATTTTTACACAATTTTACGTATTCTTTATGCGTGATTAATGCATAAAAAAGAGCCGACATTAACGAAATGTAATAAATATTTTGATAAAAATAAATTAACCATAGATAAGTAAGAAAAGGAGTTGATAAGACTAGTAATGTTGTGACTTTCATTCGTCGTGCAATTTGTATTGATCCATAAATTACCATCAAAATTGAAATCGACAAATTCATCTTTAAAAAGTCACTCGCGGGGAGTGTGCTCATCATTACCCCAAGGATACAAAAAATGATTAAGCCGAATAATCTAGTATTTGGCTTAATCGCTCCCATGCTAATTGGTGCGGCCATATATCCTATTAAGTGATATCCAGTCACAATCACCATTAATGAGGCCCAACTATCAGAATTCCAGAGAAATATTGCAGTAAGAGTAAAATTAATGAGCAAAGAGCGACGGCACAAGTTATATTCAGGATGTAATTTGCCTATGGTTTTCTTTGGCATTTGACCTTCTTTTGCCATAGCATAGAACATCCGAGAAGCGCCTCCTAGATATGAGTATCCTGTGCCTGATGGACTCACGACACTGTCGGCAATCAAGATCATCGCTAAAAAATTCACCCCAAGTAACATAGCTAAATTAATCAGAGGTGAATGGAAATTGAGGGAACTCCACCCACTTGCTAACATGTCGTGGGGTACAGCACCCATGAATGATAATTGCAATAACATATAAACAAACATCACAATTACAATGGAAAGAACGATTGATAGAGGTATATTCCGTTTTGGATTCTCTATTTCGCTGGCAAAAGCCACTGCCAACTGAAACCCATTGTAAGAATAGATTAACCCCGCTGAAATGATTGCGGTAATTGCTGAACCCACGCCATATTGGGTATTTGTAGCCAAGCTAAAATTGCTAGTATCAAAACGCATGATCAAGAAAATAACAATTGTAAAAATCGGACTAAGAATCTTAATTACGGTGACTGTATTATTAATTTTGGCTAACAACTTAATACCAAAATAATTAATAAATAAATAAATGACTAAGATACTTAAAGCAAATAATTTACCATAAAATGTTAGGACGTTATCTGCGATTAGAACATCACTTTTAATTGCAGCAGCTAAATATTGTGTCGTTGCTTGAGCCTCGGTACCAATAGTAACCATTAAGCCAAACCAGTTAGCAAAGGCAAACGGCATACCAAAAATACCATTATGCGATAATGCACTAGAGCGAGCTGTTGCTCCACGCACAGGATAGATGGATGCAACTTGCGCGAGGCATAATCCTACAGCCATTACTAATAAGGCTGCCAGAACCCATGCAAGGAAGGCATAATTTCCGGCAATTTTAGCATTTAATTGAGCGCTAAAGAGCCATCCAGAACCAACCATAGCGGTAGCAGACAATGCTGTTGCGCTAAATAATGAAATTTTGGCATGCTTACAACTTGAACCCATAATCAATTACCTTAGAAAGATACACATTTTAGAATAAGTGAAAACAAAATATCAATTTTGCATATTTTTCAGTCAGCGTCAATACTTCCCCTATAAAATGTCCTTAAAAAGGTATAGGAAAACCAATCTTTCCAAAAATAGAAAGGATTCTGCGTATTTATTGAAAAAATAAGTCCCTGTTTTTGTTATATTTATTTATAAAATATAAGAAGTGGCAATTTATTGTTCTCTTAAGTGAAATTCGAAACAAAACCCCATAAGTGCTCCCTTTTTGATTGAAATCCCCACAATTAGAACTATGAAGTGGTGGCATCCTGCGTTGTCGGGTAATGGGGAGCATCTTTTGTTATCTCGAAAGATGTTAAGTATTTTTATTGCAAAATAATTCGTATGATACATAAAAACCTGTTCTACAATTTAGAATACAGCATAATTTGCGAGAATAGACGGAGTTGTATAATCCACTATCAAGTTAATTAATTCATTCCATTGGGACTAAGGATGAAAACAACACGATTAGAGGCATTTAGCGACGGTGTACTCGCGATCATCATTACCATTATGGTATTAGAAATCAAAATTCCGCACGGCGATGACTTCGTGAGTCTAACCCCACTTGGCCCCATTTTCCTAAGCTACGTACTCAGTTTTATTTATATTGGTATTTATTGGAATAACCATCATCATTTATTCACCGCTGCCCGGAGTATTTCAGGGAAAGTGCTTTGGGCAAATTTGAATCTTTTGTTTTGGATTTCACTATTTCCTTTTGCAACCGGATGGATGGGAGAAAACCATTTTAATGCGACACCAACTTCAGTTTATGGAATAGTTCTATTAATGGCTGCTATTTCCTATTCGATACTCGTCCATGTACTTATCTCACATGAAGGCGCAGAATCGCTAGTGGCAACAGCAATTGGAAAAGACTATAAGGGAAATATTTCCATAGCCTTGTATGCTTTTGCCATTCCTTTTGCTTATATTTCTACATGGATTTCCCAAATTTTGTATGTAATTGTTGCCATAATTTGGTTCATTCCTGACAAACGCATTGAAAATAAGATAGAGAGATAATTCGGTGTAAAAACCGAATTATCTCAGAGAAATCACACTATTCTGCAGGTTTTGTTTGCAGTTCACATGTGATTTTTGTGCAGTCACGACAATGCTTCATCGCAAAATCAAATGCAGAAGTTCCAGCGGCCGCAGTATTGGACATTTTTTGATCTGCTTGTTCATCAGGCGAGCCTGATGTTGCGCTACTGGCATTGGTTGTACATATCCACATACTTGCATTCACGGTTGTTTTCTTAGTAGTGGTTACCGTAGTGTCAGCAGCCATTGCATAATTTGATAGTCCAAACATACTACCTAAAATGATGACCTTTAATATTCCCTTCATGATGTGCTCCTTATTTAATGCTCATTTAATTTACAGCTAGACTAATTATAGTAGTTTTTCTAGTATTGCAATAAAAGGTTTACCCTTAAATTCTTAATTTATTATCATTCATCCTGATCTAAATTTGGTAATGAAAATCCGGAATATGAATAATCTGGATCTGATGCTAATTACTCTATAAGCCCGAACCACCGCCATAATGATCAAAAAAATAGCTTAATCGAGATCAATTAAGAATTCGTTAAGATTGCTCCGGTATAATTTAAAACCTTTTAGATCAAATCAGTATCAGGTGAAGAATGTTCCAAAAACAGGATCCGATAAAAGGCTTTACACTTAAATATACCGGCACACGATTTAAATATGATGATACTTCTGTTCATGGAATGGAGGCATTAAGAAAGAATTTTTCCGAAATGGGGGCATTAGCCATTCGATTACAGTTAAGTTTGGCTCAGTTTGCTGCTTTAATTGAGCCCGTCTGTGAAAAGGACTATCAAGAAAACTCCACTGAGCATACTGCCGAAGGGAAAAATGAACTTGATTTATTTGGTCTTTCTAAAGCACTCTCACCAGTCTCCCAAGCGACGAAATTTTTAGAACAATCCAGTCATTATATTGTAGGGAAAGGAAAAATATTAAATGAGCGAAGTCAGCCACTCAAATATCCTAACACCCAAGATTTGCATGGAGGTGAATCAATTTGGGACACCATACATTATTCAGTCTGGCAAACGGGAATTAATCTAAGTAGTCAATTAACCAAGCAAGGTTTTCTTTATCTTTGCCATCCCATAGGAGTGGATCCCCAACAATATCAACGTATAACTGAGGAATTGGAGAACGGTGAGTTTGAAATTATCTCCGAACAGGGTAACAAAGTTGTTAAGACCCGTTCAGGAATTATGATTCAAACATCCACTATTCCATCATTTACTAAAATCGATCTTGATCCTGAACATACACAAACTTATCAAAACAATGGTCTGGTAATTAATGTAAATGAAAAGCCAGCACCAATGGGATGGATTATCAAAGAGGATAATAAAAAACTTGTTGAGCATGGTTACGCTGAAGATATATTTCGTGTGATACGAATCTCAAAAAGTGGTTTTCGACGTTTACCTGAAGCCCAAGGAAAATTGTTAATGCTGGGTTTAATGAAAGGAAATGAACACATCCTGCATACACAGAATCGCTCATTCAACGCGATGGATATCCTTCTTGAAATTCTAGAAACAGAATATGGCTTTGATCCTGAAAAACTAATGGACTCAAGGACAACAAAACGCGTATTTGAGCAAATGCAAAAAGATGCAGAGGATAAAAATATTGTAGATGATCTGTTAACCATAAATCTTGCATTTGAAATGATCCAACCTTTAAAAGCAACCCTAGCACAAAGTGTAAGACATCCTTTATTAAAACAATTAACGAACTCTTATCCAGCAAATCAAAATACGCTCAAAGCGGTTATCTATGCTTTTGATTTAGAGAAAAAAAATGGCACCCCTGCGCTTTATTTGGATCAACACAATCCCCTTTCGATTGACGAAGGATTAATTGATGTTCGAATTAATGGGCAGTTGGCAAATCCTGATTTAACAAACCCCAAAAATGCAGCTGCATTATTATCAATAGCTCTTCTTGTTTCTGAACAAATGATCATCGAACAGTTGCTGCGAGATGCAGTACTTTATGAAGATGAACATCCTAATGTCCAAGCCCTCAAACTTATTTTGAATGATGAAAGCTTATTTTTAAATCTTCGGGAACAAGTTTCTCATTTACCTAGCAATGAATCTGGGCCAATTCTGGGGTTACAATTTCCTTACTGCGAAGAAATTATTGCTTACCTCAGAGAGGAATTTGGTACGCAACATCTTATTAAGATCGTTCACCAATTAGAAAATGGCGAGTCTATAGATATTGATCCGGATGCTCTAAACGCTCTTAAAAGATTATTTAATGTGGGTGAACTATTGCAGCAACTTGAACAAACGTCTGCAAGTAAAGCACACTCAAGAGGAATTAATGGTGGATTGAGTGTAGTGATCCAAAAGATAGCTCCTTCACTCTACAAAGAACTTTCTTACAGAGTACCTTGTGATTTAACCAATTACGCTTTAATCCCTATAGAGTCTAATAAAGAAGACTCTTCCATAGATGGTTGCCCTTTTCTTAATGGACAGTTTGGAAAACAAATCGACAAAAATCATCATCTGCCTAAAGAAGCAGAACAATATGAAGAAAAAAACGAACAAACTGTTGAATCATGGTGTGGTTTCTTTACTAAAGTAGTAGTTACAACAGGAGTAGCTGCCGCGAGTATTTATATTGGTAGCCAGATTCTCTAACAAGTATCTCCTAAGAGCATTGATTGATATTCAAAGCCTAAGAAGGCTATGGGGCTTTGAATATTTATGTTAATCATTTATGTTAATCAGCAGCACTAATTCAATATCTAAACGACACTATTTTATAAAAAGACAATAATCCCAAAAGTTCATTTCTCACTTTTTAAATTCAAATCTATAATAAAAGAAAATTATCGTACAAGGACGACTCTTATGAACTATATTACAGGACTACTTCTAATATTTTCCTTAATCTATCAAAATGCCTATGCGGAAAAAGCACTCTCCCCGCCCTCTGGACAATCATCCCAATGCGCAGAGGCTTATGAGCATTCTGGACAAATTAAAACAATAGGTAATGTTTTTAGTAGCTTATCCAACAATTGCTACTCCGCTGGCGGAATGAAATTAATGCATAAAATACTATTATCGGAAAATTCAAATGAGCCAACAGGTGTTTTATTTACATGCTCAGGAAGTGATTTAAATTTTGTTGTTTTCACTTGCCTCTATTCAACAAATTAGTTGATCTCTGAAATAGAGCTCCACGAGTGCAAGTGCTTATTTTATCAATAATTATTTTTTTAGAAAAAAATCGAACATATGCAGCATCATTGAATTTCTTAAAGTTTACAAGAGTTCGACAGACTATAAACAGACTTATCCACAGAAAATGTGAATAACTTTAAGGATACAAAGCACCCCCAAAATGAAAAAAAAGACAGACGCAGCAATGGTTATTCAAATTTGCTTGAATTTAAATTTAAAAAAAAGTTGAATAAATATCCACAAGGATTAGATATAGATAAGAAATTAGCCGTAGTTATCTTAGCAAATAAAAAATCAAAAAAGCAGTCTTGACTCAAATTATTTTTTCTATTTATTTAAATGCTTTTGCTAAGCATTTTTTTAAAAAAAAGGCATCGACTTCGAGTCGTTGTTGAGGTAAAATTATAAGCAAATTTTTATTATTTTAGCCGCTTCGTTTCCTATTTAAACTATGCCATCCTTAACGACAACCAGTATTTATATTTACTGCATATTTTTTTTGGTAAGTGCCCTTATAGAATGCATTTCCTTTAATGCACTGGCTCCACCGGGACAAAACATTGTATCCAGTCGAAAAAAACTTCCTTTTATGACGGATTTAACCAGCATCATTAAAGTATTTTTCTTTTCATTCATCATTATCTATATCAGTCTTTGGAAAATGCAATATAAAACCTATCTATACAGCAATAGCAAGGAACTCATATTTATTTATCATGTTTTCATGGTTTTCTTTGTTCTCGCATTTGTCCCCATTATCAAATACTTACAAAGCGATATAAGAAATGAACGTTTACCCCAATGGTATCTAAAAAATATATTAATTGGTGATTACATTCATTTATGGGGTATTTCATTAGCGTGCTATGCCTCAATTCCTAATTTTTGATGAACAATTACTTTGTATGTAGAAGCATCTCCGGATTTAATATGAAAACCCCTGATTGATGCTTCGCTTGCCCCAACAACTAGACTCGGCTATTCGATATATAAAAACAGGAACCATTTATTTTATCTTTAGATGGAGAATCAGGAAAAAAATTAAGACCTTTGACCCTGCTTTCAATATAAGGTGAAGGGTCTTCCCATAACTCCAATTGTTTACGAGGTTTAATTGTTAGCAACCCCATTCCCCCATTCCTTTGTAATGGTGTCTCATAATTAAAGTGTAACTCCAAATGCTCTTCGGCTGTGAGCTCAAATTTATAGACAGCTAGCATACGAAATAAAGCCATTACTTCAGTCATTGCAATTCGAAGGCCTGGACAACGACGTGCTCCAGTTTTAAAGGGTAATAATTGCCCTTCTTTCTCCATGGTATTTGGAACATAGGATACAGGGGTTTCAGCAAAAAAATGCGCATTGTAAAATTCGTCAGAATTGTTTTTTGGACCCCATCGCTCTGGAAAAATATCGTTAGCGCTTATTACTTTTTTACCAAAAATTCGCTGTCCTTCACTCGAAAGCGCAATGTCAGGAAAATATTTTGCATGTGTGTGTACTCCTTGCATAGGAATAAATACAAGAGCCCCTGGAGGCAAGGTGAGTGAGCTACCCTCTATGTCAATATTGATGGATTCATGTACTATTTCTGGCACAATAGGAGCTGGTGGAGCTAATCGTAAAGCTTCCAAAAGAACAGCTTCCGCATAAGAAACCCCTTTGTCTGTGCGGGCATCCCAAGGAGAATGTAATTCAAAAGCTTCGCTTGTAGAAATTTTTTGCTGAATTTCCTGTTTTATTATGGTGTAAATGCGCTTATCCTGAAGTGCGATTCTTAAAGCGGTAATCAATGCAGTGGCTGTGGCATCAAAACCTAATAATGGAATGAATAAACTTTCATTCACCACATCCCTTACTAAATTTGATAATAAGGTAGTGTCCGCATGTTCTATTGAATACTTTATCAATGATTCACATTGGTCTGCTGTTAATTCTTGCTCTGAATCTATTCCGAGTTGTTGCAATTGACTCTTTACATCAGTACTCATTATTACTCTGACTGTAAGCAAATAATTAAGCCAACTTTGTTTTTCCATTAGTTGTTTTGTTAATTCAGCGGATGAGAAAATAACCTGGCAAGCTAATTTAAATGTTTTATCTCTTAAAGATATAAGATTTTTTTTCTCCTTATCCTTAATAGGATCTAGACTAAAAAGACAAGCAATTAACTCTTTCGTTAAACTTGGATGATAAAATGTTTCAAAAGATTTAATAATACCCTCTCCAAAATAGGTTGTGAGCAATACTCTTCTGGACAATTTATCCATTACTTCACTAAGAGGTCTTCCATGCTGACCTTGTTCCAATTCATATTCTTTAAAAAATGCGGCAACCATGTTGGCTACGTGAGGTCTATTTGTTTCATTCCGGGAAAGAATGGATTGGCGAATCCTTGAATGAGTATCCGAACCTAGTATAGAAGACATGAGGTTACCAGAGCCAAGTATCACTGCTAAACGTCGAAAAAACTGTCTTTGTCCGAATTTCTTTTCATTAGATTTTGCGTACAGTTGTTGAATTGCAGATTTGTTTGACAATACGAATACTGGAGTAAGATCAGGTAATTTAAAATACGCAATGCCCGAACCTTGTGCATCAAGTGAGTGAGAACCAAGATCAGCTATAAAGGTCATAAAACGTGTTTGTAATTGAGTTTTCGCAGAAGGATCGGTTCTTAAAAGAGTAATATCTTTTATTAACGAAAGATAGCTCATTGCAGAGGGATAGGTGATTCGTGCAGCAGATGCATTCTGATATATCTGATAAATTTTCAGAACAAAACCAATGCCCATAATAAATAAAACATAAAAAAGCATATCGCTCCTCATTTAGAGTTAAATGTTTTTATTTGATATGGAGTTAGGAAACTCCCGGATAGACGCTTTGCTATTACCCAGGAGTATGGAAATAAACCGAATTCTAATTCATATATTAAATCACGAGGGGAACGATTTTATAGGGAACCAATTCACAATATTTTTTCCAATCATGACCATACTTAGATGAACATCGCTTATCATCACGAAATGCCCTATCAAATAAAAGAACTGTTAAAAAGCAAAGATAAAAGTACGGGGCAAAATTGTCAAATAAAGCAGGTACGGACCAAAAAAAAGTACCGGCCAGCTCTGGAATATAATGGAAATGTCTGGCTATCCCCCACCACCCTGAAGCCAGTAGTATGGTTTGTTTTTTATCACCTTCTGTAGTCTCGTAACGAGCCAACACCGTAACTGGCTTTTTACCCCAAATTTTGCATTCACCTTGGGTAGCTCGCGCAATAAGTCTTTGTTTATCCGCAAGATAATTTATAATTATACTCGCAAAACCTAACCCTAAAATGAGAGTAGCCCATACAAAAGATAAATTGATTGGATGGAGGACAAGATACATACTTGGAGAAGTATAAACGCAAGGAACCCATACCATACAACCCCAGCAAATATAAAAACCGGCTCGATCATGCATAATGTCTAAAGAGCGTAAATAGCCTTTTTCCCACATATAAAATTTGCTCAGATAGACAAATTGTAGGAGGACTGAAATCATTATTGAGTTAGATAATCCGCCTAACTCAGCTTGCTTGGCACAATAAGAAATAAGAAACAGCCCCCAACTCATCATCCCAAAACGACATGTAATGAATTTTTTGATGCTCCATCCCAGGATTTGAGGATAAAGCTCTGTTCCCCAGTAGTAATCAAATAAAATATTATTTGTTATACCTGAATCTGTCGATGAAGGGAAAAAACGTCCTTTAATATACAAAAAAACACAAACGATAAGGCTAAATAAATTCAACGCGCCAAAAAGAGCCCCCAGATTGTCATAAAGTATAGAAGCTGAAAATAGATTGAAGCCAAACGATGCGATGCAAAAGCTTGTCATTGTGACAATAAATGCCAGGACTCCATTATCTTTATAAACAGGGATATTCCCTTTGGGTGTAATAGGTCCTTCAAATTTTTTACCTGGCAAAATTTTCATTAAAGCCAGTTCAAATACCGTAAAAATTAAAATAATCTTCCAAGCTATTGCAGACCCCCAAAAATACGGTTTCCAAACAGAAACTACTGTTTGGTAAAAACCATCCCTAATCATTAACTCCCACAAAGCAGACAAGGACCCTTGGAGCTGAGTATTGGTGTACCACATCAACATAACAAAAACAGGGCATGAAAGAATGAGAAATAAGGGGCCTAGGGTATTCCTAATATTGAAATTCATAATGCTTCCTTACATAGACTAAAGAGAATTATGATACAGGAATTTTTAGTATTTAGTATCTCTTTAATATAGTGAAAAATGAAATTAAAACGATTAAATAGTATTTGAAATTTATCGCATAAAAATAAAAGAATCCTGTTTGCTTTAGTTATTATTTTGATATTTACTTTAATATATATACTTTCATAGAAGTAACATCATGCTCCAATATCATATCGAACGAATGACCCGTGAAGAAGTTGGAATTGCTATAGATTGGGCACGAAAAGAAGGCTGGAACCCAGGATTAAATGATGCAGAATGTTTTTACCAAGCTGATCCTCAAGGATTCTTTGCTGGTAAATTAAATAATCAAATTATTGCAGTTGGTTCCGCTGTAGTTTATGACGCACACTTTGCTTTTTGTGGACTTTATATCGTTGATAAAAAATATCGTTCTCAAGGATACGGAATGAAGTTAACTACTGCTCGTCTTAACTATATTAATAATCGCAATGCGGGGATTGATGGGGTATTTTCTATGGTCAATAACTATGCGCACATTGGTTATCGACTTGCGCATAACAATGCCCGCTATGCTTTAAAGCATCCCCGATTAAGACCAAAAGTAGATCCCCACTTAGTTGATCTGAATACCGTACCTTTTGAACAACTAATTCAATATGATAAGCAGTATTTTCCTGCATCAAGACCTAAATTTCTTTCAGAATGGATTAAACAGAATACTGCATTAGCACTTGGTTTTGTTTCGGAACGACAGCTCATGGGTTATGGAGTAATCAGAAAATGTTTTGAGGGTTATAAAATAGGCCCACTCTTCGCAGATACACCTACTATTGCCCAGAAACTTTTTGAACAATTAGTCGAATACGCTCAAGGAGAGATTGTCTTTCTAGATATTGTCGAGAGTAATCCTTTTGCCGTTCATTTGGTTAATAAATTTAAGATGTCCAAAATATTCGAAACAGCAAGAATGTATTTAAAAGGAGCTCCTAAACTGTCTACCGAAGGAATTTATGGAATTACTACGTTCGAACTAGGATAAGATGCGTGATAGATTAGGCCATGGCTCCAAAGAAAAATATTCTTGGCACAATGATATGCACTAATTGGGTAATGAATTAAAAGCAGAATTAAGCAGACTTCCCTTTTCTACTCAAAGCCAAAGGACAACGAAATCTGAGTATGGAATTGTTTTATGAGTATGCCAATCCAAAGATTAAATAAAATTAAAAAGAGATAATCCCTGAATGAGCACAAAACTTTGTTGTGCGACCTCTAAATTGTACAGTTCCTGTTTGAACTCCGTTGCAGCAGCTAAAGGATCTACTTCTTGCAAGCGCTTTAAAATTATTTGGCTTTGCTCAATTACATCGGAATTTGCTGTTTCAGCATGTTCCAACTGATTTAAACGTGCTCCCAGATTGGCTCGGGCATCAAGGATGGTACTCAAAGCACTATCTATTTGGGCTAAAATTTGATTATTTACAGTCGTAGCTGCTGCCTTTTCGGTGGCCGTTGAATAAGGTTGATTTAAATTATTAATCATGTTTTGTATAGTGGCAAAAACTGATTCATTTTGAGATGGAGTAATTAAAAAAGAATCACCAGCATTCGGCAAACCCGAAATAGCCATTTCCATTCCATTAAAACTAACCGTCATTCCATCTTGATATAAAGGTGCATCATCCGGTAAACCCGTGGGAGGGATAACATTACCGCTCGTTGCACCACTAACCATGACGACCAAACTTCCCTGGGAGTTCAATGCAAAACTCATTGTGTAATCATCCGGTACATACGCTGAAGGGGTAATTAATGAACCCGTATTTAATGAAGCAGTTCCAGTATTTGGCGTTGCAGTTTGCTTGATTGTAAAACTTCCATTTCCATTGGGTATACGCATGAACAGATCCTCCCCAGGATCGTTTATGGCCATTTGTAGGCTGCTTCCTACAAGCTGAAAACGTTGTGTACTATCACCATTGTATACATATTGCCCCGAAGTATTGATTGAAAAAGGCAAAGTAGAAGTCTGTCCCCCACTAAACATATAATCGCCATTGATATCTTTGGCATTCGCATAATCAAGCAATTCTTTCAATATAATATTGGCCTCAATGGCCAATGCTTTACGATCTTGTTCTGATAATGTCGAATTTCCAGCTTTAACTTGAATTTCTCGTAAGCGTTGTAAACTGATGGTGCAATCATTTAAAATAGATTCCTCCATACTTAACGCACTATCAGCACTTTCACGATTTTTTTGTAGAAGTTGAGTAGTATTTATTCGTTGATTCATGAGTTCAATCTGTGCGAACGCGATAGGATCGTCAGATGAGTATCGTACCTTTAAAAAATTTTCGTTGAGTTGCTCCTGAAGTTTCGCTACTCGCTCTTGTTTGTTCAATAAACTATTCAAGCTATTCTGATAAATTTGATTCGTCGAAATACGCATTTATCACCTCATTATTTGAAAAAGTAATTCCATCATTTGATTGGCAATTTCCATTAGCTTTCCTGCAGCTTCATAAGCTTGTTTGAATTGAAGTAAATTTTGCGCCTCTTCATCCAAATTGACACCACTTATGCTCTCTTGATAATCCACAGATTGCTTATATAAAACTTGAAACGCATCAGCACGATTTTTAGCCTCATTAGTTTGACTTCCTGTTTCAGAAAGTAAATCAGAATAAACATCAAAAATTGTTTCATTACCATTAGAAAAAATACTTTGCTGTTGAACTCCGGCTAAAAGTAAGCCATTACGATTATCACCATATCCTCCTTGATTATACTGGGCCACAAACTGATCGCCGGTATTTGGAGCACCGGATAATCTAATAGAGTACGACGGATTGATGCTATCTGGAATCTGAATCACATTGTCTGTATTTGGCACGTACGTGATTGGGCCACTTGTAATACCATCTGTAACGTTAACCAAATTGAATTGGGTCGGTGAAATAAAATCAATGGTATATTGTTTTGTGACCTCGTTAGTATTGAACACAGCTCCTAAATCAATTGTTCCGTTTCCTGTATTGTTTAGGGAAGCACTAGTTTGTACTGGTGATGCTAGAGCTAATTGGCGAGGATCGCTCACCAAAAGAGAGAAATTCGCAGCAGCCCCACGCGTTGGCATAATTGTAAAAGTATCATTATCAGCAAGATTAGCAATGTTGTCCACGATAATAGTCATGCCATCGACGACAATTTGCCCCGCAGGGGGAGCGGGTGGGTTACTACTCCAATTTAATGTGACTGCTGACCCATCTGAATCACGGATGAGTGCTATCTGATTAGTTCCTGCATTAGTAACAACTAATTGATAATCGCTAATTTTGGTTTGGGAAATATCAGAAATATTCACGGACAACACTCCTGATCCACCGTTTGTTGCTGCAGCAACCGCCCGATTTAACTGCAAAGATTGACTGTTGTAGTCCGTAAAAATATTCTGGCCTAGCTGATTATTCAAATCCATGCCCAAGCGATTTTGAGCATTGAATGTCTGAGCTAATCCAATCGCCATTTGTCCTATAATTTGGCTAGATTTAGATAAAATATTTCGTTCATAATTCAATAAGCCACCTAAGGTGCCGCTGGCTAATTGATTTGTAATATCTGTTTGTCCCGCACCCGAATCCAAAGAAATACGAGTCCCTTGAGCTGTGAGTTGATCATAACTCACAGACAAAGCTCTTTGGGTCGTCCCAATTACCAACATTTGACCACTACCAATACCCACATTCACCAGCCCATTGTCCTGTTCAATTACAGTTAAATCGGAGAATTCAGACAACTGCTTAAGTAATTCATCTCGTTGATCCAATAATTCAGGTGAGTTGGGTGAGTTCATTATTTGTGCGTTTACTGCTGCAATGTTTGCTGTTAGTTGATTGATTTTACCTGTTATTTCTTTAATCTGGGCTGTTGAGTTTTCTTGGTATTGATCCAAATTTTGTTGTAAGAATAAAAATTGACTGGCTAACAATTGGCTTTGACTCATGGCAACATTTCTTGATGCGACGCTGTCTGGTGCATTATTAAGTTGGCCTAACGAGTCAAAAAAAGACTGTAATGAGGAAGATAAACTACTGCCATCCTGAGAAAGTAATTTATTAATCTGCAGAGCTTGCTGATAAAATGTATCATATTGGGATTTAATGCTTAATGTACTTCTCACTTGCGCATTAGCAAACTGATCAACATTGCGATAAACATTATTGACTGCGACCCCTGTGCCAATGAAAGAGCCCGCAAAGCTCCGGGATGGAGTTGGAGCAAATTGAATACTCTGTCTTGAATATCCACGCGTTTTGACATTAGCAATATTATTTCCAGTAACGCTCAATGCGTTTTGAAAAGCACTCATTCCTGAATAAGCAATACTTAGTATTGACATGGTTACTCGCTCCCTGACCTAATATTCAAATGTCTTATAACTTCTTGTTTAATAGTTAATATACTTGATCAATCCACTCTCAGCGCAATATTGTTTCAAATTTGCTCTGATAATTCACAGCGTTGGATTGCCTGCTTCAACTCCTCACCATGATAAATTGATAAAATCTTAGCACCATACTTAGGGTCAGTCGCATAACCTGCTTTGTGTAGTTCATTGACATAGACCTCAGGATTTGCAGTGCTGGCCAAAGCATTTTGATATCGTTCGTTGTCCTTGATTAAGGAAATATAATCATTGAAACTATGTTCCGTAGATGAATATTTTTTGAATGATGCGTTTACCTTAATTGGGGTGTCTGCGATATATTCTGTTGTTTTAACTTGAACGGTTTCAAGTTCGGTACTACCTGATTTAATGTTGAATAAATTGTTACTGCTACTGCCATCAACATCCTTAGTAACAAATTTCCCCCACCCTGTTTCTAATGCAGCTTGTGCGATCAAAACTTTAGGATCTAAACCAATAAGCGATGCGGCTTGTTTAGCTTGAGGCCAAATTGATTTGACGAACTCATCAATTGTATTTGGTGGCGTATCGGGTTGAGCCTGAGTGGTGGGAGTAGGCAATGAAGGAGAACCCACGCTTTTAGGCGGAGTCATTTTGTTGGGTTGTTCGGATGAAGACAAATTATGCTCCATTTGTCGTGTAAGCATATCTGCCAAACCAATACTCTTTGAGTTTGCAATAGTACTTGCATATTGAGCATCCAACATATCTTGAAAAGTTTCCCGATCTTTACCTCTAAATGGACTCGACTCTTCAAGAAAATGTTGTCCCATACGCATACTTTTCAACATAGACTGTATGAATATTCCTTCAAATTGCTTCGCTGCCTCAGGTAGTGCTTCTTTTGCATCATTTTGAGCCTGAACTTTTAGTTCATTTAATGCATTAAAATCACTGGTGGCAATTCCATGTACCGTCATGTTAATCCTTTTTTCAATGGATCAGATCCTTCCATATTCAAGGCGTACCAACAGATCAAAAAATTATATGAGCCTTGATAGGTTTCCCTCTTATATCACAATTAACGTAGCATTTAACGCGCCGGCTTGTTGTAGTGCTTCAAGTATGGCAATCACATCAGCTGGCGTTGCGCCTACAGCATTAATACCTCTAACAATGTCTTTTAATGTCACACCCGGTGGCAAGACAAAAGCATGATTATTTTTCTGTTCAATGGATACCTGTGATTGTTGTGTTGAAACGGTTCTTCCATTTGCAAATGCATTTGGTTGGCTTATCACAGGAGTTTCCGTCACACTAACCACCAAATTACCATGTGAAACGGCTGCGGATTTAACAACGACATTGGATGAAATCACTACCGTTCCTGTACGGGCATTAATAATAATTTTAGCGATGGCTTCAGCAGGCTTGAATTCTATATTTTCCAGCACCGATACATAATCCACTCGCTGCGACATTTTTTGGGGGGCCGTAACCACTACAGATGCAGCATCCAAAGCTCTTGCTGTCCCGGGGCCCATCATTTCATTAATGGCATCGCTCATGCGTTTTGCAGTTGTAAAATCAGGAGAATGCAAATTAAAGGTTAATTCTTTTGTAAAATAAAAAGGGTTGGGAATATCAGCTTCAATTGTTGCACCATTAGGAATTCGTCCCCCGCTAGGAACATTTACAGTAACGCTTGAACCATCACTTCCTGCAGCACTGACACCGGATACGATTACATTTCCTTGGGCTATTGCATAAACTCGTCCATCGACTCCTTTTAATGGGGTCATTAATAAAGTCCCACCTAACAAACTTTTCGAGTCACCAATTGACGAAATATTGACATCCATAGATTGACCCTTTTTCATAAAAGAAGACAAACTCGCGGTCACCATCACTGCTGCCATATTTTTTGAATTAAGTTTGGTACCTGGCTGTATGTTCACACCTAATTGGGTAAGCATGTTTGCAAACGTATCTTCAGTATATCGCGTACCGGTTTTATCTCCTGTACCGTTTAAGCCAACAATCAAACCATAACCAATCAACTGGTTGGTACGAACACCAGCAAGGGTAGCAATATCTTTAATACGTTCCGCATAAACCAGATTTGAGATCAGGTTCATGAGCAACATCCATGTGATTATCAGCACTCGCCGCATTACGATTCCTTAAATGAAGAACTCTAATTAATGCAAATCCTATCTTTTTTTCCGCTCTAACTGGGCAAACAAGTGTATACTCTATGTCTTCTGAATTTCATCGTATCAGATATCAACTCGATTAGGTTGGGAACAAAGGCCCCCACATAAATCGTGCCAACCATCCTTGAGCATTCGTATTATTCACCTGTCCTGTACCCCCATAAGCAATACGAGCATTTGCCAGACGATCTGAAGTTATGGAGTTGTCAGCACGAACATCCTGAGGCCGGATAATTCCGGAAACACGTACATACTCTTCACCTTGGTCGATTTTAACCCATTTTTCGCCTTGCACTACCATATTTCCATTCGCCAACACTTCAGATACGGTAACCGAAATACTTCCAGCCAACTTATTATTCTGTACCGCTTGTGCAGAACCATTGAACTGTCTCTGGTTGTTCAAATCAAAGTCCATACTGTACCCATTACCAAAAGAGATTGGCCTTCCCAAAAAGAGTTTATTTTTAATTACGTTGGTATCGGTTTTCATCTGTTGCAATGTTGCATTTTTTGAAGCGTTAGTACTTTCTACTAAGAATACTGTGATGATATCGCCGGGATGTCTCGCTCTAGGTGTTTCAAAAAGAGGTAACGCAGTTTCAGCACTATAAATTGCACCAGACTCTTTCCTCAACTCCTTCGGATCGGGCGTTGTAGGATATGTAGGTGCATACTCAGGATCCTTCCCGCGTTGAGGGGGATTTAAAAGTTCACACCCCCCCAAAAAAATGGCGACTGAGCTTATAACAAGCAAATTAAATAATTTCATCAATGAAATCTTCTTAAACAGTTTGATTTAAGTATTGCAGCATGTTATCCACTGTCTGGATCCCCTTTGCTGTAATCTCATAGCTTCTTTGGGCTTGAATCATATTAACTAGTTCTTCAACGACATTCACATTAGACGCCTCTAGAGAGCCTTGCAATAAAGTACCTACACCTGATGTTCCTGGATTATTCAAGGTTGCTGCGCCACTTGAAGCAGTTTCTATAAATAGATTTTGTCCTATAGGTTGAAGTCCGGTTGGGTTGGTAAAATTAGCTAACTGAATGCTTCCCAATACTGTTGGGGTATTGCTTCCAACGACTGTAGCACTCACTACCCCGTCCGTACTTATAGTTACCCCTAAGGTTTGGCTAGGAATATTTATCGCAGGTTGCAGCGGATACCCATTCATATTTACAAGCTGTCCTGTGCTATCCACTGTAAAAGTTCCATCACGTGTATAAGCTTGCGTACCATCTGGCATTAAAATCGTAAAAAATCCTTGACCTTGGATCATCAAATCATAAGGGTTGCGGGTATTTTGCACACTTCCTTGCTCAAATATTTTTTCTGTGGCTGCTAGATGCACCCCTGAACCTGCATTTATTCCTGTAGGAATTAATGAGTTTTCTGAAGATTGAGCTCCAGCTTGGCTTGAGTTTTGATAAAGTAGATCTTGAAATATTGCCCTATCCTTTTTAAATCCAGTGGTATTTACGTTTGCTAAATTGTTAGCAATTGTAGCAATATTCTTTTCTTGTGCTTCCAAGCCTGATTTACTGACCCATAATGCTGGTTCCATGGAGCTCCCTCCGCAATTATTCTTATTTTTCTAATAAATGGTATTCATACCTGCAATACTTGTGCCAATTTCTGAAGATTGTCTTCCATTGTCGCAATCAATTTCATATGGGAATCATACTCTCGTCCTGAAGTAATCATCTCTACCATTTGATCAACGGCATTCACATTAGAGCCTTCAATAGCTCCGCTTTTAACTTTAACATTCCCATCAGCAGCAATTGGAGCTCCGCCATTTTTCAATTGGAATAATCCCTCTGAATTTTTAATAATATTATTTTTATCCAGTGTTACTAATTTAATCCTATCGAGTATCACCGCACTTTTAGGATCCCCACCCTGCGGAACCACGGTAATCGTTCCATCGGTTCCTATATCGATGGATTGAGCTGGAGGTATAGAAATGGGACCTCCATTACCTAAAACAGGATGGCCAGATGCCGTAGTTAATAAACCATTAACATCCAATCGTAGGTTACCTGCTTTAGTATACGCTTCTTGACCTTGACCAGTACCTACAGCAAACCAGCCATTGCCTTCAATCGCTATGTCTAAATTCCGCCCTGTGGTCATAATATCCCCAGGACTTAAATCAACTGTACTGGGGTTTTGTATTGCGAAAGCTGGTCCACCATTGGATCCGTTCATATTTGCATACAATGTTTGTGCTTGGTACAGGTCCGCTTTAAAGCCAGGAGTATTCACATTCGCCAAATTATTGGCGATTATCTCCTGACGTTTAAAACCGGTTCTTCCACCCCCTGCTGCATTATATAAGATAGGATCCATGGTTTATCTCCTAACGCATATTAATAATTGTTTGTGTAATCGTATCACCCGCACGAATTGACTGAGCATTCGCTTGAAAATCGCGTTGAGCACTAATCAAATCAACAAGTTCGCTGGTTAAATCAACATTAGATTGCTCCAACATCCCCGATTTAATTGCGCCTAATCCTCCAGTTGTTGCCACACCAATTAAGGGTTGTCCTGAAGCTGAAGTTTCACCCCAGCACACATTTCCCATATTCTGCAGACCAGTAGGATCAGCGAAATTAGCCAATTGAATTTGGCCCATAGCCATAGACTGACCATTGGTATAAATTCCTAAAATAAGGCCCGAATCATCGATACTTAGGCTAGCCAAACTTCCAGTTGTATAACCATTGGGGGCACTCGATTGAACAGAAAATGGACTTCCGAACTGTGTACTGTCGGATAAGTCAATATTCAAACTTAAAGGATCAGCACCATTATTTAAGTTAAGTGATAATGGAATCAGGTTATTTCCAATAGGGGTGCCTCCTGGGCTTGCGACTCCGGCAAATGATCCATCCGAATTAAAATTCACTTCAAACAAGTTCGTTGTATTATCTGTACCTACATTCGTAGGTACATTTTGGTTGTCAATTTGAAAAGCAACATACCATTGATTCTCTGTACCCGCAGGAGTTGAAGCATTAGGTTGCCCCACTGCTGCAGCGGAATCTGCTTTGATAAAAAACATACTAAGTACATGAGAATTCCCCAAACTATCGTAAATAGTTAATGCGGTGGGATTATTATAAGAACTGCTCAGTGGTGAAGCCCCCCCTACCCAATCAATTGCCGGAGGAGTGCTTTGTGAATTTAAATTCACCCCAGTCGTTACCATAGTGCTCGCCTGTGGGCTTATATTTTCCGTACTTATCTTTAAATTCCCTGACGTTCCGGTAATATTTCCTTGGCCATCCGCAAGCAGTCCAGTAAGATATTGTCCATTAGCATTAGTAATATAATTTTGGTTGTCTAAATTAAACTGACCTGCACGGGTATATACAGCGCCCCCCCCTGGATTGTTTAAAATGAAAAATCCAGAACCATTCACTGCCAGATCCAAACTATTTGTGCTATTGGTTAAATTTCCAGATGCAAAGGATTGCTGAACTTGAGTCAACATTACGCCACCACCAATAGCTGTGCTACCGGAGCCAAAGCTCCCATATCCACCAAAGGCATAAATATCACCAAAATTGGCACGAGATCCCTTAAATCCTATAGTCGAAGAGTTTGCAATATTATTACCAATAACGTCTAAGTTACTGGTTGCTGCCTGAAGTCCACTTAATGCTGCGTCAAAAATCATCTTAGCCTCCTGCTTTTAAACTGAAATTTGTCTAACCTGATCCAATGATATTGGTCCAATCCCTGCTACATTCAATTTTAAGCCCTCTCCATTTTGACCAAGGCTTACGCTATCAACATTTGTGGAGGTCATCGTTTTTAATGATACTTCTTGCCCTCCATAAACAGCATGAACCTCAATTTTATATTTACCTTCTTTTACTCGATTGCTGTCGTTTCCTGTACCATCCCAATTAAACTGAAAAAATCCAGGTGAAGGTTGGCCTAATGGAATGGTTTTTATAAGTTCACCGGATTCTGAATAAATGGATGCATTCAAATTACTGAGTCCAGGAGGAATATCAACGGCTGCTTTCGCATCTCCTTCTACTCCAAGTTGAAGCGCGTTACTATTTACCAAAACCTTGCGACCAACTAAAGCTGAAGCTTGTAAGGCCTGATTTGATTGCAAAGAAGTTGCCATTTGTTGCAAGGATTCTTGCATTTTAGCAACGCCATCATTAGTGCTAAACTGCGCTAGCTGCGAGAGGAACTCACCATTTACCTGCGGTTGCATAGGATCCTGGTTTTGAATTTGAGCTACCATTAAACGTAAGAAATCCTGTTGCCCTAAGCTTTTTTTCGCTGTCGCATCAATTTGATTAAATGATGGATTCGATGTGTTAGTTCCATTAACTGAATTTGTTGCCATTTCCTTTTCTCCCTTATTCCCCTAACCTCAAGGTCCTTTGTAATAGTTGTTTTGTTGTATTAAGCAATTCAACATCCATTTGATACGACCTTGATGCAGAAATCACATTTGCCATTTCTTCAACATAATTCACATTCGGTGAATAAACAAAACCCTTTTGATCTGCTTGGGGGTTATCAGGGGCATAATGCTTTATCGGATCTAAAGTACTTTCATATGTTCCCTTTAGCTGAACGCCTCCAGATATTTGTTCATCCATCCACTGATTTGCATGCTGCTGTACCGCTTTGAATATAGGATATTTTGCTTTATACACTTCGTCAGCATTACCTGTTTCTACGTTAGCATTACTCATATTCTGAGCACTTGTTGTTAAACGAGCTGTTTCAGCGGTCAATGCAGAACCTGCAATATTAAAAACTGCACTTAATGTCATGCCTATTCTCCTTTCAGCGCAAGCATCATGGACTTGATTTTATTATCCAGAAAACTCAAACTGGCTTGATAATGAAGTGAGTTCTTGGCAAATTCTGTGGTTTCCAAATCCTTATCCACGGTATTACCATCTAAAGACATTTGAGAAGTAACCCGATATTTCAAACTCGCTGCAAAATCGGCATTTGTATCTATATGATTCGGAGAAGTAACCTCCATCTTCTGTGCACTGCCAGCCATACTCGCTGCTAAAAATTCATTGAAATCGACATCTTGAGCTTTATAATTGGGTGTGTTTACATTAGCCAAGTTATTCGCTAACTGTGAAGCCCTATGATCACGAGCGACTAGAGCTTTAGCATGTATTCCAAAATATGAATCCAAATCTAACGCCATATGTCCTCCTTTTAAAATAAGTACCACAAGAAAAGCAAACATTGTGCCAATTTCAAATAAATGAGAAAATGAGCGAGTTATAACCTGGTGAGGCTCAGCCATGTCAAAAAAACATACTCTTCCTGAAAACGCTATAGAACAAGTAAAAACCTATCTCTTACAATTACAAAATACAATTTGCTCGCGACTCGAGAATCTTGATGGTCAAGCTCATTTTATGGAAGATTCCTGGAAACGACCCTCGGGTGGTGGCGGAATGACTCGTGTTTTAACTGGAGGGGGGGTTTTTGCAAAAGCAGGTGTCAATTTTTCTCATGTAACCGGAGCTCATCTTCCGGCTTCAGCAAGTGCCCATCGTCCTGAATTAGCGGGTAGGAATTTTAATGCCCTAGGCGTATCATTAGTCATTCATCCAGATAATCCCTATGTACCTACATCGCATGCAAATGTACGTTTTTTTCTTGCAGAGAAAGATGGAGCTGAGCCCGTTTGGTGGTTTGGTGGAGGATTTGATTTAACGCCCTACTACGGTTTTGAAGAAGATTGCAAACATTGGCATCAAATTGCTTTGCGAGCCTGCGAGCCTTTTGGCCAAACGATTTACCCTAAATTTAAACAATGGTGTGATGAATATTTTTTCATTAAACATCGAAATGAAGCACGTGGAATTGGTGGCTTATTTTTTGATGATTATAATGAAATAAGTTTTGATCATAGTTTTGCTTTAATGCAAAGCATAGGTAATCACTATATTGAGGCTTATGCTCCAATCGTATCCCGTCGCAAATCCCACCCTTTTGGTGAAAAAGAGAAAACTTTTCAAAATTACCGAAGAGGGCGATATGTGGAATTCAATCTGATTTATGACCGAGGAACCTTATTTGGTTTACAATCGAATGGAAGAACGGAGTCAATTTTAATGTCGTTACCTCCGGAAGTTACTTGGGACTATAATTGGCAACCTGAAACACATAGCGCAGAAGCAAAACTATATACGGATTTTCTGCCTGCCCGTGATTGGTTAGCGTAAAAACTGCCCCAGGCTATCAGCCCCACTGCCATTAAGTCTAAAGAAAAACTGTCATGGCCGCGAAGCGGAAATCTATTTCTAGCGAGGCATAGTATTAGAAAGATCTCTAAATTCGCGGGAATTTCATTTAAGTTCAGGACTATTGGCCCATCCTAATTATTTTTCTGGCAGAACCACCCTCTTTAAATAAATCCTAGCTAACAATGCAACAACAGCATTTAATAAACTCAAAATTAAAAAAATTTGTGGAATTGCAGCACTAAAGTGCAATAAACCAATGACCATAAGCGTCCCTATAACCATAAATAGAGAATTGTAAATATTATTGGTAGCAATAACTCGGGCTCTACCATTAGGAGGACTCGCAACTTGCAAGTAAGTATATAGGGGAACTAAAAATAAGCCGGAACTAAAAGCCAACATGAATAAATCAAAAGCAATACGCCAATGCGCAAATCGGGTGAAGAAATTATTTAAAGAAAAGAGGATGCCTTGTTCTGTTGTGGGAGTAGCCCAATACAAATCCATAGAAAAGCAAGTAAAAGCGAACATTGCCCAGGGGACCATTGACAAATTAATCCGTCCTTTAAAAATAAAGTTAACTGTCACTGAACCGCAAGCAATTCCTACGGAGAACAAAGCAAGAAATAATGCGAAGATGGCATTATTTGCACCCAAAATATAATTCGTATAGTCCGGTAGCTTGGTTAGAATGACTGTACCTAATAACCAAAACCAAGATAAAATCAAAATAGATAATAAGATACCGAAATGCTCTGTAGCCTGCTTCAACATCCTATAAGTAACTCGCCAAATCTGGGCATCGATTTTTATTTTTTCACACGAAGATGGAACTCTAGGGATAAACAGACTGGAAATTAATCCAATCACTGCAACTAATACCGTCAAAAAAACTGCCAGGTAGGGCTTTGGATTGTTCATTCCAATGGATAAAGAACCCATTGTAGTTCCTAATAAAATCGCTATGAAGGTACTCGCATCAATTAACCCAGTTGCCCCTAATAAATCTTTTTTGGGTAAATGATCTGGTAGAATTGCATATTTTATGGGTCCAAAAAAGGTGGAATGTACACCCAACCCTGTCAAAGTGAACATCATTAGAAAAATATTGCCCCAATATAGAGCCAAGCTTCCGATAATCATTAACAATACTTCTAATAATTTAATCACTCGGGTTACTAAAGCTTTATCGTATTTGTCTGCTAATTGTCCTGAGGTCGCTGAAAGCAGAAAGAATGGTGATATGAATAATGCACCAGCTATAGCTTGGTAATATTCAGATTGAGCTTGATCATGAGTTAAATGATAACTAATCAAAGTAAGCATTGCTAATTTGAAAGCATTATCGTTGAACGCACCAAAAAATTGAGTCAGAAAAAAAGGCAAAAATCTACGTTCTCTTAAAAGGTAAAAAGCACCAGTGCCCATGGGCAAAACTCCATTGATAAATATATAACCGTTCACGTTCTACTAGGAAGTGAATACTACACTGAACGGTTATATATTTCTGCATCTAATGTTAATAAAAAACTTGCAAGTCTGAGCGACTAGGCTTTAAACCTGGAGGGAGATCATTATGCTTTAATACCAAGCCTTCAAGATGATCATGAGTGTCTGCCTCACGAACCAGCTGAGATAGCCCTGTTTCTGAAATTCCATTATCGGACAAATCTACATATTTTAAATTAGTATTTAATTTTAATGCTTGTGCAATATACTCAGCGCCTACATTACCAATTTTATTACTCCTAAGATTAAGATGAGTCAAAGATTGTGATTTAGTGATCATAGCAGCAATGTGTTTCGCGCAATCTTCGTTCAAGTTATTGTACGATATATCTAAAATCGTTAATGAAGGGTGTCTCAATACGTAATGATGCAATGCCTTCGTTCCAGCCAAGCTAAAATCATTACAGCTTAATACCAATTCGTTTAAATTTGTATTGGTTTCAAGTGCGTCTAATAAACATTGTACTCCAGCATCACGTAACCAGTTTAATGATAAATCCAAAACTGTTAGTTTCTTTTTGGTCAGAAAAGAAAAAAAGTGAGTAGAAATTTTCTCACCTATCCAATTATCTACGCATCGAATTGTATTTAGTTTTTTATTAGGCAAAGACTCAAATAAATAGGTGAGATGATCGGTATCGATATGATTCGAATAAAAGGAAACCTCGCTTACTTTTGACGATAATTTTAGAATGTCATGGAGTGCACTATAGTCTTTATCATCCAAAGTGGATTGTTCGATGCTAATTTTTTTGATTGATTTGCATTGTCTTGAGCCTTTTGATTGTAAATAGTTCTTAAGATGTGGAAGCGCTAAATGGTGTTGTAGCTGAAAAAGCTCGATCGCTTCTAGTGTCCCATGCTCATGTTTTAGTCGAATTGTCATATCACATCCTCTGTAAATTGATCACTTAATAAGTGTAGATGATATTTTTCTTCTGGATGTGGTGAGGTATAAAATTTTAATTCGCAGCGGAAATCCCCATGAAACCCGAGGTGCTCATAGGAATATCCGTTTTTTGGGGTCGTTAAATTTGCGTTACCAAACGGGTCAATACCTTTCCTGGCCCTACCTCAATAAAAACAGTTTCACCTTGATTTTTGAGATAACGAACCGTTTCCGTCCACCGAACAGGATGAACAATTTGTTTCACCAAGTTGTCTTTAATCATTTTATCGCTATAAGGCTCTGCTGTAACATTAGCAATCACTTGTGTTTTGAGTGGAGCGAATTCGAACGGTGCAATAAATTGTGCAAATTCATCAGCTGCTCCTTGCATATAACGAGAATGAAACGCACCACTAACTTTTAATGGAACGCACATCAATGCCTCACTGGCAAGTAATTCATTAGCCTTGGCAATATCGGCAGCAAGTCCAGAAAGAACTATTTGTTTGGGTGAATTAAAATTAGCAAAATCGACGGAATCCAATCCATTGACTCTCAGTAAAAATTTAATGCGATCTTCAGGTAGATTAATTACTGCCAACATTCCCCCGCCACTTGCTTTGGCCATTAATTCACCACGTTTTTGGACCAGTTTTAATCCGGTAACAAAATCAAATGCCCCTGCCGCAAATAAAGCAGCATACTCGCCCAAACTATGGCCTATGAGGTATTGTGGAAGGGGCTCTTCAGCAGCTCTAGCTAAAAAAGAGAGTGCTTCAACAATATATAATGCAGGTTGAGTATACTCAGTATTACCCAATTGTTGTTTGGGATCATTTAAGCATAAATCTTTAATGGAATACCCTAAGATGTCATCAGCTTGTTTTATTTGCTCAGGGAAATGGGAAAATAATTCGATCCCCATCCCCTTTGCTTGAGATCCTTGTCCAGGGAACATATAGGTTGTCATAGATACTCCTTTCTAATACGAACATTCTAAATAGACATTCATGATAAATAGAACCACGAATAATGTCATTAAATAAATTGAACAAAGAAATAATTGAAAATCATGAATTAAATGATGCAATTACTCTGGTTTATTACTAATCCGAACAAATAATTGTTTCGCCAAAGAATTGACTGAGTCAATTTTAGATGTAGAAAATCACCATGCTTATCTCGAATCATTCTGAGTTTTGTCATAACTCGTTGAGAACCTATATTATCAGGGACAGTAAAGGCAACCACATAAAGGTATAACTTTTTCAGTAAGTTGTGCATTCATTCGCTCTATAAACGAAGTAACTACATCCATAGTCCAAAATTAGCAATGTATTGCATTACCCTGGGAGCCTGGTTCATAGAAAGGAGCAATGTCTTCATCGCTCCCTGCTCTTAATAAAAGTCCTGTTGTCTCTAGAGCGCTCA
Organism: Legionella nigrisilvae; assembly: GCF_977063395.2. Taxonomy (NCBI): domain Bacteria; kingdom Pseudomonadati; phylum Pseudomonadota; class Gammaproteobacteria; order Legionellales; family Legionellaceae; genus Legionella; species Legionella nigrisilvae. The sequence goes on from NZ_CDRUGZ020000027.1 coordinate 423,843, forward strand.
TGGCAAGTAAATTGTACCTTCTAAATAAAGATGACTGGTTCCATACAGAAAGACTCGTCCTTCTTTAACTTCACATTCCAATTTTCCCTGTCGGTTTCCGCCCTGCATAGCAGTGATATGCGATGTCCCTAATTGTTCACACCAATAGGGGGCAATAACGCAATGTGCTGAACCGGTAACAGGATCTTCTGGAACATTACATCCTGGGTAAAAACACCGTGAATAAACGTCGGTACTTATACCTGGGGCGGTTAAAATGAGACCTCGGTAATCCAAACGAGCTACTGCATCCAAATCCGGCATCGCCATTTTTACGTCATTTTCATGTTCATAAACAAACATTAAATCAAATTGGCTTTTAAAAACCTTTTGTGGTTTTTTTAAATTTAATTTCAATAACTCCGATGAGAGTTCAATAGGGAAATAAGGCAATTCAGGGAAGTCCATCATTAGGCCATTATTATATTTACGAACTATAAGTATCCCACTCTTACAATTAAATTTTATAGCAGGACCTTTAAAATTTAATTGTTCAAAAATAACATGGGCGGTAGCAAGGGTTGCATGGCCACATAAAGCAATTTCTTCATTTGGAGTAAACCATCTTATGTAATATCCATCTCCTTCAGGGACAAAAAATGCTGTTTCAGATAAATTATTTTCTGAAGCAATACTTTGCATTTCTTTATCTGTTAACCAATGATCCAAAGGACAAACTGCTGCAGGATTACCTTCAAAAAGAGTGGATGCAAATGCATCTACTTGATACATGGACAAACGTTTCATACAGATCCCCTAAAGTAAAAATTAAATAACAAGAGAGATATATGAAGTTGTTTTGGTAAAATTCAAGATCGAGATTGTTTTTTTTAGAAATTTAGATAAAAAGAGAACATTGATTAATTGCCACATTCCCTGTTTTTGAGGTTCTAGTTCGTAAATAACCTTTACTAGAACACGATTCCTAGATTGTAGCGCTAATCAAAAATCCATTGCATGAGAAGTAAACCCAGGTTACGGCTCAAATCCTTAGCCCAGGTTAAACTTAACACGCGCGATAGCTGAGAATATGTTATCCGTTACTTTACTGTTCAGTAATTATTGTAACGTCTTGTGCTTTTAACCCTTTAGGTCCTTTATCAAGCACAAAGGATACTGGATCATTTTCATGGAGGGTTTTAAATCCAACACCTTGGATATCTTTATAATGAACAAAAATATCGTCACCATTTTCATTAATGATAAATCCAAATCCTTTTTTCTCATTGAACCATTTTACATGGCCCGTTTCTCTTTGCGACATTAGCTATCCCCTTTGTCTTAAGCTTTACTATCCAACCATTACAGATGTTTATTTTTAGCCCAAAAATAATTACTATTAAAACGTTGGGTTATAATAAACATTCACTATACGTAAGAAATGTTTCCTTACATATAGATTAGCATAGCAGTTTTTTATTGATTGTTAAGAATTTTTTAAAAAAAACAATTACTTTATCTTTTTTTTTTCTATTGGAAATACACAATGAATCAGATGAAATCAGCTTTTATAAAATTAGCGCTTGATTGCCAAGTATTAAAATTTGGTGAGTTTACTTTAAAGTCCGGCCGAGTCAGTCCTTATTTCTTTAATGCAGGATTATTTTATCAAGGAAATGCTTTACGACAATTAGGACAATTTTATGCAAAGACCTTATTGGAGCATCACGTTCAATTCGAGCATCTGTTTGGACCCGCTTACAAAGGTTTACCTCTGGCTACAGCAACAGCTATAGCTTTAGCTGAGTTAGGCAAAGAAACCACGGTTACTTTTAACCGTAAAGAAGTAAAAGATCATGGTGAAGGAGGCCAATTAATTGGGGCACCCTTATCCGGGAAAACTATTGTTGTTGATGATGTTATTACTGCAGGTACTGCTTTTAGAGAGTCTCAAGTTTTAATTAAGGAGCATGGAGGTCAATTAACTGGTGTCATCATCGCTCTCGATCGATGTGAACGCGGATTAACTAAGGAATCAGCTTTATCTGAAATTAAAGCACAAGGTATTGACGTATATTCAATTATTACTTTATTTGATTTGATTGAGTACTTAAAAAATACACACCAAAACGAACACGTTAAAAAACTTGAAGCATATCAAGCCGATTATGGGTGTTAACGTATAAAAAACTCAGTAAATCCCCCCTAGAATATTTTCTTTGTTGCCTGGATGAAGGCATAGTCATAACTCAAGGTTTCTTGCTTTCATTTCCCGTTTGTACGCGGGATGACGGCAAGAACATTTAAAATTCTATGATCATATCCATTGACAGTATTAAAAATAGTCATTAAAATTGTTCTAATGTTATAACACGCTAATACATTAATATGAAAACACATACTACAATAAAACATTCTGCGCTCCCTGATTTAATGCATGCGATTAGCTTGCTTAATAATAAAGATGAAGCATTGCAATTTTTTACCGATTTATGTACTCCAGCAGAACTCGAAGCAATGGCAGATCGGTGGCAAGTTGTTCCTTTATTGAGACAAGGGATTCCCTATCGCACAATTCATGAACAAACGGGGGTCAGCGTCACCACAATAACTCGTGTAGCACGCTGTTTGAGTTTTGGTACGGGCGGTTATGAATTAATCGCGAAAAAATTGGAGTTGTCGTGAAAAATCGTTTACGTTTAGCCTTGCAGAAAAAGGGGCGCCTATCAGAAGAGTCCTTGAGTCTTTTACAAAAATGCGGTTTAAAGTTCCGTATTAAACCAAATAGCTTACTTACCCATGTTGACAACTTCCCCATTGATTTACTTTTTGTCCGCGATGATGACATCCCTGTTTTAGTATTTGATGGTTTATGTGATGGCGGTATCGTTGGCGAAAACGTCTTATTAGAGGCTTCCCTTGCCAATCCATCCAAAGGATTTAAAAGAACAGCCAGGTTGGGTACTTGCACCTGTCGTTTATCTATTGCCGTGCCTGAGTCCATGGACTATCAAGGCCCCGGCAGCCTGGATGGCAAACGAATTGCTACAAGCTATCCTAATTTATTAAATCAATATTTACGTGACAAAAAGATATGCGCGGAAAGTCTTGTACTATCAGGATCCATTGAAGTTGCTCCTCGAATGGGTATGGCTGATGCGATTTGTGATCTGGTTTCAAGTGGGCAAACCCTGGAAGACAACAAACTTAATGAAGTGGATGTGGTACTTTCAAGCCAAGCCGTATTGATTCAAAGTGACCAAAAGCCGGCAAATATATTTCAAGATTTATTTGCCATGCTTGCGCGAAGGATTCAGGCAGTCCAACAAGCACAGGAACGAAAATATATTGTTTTTCATGCTCCTAAATCTGCTCTCGATGCAATTGCAGAAAAACTCCCCGGAGCAGAATCACCTACAATTTTACCTTTGCCAGGAAATATGGACAAAGTAGCTGTTCACGTGGTTTCTAGTGAGCGGGTGTTTTGGAACACCTTAGAAACCATTCAAACCCTCGGCGCCAGTTCTATATTGGTTTTACCCATAGAAAAAATGTTGGAGTAGTACGATGTTATCCATTAAAACTTGGCAAGCCCTATCTCAAGAGGAAAAAGAAATCTGTTTAACTCGCCCCATGCAAACCTCCTCAGTGAAAAGCAAGGTAAGCGAGATTATTAAACACGTGCGAACGTTTGGGGATCAAGCCTTATTTGCATTCACAGAACAGTTCGATGGTGCTTTTTTGAAAAGCCTGCAAATCCCCATGCAAAAAATTGAAACCGCCTGCATCACTCGTGCTTCTCTTAATGCTATTAATGAGGCTATCAAAACCATAACTGCTTACCACCAGGCCCTACTCCCGGAAAATAAAAATATAAGCACCGCAAAAGGAGTGAATATTTATTGTACCTATAGGCCAATCCAACGCGTAGGGTTGTATATCCCTGGAGGCAACAAAACGCCTTTGGTTTCTTCATTGTTAATGCAAGCTATACCTGCATTGGTTGCAGGATGTCCCATAAAAATATTATGTACGCCTCCTGATGCATCAGGTTCGATTAATGAACATTTACTTGTTGCCGCACGTTTATGTGGCATAGATACCATTTACACAATCGGAGGAGCTCAAGCCATTGCTGCGATGGCTTATGGAACTGAAACGATTCTTAAAGTAGATAAGATTTTTGGACCAGGAAACAGTTATGTCACGGAAGCAAAAACTCTGGTTTCATCAGATCCAGCTGGTGCTGCTATAGATATGCCAGCAGGCCCTTCCGAGGTGATGATCCTGGCCGACGATCGAGCAAACCCAGCATTTGTCGCTGCGGATCTACTTGCCCAAGCTGAACATGGAGTCGATTCTCAAGTAATTTTGATTTGCGACACCCTTCAGTTCGCAGAACAAGTTAATCAACAGCTACAAACACAATTTATTCGCTTATCCAGAACTCAAATAATCAAACAATCTCTTGCAAATAGTTTGATTATTATATGTGCAGATAAAACAGCTCAATTAAATATGATTAACTTCTATGCCCCGGAACACTTGATTATAAATCGCGAAGATGCAGAAGATTTACTGGATCAGATTTATAGCGTTGGTACTGTTTTTCTTGGGTCTTGGGCTGCTGAAACACTTGGTGATTATATAACTGGCTCAAATCATGTATTACCCACAAATGGTTATGCCAAAAATCATAATGGTCTGAGTACACTCGATTTCCTAACTCGCTTTAATGTGCAATCGATTAGTGAGGAAGGCATTAAAACCTTAGGACCTTCCGCAATAACACTGGCACGAATTGAAGGTTTGGATGCTCATGCACAGGCTGTAGCCATTAGGTTGAACTCATTGGAGATTTAAATGTCTGTACTTAACTTAATACGCCCTGAATTATTAAACAAAAAACCCTATGTTTATAATAGTGCCCCTAAATGCCGATTGCATGCCAATGAGCTTCCTTGGTCTGCATTAAATACGGATATCGATTTGAATTTTTATCCAGAAAAAAATCTGCTTGACCAGTTACAAGAACAATTGGCAAAACGTTATCAAGTTGATTCAAATCAAATGGTATTAACTCGAGGATCTGATGATGGAATTGATTTAATTACTCGTTTATTTTTGAGTGCGGGCCAAGATGCATGCATGCAGTTCTCACCTACCTTTTCCATGTATGAATTTTATGTGTACCTCCAGAATGCACAACTTATTGAATGTTCGTTAAATCCTTGCAACAATTTCGAACTATCACTAGCAGATGTGCGAAATAGTTGGCAAAAAAACTGTAAGCTTATTTTTTTGTGTAATCCTAATAATCCTACTGCAAATCTAATCGATCTGGATTTTATTGCTTCTCTTTGTGATGAATATAAAAATCGCTCCATTATTGTTGTAGATGAGGCGTATATCGAATTTGCTCAAGCTCAAAGTGCAACATCACTAATTACCCAATTCGAAAATATAATTGTTTTGCGTACTCTTTCCAAAGCTTATGGCTTAGCTAATCTTCGTTTAGGGATTATTTTAGCCCAAGAACAGGTAATTCAAGCTTTTAATAAAATTATGCCCCCCTTTCCGCTTTCCAGTGTAGTGATTGATCTTGCGCTACGTGCATTGGAAAAACCCGAATGGTTGATGCAGTCGATTAGCACAATTAAAGAATCTCGAGCCCAGTTAGTGAAGGAATTACAATTCTTTCCTGCGATTAAAAAAGTCTATCCGACTGAAACAAACTTCATTCTTGTCCAAACCGACTATGCCCTGGAATTAACTTCTTGGCTTGTTAATCAAGGCATAGCAATCAAAAGCTTTTTAACTAATTCATTACTCCATGAACATATACGGATCACCGTTGGTAGTGAGTCACAAAATCAGCTTTTGCTACGGGCTTTATCTTCTTTTCAAAACAATATTTCTGGATGTAAAAATGCAAAAAATCTTATTTATTGATCGTGATGGCACTTTAATTGAGGAACCTTTTGATTTTCAAGTAGATTCTTTAGATAAAATTAAACTCACACCCCATGTGATTCCCTCATTACTGCAATTACAAAAAGAAGGATTCCAATTTATTATGGTGAGCAATCAAAATGGAGTAGGTACCTCTTCCTTCCCTGAAGATGATTTTATGATTTGTCATGAATTTACTTTGGACCTGTTTTCTTCACAGGGGATATTTTTTGAGGAAATATTTATTTGTCCTCACATGCCTGAGGAAAATTGTTTGTGTCGAAAACCAAAAACAGGTTTGGTGGATCAATTTCTAAGAAAAAGAGTGATCGATACATCATGTTCCTGGGTTATTGGTGATAGAGATACAGATCGACAATTTGCGGATAATCTAGGTATTAAATTCCTGCCAATCTCACCGAAACATGGCTGGGATCAAGTGACCCAAACCCTGTTGAATCAAAAGCGAAGTGCAGTGATTCAAAGAATAACAAAAGAAACTCATATCAGCCTGACCTTAATGTTGGATACAGATCAAAATAGTATCATAAACACACCTATACCCTTTTTTAATCACATGCTGGAGCAAGTAGCCAAACATGGCGGATTTAATCTTGAAATATATGCCCATGGGGATGTGGAAGTTGATGATCATCATCTAATAGAAGACACCGCCCTCGCTTTAGGAGAAAGCCTAAAAAAGGCACTTGGTGACAAATGGGGGATTAACCGTTATGGATTTACCTTGCCCATGGATGAAGCTTTAGCTTCTATCGCTATTGATATCAGTGGGAGAGGTTTTTGCGAGTTCAAAGGCCAATTTACTCGAGAATTTGTGGGAGGGATGGCAACGGAAATGGTACCTCATTTCTTTAATTCATTAGCCACTGCACTGGGTGCAACCATTCACATTGAAGTAAAAGGTCAAAATCATCACCACATGATCGAAGCCTGTTTCAAATCTTTAGGTAGAGCTCTAGGCCAGGCCTGTATGAAAACAAACAATGCGCTGCCATCGACTAAGGGGGTATTATGATTGCCGTTATTGATGTGAGCGGGACGAATCTAACCTCTTTAGTTAATGCATTAAAAAGATTGGGATTTACTTATCATTTAACGCACGATGCGAAAGTAATTAATAATGCAAGCCATGTCATTCTGCCAGGGGTGGGTACTGCGGCTTATGGAATGAATGCATTACGTCAGTATGACTTGATTGACGTAATTACTTCCCTAGAACAGCCTTTGCTGGGGATTTGTCTCGGTATGCAATTATTGTTTGAACAAAGTGAAGAAAATGATATCCGTTGTTTAGGTATGGTTCCCGGGACAATAAAACGTTTGCCCCGAAAAGAGCATTTCCCGGTGCCTCATATGGGTTGGAACCAATTGCGATGGCGCACTGAGTCATTCTTACAACAAGGATTAAAAGAACAAGACTATGTCTATTTCGTTCATAGTTATGCCCTTGGTGAAAGTGAGTATGCTTTGGCTTATTGTGAATACAGTGAACCATTCGCAGCAATAATTCAAAAAAATAATATTTGGGGCATGCAGTTCCATCCGGAAAAATCTGCAGAAACTGGAATGACCTTACTAAATAATTTTTGTAACTTAAGAGTCGCTTAGACTAAATCGTCAAGCAGACCTCACTAAATGACTTAAAATATGGAGGCGGTATGATCCTGATCCCAGCAATTGATATTCAAGCAGGTCGTTGTGTACGTTTACGGCAGGGCCAATTCGATCAAGTCACACAATTCGATACACTACCGATAGACCGTGCCACCTACTTTGCTCAATTAGGGGCGAAACGCCTGCATATCGTGGATTTGGATGGTGCTCGAACAGGAACCATGCACCAACTGTCTTTAATCTGTGCAATGCAAAACACGGGAATTCCCGTACAGGCTGGAGGCGGAATTCGCTCTTTAGAACAAGCAACTTTATGTGTTTCATTAGGAATATCAAACCTGGTCTTAGGCAGTATTGCCATTACTAATCCTGAATTGACTGCACAAATTATTAAAAAAATAAATCCCCAACATATTATTTTGGCGTTAGATATTCGAATGCAAAATAAGATACCTATTCCTGCTATTCACGGTTGGCAAACAACATCAAATAGTAATTTATGGGAAGTCGTTGCGCACTATCAACAATTGAATGTGACACAAATCCTCTGTACTGATATTGCTTGTGATGGAATGATGCAGGGACCAAATTTTGATCTTTATAAAGAGGCAGTAGATCGTTTTCCACAAATTAAATGGCAAGCCTCAGGAGGTATCCGTCATGCAGATGATATTAATCAGTTGGATGCCTTAGGGGTTAGCGCGGCGATTCTGGGGCTAAGTCTTTACCAAGGCAGTTTGAATCTGGAGTCAATGTTATGTATGTGTACCTCGTAACTTATTAGAAGCGCTGGAGAACCCTCATCATCCCGAGTGCAATGAAGGATCTCCAGGCTGTAGGACAGGGAGATTGTTAATTACATCAGAATCACGAGATCCCGTTCCGCTGCGCTTAACCAAAAACATTATTAAATTGAGTATAAGATTATGTTAACCAAAAGAATTATTCCATGTCTTGATGTTCGCGATAATCAAGTCGTCAAAGGAGTTAAATTTCGCAATCATCGTATTGTTGGGGATATTCTTGAACTTGCGTCGGAGTATTCCGCATCCGGGGCAGATGAACTGGTTTTTTATGATATTACTGCAAGCTCTGAGCAACGCTTAGTTTGTCCTGATTGGATAAATCGAGTAGCTAGTATCATCAATATTCCTTTCACTGTAGCGGGTGGAATTCGGTCCCTTAATCAGGCAAAATCAGTATTAAATTCTGGAGCCGATAAAATATCCATAAATAGTCCAGCGTTAGAAAACCCCGATTTAATCAATGAATTAAGTCGAAATTTTGGAAGCCAATGCGTTGTAATTGGGATTGATAGTCAATTTATAGATGATGATTATTATGTCTATCAATATACTGGAGATGAGAAGAAAACACTTAATTCCAGACGTAAAACAAGAGAATGGATCAAGGAGGTACAAGATCGGGGGGCAGGAGAAATAGTACTAAACTGCATGCAATCAGATGGTGCGCGCAAAGGCTATGACTTAGATCAATTAAAATTAATGCGACCACTATGTCAGGTTCCATTAATTGCATCAGGAGGTGCAGGAACACTAAATGACTTTACTAGAGTGTTCCTTGAGTCTCGAGTAGATGGAGCTTTAGCTGCCAGCATTTTTCATAACAAAATTTTGACGATAAACGAAATAAAATTAGCACTTAAAAAACAAAAGATTGAGGTACGATTATGATTCATATGGAAATTAACTCTTTAGACTGGAAAAAAATGAATGGCCTATTACCAGCCATCGTCCAAAATGCAGAAAATGGTAATGTTCTAATGTTAGGTTATATGAACCAGGAGGCTTTGATCGCTACACTTACTACTGGCCAATTAAATCTATATAGCCGAAGCCGTAAACGCTTGTGGCGTAAGGGAGAAACCTCTGGTAACAGCATGTCAGTACAACACATCAGTGTTGATTGCGATAATGACAGCCTGTTAATTCAGGTTTTGCCTAAAGGTCCTGCATGTCATTTAGGGTACACCAGTTGCTTTCAGCCCGCCCATCACACCAACCTTGGTTTTATCCATGAATTGATTGAGTTGATTAATGAACGTGCGGATTCAAACCATGAAAACAGCTACACAGCAAACTTATTAGATTCCGGACTCTCGCGATGCGCGCAGAAGGTAGGAGAAGAAGCGGTAGAAGCTGTAATTGCAGCGGTAAATAACAACCGTGAAGAATTAGTTAATGAATGTGCTGATTTAATTTTTCACTTATTTGTTTTATTAAAAGCGTGTGAACTGAGTTTTTATGATGTGTTGCAATGTTTACAAGATAGAGACCGATCGGTTCATACTTAAATATTACACAGTGACTGGGCAAAGCGCAGCAGCCTCCGTCTTCCCGAGCGTAATGGGAAAAACCCGGGGTTCGCTCTGCTCCACCCCGGCTATGAAATGATTACACTACAGCCAATAAAACGGCGGTAAGATAACTTCCTTCTGGAAAAGATGCTAAGGTAGGATGACAACTTGCTGGACCATAAACACCTAAAATCCGGGCTTGTTTCCCTACAGCTCCAGCTTGAACACTTACCAGAGAACAAAATTCCTGAGATGAAAGTGCTGATGAACAATTACACGTCATTAATAAAGAACCTGTTTTCATGTACTTAAAAACTTCACGATGTAAAAACCGATAGTAGTTTTTAGCGCGCTCAACATGCTGCTTGGATGGAACCAATTTAGGAGGGTCAAGAACAACTACATCATAATCCCCCGCTTGTGTTAAATATTCCCGTGCGTCCGCTTCAATCCATTCAATCTGCGACGTTCGATTTAACACTGCATTCTTTTGAGCTTGAGCTATTGCTTGCGCAGAACTATCCACCGCTGTCACCTTTAAGGCCCCTGCTTTCGCAGCATGCAATGCAAAACCACCACTATAACAGTAGAGATCTAATACCTTCTTTCCTTTAGATAATTCAGCTACACGTTGATGATTTTCTCGTTGATCGAGAAATAATCCGGTTTTTTGAGCTTGAGCAAACTCCACTTCATAAATAACCCCTGCTTCAAGCACCTGGGTATTATAATGTGTCTCTTCTACAGTAATTTGCTTCCAGCCATCCTGTCCCAGGGGTTTACTTTGTGGCAACCATATAATTTTATCTGTGGGGAACAAATTGCGTAACACGTCAATAATAAGTTCTCGATTGGACTCAACCCAATAAGCGGAACTGGAAACCACAAATGTTTGATTAAATCGATCAATGGTTAAGCCAGAAAGGCCATCTGCTTCACTATTAAATAAACGATAAGCCGTAGTTTCTTCATTGGGTAAATTTAAACACTCTCTTACTTGCTTTGCTTGATTCAAACGATGGGTAACCAAAGTGTGTAAATTACTTATATCAATTGATTCACTGATAAGCCCCAAGACCCTGACCCTGTAAAGAGAATGCTCATTATAAACACCTACACCAATAAGTTTCTCATCTGCATTATAAATATCAACCAACTGTCCTGTAATTAATTTTCCCTGAGTCTTCGCAATAGCCTTGGGGAATATCCATGGATGACCTCGTAATACAGTATTTTGTTTTGCTGCAAGCAAAATAACTTTTGCATTCATTTTTCTATTTCCCAAAGAACAAAAATCGGCTAATCTACACAAAGAACACTAGACCTGCAAGAGTTCGTAAAATTTATAAAACCTAAGAAAGTCATTCTCCCTCCAATTAACTGGTGGAAAAAATAAAGTTAGGGATAGTATAGCAAATATGAAAAAACTCTTTATCGCTCTTTTTGCTATTCATTTAGCAACGCATTCTGGTAATTAATATGGAAAACACACACAAGTTCTCTTATGGTCTTACCCTTGGAGCTTTAGGCGTTGTATTTGGGGATATAGGAACCAGTCCTTTATATGCTTTAAAAGTAACTCTAAATAATATTCCTATTACTCAATCACACATTTTAGGCGTACTTTCGCTGATTTTTTGGTGTTTAATTCTCGTTATTTCCTTCAAATATCTAATTTTGATTTTACGTGCAGATAATGATGGTGAGGGAGGTATTCTCGCACTTTTGGCACTCATGAAGCATAAAAGCACCAAATATACGCCATTATTTTACATCATAGCAATTTTTGGGGCTGGATTACTCTTAGGTGATGGGATGTTGACTCCAGCCATCTCAGTAATCAGTGCTGTAGAGGGTCTTAGTACACTTTCAGCTTCCTTTACTCCCTTCATCCTGCCTATAGCTATTGTTATTCTCATTCTCCTGTTCACATTACAAGCAAGAGGAACAGGAAGCATTGGCAATCTATTTGGACCCATCATATTAATTTGGTTTTTTACGATCGCAATTCTTGGCATCGTACAAATTGCTAAATCTCCTATCGTACTTACGGCGATCAATCCTTACTACGCATTCGATCTAATACGAGATACAGGATTAAAAGGCTATTTACTGTTAGGCGGTATTTTTCTCGTGGTAACCGGAGGCGAAGCACTTTATGCCGATATAGGACATTTTGGGAAAAACCCTATTCGAGCCGGGTGGTTTGCCGTTGTTCTCCCCTGTTTGATATTAAATTATTTTGGCCAAGGAGCTAACTTACTGATTAACCCTAATGCCATTAACAATCCTTTTTACATGATTGCTCCTGAATGGTTTTATATTCCCTTAATTATCCTAGCTACCATTGCAACAATAATCGCATCCCAAGCGGTAATCTCGGCTACTTTTTCTTTGACTAAACAAGCTGTTTTGCTGAGCTTATGCCCTCGTATACCCATAATACAAACATCTAAGGAGTTTTCCGGCCAGATTTATGTCCCCCAAATTAACTTCATTTTGTTTATTGGAACTTTAACTTTTTGTATTGCCTTTAAAACTTCAGATCGACTTGCTCATGCCTATGGGATCGCTGTGAATGCAGATATGCTACTGATTGATGCAATGGTTGCATATACTGCTTTATCAATTTGGAAATGGTCCAAAATTAAAGTTATCCCTATATTTGGATTATTCCTTATAATAGATTTTGCATTTTTGGGTTCAAATTTACATAAGTTTTTAACTGGTGGATGGGTCCCTGTTACCTTCGCTTTATTTATAGCAACCATCATGTATACCTGGAGATTTGGCCTAGAATACCTACGCGAAAATTATTACATGAATAAAGATGATATCTCCAAGATTCTCAGGCAATTAGAGTATAAAAGCTTGAATCAACTTACCGATTTGACTGCGGTATTTATCACTGATGTTTATGATAAAAGTGGCGGAAGCTTTCTTCATTTCCTTAAGTTAAGCCGAGCAGTACCCGAACGCGTGCTGATTGTAAATTATGTCGTAGATAACATTCCCTACATACATTACAGTCAACGCTATGAAATTACTTGCTTGCATGAAAAAGTATTCAACCTTACTTTGCACTATGGTTTTATGGAGACTATTTCTATTCCCAGAGCCCTAGAGCGCGCCTCGAACAAAAACCTTTTCCCCTTTAAGTTAAATGTAGACCGTGCTACTTATATGGTAGAAATACCTAATATTACCGCATCAAAATCAAGAAAATCATTAACCTTTTATTGGCAGGAAAAATTATTTGCCTTTTTAATACGAAATTATTCAGCCAATTTAAACATCGACTTTTATAAACTACCCTACAATAGAACGATGGCAATCGGCACTTATTATATTATGTAATCTCAGGAGTTTTTTTATGTGGTTTAACAATGCACTAATCTATCAATATGAACTGGATGAAGCGAGCGATTTAACAGCATCCCTTGCTGAAAATATCTTAAAACCTTGTCCACCTCACGCTCGGTTTGTTTATGGTTGGCTTCCTGCCTTTGCAGATGAAATGGTTCAGGAAGTTGCAGGGAGTTCCCTAATTTGCATGGGTAAGGAAGAGCGTTTATTGCCCCGTGGTGTGATTAATAAAATGCTTGCTGAAAAAGTGCACGCACTTGAGACCCAACAGGGCCGCACTATTAAACGTGCAGAGAAAGCACAAATGGCCGAAGATATTGAATTTGAATTACTACCCAAATCATTTTGCGTCCAAAAAAAAATGTTTGCCATTCTTGATAGCACCAGCAAAAGAATAATAGTAAATGCCTCCAGTAATAACCAAGCGTCACAGCTTACTTCCCTTTTACGTAAGTCGGTAGCAGGAGTTACGATTGAACCGCTCACTCACACAGAGAATTTGGCTTTACGATTCGCAGAATGGATTCACTCTCCAAGTACTCTTCCTAACCATTTTCAATTAGCATCGGATTGCATTCTTTTTGCTCTTGATGATGAAAAAAAGCGAGTACATTGTAAGGGTTATGAGCTTCCAGCTGAAGAAATTATAACTTTATTATCACAAGGTATGGCAACAGCTGAAATTTCGTTAATCTGGAAAGAAAGAATCCAATTTACCTTAACCCACGACTTTACATTCAAAAAACTTAAAAGTCTTGAATATTTACTCGATGATTTTAACGAAATTAAACAACTTGATGAAGAGTATCAACAACGGGATGCTGCACTTACTTTATTAGCGGGTGAGTTACGTGAGTTGACCAATGATCTTTTCGTTGCAGTCAAAGCAAAAGAACCTGAGTTAGTAGAGGCTCTATAAATAAGGGGGCATTTAAAGGCCCCCTATTTCCATTTTCCTACCCTTTTAAATTCCGTAGCGCTATCCATGATTTTATAAGTATAAAGATGGTTATCCATCGATAAATTAGGTAATTTTTTCCATTTTGGCAGTATGATAAGTTGCTTTATAAACAGCCAATGCCTCTTCCGCAGCTTGATTAAAACCTAAAGCCATATTGGCATCATGCATAACAATTAAAGCTTGTTTTACGCTTGGAGCTTGTGGGTAATTTTTAACGACATAACTGGCTCTATTAATTGCTGCAACATACATCTGACGTTTAAAATAGAACGTCGCTACATTCAACTCATGCTGGGCAAACATATTACGTAGATAAGTCATACGTTGTAATGCATTTGGTTTATATTTACTGTCTGGAAACTTTTGAATCAAAGTACCGAAATCGGAATAAGCTTGTGTTTGCGTTCCAGGATCTCTCCACGACTCATCCAGAGGTAAAAATTTGGCAAAAACCCCTCGACTCTGTTGGAAATTAGCCATTCCACGCATGTAATAAGCATAATCAACATTTTTAGCTCGTGGATAAAGATGTATAAATCTCTCTGCAGTTGCTGCAGCAGAGGGATAATCTTCATTTTTATAATATGCGTAGATTAATTGCCGCTGTGAATTTTCGGTATAATCGCTAAACGGATACATTGTTTCAATCGCTTCGAGATGTTTTATTGCTGTGGCATATTCCTTTTTATGTAAGTCCTTCTGTGCTGCTGTGTAAAGCTGCTCAGCGGTCATCCCTTTATAAGGATTATTATCTTCATCATCTTTACCCCACCAGGTTTTACATGCTGACAAAGAGACAATAAGACCAATTAGGAACAACATTTGAATTCGTTTCATAAACTACACCTATCTAAATATACATCTGTTGCATCCGCGACAACAGCCACAAAAGTTGGAATATTATACCTAGGACTATTTAATTTGCGAACATTCTTCAGTTTTTTTTAAAAAATGGTAAAAATAAAAACAGCAATCAAAAGGGGTTGCCCAAAATTACATAAAATATCAAAAAATATTTGCAAAACCAAAGACGTTAGGATAGTATTCACGCCTGGAGAGATGGCAGAGCGGTCGAATGCGGCGGTCTTGAAAACCGTTGAAGGGCAACCTTCCCAGGGTTCGAATCCCTGTCTCTCCGCCAAGTCGTAATCCCTTATTCTTCAAGTATAAAAACAACCATCTATTCTCAATGTACAGTTTCTTTTCACACTAATTTACATTTCGACAATAAAACCATATGGAATATTGAAATTATATAAGCCATTGGTATAGTAGGCTCATCTATTATCCGTGGAGAATCAATATGTTAAGGAATACCGTAAAACGATTTGGTAGTATAACTAAACTGCTGCATTGGCTAATTTTTATTTTAATGATCGCACAATTTTATTTTGTTTGGTCTCTTAGCGAACATTCACCGCTTACAGATCTTTATATCATGTTGCATAAGTCTGTAGGCCTGACTCTCTTAATATTAGGAATTGTTTTTTTTATTTGGCACATTATTAATAGCAAACCTCGTCCCCCAGAAGATCAACCTCTTTGGCAATACATTGTTTCCAAAGCGGTACACCATATTCTTTTCCTGCTTATAATACTTATGCCAATTATTGGATATCTGTTAACGTGTGCGGATGGAAAACCTATTAATTTCTTTGGTTGGTTTACGATCCCTTGTCTTATCTCAGCGAATGAACACTTTGGAGGCATAATGTTTTTAACTCATGAAACACTTGCTTTTATTATTCTATTTTTTGTGGGAATTCATATACTAGCAGCTCTATATCATCATTTTATATGCAAAGATTCTGTAATGAAGCGCATGTTTCCATTTACGTCTAATGAATAAGTGGTATAACTAGGTCATTACACAGAAGGATTTAATCGGGCAAAGATAAACTTTACCCGATTAAAGCTACACCTTTAGATGTATTGAGGGGCTGTAGGCTCGTACGGGGCTGTAGGTTTTACTACATAATATTGTGCTTGGGGCTGCGAATAAAAAGATGGCGTATATACAGGTTGGGGAATTTCACAGTCAAACCATAAACCACCTACCTCAACAATCCTCAATTCACCTTTACGTAATTGTCTTAATGTTTTCAGTAAGTCGTTAACTTGACTTCCATTTTTATCAAAATAGCGAGTAAAAAAAGAAGGTATTGGTTTTTCATTTTCTAAAAATTTCGCCATTTCTGCGCGCAATGCAACCATTGCACATTTGACAGCGAGCGGATCAATATTTTTTTTAAGTAAAGCCGCTTCTTCTGACGCAGTTAATTGAAATCGCTGTGGATCTGCGGGATCCATAGACTCTTCATTCTTCGATTGATTAATTGAATCATAAATCATACTCATTGCCAAACATCCAATGCCAGCACCGATTGTTGTAAGCAATACTGTGGCCAGTATCACTACCCCAACAGGATTGAATCCGGCTGCTATAGCAAGAGCAATTAGAGGTGCTGCAGCAAAATTAAGGGTCAAAAGAGTTGAACCTGCACCGAATCCAAGGGAAGTTGCGAATAACAATGCACCTTTTAACCAACCCTCCCCATACCAAAATCGTTCAATACCGTTTGCAAATTCATCAATCATGTAGGCTAAAGCAATGAAGGCCAGGATAACTGCAAGCGCTGCTAATGCAATAATCAGTAAACCTAGGATTAATTTGCCCAAATCATCATCCGAAGAGGAGTTACGTCCGTGATGGTTAGAAGGGAAACAGCAGCTCGAATCGTGAGAATGAGCATGGCGGCGAGAATCGAGGATAGTGCTCAAAATCAACCAATTTGTTAGTGTTGAATCGTGGCAATTATAATAGTTATACTCATTAATTACATATTTAACTTCTGGGTCAAATTTAGGTTTTTTAGGATTAAAAGTACGCTGATTTTCAGTTGGTAGTTTTCTAAATAACGGCAAAGCATAAAATATTTTATTAAAAGCAGCATACGCTTTAGTTTTTTCTTCTCGTTCTAGAACATAAAGAGGGCTCATTGGCGATTCTAGAGAATATTGCACTGCCAGGAACATCTCATTATACATTTGAGTAACATCTAAACCACGGTCAACGCAATTTTTATAATGAGTTAATACATGACCATAAAACTGCTTCAATTTAAGGTCTGTAAATTTTGTACTTAAACCAGACATAGAGAAACTCCTATTATTGGGTAACACCGGCAAACCCTGTTATTTAACTTCTAGAAATAAGAAGCCACTAACACGTCTGCTCTAGAACCTAATGCCTCACAATTTGTGCGCGACTAATTAAACTTTTTTCATACAAGTCATAATCCATCATGCCATAGCTCGCTTCAATTTGCTGAATTAAGCTATCCTGTTGCTCCCTGTCTAATGTACTCAATTTCCCATCATGTATCTGTTTCAATCTGACTACTACATAATCGCCATTTGACATAACAAGTCCATCACGACTTTCAGGTCGTAATAAATTAAATGCCGTATCATTAATATCAGTATCAACCTTATCATTATCACGGGTTGACTTAAGCTCGGATTTCCATAATAAATGATTTGAACTTATTAGTTCTTGCTGCTTCTTATCTACAACTGGACTTAATAAATTCATCCCAATCTCTTTGGCTTTAGCTTCAGCTTTTTTCTTAACTAAAATTTTATTAATTTGATCATGGACAGATTCCAAAGGCTGTTCTTTTTCATCCCAGTGCTGATTAATTCTAACAACTACAACTGAATCATTATCAATTTGTATTGGTTCACTATTATTGCTTAAATCAAGAACATCATGGCTGAATGCGGCATTTATTACCTGTTTATTTTTAGTAATATTATCGACACCATCCCCTCTTGAAAAAGGTTTTGTAGTTTGAATTTTCAAATTTAAAGCCTCTGCAACTGGCTGAAGTGAATCAGGGGATTGATAGCTTAAATCAGACAGCTGTTCCAAAGCTTGAGTATATTTGTTTTGGGCTGCTTCAGTGTTTAGTTGTTCTTTGATCGATTGCTCGACTTCAGAAAAAGATTTTGTTGAGACCGGCTTATAAGCAATTAGTTTAAAAATTTCATAACCGTGTTTCGTTTTTTCAGGTGCGGAAATCTGCCCTGGCTTAGTTAAATTAGACAAAATTCGATTATAATCATTCTGTCCTGCAGAAATCCAAGGCAATACACCCTTATCTGTTACAGAGAGTTTGTCATCGGATAGCGTTGAAACAAAATGGTCAAATTGCTCTGGATTTTTTTGTAATGCTTGATATGTATCATTCGCTTTTTTCTGAATTTTTTCCAAATCGGCTTGACTTGCATCATCTGGAACAGCAAATAAAATATGGGCTACTTGCCAACTTGCAGGAGTTAAATAGTTGTTTTGGTTTTCTTCGTAATAACGTTTTGCATCATCATCAGAAATTTTAATTTTGTTCTTAATATCATGCATTGATAAAGAAACATAATCCAAACTGACTTTTTCAGGAGTCATGAAATCTTTTTTATGCTTATTATAATAGTTAGCAATTTCCTCTGAAGATATCTGGACATCCTTCTCAAAAAGTGCTGCAGGGATAGTTAAATAATCATAGTCCCTGCTTTGCATATACAAACTTACAAACCGATCAATCTCATCAGGTAAAGCAAAAGAACTTCCCATAAAAGCAAATCGTTGTTGATTTAGGAGCATTCCCTGTTTTACTTCATTTTGAAAGCTTGATTGTGTGAATAACGCAGCATTTAAGGCTTGCTGATATTTTTGGGCGGAAAAATGACCGTCTTCTTGGAACTGGGGAATGCTCAAAATTGCTGCATTTGCTTGGTTCAAGCTGACATCAAACCCATTTTTGCGAGCCGCTTGCACTAAAACTTCATTAGTAATCATTTGATCTAGAACTTGATTTTGCAGCTTTTTCTCATCAGCAGCAGTCATCTGTTCAATATCTTGCATGGAACGGGCGCGTCTGTAATTAGTCTCAAATGCTTGCATTGTCAAAGGCTGACCATTGACAACAACCTTTGAGTTTGTTGTTTGGCGTGATTGTAGATAGTAATCCACACCAAAAAGTGTGAACGTAATACCGATTAAAATAACTACTAACCAAGCTACTACACCCTGTATACGTTCATTTAACTTTTGTAACATGTCCCGAGATCCATATATTAATTAAGGCTTTATTTAATTAGCGAGGCTGATTATACCCCAGACTGAAAAAAATCAAAACAAAAACAACAGCTCTTATTTTTCAAAATTGGTTTTTCCTAATTCAGCCTGAAATTAAGGTGTGGGTATGAATTTTTTTCTTCATACTACATCTAGCTTTCTCTAAATAAAAAGAAATCAGAAATGAAAGGAAATAAATTTTGACATAAAAATTCATTCCAGATAAAAAAAACGCGCCTTTCGGCGCGTTAATCTGGCGGAGTGGACGGGGCTCGAACCCGCGACCCCCGGCGTGACAGGCCGGTATTCTGACCAACTGAACTACCACTCCATTTCTTGGTGGGTGCTGTAGGGATCGAACCTACGACCCTCGCCTTGTAAGGGCGATGCTCTCCCAGCTGAGCTAAGCACCCAGAAAACTTATGCTTCTTGCACTGCTTCTTTCAGGTTTTTACCCGCTTTAAACTTGGCTACTCGTGACGCTTTAATTTGAATAATTTTACCAGTTTGTGGGTTTCTACCTGTTCTTGCTGAACGATTGCCTGTTGAAAAAGAACCGAAACCAGGTATTACCACTTGATCACCATTTTTTAAAACATTAGTAATAGTATCAGTAAAAGTTTCGAGAACTCGGCTTGCGTCAGCTTTTGTTAAACCCGAACCGCTTGCTATAGCATCAACTAATTCGCTCTTATTCATTGCTTCCCCTATACTGTTAATCTTCCATACTTCAAAGTTAATTTAACTTACTTCATTAAACTAACCGGTCGAGTAGTTACTTCCTTGCAATGCCCGCTAGTGGCGGGCTACGAAACGAAATATACCTCTAATTAATGGGTATGTAAATCATTATTTTTAATTTTTTTTGATTTTTTACCTACTAAAGCCTCAGACTGTACATTTGTTGGCTGATCCACCCAAGGAGTTCGTTGTAAAGCCAGCTCTAACACCTGTTCTATGGTCTTAACAGGATGTATGGATAGCTTTCGCAGAACATTGTCTGGAATCTCTTCCAGGTCTTTTACATTCTCCTCAGGAATAATGACATGTTTGATTCCGCCTCGATGAGCAGCCAATAATTTCTCCTTAAGCCCACCAATTGGCAAAACCTGACCTCTTAGAGTAATTTCTCCTGTCATGGCTACATCCGCTTTTACAGGAATATGTGTCACTACAGAAACTAACACCGTGCACATACCTATACCCGCACTTGGACCATCCTTGGGAGTAGCACCTTCCGGAACATGGACATGGAAATCATTCTTATCATAGAAATCATCTGGCAAATCAAATTTCTTGGCTCGGCTTCGTACTACCGTCATTGCGGCATGGATAGATTCCTGCATAACCTCACCTAATTGACCGGTATGCGTTACCTTACCTTTGCCAGGCATCATGGATGCTTCTATTGTCAGCAATTCGCCACCCACACTAGTCCACGCCAACCCTGTAACCTGCCCTACTTGATCAAATTCCTCAGCTAAACCATAACGGAATTTTTTTACACCTAAATATTTTTCAATATTGCTGGTGGTTACTGTCATTTTTTTAACTTTTTTATTGGATAAAATTTCTTTTACGACTTTTCTACAAACACTCGCAATATCCCGTTCTAAATTACGTACGCCTGCCTCACGTGTATAGTGCCGAATTACCTCTCGTATCGCTCCTTCACTAATATGTATTTCTTGTTTACTCAAACCATTCAACACAACTTGTTTCGGAACCAGATATTTTTCAGCAATACTTACTTTTTCATCTTCCGTATATCCTGCAAGTCGAATTACTTCCATTCTATCTAATAATGGTGCCGGAATTTCTAGCGAGTTTGCTGTCGCAATAAACATCACGTCACTCAAATCATAATCTACTTCGAGATAGTGATCGTTAAAGGTATGGTTTTGTTCTGGATCCAAAACTTCAAGCAATGCTGCCGCTGGGTCACCACGGAAATCCATAGCCATTTTATCCACTTCATCCAACATAATAAGTGGATTTTTTACTCCCGCCTTACACAATTTTTGAATAATTTTTCCTGGCATAGAACCAATATAAGTTCTCCGATGACCACGAATTTCTGCTTCATCTCGAACACCACCTAAAGCAATACGAATAAAGGTGCGCCCTGTAGCATTCGCAATAGATTGCCCTAGCGAGGTTTTACCCACTCCTGGAGGTCCAACGAGACAGAGAATAGGACCTTTCAATCGTTTCACACGTTGTTGAACAGCCAGATATTCAATAATGCGTTCTTTAACCCGCTCCAGGCCATAATGTTCTTTATCTAATAATTTTTCTGCTTTAGGCAAATCAAATTGAATTTTAGTTCTTTTTTTCCAGGGCACTGCAAGCATCCAATCAAGATAATTGCGGATAACCGTGGCTTCAGCAGACATTGGAGACATCATTTTCAACTTATGAAGCTCTGCTATGGATTTTTCTTTAGCTTCCTTAGGCATGCCGGCTTTATTAATAGAATGTTCCAGTTGTTCAATCTCACTACCTTCTTCACCTAATTCACCTAATTCTTTTTGAATCGCTTTCATTTGTTCATTGAGATAATATTCTCGCTGACTTTTCTCCATTTGTCGCTTAACTCGTCCTCTCACACGCTTTTCTACGTGCAATAAGTCAATTTCATTCTCTATGGCTGACATTAAGCGTTCCAGACGAGTGCCAACATCCATTGTTTCTAGCAATTCTTGTTTATCATCAACTTTCAAAGTTAGGTGAGCTGCAATGGTATCTGCTAAACGTCCAGGTTCTTCTATACCCGCGAGAGGAGATAAAACCTCAGGTGGAATTTTTTTATTCAATTTAATGTATTGCTCGAATTGAGACATCAAGGAACGCATTAAGATTCCGATATCCGGTTCCTGAACTGCAGCATTTTCCTCCTCCAGCAATTCCAGATCCGCTTCTAAATATCCTTTTGCCTGATTATATTCCTTTGCTTTGGCACGCTTCTCCCCTTCAACTAGAACTTTCACAGTTCCATCAGGAAGTTTCAACAATTGAAGCACACTGGATAATGTGCCTACGTGGAAAATATCTTCGGCTCCAGGATCATCATTGGATGATTTTTTCTGTGCTACTAAAAAGATTTGTTTACTATCAACCATAGCCGCTTCCAGGGCTTTTATTGATTTTCCTCGCCCAACAAATAGAGGAATAACCATATGGGGGTAGACCACTACGTCTCTTAATGGTAATACAGGTATACTAGACAGTTTTTCTGTCTCATTCGAAGTCTCTTTAATTTCAGTGGACATAATGAACCCTTATTCAAACGGAAAACTTTAATATTTACGTGACTACTAATTATAATTTAAAAGGAAGGGAGAGTTATTGCAAGAAATCAAAGCGTTATAATTAAGAAAGTTTCTAAGAACCTCTCTCCCATCTTATGGATAGGAGAGAGATAGAGCAAAAATTTTACTCTTGGGCACCGGCTGCACTCTTCATCCCATCTTGTTCATAAATAAGGATGGGTTTAGATGAGCTAGTCACCGCACTTTCATCAACCACAACCTTAATTACTCCTTCAAGAGAAGGTAATTCATACATGGTGTCTAAAAGAATATTTTCAAGTATGGCACGCAAACCTCGTGCACCCATTTTTCTTTCAAGAGCTTTCTTAGCGATAGCATTCAATGCCTCTTCTCGAAATTCAAGCTCAACCTCTTCCATTTTGAATAAAGACTGGAATTGCTTAGTCAAAGCATTTTTAGGATTAGTTAAGATATCAATAAGAGCAGATTCATCCAGTTCCTGTAAGGTGGCGACCACGGGCAATCGGCCAACAAACTCTGGTATTAATCCATATTTAATCAAATCATCAGATTCCATTTGGTTCAATACCTTGGATATTTCATCATTGTTTTCTTTTTTATTTTTTAATTGAGCAGAAAATCCAATGCCTGACTTGTCACTACGCTCTCTTATTACTTTTTCTAGCCCAGCAAACGCACCCCCACAAATAAATAAAATATTAGAAGTATCCACTTGTAAGAATTCTTGTTGTGGGTGCTTACGACCACCTTGAGGTGGGACTGAAGCAATTGTACCTTCAATTAGTTTTAAAAGTGCTTGTTGAACACCTTCTCCAGAAACATCGCGTGTAATTGAAGGATTATCTGATTTGCGTGATATCTTATCGATTTCATCAATGTAAACGATACCATGTTGTGCTTTATCTACATCATAATCACACTTTTGTAGAAGCTTCTGAATAATGTTTTCTACGTCTTCACCTACATACCCAGCTTCAGTAAGTGTAGTTGCATCTGCCATAGCAAAGGGCACATTGAGAATACGAGCTAATGTTTGTGCTAAAAGTGTTTTTCCACTGCCTGTAGGTCCGATGAGCAAAATATTACTTTTTCCAAGCTCAACCCCATCTTCACTTTTATGTTGTAATCGCTTGTAATGATTATATACAGCTACGGATAAGACTTTTTTTGCATGTGATTGCCCAATAACGTACTCATCTAAGAAGGTTGAAATTTCTTTAGGTGATGGCAAGCGCACTTCTGCTTCTTCATGAGACTCGTGTGTTTCTTCACGAATAATATCGTTGCATAACTCAACACATTCATCACATACAAATACAGAAGGACCAGCAATCAATTTTTTTACTTCATGTTGGCTCTTTCCACAAAAAGAACAATACAAAACTTTATCGCCACTTCCGTTACCGGATTTACTCATAACCAAACCCCTTCTTACAACGATTATCGGAAAAATAGATAATATATGTAAAATATTAGTCAATCAGAAAAAGATATGCCACTGTCACTATTTTTTAAAACAAAGCGAATACGAAGAGGTAATAATGAATCAATCTAAAAAGGCCCCCTCGCATTCCTAGCCTGGGTGCAGCGAAGCGGAACCGGAAAAACCTTAACCCAAACCCAGGTTCCGCTTCGTTACAGCCGGGCGATGATACATTATAGTTCAGTCTTTAAATTTAATGTAAATAATTACTCTACTTTACTTGCTGATTCACGATCATAAAGCACTTGATCAACTAGGCCATATTCAACAGCTTGTGTCGCACTCATAAAATTATCACGCTCTGTATCGCGCATAATTTGGTCAGGAGTCTTTTTCGTGTGCTTTGCCATAATGGTATTTAATCGTTCTCTTACAGCTAAAGTTTCACGAGCGTGGATTTCGATGTCAGTTGCTTGACCACGATAACCACCTAAAGGTTGGTGAATCATTACTCGTGAGTTTGGTAAGCAGAATCTCTTACCCTCTGCGCCAGCACAAAGCAGTAAGGCAGCAGCACTTGCTGCTTGCCCTATACATAATGTACTTACATCTGGTTTAATAAACTGAATGGTATCATAAATTGCCAAGCCTGCAGTTACTACTCCTCCAGGTGAATTGATGTAAAGAGAAATATCTTTTTCAGGATTTTCAGACTCAAGAAACAACAATTGAGCAACCACCAAATTAGCCATATGATCTTCAACTTCACCCAATAGAAAGATAATACGCTCTTTCAATAATCTTGAGTAAATATCATATGAACGCTCACCGCGTGAGGTTTGTTCAATAACCATTGGGACTAATCCACTGGCATTCCTAATTATGTTCTCTGAATAGCCCGACATATAATTACTCTCCTTTTTTCTCAGTTGCATCAGTCTCTGGCTTAGGATTCATTACTGAATCGTAATCCTTATTCTTGTATTTAACTTTTGCATCCTCAGCAATTTTATCTGCAACCATCTCTTCCATAACCAGTGCTTCAATTTCGGCCATATGTTCTTTACTGCTTTGATACCAAGCACGAAGCTCATCAGGATTTTCATAAGCACTAGCAAATCGCTCAATCACTTCCTTAACTTTATCTTTATCCGCTACGATTTGGTGCTTTTTAACATATTCGGAAAAGAGTAAGCCAAGATGAACACGACGTTTTGCTTGTTCAACGAACAATTCACGAGGAAAATCAGGAATCTGTTCGTTATCATGATGCTCATGTCCAAAAAGACGATGATACATATCATGTTTCAAATGTTCGATTTCTTTGTCAATTAAAGCAGTTGGTAACTCAATAGAATTAGCTTCCATTAATTTATCAAACAACTTTTCTCTATTCATCATACTAACCCGGCGCTCTAATTCACGCGCCATATTCTCTTTAATATCTTTTTTGAGTGCCTCTACGCCACCTTCCTTGATATTAAATTTCTCTGCGAATTCATCATTAAGCTCAGGAAGCTTTCCTTCCATTACATTATGAATAGTAATTTTGAATACAGCTTCTTTACCTGCTAATTCTTTATGACCATAGTCTTCTGGGAAGGTTACTTTGATATCAAAAGGTTTTTCCTTCTTATTACCGATAATCCCATCTTCAAATCCAGGAATCATTGATCCGGAGCCAATAACTAATTCATGGCCCTTAGCACTTCCGCCATCAAAAAGCTTATCGTCTAGAAACCCTTCGAAATCGATAACTACTTTGTCGCCTTTTTTAACAGCTCGAGATACATCATGCCATTCTTTATTTTGCTCACGTAGTTTATCCAGCATGTTATCAACATCTTTATCAGTTACTTCTGAACGTGCCAGTTCAACCATGGCTTGGTTTAATTCAACAATCTCGAATACTGGCATTACTTCAAATCTTGCAGAATATCTGAAGTCTTTCCCTTGCTCAATTTGTTCAGGCTCTACAGAAGGATACCCAGCTGGAACCAATTCGTTTTTTTGCAATGCTTCGAATAAAGTTGATTGTACCATGTCGCGAGCGACCTCTTCACGAACACTTTGAGAATAACGACTAACAACAACATGCATGGGTACTTTACCAGGACGAAAACCGTCCATTTTAGCTTTGCGAGCAAGATTCTTGAGACGTAAGCTCACTTCTTCCTCAACTTTCTCCGCAGGTACAGAAACTGTTACCTTACGTTCCAAACCTTCTAGGGTCTCAACAGAAACTTGCATTAATGTCACCTCTTGGAATTTATAATGATAATGGTGCGAAAGGAGAGACTCGAACTCTCACGGGTCGCCCCGCTGGAACCTAAATCCAGTGCGTCTACCAATTCCGCCACTTTCGCAAATCAGGTTGGATTATCAATCAGTAATTCGGTCTTGTAAAGACTCAGATAAATCTTTAGCGATAAACCATTTGTTTCTTTCTCAAATGGGGTGAACGATGGGACTCGAACCCACGACAACCGGGATCACAACCCGGGGCTCTACCAACTGAGCTACGCTCACCATAAAAACTTTTACCAGAAATTCTTATGATAAATAAAATCTGGGCTGGCACGCCCGGCAGGATTCGAACCTGCTACCCTCGGCTTAGAAGGCCGATGCTCTATCCAGATGAGCTACGGGCGCAAATTTGGTCGGGGTGGAGGGATTCGAACCCCCGACATCCTGCTCCCAAAGCAGGCGCGCTACCAGACTGCGCTACACCCCGTAACCCGTCCCAAGGACAGAGCGCAGATAATACTAGGTGCTTTCATCAAGGTCAATATCTTAAATCACTTAATTTTAATTAATTTAATTTTTTTGTGTTTGCTATTTATTTGGCTTGAACAACTAGGCTTTTTTTAAACCATATAGCCAATCACACATACAATATCTCAAGCTGGCCCTACTCGTATCTTCATCGTTTTTCAGCTAGCATTGAGAATTATATTAACTCCCTAATGAATTTATGAAATTTAAACTACTTCCTATATTTGACAACATAAATTATCTCCATAAAAATCATGAGCACGCTATATTGCCTGATTTACATTTTCAGCAGGATTTTAACTATGCTTTGAATTTTCTAAAAAGCTACACGGGGAGCCAGGGTACATTCAATAGTTACCGAAGAGAAACTGAACGGTTGTTGCAATGGACCTGGTTAATTAAAAAAACAACCTTAAAAGAATTAAAACGTGACGATATAGAACAATACATTCATTTTTGTCAAAACCCACTCAAATCCTGGATTAGTTTGAAAAAAGTACCGCGTTTTATTGAAAGGGATGGGAGACGTATTCCCAATGAAGAATGGAGGCCTTTTGTAGTAACAGTTAGTAAATCTGCACTAAAAAGCGGCCATAAACCTGAAATCGACCAATTCAATTTATCTCAGGGAGCGATACAAGAAATCTTCGCTATTTTAAGTACTTTATTTAATTTCCTAATCGCTGAAGAATACCTGGTTTCCAATCCAGTTGCCCTCATTCGACAAAAAAGCAAATTTATTCGTAAGAGACAACAAAATGCCCCCATACGGAGACTTAGCCTGGTGCAATGGCGTGCCGTTTTAGAAGCCGCTGAATCACTAGCCGAAGAATCTCCCTTAAAACACGAACGCACTCGTTTTATGCTCAGTATGTTATTTGGGATGTATCTCCGTATCTCGGAACTCGCAGCAAGTGAGCGCTGGATTCCCAGCATGAATGATTTCTCTAAAGACAGTAACGGCCACTGGTGGTTTACCACGGTAGGTAAAGGAAATAAAGAACGCCAAATCGCGGTAAGTGATGCGATGTTAGATA
Source organism: Legionella nigrisilvae (assembly GCF_977063395.2). Classification (NCBI taxonomy): domain Bacteria; kingdom Pseudomonadati; phylum Pseudomonadota; class Gammaproteobacteria; order Legionellales; family Legionellaceae; genus Legionella; species Legionella nigrisilvae. The sequence goes on from NZ_CDRUGZ020000027.1 coordinate 451,718, forward strand.
GTTTAATGCGATGGCGATGTTTTCTAGGGTTATCCCCTCTTCCTTCCCCAGCGGATAATAGTCCGCTTATTCCAAAAATTCGTGGCAACGGCCCCATGAGTGATACAGCCCCGATACGTAGAATTATTCAACGATGCTTTGACTTGGCGGGTGAGCAACTTCGGATAAAAGGATATACAGAAGCAGCCGATAATTTGGCTGCAGCTACGGTCCACTGGCTTAGACATACTGGAATCTCTGAAGATGTGAAAATTCGTCCCCGTGAACATGTTCGCGATGATGCAGGCCATAGTTCCAGCGCTACAACTGATCGATATATCGACATTGAAAAGCAAGCTCGTTATCAATCGGCAAGGAAAAAAACTATAGAACCTGAGCCAAGTTAAAGGTATTTGTGTTAAAATTCATAAAATATGCGTGATTCATAGCGAGGATTGAGCATCTGTCTTTTATTTCGTATTATCTACACCCTGCCCTCGCGACTTATTACGTCTAACGCAGTTCCTCTGGAATTGCGCAGACAAGTCGCAGACTGTCGAGAGCAACTTTTACTTTTTTTCAGAGATATGTAGATTTAGATACAACAGAGGTGACCAAGTTTTGCTATGAATTCTTAATTTTGTACCTACTCAATTTATGGCTAAAGATTTATCATGCTTACTCTTCGTCAAATTACTCTAAGTCGTGGCAATAAAGTTTTATTGGATCAAGTCAATGTCACCCTTTATGAAAAACAAAAGATAGGTCTTATTGGCCATAACGGCTGCGGAAAATCAACATTATTCGATTTTTTATTAGGAAAATTAGCTCCCGATACAGGTGAGTTTTTAATTAACCCTCAACTGAGCATCAGCCACTTATCTCAGCAATTACCTGACAGTGATGAACAAGCATTAGATTTTGTCCTAGGCGGCGATGATGGTTATATGAATTTGCTTCAACGCTTACAAAAAGCTGAAGAAACGGGTAACGATGCTGAAGTGTTAGCGTGTCATGAGGAATTAAGCCATTCAGGCGGCTACAGTAAACCCGCTCAAGCAGCTACAATTTTGTCTGGTCTTGGTTTTAGTAGTGCACAGCAAAAGTCTTGCGTAAATAGCTTTTCCGGAGGGTGGCGAATGCGCTTAAGTCTAGCACGGTGTTTAATGAAGCCGGCGGATTTACTTTTGTTAGATGAGCCTACTAACCATTTGGATATGGAAGCCATTTTTTGGCTAGAACGCTTTTTAAAACAAAGCCCCAGTACTATTATTCTTATTTCTCATGACCGAGAATTTCTTGATGCCTTCGTCACTCACATTTTACATATTGAAAAACAAGATCTATCGCTTTATGGCGGCAATTACAGTTGTTTTGAAAAAACACACGCACAACAATTGGCCTTACAACAAACGATGTATGAAAAGCAACAAACTAAAATTAATCATATGATGTCATTTGTAAATCGTTTTAGAGCAAAAGCAACTAAAGCAAAACAAGCGCAAGGACGTCTTAAAGCTATAGAAAAAATGGAAATTATCGCAGCAGCCCAAGTTGATTCACCTTTTTCTTTTGAATTCTTTCAATGTCCCCGTGCAGGAAACCCATTGATACAATGCACTATGGTTGATGCAGGATATCAATCAGAAAAAACGATATTAAAGAGAATTAATCTTTCACTCAATCCAGGTGACCGAATCGCTTTACTTGGTCCAAATGGCGAAGGAAAATCAACATTAGTTAAGACTTTAACTGGTTCCTTAACTCCTTTGAATGGAACTATTCATCGTTCAGCTCATTTGAAAATTGGCTATTACGCACAACATCAATTAGAACAGCTTGATTGCAATTTAAGTCCAGTGGAAACGATCCAAGCTCTATCTCCAGAAACACGTGAACAAACTATTCGTGATTTTTTAGGTGGCTTCAATTTTGCTGGGGATATGGCTGTTCAGCCTATTACCCATTTTTCCGGGGGTGAAAAAGCACGCCTGGCTTTGGCCAAACTTGTGTGGCTTAAGCCTAATTTACTTCTTCTTGATGAACCGACAAACCATTTGGATCTGGGGATGCGCTCAGCTATCGAGCTCGCATTACAGAGTTATGAAGGCGCATTAATTTTGATTTCTCATGATCGTCATATGCTGAAAACGAGTGTAGATAATTTCTATCTTGTTTATCAGCAAAAAGTTCAACCTTTTGAAGGGGACTTAGATGATTATTATTCCTGGCTTCAAACTAAAGATTCAAACAAAGAAAATACAATAACTGCCCCCACAACTGATTATAAAGAAAAGAAAACGTTACAAAATCGTCTCAAAAAATTGGAACAATTGATTGAACAATATCAAAATGAACTTTCCAAACTGGATATACTGCTTGGCGATGCCAGTCTTTATGAGGACAGTTCCCAACAAAGTAAACTCAATCAGTTACTGCAAAAACGTACTGATTCACATACTTCTTTAAATAATGCTGAAGAAGAATGGTTAGAAATTAGTAGCAGCTTAGAAGGTTTAATTTAACTATGCCTGTGTAGCTCCTTGTAATACGGGATAAATAAATACCTATACTGACTCGCTGGACAAGTAAATCGTTGGCTCCGGATATTTTTCTTTTTAAAGCCTTTGATTTTTTATTACAGCTGAAATTATTTTTTATAGCCTATAATTTAACCATATGGTATTAAATTGAGGCTAAAATGGAAGCGAAACTACTCGAGAAACTCAAAAAAATCAATCCCTTGAATGCCCAGGGTATTCCTAAAAACAAAGGAAATTGCCAGTGGTGTGCTATTGAGGGGGCTCGGGTATTATTACAAGGCGTGGAGCCAAAGGAAATACCCGAATACGATGAAGGAAATGACCCTGTAGAAGGGTTAGTACATAAGGTCCATGACAGTGAAGAAGTCGATGATTTAGAGGAGTTTTTCAAAAAAATACAAGAATTAAAAAAAGGTGAACTAATGTTAGTCAGTCTGGAAAGCACCAGTGAAGAAAAAGATAAGGATTTAGATCATACCTACATCATCTATGCAAGCGATAATGATAAAGCATATCTTATTGATCCCGACAGACAGGTTTTTGTTCAGTTAGAAAAGAGGGAGGATTTTCTCCAAAAAGTTAAGGGCTGGGATAAAGTTAACACAGTGAACTATCTGAATGGGGATCTAAATTCCAATTTTTCGGATCATGTTAACGTTTGCGTGTGTAAATTGACTAAAGAAGCCGTTGATGAGGTACATGGCGAACCATTACCAGAGTATGGAACTGAGGTTCCCAGCTTTCGCTTTGGCTAGATTTTTTATTTCCAGCTACCCTACCCTTTGTCTAGATGGGTCTTAAGAGTAGCCAGAATGATAAATTATGAGTGGTTATAAATTTCAACGGCGACCTGGCTAACATCTTTTTGAATTAGGAAAGCGTCATTTAGAGATTCCAAAGGCGTATTAGAGACTGCAATAATAAAGGCAAGTAAATGCCCATTCTTCGCGTTAATATATCCTGATAATACTTCTGAAAAGGAATAAAACCGTTGGTTCGCAAAGTCATAGGATAACGAGGTACCTGTTTTCCCATGAATCTTTCCGACCGCAGGAATATTCTGGGCTGCTTTCGCAAGACTACCATCCACACCAAGTATAGGTAATCCATCATAGAAGGCTTTAAATTGAGGTCCAGGCAGCTTATGCATATAAGTTAATAATTTAATAGCAGCCTTGGGAAGAAGCCTGTTTGTATCCCCACCAGCACCATCACCGAATACAAACTCATTTTTATTTAATCCTACTTTATCAAGTAAAAATTTTGCAATATGAGGCAAACCTTGAGCAAATGATGTTTCTTTATAGTGTTCGGCTAATATAAGCGGTAGTAAATCAGCGCCTATGTTATGACTTAATTTTAAAATAATTTTAATATATTCAGAAAATGGTGGAGAAATATATTGCGCAATTGGAGTAAGCTGCTTATAGGTTTCAGCATTGGGTAGCTGACTACTTTTATTATCAAGATGAACAATAATCCCTTGTTGTTTTAATGCCGCAATAAATGCTTGCTTGGCAAAAAGAGCGGGTTTAAGAATAGGTGCTACTCTCAATAGCTCTCCGGAATTGGCAGCAATTTGTCCTTTTATGACCAAAACAGTGTCACTATTTTTACTTGAAATTTTGATATCAGTTTTTTCCCCATCACGAACCGTTATAACCTGGTTATCGATAGAATAACCTGGAGCTTGTGGGCGCCATTTTATTGATGCTTTCTTGCCTACAATGGTCGGTTTAATTTGAAAATCGAACAAGTTTTCATTAATCATGATCGGGGAAATAATGTAATTGCGTAAATGTTCTGTTTTGAATAAACGGTTATCTACTAATACATCACCATTAATTTGTGTAATACCTTTGGCTTTAATTTGTTGAGCAAGGTTAATTAATCCATTCAGTGGGTTTTCTGGAACCATACCTGCTCCAGGTAACTCATTTGCATAAATATGATCGATGTATCCAAAAGTGAGTTTGTCCTCATGAACACGGCCGCCTAATTCTAAATCCCCTTTACCAACAAGAATAAGGTTGCCATTTAAGATGTTGTTCTCTTGATGTCCCATAAAATATACTGGTGTTTTAAAACGGTAGTCGTCACCTAAAACATTCAACGCAGCTGCAGAAGAGAATAATTTAGTTACAGAGGCAGGCATTAATAATTGGTTGCCATTTAATTGATAAACCATTTCTTGGGTATTCAAATCTTTAACTTCAATCCACCATTGTGCATTTTGATAACGCGGTTGATGCATGACATTGAGCAAGTCCTGATGCAATAATTTCGTTGCGTGGGAAGAAGCAGATAGTAAGCACATCAAAAGAAGGATAAGCGTGTTGAACTTTATTTTTATTGATTTCAGTTTAATGTGCACAATTAATTCCCTATTTACCTAAATAATCCTTAAGATAAGGTGTCAGATATACATCATCATATCAAGTTTCTTGAATTCTTTTTTAAGATCATTTAAAACAAAATTTAGGATTACGATTGCCATAGCTTAAGTACAGGCAGAGCAAAGTAAACATAAAGTGAACCTTATCTAATATAGGGAGCGCCTCATGCGTTAAACAATCCAAATATTACAGTGATTTGGGGGAACGCAATAGTTCCAACATTAACTTTGCAGCTAACTGTTCTGCTTTTCTACGGTTAGAGCCTTCGCCAAAAGTTTGTTGTTTTGTTCCCATTACTGTACAAGTTATGTAGAATATTTGATTGTGCTCATCACCTTCCACCTTAGTCAACGTGTACTCTGGAAGAGCCATTTTTTCAGCTTGCAAATACTCTTGCAATTGAGTTTTGGCATCTTTTAAACAATCGTTCAAATTAGAATCTTCAAGTCTAGAGCGATATAATTTTAATATTACCTCTTTTGAAGCCTCTATCCCCCCGTCTAGAAATATTGCTGCAAAAACAGCTTCCATAGCATCTGAAAGAATCGAGGCCCTGCGAAAACCGCCGCTCTTCAACTCACCTTGTCCAAGAAAAAGGAAATCACCTAGCTCAATTTCTTTAGCCAATTCACCCAGCATCTCGCCCCGCACTAAAAATGAACGCAAGCGGCTTAATTGGCCTTCACTTTGTAAAGGAAAACGATGAAACAATTCATTGGCAATTACAAAGCTTAAAATTGAATCTCCAAGAAATTCAAAACGCTCATAGTTTACACTTCCTACACTACAATGCGTTAAAGCTTGCTTAAGATAGGCAATATTATTAAATTGATAATTTAATCGCCTGCATAACCTTTCTAAATCAACTTTCACTGCCTGCTACAACCTCTTCAGTGTGATCAAAATCAAATAATAAGCTTATATTATATACTAGGGGCTTAATAACTTGATATTTCACTTTTACTCTAAATTTATTCGTCCCTATAGGCTCAATCATTAATTGATTTTCCTTTAGACTCTCAACCCCATTAATATTGAGGCGCTTATCTACGGTACTCTTTAAAACATTAACATCTGCCATCGGATCACCACTTAGTGAAGATACAGACATTGTATTCAATCCTTTTATCGATTTGATAACCGAGTAATACTGCAAATAAACAGGAATAACACGCATTACAACGATTGCAGCCATAACAATCACCGCTACAGTAAGTATCATCCCTATAAAAGTCATTCCCTTTTGTTTATGCATTTGCTTATTCCTTTCAATTTTAAGTGAGTGTTTTTGCTCAGATTATCAAAGATACCGCATACTTACGGAATCAATTTTCCTATTCTAGACCAACGAACGTTATCTGTTTTACCATTCCAACTCATCCAAACTAAAAATGCTTTACCTCGGAGATAGGATTCCGGTACAAATCCCCAGAACCGGCTATCTGCACTGTCATCGCGATTATCACCCATCATAAAATAATTCCCCTCGGGAACCACGATATCAAAATCTACAGCTGGAACATCCGTTCTAACAAAAATATTATGTATTGTACCATTCAAATCTTCTTGATATTTTGCTACTGCTTTCCCTGAACTTTCATCAATAGTGTACTCAAGAAAAGTCTGTTCTGCTTTTTTTCCATTAATTGTTAGCACTTTATTATGATAACTAATTTTATCGCCAGGTATTCCTATTACCCTTTTGATGTAATCATAAGAAGGATCAGGAGGCCAACGAAATACTGCAACCTCTCCTGTTTTAGGATCAGAAATCGAAACCACTTTCTTTTCCCAAACCGGAAGTCTTAATCCATAAATAAATTTATTAACCGCTACAAAATCACCCACCAATAATGTCGGTTCCAATGAACCAGATGGGATACGGAACGGTTCAATTAAAAATGAGCGTAAAATTAATACAATGAAAAATACAGGAAAAAACGATCGTGAATATTCAATAATACGATTTGGTTTTTGGTCCTCAGCACGTTTTCTTGCCCAAAAGAGAATATCTAAAAGATAAATAAAACCGCTGATGAACGATAGGACAACCAATATTAAAGCAAAATTCATAAATTATATCCTAAACTTAGTTTCGTAATAATACATCCAACAGCATTGTGTTTGCTCTTGTACTATTTCTTTTTATCTGTTTGGAAAACCGCCATAAACGCTTCTTGTGGTATTTCCACGTGTCCGACCTGTTTCATACGTTTTTTCCCTGCTTTTTGTTTTTCCAACAACTTTCGTTTTCGAGTCACATCTCCACCATAACATTTTGCAGTAACGTTTTTACGTAATGCTTTTACTGTTTGTCTGGCAATAATATGGCTTCCTAATGCGGCTTGAATAGCCACATCAAACATTTGTCGAGGAATTAAGTCACGCATTTTTTCAGCGATTAATTTCCCACGACTATGTGCTGAAGAACGATGAACAATAACTGAAAGCGCATCTACACGTTCGCTATTAATTAAAATGTCCATTTTAACTAAATCAGCTTCTTGAAACCGTAAAAAATTATAATCAAGTGATGCATATCCACGGCTAACTGATTTTAATCGATCAAAGAAGTCCGAAACCACTTCACTCATAGGAATATCATAAGTTACAGAAACTTGACGACCACTGTAAGTCATATTGACTTGTATCCCGCGTCGCTCAACACACAAGGTAATTATTGAACCCAGAAAGTCCTGCGGTACCAGTATGTTTGCCCTAACAATAGGCTCATACATTTCTTTAATTTGTGGCAATGGAGGCAATAGAGAGGGATTATCAATCAGCATCGTCTCGCCTTTGTGGGTCAAAATTTGATAAACCACAGTAGGCGCAGTAGAGATTAAGTCCAGGTTATATTCTCGTTCTAAACGCTCTTGTACAATTTCCATATGCAACATGCCCAAGAAGCCGCATCGAAAACCAAAACCCAATGCTTCTGAAGATTCAGGTTCATAAAATAAGGACGCATCATTTAAGCTTAATTTAGCTAAAGCTTCGCGGAATGCTTCGAAATCATCGGAACTGATAGGAAATAGACCTGCATAAACTTGGGGTTTCACACGTTGAAATCCAGGAAGTTGTTTATCCGCTGGAGTTTTTTCTAAAGTAAGTGTATCACCAACAGGAGCACCTTGAATTTCTTTAATTCCTGCTACCAAATACCCTACTTCGCCAGCATTTAATACATCCAATCTCGTGCGCTTAGGAGTGAATATGCCTACTTGGTCGACTTCGTAGGAACGTCCTGTAGACATTACTCTCATCTTATCCCCTTTACGGATTGAACCATTAACAATACGTACTAAGGAAACAACACCAAGATAGCTATCAAACCATGAATCAATAATTAAAGCTTGTAACGGTGCATTAATATCACCTTCTGGTGGAGGAATACGCGTTACTAAAGCTTCAAGCACATCGTCCACCCCTAAACCACTTTTAGCACTAACTCTTATTGCATCATGTGCATCAAGACCAATGATGTCTTCGATTTCTGAGATAACGCGTTCAGGTTCAGCTTGTGGTAAATCGATTTTGTTAAGGACCGGCAAAACTGATAATGATTGATCAATAGCGGTGTAACAAACAGCAACCGTCTGAGCTTCTACACCCTGTGCTGCGTCAACAACAAGTATCGCACCCTCACAGGCAGCTAAAGAGCGGGATACTTCATAACTGAAATCCACATGTCCAGGAGTATCAATAAAATTCAAGAGATAGTTTTTACCGTCTTTAGCCGTGTAATTCAGAGAAACACACTGTGCTTTAATCGTGATGCCTCGCTCTCGTTCTATATCCATAGAGTCAAGTACTTGAGCACTCATTTCACGTTCGGATAAACCACCACAAATTTGGATAAATCGATCTGCCAAAGTAGATTTACCATGATCAATATGGGCAATAATTGAAAAATTACGAATTCGCTTTAAATCACTCAACTGAAATAACCTTTTTCCAAATAGCGCATTCTAGCTTAAATATGCGCGACCTTAAAGTATTTGCTAATATAGTGCATTTTTAATAAAATTTATCATTTCATTTTTATTAGGATGCGCTATGCGACGAAAACCAAGTTTGGGGTTCATGGCAATAATATTGCTAATTTTTTCATTCTCAACTTATTCAGATACCGCATTTACTAAAAGAAAAGATGTACAGCTTTTTATTAAAAGTATGGTCAAAGAGCACCACTTTACTGCTAAAGAGCTTACAGAAATAATGAATCAAGTCGTCATCCAGCCTGATATTATTGAATCCATGGAAAAACCTTATGAGAAGAAAAACTGGGATGTTTACAGAGATTTGTTTCTCACCCCAGCACGTTTAAAAGGTGGATTGGACTATTGGGTTGCTAATAGAGAGGCTTTAGATAGAGCACAAAAAAAATATGGTGTTCCACCAGAAATTATTATTGCAATTCTCGGCGTAGAAACACTATATGGAGAACGACAAGGAGATCATCGGGTTTTAGATGCTTTGGCTACCTTGGCGTTCAACTACCCCAAACGCTCGCCCTACTTCACTAAAGAATTAAAAGAGTATCTGCTTTTATGTCGTGAACATGGAGTTCCTGCAACTCAATATAAGGGATCTTATGCGGGAGCTATAGGGCAACCCCAATTTATGCCAAGCAGTTACCGTAATTTTGCTGTTGATTTTAATAACACAGGCAAGCGCGATCTCGTTTCTAATAATGCGGATTCTATAGGGAGCATCGCGAATTACTTCCACCAACATGGTTGGAAAACCAATGATGGGGTAGCGCAGAATGCTAAATTGGTGGGTTCACTGCATAAACGTATTCAAATGAATCCTAAAAGACCCAATTATTACTATTCACAGCTCCTTGCGCATGGAGTCAAACCAATAACCGCCGCGCATAACCACCCCTCGCGCGCAGCATTGATTGAATTGGTTACTGCAGAAGGAAATGAATATTGGATAGCTTATCCTAACTTCTTTGTTATAACCCGATACAATTCCAGTCCTCAATATGCGCTAGTAGTTTATCTTTTAGCACAACAATTGAAGCAGCAGTGGACCGTAATGAATAAAAAAAAACTTAGAGCATATGCTTAGGAATGGATACTCTTTTTCTCTTTACTAAACATCTTGATGAAACCGGATGTTTTTGTCTTCAATTAAATGAAGGTGGGACATTAACTCTCCCACCCTCACAACGAAGTTTTGCAGAAATTAAATCATTGCAAACGGATTGCAGAACTTTAGTGATCGAAACTTGTGAGCAAGTTAGTCTTCTTGATCTGGAGTTTTCATGGCTTCCTGAAAGAAAAGCAAGAACCGCAATTCCTTATGCTTTGGAAGAAAAGGTAGCACAACCCGTAGATGAGCTTCATTTCGCTTTCGATAAAGCTAGGTATCAAAACAACCACTATCTTGTTACTGTCATAGGAAAACAGCGAATTCGATATCTGATGGAATTATTCAATCAACAAAATATTGAATTTTTTGCAATTACTGTAGATTGGTTTGCCTTGGAACCCCAGGAACTATGTATCAATGAAACCACTTTACTCATCAATACAGATGACTTCAAAGGTGCACTTTCTGGAGAGTTAGCTAATATCTATCTAAAGAGCCATCCACAATACCAACCCTTACTTTTTACAGACAGCGCAATGCAAGTTGATACATCATCTGCAATAAACCAGGAATCATCATATACCTGGATTGCTCAACGGATATTAAAAGTCAAATTGATGAATCTCTGCCAAGGAGAAATGCAACACGGGAATAAAAGTGATTTAATTAAAAAAGGCTATCAGCTAGTCGGCCTCCTTTTTTGTATCTGGTTAATTTCCCTACTTGTTGTAAATGGAATCAAGTTGCATCTCTTAAATAAAGAAACTCAGAAAATTGATGAGCAAATTGCAGTGATCTATCATGAGTTTTTTCCCGATGCCAAACAAATTATTAGTCCTAAATTTCGCATCACCCAGCTTTTAAAAAATAGTAACACAGAGGAACAAAATCGTTTTTGGTTTTTACTCAATCAATTAGCTAAAGTAATGAAGAATGATCGTAATACTGTAGAGCAATTGCGATATCAAAACAAAACCTTATCTGTAACTATAATAAGCATGGATTTCGCCAGTTTAGAAGAGTTGGAAAATGAATTAAAAAAACTGCAACTCAAAGTAAAACAAACTCAAGCATCAACTCGCGAACAACAAGTCGCCGCCACCTTGGAGTTAATGTGAAAGCTTATTTAAGTACGCTTAATGAAAGGGAAAAATGGATGCTAATTGGAGCAACACTTTGTCTTTTGCTCTATATTTATTATTTATTTTTATATAGCCCATTGAGCCTGAAGGTCTCCCAAAAATCAACTCAGCTCGTAGAAAAAACTGCCACATTGGCATGGATGCAAAAAATAAAACAACAACATCTACTAAAAAAAACAAAGAAACAATCAGTAGATAACAGTCAACTCTTGACGACGCTAGCGACCCAACTAAAAAATGATCCTACGCTGAAGTTTCCTTATCAATTACAACAAACTGGCTTAGGAGATATTCAACTTACGTTTGATGCCGTAGCTTTCAACTTATTTATTGCTTGGTTGGAAAAATTAAATCAACGTTACGCAATTACAGTGAAGCAGTTTGAAGCAGACCGCTCAAAAACCCCTGGCGTAACTCGTTTAATGATTCTAATTAGTTCCGCTTCTAAAACAACATAGCCTCAATTCACCGCAAATTAAGATATCTCCTAATTTGCGGTGAATTGTTCGGTTTATTGTTGTACATTACCCCAGTTAATTACTGTGGCATTACCCCTAATTTCAGGTGGTAACGTACTTAGGGCCTTTTGTGCTTCTTCCGCTGAACCGTAAGTTCCATACACACCCTTATAACGTGTTTTGCCATCACGCTCATATTTGATCTGAGCCATCCGATCTTTTTTGGGGGCTTTATAAAGGACTTGCGCTACTTGAGATGCCTTATCACCCTCTGTCAACTCAATAGTATACCCTTGTGGATTTTGGCTATTTACCCAATTCTGATCTCTATCCTTAAAAGAAACAGGAGAATGTAATTCACCAACATGATACGAATTGGGAATATTAACTTCACGTCTTTGTTGATACTTATAATCATAATTTACCATACGGTAGCTATTTATAGCATAGGGTTCAGTAATGTCCGTATATGAGTAAGCGGGATAGGAGAGATATTCACTATCCTTGGTACAAGAAGACATAATAAAAGCACACAGTACCATAAGTGCTAAGTTTATTTTCTTATCCATTGTTCTTCCCCTAGTTTATTGTTCTTATTATTCACTTCTTGATAACTGTATCTACATATTTAGAAAAAACTTTAGAAAATTGTGTTGTTAAAGAACAAATTTTGTCTTACAGTAATTATTTTTTCATTTCTACGGCCAAAAACTTATGTGGACACATCGACGTTCGGGACAAACTAATCAAAGAGGAAATCTGGATCATCGAGATCCTTATGAACGAGATCGAACCCGAGTGATTCACTGTCCTGCATTCAGACGACTGCAAAGAAAAACACAAATTTTAGGAACTGACGAAGGAGATTTTCATCGAACTCGATTAACCCATTCTCTGGAAGTGGATTCTATAGGACGAAGTATTGTCCACAATCTCTTGATGAATCAAGAAAAGCAGATTAGCCTAGCTGGCTTGTTACCCAATGATGATCTAATCTCCGTTATTTGTTTACTTCATGATATTGGTCATCCACCTTTTGGTCATGGGGGTGAAGTAGCGCTAAATTATATGATGCGCGATTATGGTGGATTTGAAGCTAACGGCCAAACACTAAGATTGCTAACTAAAGTAGAAAGCAGCTATGGAACCTATGGTCTTGATTTAACCCGACGTGCACTGCTTGGCATTTTAAAATATCCAGTGAAGCGCTCTACGGTTGTTGCACCCAACCAAGCGCCAGTTCATGAATCCATCCATAAAACCATTAAGATTAATGATTGGCTACCGCCCAAAGCTTATTTTGATTGTGAGCAACCCGAGATCGATTGGTTGCTATCGCCTTTTTCCAATAGTGATAAAGAATTATTTCAATCCCTGTCGCAAAAGCCTCAGGGCACAAAAACAGGAAAATCGGCCTATCATAGTTTTGATTGTTCTATTATGGACATCGCAGATGATATTGCTTATGGGGTTCATGATCTTGAAGATGCGATCCATTTACGTCTCATCAATCCCACACACCTAGATACGCTTGAATTTCGACAGTTATTAAACAATACATTGTTATCCGGTCGTCAAAATCAATTAATTGAGTCTCTTTTTTCTGCAGATCTTTATTCAAGGAAACAAACCATCGGAGAAATGGTTAATTATTTTATAACTTCAACCCAAATCATAACCACGAATGAACAATTCGAAAATCATTTACTTAAATACAATTTAGCCCTTACTCCTGAAGCAAATGCACTTTTGAATTATTTAAAACAATGCATCTATAATAATGTCATCGATTCTCAAGAGGCCCGTACTTTTGAGTATGGAGGCCAAACCGTGGTATTAAGACTCTTCGATGCCATCAGCTCCAATCCCGGTAGTTTATTAGACAATAAAAACAGAGTTTTGTTTAAACAAGCCGAAGATGAAACAACGGCTTATCGAATCGTTTGCGATTATCTGGCTAATATGACAGATGAGTATGCCTATAGGATGCATGAGCGCTTATTTGGATTTAACACAAGAACAATATTCGAAAGATTATGATCATTATCTATGGGGGTGTCTCATTCATTAAAGGTGGACAATACCTCTAGGAAATCTTCACGATGATTGGATAAAAGAAGAAACAATAGAATGATAAATGTGGCGTCCCCAAGGGGGTTCGAACCCCTGTTACCGCCGTGAAAGGGCAGTGTCCTAGGCCGCTAGACGATGGGGACCTGGATCTTTATATTTTATACTTCTTACTACTAAACTACAACACCAATAATGGCGTCCCCAAGGGGGTTCGAACCCCTGTTACCGCCGTGAAAGGGCAGTGTCCTAGGCCGCTAGACGATGGGGACCTTGAACGTTTTCCCCATCAACATCAATGATGTTGATGGTGGAGCTAGGCGGGATCGAACCGCCGACCTCTTGCATGCCATGCAAGCGCTCTCCCAGCTGAGCTATAACCCCAAAATTAGGTTCGCAGTTTAATGAGCTCCCCAAGATCTGTCAAGTAAATTTTTGCACTTTTCCTAAAGAAGTTAATTTTGTAATCGAAAAACCAAGAATAAACTTTTTAAACGCCTTATTAACAGAAAAATCAATAGATGTGATAGCAAGAAGGAATAAAAACACGAACTATGGGTACAAAATTAATCCTCAAAAAAATACTCATTAAAGTTCGACCTTAAATGAATAATTTTTTTACATATAGCATTGTATATATTCTTTTTTTTCCAATATAATACGCTTCACCATCAGCGAAATAAAAAAATATTCATTACATCTTTAACGCTTAATCTCCTGTTAATAATAACAATGTATTCTTTTATTTCTTTTGATTCTGGGAGTTTTTGCTGTGCCACAATATTCAGAAAACAAATACATTCAGTCCCTACTAGAAAATCTAATAAGTTCATATGAAACTGAAATAAACTATACTCCCTTAGAAATAGAACTTGATTCAAAACAATTCGCTGAAAAAGATATTGACGCCCTCCTCAACTTTATTAACGATGATCGTAAGCGCCTCTTTATTTTTAAAATTCCAGAAAACCAACAGGCATCAAATCGACTTGGACTTATTGCACGTCGAATAATATTAAATAAAACAGCAGAAACCTTACTTAAAAATACATCCAACGAACCCAAAATCAACCCTTTAAAGTACGCATTAAGTTCTAGCTCTCCTGCAGTGCGTGCGCGCATCCAAATTCAAAAAAGCATTCTTTTACCTAAACCCCCAAGTATCCAGAAAGTCATTCACCTCGAACAGAGTGAACATGTAGGAGGCCCCGACCTCAATCTTGTTCCAATTGAATCAACTGAGATTCCTGAATTAATCAAACAACTCAAAGCTTTAGGGATTGATAATCTGCAAGAATCAGCACTCCCCTTGATAAAAGAACATATTTACGCGTTTAGTGACGGTATCATTCCTGGAAATCTTCCTAAAGGATTTTATATAAACAAAGATAAAAAAGCGCTTTGTTATACGGATGCACCAAGAAAACTACCCTCTGGTTTAGCCCCTGTACTCAAAAAACAAGAATTGTTAACCTTACCCTCAATTGAGGAGGCAACGGCACTGTTGCCCCATCTTCCTCAAAATACTCTTTCTCTACTTTTGAGATCTAAGTTCTCATTAGCCAAAAAAAATATGCTTCTAAGTCTTATTCCTGCATATGAAAATGAAATTAAAACGTTTTTAATGGAGCTGTATAAATCAAATGGCTCTCTCTCCCCTAAACAACACGATGAATTCATCGTTCCTCTCCTTTGTAAGCAATATATACTTGGAGGTGAAGCACATACTGTTTTATTGGTCAGACTGCTAAATACTTGTTTAAATAAAAAAATAGATCTTGAGTTTCTTAAAAATCCTGAAGTACAAAATTCACTTTTGAGTACGCGTGGAATTAAAAACCTACAAAAATTAACCCAGCTTCCATCAGAACAAAAAGAATGGTGGAATACACTGGTTCGGTCGCATTTAGAGTATGATAAAAGCAGTTTTGATTTTAATACCTTCTTTGATGCTTATACGCAAATCATTATTCCCCGTATCGCTGAAAAAAATCTTACGCTTCCCAATCCGTGTCCGATTCATCATAAGGGACATTTCCTCGTTACATTAAATAGGGTATTGGATGTAATCGAACATGCAAAAAATCCGCAGGAGCAGTGTCTCTCTTTATCGGATCTTAATTGGGGATCAACAGGTGTACATTATGCCATGTTGCAAAAACCAGCTTCAGAGCAATTTAGGCAGGTTGCTGCGTGTATGCAGCTTGAAAACCCTGAAGATACAATCACAGATCCCCAACTCATTTATCAGAAAATTACACCGGAACCCTATGAGCTTACTCCCTGGCTATTTCGATACATGGGTCAGCATTGGAAAGCTGAAATAAGATTAGCCGACATTCAGGAACAACTTCGTGAAATTGAAAAACTTACTTCATGGACTTCAGCCCAGAAGAATCAATTAACATTTATTTTGGCCTGTACTTTTGCAAATAATGCGGCTTTGGATCCTGCGCAATGGAAAGAAACTTTAATTCATTGTATCCATTCATTACAAGGTCTGGAAGAAAACGAGCGTACTCATTTATTGCAAGCATTCTCTCGATGTTTTTTATTCAAACCTCAACCTTCATTGGTGCAAATTAAAACATTAATGAAACAATGTCGGGAATTTAAAACTGAATTTCCTGATAAAGACCTCAACGTCGATTTCATTGTTCCCCTGGTTTCATGTCTGGAAAATGAAGGGTTTGAATTACTCAATACACTGCAAGAACGTATTCAAAAAACTGCTCCAGCCGAAATCGATAAATTTTCTCTATCCGTTACTGCCGCATTTACAGCGATGCTGCAAAAAAATCGCCAAAACTTCTCTCCGGAGATCATTAAATTACTCGCAAAGCTCAATGAACCTGATTTAAATCAGGAAAGTCTTGAGCGATTATTAGGAACAATTCAAAGCATAAGAGATAAGAAAGGCGAGCTCTTTCATCACGTTATATTAAGTACTTTAAGTCAAATTAATCTTTCAAAGTCTCAAACTTTGCCTAAAGCAGAACAAATTCAACTCCTGCTCCAGGGACTTGCGGATTCAGCAGAGACAATCCCTTCTGAGTGCAAAACTTTAGAAAAACAGGAAGCATGGTTAAAAGCGATCATCATTGAAAAAAATCCTTTTCCGGGTTGTGTGCTGGGTAATGGAGATATTTCTAAGCTCGATGATTTAATTGTTGATGCCCTAGTTGAAGCAATTAAAAAAAGAAGTGCTGTATTCAAAATTGATCTCCTCAAAAAGGCATTACAAAAAAACCTAGACAATTTAATTGTTCCTAAGCAATTACGTGATCAACTGAATAGAGAATTAATACCCCTATTTGATGCAGTTGAGGACTTAGTTAATCTATTACAAAGCCCCAATCCCAAATTTTCTGAAGTGATCGAAAAACTTCGATTTTTCGAAGAAAAAAAACCCCTCTTACTTGAAGGAATGTATAGTCTTCTCATTGGAGAGACTAAAGGGGAATATATTTTAAGTTTCCTACTAACTGGAAAAAGAAAAGCTACCGATCAAACAACTAACAAAACGTTTGCTACTGTTTTAGGTCAAGTACATAACCTGTTTCTTTCACAAATGAGACCTTTTTTTGACAATCCTTTGAATAAGCAAATTGTCAAAGATTTGGATTTGAATACTTGCCTATCGTGGATGGCCGCTTTTAATGAGACACATTCTTTGACATTCTTCTTCAAAGAGGAACTGATTCAGAAAAAAGTACTACCTGCCCTGAAAAAAACCTTACAACAATTAAATACTCAAGATTCTGAATTTGAAAAAAGCATTCTTGAGGAAGCGGCTTTAATCGATGAAAATGCTCCCGCAGATCAAGCATTAGAAGGTTATAAAAACAAAATTGAGTCATTGGCTAATTATCTCAACTTGCTTATAGAGATAAATGATCGACTTCCTCAACAATTTATTAAAATTTACAAACAACTTAATACAGGAAGCTTAGCTCGTTTAAATTATCAGCAAAAACATACCTTAGTTAATAAATTAATTAGTGACAGTTCGGAGAAACTGGATCTTTATTTGAAATTAACAACCCAAACTCTAGATGAACATCCTAATGCAGATAATATTTCCATTGGACGCGCTGTTGATGGCCTAGTTGAGCTTTTTGATTTACCGGATCTTGATCCCGAAACTCAAACCATGTTTTTCAAAATGAGCATGGCTCATAACTTGAAAAGTACTACAGCCTTCCCACTTGCAGCATTAAATAAATTCAAGAAATCAGATCTTTCAGAAGAGACCAAATCATTAATTATCAAACAAATTATTCAAATTTTAGTTGGGCTATCGACTACGGAATCGGGACTCATCCCAGAATTGGTTGAAAAGACTCAATTATTTTTAACTCATAATATCAATCAACATGAACTTTGTATTGCACTACTCAATAGAATCTCTCAGGATAATGCCACACAGAATATGAGCACTTATCCTCATATTCTCGAACAATTAGCTGAAATCAATCCAGAGGAGAAGAGAGCAAAAGTAGCTACGATTTTGACTGGTTTAGCTAAAAATAAAAAAGACTCCACCGTAACTCTAGCTTCTTTGTTAGAAATCACTAAGGGATTAAAACGGCGTTTGTCTGCTGATGTCGATCAGGTCCTTAAATTATTCAGTACACCTCCTTACCCCAATGCACAGAGTCTCAACGCTGCATTACTTGCGCACGACTCTGAAAAAATTAACGCCTATTACCTGAGCTTTGACACGAATCCTTTTGCTAAACCGGGAGAAAAAAGAGATTTAGTAAAACAGTTTGCAACCGATCGAATAAAAGATGCCTTAACTAATCTACAAGATTTGCTACGTGAAGAAGATTTACCGCACGCACTGCAAATGAAGCTTGCAAGACAATTAACCTTCATAGAAACTTTAGGCTATACCGATCCACTCAATCCTGGTGATTTTACCGGCCTAAAAGGTTTAACTGCTTGCTCGCGTCATGACTTAAAAGTACAAGCCGACCTGCGACTTCAACAGCTGCGTTCGCAAAAGTTAGGCCCCAAAGAACGAGAGATAGCTCATTTAGAACTTTTAGCGTATTTAAGAGAAATCTATTTCCGCACCACAGGAATCTTCCCAAACACCACACAAATGCTTGTCCTATTGCTTGCATTAGAAGATCCATCATCTAATTTATTAATGCGTATCAAAACGGGTGAAGGGAAAAGTATAAATACTCCGATGCTTTCTGTTATACAATGGGCCCAAGGGGGTACGGTAGTTCAATGGACAGCAAACCCGACTCTACTGATTCGAGACTATGAAAACAGCTGCGAACCTTTTTTTAATTTTTTAAACATTAGATCGGCACTTATCCAAAGTAACAGCCCTATCGACCGATTCATCCCTAATGGAATTAACTGCTCTACAGTTGAGGACATGGCCAGTTTTCACTTAGCTGTTAAGATGGACCAAAATGAAAAATTACTTGAAACCATTGGTCCAGTACACATTGTTTTGGATGAATGTGACGACGCTCTTTTGGATCAAGTAACGCTTTATAAACTCGTTGCAGAAGTCGAGGATGCTAATGTAAACAATCCTGCACAGTGGATTTATCCCCTTGCATACCAATTTATTAATCTTCCCGGATTTCGTAAACTCAACCCCGCCTGGGATGAAGATGAAGATTTGGATCAATTCAGACTGTTTCTCAATAAGCAAATTAATGAGCAATTTAATGGCGATGTTGAAAAGCAAAATTATTTGATGGCATCGAGTAACACCCAATTGAAGCAATGGATTCATGCCAGTTGCATCGCAGCAACTCTGGTTGAAAACAAGCATTTCATCATGCAACCACTCAAAGAAAAAAATGAGGCTGGGCATGAAATTACGAAAAAAATTGCCTGTATCCCTTTAATTCGGAGTACCCCCAAGACTGGCTCAATTTTTACTGAGTCAGTTCAACAAGCGCTAGAAGCACGGCTTAAAGCAGAACGAAAAGATCAAGCCCAATATATTTGCATTGATGCTGTTCCCTCAGTACTTGGCAGTCAATCTGCACGAGGGTTAATCAAATTCTTCCAAAAAACTTTAGGTCGCCTCCTTGGAATCTCGGCAACTCCGGGAGATAAAACGGAACTGGAGAGTTTGGCTACATCAGTGGGAACTCAAGCAATCAGTGTGGCTCCGTATGCGGGCGATAAACGTATAAACCATCCTCCAATATTCACCTTCAATCGGGATGAGACCGTCAAGGCAATACATGAAACGTTTAAAAAAATTAAGCGCCCCGTCACAAAGCCAACAATGGAAATTAATCCTGATGAAACAATTCTTCCCTATGATGAAACCTTAATTTTACAAAGAAAAAATGCCATTGAAAAATGGAGTCACACACAAACTCAACCTATCCTTATCGTAAATGAAGATTTTGATGAAGCCCAGGCTATTGGTACCAGTTTAAAAATTTATGAGGAGCAAGGGTTTAAAGTTCAAATTATTACCGGAAAAGAATCCGCGGCAGAGTTAGATAAAATCATCAAGCAAGCAGGTCAAGCGAATACTATCACGGTAGGCACTGCAATGCTTGCAAAAGGCATAGACATTAACACAGGCGATCATCCTAAAGGTTTATTTGTAATACAAACTTATCCTGATACTGAAAGAATGACCACCCAAATCGCTGGCCGCGCTGCACGTAATGGAAAACCTGGTGAATGGCTGCCAATCTACCAAGTAAAAACTCCCAAGGATTTACTTAATAAGTTTTTCTATTATGTGTTCCCCTGGACCCGCCAACGTATTAATGAACATACTATTGAAGAAGTGAGAGATAAGCTCAAGCTACAGGCTACAGTCGATAGAACCTATACTCAGGCTATTGATGAGGCCCAACAAATTTTGATGCTGCAAATTGAAGCATGGGAAAGCTTACTTCTCGAGATCTATCCGAATGATCCTAAAATGAAATATGAGCTTTATCAATGGCGTGAAATGCTGCTGAGTGAATTAACTCGCTCCCAAGACCCCGCTGTATCTGAAACTTCCTTGTATGAAAGTATTACTCAGTTTAAAAAATCAGCGTCCAAATTCTGGGAGGCTGCACGCGAAGAACAATGGGCAGCTAAAGCTGCAAAAGCTCCTATGACCAATGAGCAGGCTCTAAGATTTAAGTACTTGAAAGAATTGGATTTTGTTCAAGAATTAAACATTCAAACAAAGCTGCAACAAAGAGGCAAACCGTTTACTGCAGCAACAAAAGCATTAATGTACCAGAACCTGGAAACCGTGATTGCTGATAAAGCAGGAGCTGTTCTTGAGTATACAAATCCCTCTGAACAGGTAAGAAAAAATCTTGAATTGGCTCAAAGCAAACAAATTTTACCTAATCTAATTGGAGAGTTTTGCTCTATATGCCCCAATGCAATCAAAATATTTTTCCCTAAAAATTCGTCACAAAATTCTTCCTATATACCCGAAATAGTTAGAAACGTGATTGACAGCCTCATAAAACAAAAAAACAAAGTGCTACATGGTGATGAGCAACAAGAAGTTTCTGAAAGTATCATCCAGTTTTATCAAAAGAAACTAAAAGATGCGGACAGTAAACAAATTCGGGAATTATTGGCTAAAATGAAACCTTTAATTCTAAATCGTTGCGCTGAATTTACAAAATTTTCACTGGTAGAACAATTTAAAATGCAGGGTTTGATCCTTTCTTTTTCAACTCTTTATAGAAATTTGGAGTTACCTGAAGATGCGGATTTGAATAATCTCCAAAGAAGTTATGATGCAGAAATCATGAAAAAACTGGCAGAATATTTACGCCATGAATTTGCATGGATTAACGAAAATCCAGCTGCTTTTCATGCGATTTTTGAACGCACTGAAGCCAAGAAAGCAGCATTGGATATTTTTAACTTGGCTGGTAATCTAATCAATTCACCTCAAGATGCAGGTCTAATCGGTGAACTTTATAAGGCGCTTCAGCAACATAAAGTCATTTTAAAAGATAAATATTTATTTTCAATTAGTCACTCATCTCCTCGAAAAGTAATTAATGATGCACTTGATGCGATTGACTCATTAAATAATGCCCCGCACTGTGATCTTGATTTTCGCCAAAATTGTCATGATAAAGTGGTTTCCGAGCATCAGATCGCTGCATTTCGTAATTTGTTAACAAAAATGTCCCCTTACTTTTTTAAAACTTCCGATCCTACCTGGAAGCATATGAAGCAAACGCTACTTCGCATCAGTGAACAAAGTAAAGATAATCCAAGTCATGTGATCCATGAATTATATGAAGCCACTGTCCGATTTAGCACATATAAAGCATATCAGCCTTACTTAACGCAATTGAGTTCTTTACAAAAGCAACTTACACGCTCCATAGAGGAGTTGGGTAAAAAGGATGGACTAAATCAAGACGTTCAGGAAAGTCTATTTAAACAAAAACAAGCTCGATTTGCTGAATTACTTCAGGTGGCCCCCGGAAAGTTGCACATTCAAAATGGAACTGATGGCATTCAGTCCTACATAGAACTTCAAGTAGAAGATATGCCCTACCGAAAGGAATTCACCGGATATCAATCCTCTTTTTTAGCCCGCGTAGATTCAGAACGAAACAGACTGAAAACGGCGAAGGAAACACTTGATAAAAATAAAGACTCTCTGCTTAAACTTGATGATAAAGCGATTGAGGTGCTTCCTGAACAAAAACAAGTTGAATTTAAAAAACTAGCACGATTAAAAGCTCTTTTAACATTGGATTGGAATAATTTAGATGTTGATCATCATGAACTTCCTGATTTAATTCGCCAAAAAATGGAGTATGTCGATGAAATAAAACAGTGGAATTGGAAATTAAACCCTGTAGATCAAAATCGACTTAAGGTTATTTTTGGCAAAATACCTGAAGAGCGCTTTTTTGTTCTTATCACCAAGCAGGGTAGAATAGAGGAGGATCTGGGGAGGATACGCCGTAGAATACAAGATATTTCCGAAAAAATAACTGCCCAGGAAAAAGAGATTGAAAATATAGATAAAACGATTAAATCTGCAACAAATCGGATGAATGAAGCCAGCTGTTCTTACCTGGAAAGCGGGCAATTGATAGCAAAGAACCTAATAAACCAACGAGCTATTCGGCATATTAAAGCACAGATTGAATTACTGAATGAAACAAAAATTTCTATCCAAAAAGAGGAACGAGACTGTCTGCATGCTTTAAAAGATCACAATGAACTATTGGACAGCCACCGAGGGGAGCTTGTAAGAAAACTTCTGGAGCAAACCAAACTCGATCTTGCATCCTTCATTGATGATACGTCCCAAAAACAAGTTTCTTTGATAGAACAAGAGTTCATGGAAACTGAACCTGTTATCGAAAGGATTGAAAAAGAAGAACGTCAAAAAACCAAGTATCAAACGCTTCGATTCTTCAAAACAAGTGAATTGTTACGTTATGAGGCAAGCTTGGCTCAAGAGGAAGCTCAAATACTACTCCCTGATCAGCAAGAACAGGTTCAAGGTGCAGAAGTACTTGTCTATTAAGTACTGAATTAATAACAGGCCCGGCAGACCTGGTTGCACCAACCAGGTTGTTTTTTTATACTCGAAATCATGGATTATTAGCGCAAACATTATGCTAAATTTATAGTTTTTAAATAAATAGAATATTTTTATAACTATTGACAACCCATTGAAAACGATGATAAAAACATCACACCCAAACTAATTAGGCATAAAAATGAAAAAATTCTATACTTTTCTTCTCCTGGGGTTAGTAACGGGTTCATCCTTAGCAAATCCATGTATCAGTTCACAAAGAAGTTGTTTAAAGCTCAAAAATCAACACGCTCAATCAGCAAAAATTGAGTGTAACTGGTTGAATGAAGTGGCTTCTGCCGGTAGATCGCAGGGCTCCACTCAATTGGATTTAAGTTATGGTGATGGTCTTGGAGCTCCGGAACCTCGACAAGTTTCTTGCAAACTTACCATAGGACAAACCAAACAAAGCTTCGAATTTCATAATCCATATTGGGGTTCATTAATTGAATTTAGTTTGATCTCTGAACGGCAACTCGAAGTACACATTACAGATGGATGGAGCACGAGAGAAACACGATATGCATTTACTTGGTAATTACCCCCTTAGCTTGGGTGAAACGAAGTTCAGTTAGGGTTACAGCTTCCTTCACCGAAGCTAAAAAACATTAGTCCTAAGAGGATCTTGACGATAAAATTGAGTGAGTAAATCATAAATATCAGGATAGTACCGGTTGATTACTTCAGGTTTTTCAAAAAATAATTCAGAAAATACGGCAAAAAATTCAGCAGGTGAGGTAGCTGCATAGGGGTCAATTGGAATAGGATCCTCTTGCTGGATACGGCTTATCAGATTTTCATATCCCTTGTTGAATGCCTCAGCCCAGTGTTTCGCTGACATTCCTTTATGAAGTGGAGGAAATCCATTCGCCCTTCCATTTTGCATATCTAATTTATGGGCAAATTCATGAATTACCACATTACGCCCTCCTTTTCCACCATGATGTAATGCATCATCCCAAGAAATAATGACTGGCCCCTGCTGCCATGACTCACCACTTAAGTAGGATCTTCCTAAATGTTCTATACCAAACTCATCAATTGTTTTGCTTTCATGCGAGTAGGCGCCGGGATATATCACAACCGAAATCCAACCGTCATACCAATCGAAACCAAGATTCAAAATAGGGAGGCAGGCTTGTAGTGCAATAGTTAATTTCATAGCAAGTGTTATTTGCAGGTCTCCAACCGCTTCCAAGGATTTATAGTGAAGAAATAAAATTGCCAAACGCTTAAGCTTTATTTGTTCTTGCTCACTTAAACGTCGTAGTAACTGTAAGTTTTGAAATACGTCTTCCCATTGTTCGTCCCTGACAGGTGAATGACCTATGATGCGTTTGTACCGCCATCTTTTTAGCCAGTGAAACATTACTAGAACCTGGCTGGAACTAAGAAGATTAAAATTCCTTTTACAAGAATATCAAGGGATCGGCTGTTTACATAAAAATGAAGTATTGTATTAATTTTTTTCCTTAATTCTTTAGCCATATGATCCCTTATAACTTATTGTTCAATTATATTTTATGTATCACAAAAAACCGTGATCAATCTAAATTAGCATCTTATATCCATCTTCTCCAAGAGAATGATCCGCTACTAAATCAAAATTGACTCTCATATCTTGACTATTAAAATGTCCTGGATCATTGCGGCCCAAAACATAGCTAGTCAAATCAGAGTATTCAATTGGTTTATCATCAAATTGGAGCAGCTCTTTAATTGCAATAAATTTGGATTGATTTAATGCATTAACCAATGCAAGTCCAGAAGTAGTTGTACTGTAAAAACTATAACTGTAACGATCGCGTTGCAATGCAACTGCCAGAATATCTCTAAGGATATAACTCAGCTGTTCTTCATCGAATGCATCTTCGCCTTCGCGTTGAAGATCATTTCTTATTTTAAGTAATAACCCACCTTTTTCACCTTGTTTACTTGTATTGGTCATCTTACTGTTAATAAATTCGATCAAATCGACCAATACTGCGTTTGTTAAAGGGGTCTTTTTCCTTTCTAAATAAGGCCGCTCTGGCTCTACTTTTAAACAGAGTTCCCCTGGATCCTGGGATTCAGTATCGATAAGTTCACGATGGGTTTTATTTAAATATTTTGCTGAATTCGAGACTGTAATCTTCGATTGATCCTGAGAATGCAAGACTCTACTTTTAGGGATGATGGTGGCAATAATTTCAGCTAAAATACATTTCCATTTCGCTCCCTCTCGTTGAAATTCATTAATGATCTCGGACAGTTCTATATTCTCTCCGGATTTTACTATGCTCCCCACCCTATCCAAGAACTGATACATAATCGCTTTACTCAGTTTTCTGATTACAGGAATCACATCCACTCCATAACGTAGATGAACGGCATCATTTTCTTTATCAACATCCTGAAATGCTTTTAAATGCGCACCTAAAATAACTTCTTCTCTAACCTGACAATGTTGAGGATAAGTAGGTCTTATAGGAATATGGAATTTTGCAAGGATCTGATCGACAAAGTCTTCAGTGTCATCACCCACTTCAAGATAAGGATAGAGCGTTTCAACATAATTTAAATTTTTAGAATGAGATAAATCAATTGCGTTATTGGTTAAGGTATACTGAAAAACATCTAAAAAAGGAACATAAAATAAATTACCAGGTACAGGATCTAAAAGAAGCAAATTGGTTTCCAAATGAAAATGATCAATATGAGCTAACTTTATAGCTGCCATAATCGCAGCAATACCACCTCGACTTAAACCGATGCCATTAAATTTTACTTTATATCCATCTTTAATTAATCTTTTGATCACTTCGACTACTTGATCACTTTGTTTTTTAACTCCAGCACCGAATAAAAGCCCTTTCACTCCATAATCAACACCGCATCCATTAAAACCCATTTTAAAATGGGTAGCATCTTTATATTGTTCAACCTCCTGAGCAGAGGTAATGCGTACCCCCTTACAATCTTTCGATAAAACTTGATGCAAATGAGTATTCGGTTCTTCAATACTGTAGATTGTTCCTTCAAATATCGCGGTTAGAGTGATCTCTTTCATTAATTAAAACCTAATAAATACAGATTGTAAGGAACCGCATTCTAACAACATCAAGCATGATGGGCAATTAACAATCAAACAAAGAACTTTTTTTATCCAGTTGTTTTATTTTTATAAGTCTGATTTAATCCGCTATGTATTTTAAGTAGAAGCTGTGGATAAAAAGTAATCCTTGCGTTTATAAGATAAACGAATTTTTTGTACGTAATCAAGATCGAACTGTAACCTAGATAATGAATCAGCCACTCACTTTTTTAATAGATAAATTAAACAAACAACTCCATGAACTGGACTTAAATTTACATGCGGCGCAGTGTAAGAAGCAAGAGTTCGAACAACAAATCCAAAATATTGAAGAACAGATTGACCAAACACAAACTAACTCCCGTCTCGTTAATCCTGCAAGTGAAATCAATTGGCTTAACTTCATTATTCAACAGCAAGAAAAAAAAGAATCGATTACTTTGGATCTTAAAAATTACCGAGATGTAGAAAATAAATTAAAGGAGAAAATCAATCGAATTAAAATGGAATTAAACATGTTAACGAATTATTTGCATCGACAATCAACTAATGAGCAGAAAAGTTCATTAGTTTAATTTTTCTTAACTACTAATCCCTAATCGTTAAATAGACTTTACTTAAATGCATCGGAAAGCACACTCTTCTATATTAACTTCCGCCTTTACCTCATCATGCATTCCCGGCGCATCCACGACCTTTCCTGAAAATAATGCCTCTATTGAAGCAGCAGAACGAGTAACTACAGAAATTAAGCTATGAGGAACACTAAGAATTGCTAATAAAGCACTCACAGCAGCTGTAAAAAGGGCAACTCCAACAAACTGTACCATAAATCCCGTAAATTCTAGTGCGTCATCCCGGAGCGTCGGAGCATCAAATAAAGCACTGCCAGCGGCGACAAGCAAACCTCCAACGCAAATTACGGTAGAAAGGACTGAAGCATATACGGAAAATCCAGCAGTCACAACTCCAGAGAGCGGGTATATACCTGGAGCAATTAATTCACCGAGGAACTCATATCTATTTTTATACGGAGTGAAAAAACCAGGACGATCTCTGTATGTGTTAATTGCTCGATGGGCGATATCCTCAATGGTTTCACCCTCTAAAATGAAATTTATTTCTTTTTCGCCAATCAAATAAAACATAAATCTTCCACATTTCATGTGTCCATTATTTTTAAATAAAACCAAAGGGAGTTTTTATTGCAGTTTACTTTCTTGTACTTCAGTAGTAGTTTCCATATTGTTCATGCATTCTAGTACTTCAGCGCCCATAGAAGCAATACTACGAGTACCCAAAGTAATCAAAGCACAGGGAATGCTAAGAGCTGCAAGTAAAAGACTGGCTGATGCGACTAAAAGCGCATAGCCTGTTAAATATAAAAAAATAGAAGCAGCTTCAAATGCTGTATCCCAGAGTTCTGTATTTCCGAAGGCAGCAGCTCCAAGACCTAAAACCACCCCCCCAACGCAAATAAGTGGGGAAATAACACCTACAACAACCCCCATTATACCCAAAGCAGCAAACTCCAAGGGATGCACAACTGGAGCGAGCACACCGCCAAGAAACTCTTTATTGTCTTGATAGGGTTGAAAAAAACCAGGACGCTTTTTATAAAGCTCAATAAATCGTGCTCTTTCATAGGAAAAAAATGAAGAATCATCGGGATCGTTCATATCATTTAATAGATACCAGATATCATCTAAACTTATCATTCCCAGCATACAATCTCCCTCGCTTATTTTTTGCCCATGCTAAAGAGATGCCATGTGGATGTCAATCTATTATCTTCTTAGAACTGTCGTTATTTTCAAACTGAGGATGGAACAAATTCTTACTAAATTCCTTTAATAATCTCAATGCAGAACCTCATCCGATCGCTTTTTTATAAATATCACTTCACTCAAATAGGAATTAAGTTTTATGCTTTGGTGGCCGATGGGCAACCCAACCGCCCCCTAATGCTTTAACCAAACCAATGGCAGAAGCCATTTGCAAACCGTCTATTTGTGTTGCAGCCTGCGCAAGTGTAAGAGCGCTAATTTGCGCCGTAAGTACATTTATATAAGGGACAGTGCCCGCTTTATATTGGTTTTTTACCAGTTTAAGTACGTACAGCGCGTCTTTTGCTTCTTTATCTTGAACCCTACTTTGTTTTTCTAAAAAGCGTAAAGAAACCAGGTTATCTTCCACATCCTGGAATGCAGTTAGGACTACTTGACGATAGTTGGCAACTTGGGCCATATATTGTTCTTTGGCCCCCCTCACTCCTGCCGCCCGGTACCCTCCATCAAAAATAGTTTCTGCTAATTGCATCCCTGCTGACCAACTGATTGCGGGTTTATGAATTAATTGATGAAAACTATGACCAGCTGCGCTGACAGTTCCATTTAAGACTAAGTTGGGAAAATACGCCGCAACTGCAACTCCAATTAAGGCACTTGCTTGTTGCACCAACCGTTCAGCTTGGGCGATGTCCGGTCTGCGTTCGAGCCAAATGGAAGGCACCTCCAAAGGAATCACAGGCGGTTTTAATTTTATAATGGCAGGTTTTAATGAGAAATTAGCAGGCGGACGTCCCATTAATACAGCAATGGCATGTTCATATTGACCTCGTAAAATTCCATTATTAATTGCTGATGCTTGAGCTGATTCAAGTTGGATTTGTGCCTGAACCACATCAGCCCGCGATACAACACCTGATGCATATTGGTTTCGTGTAAATTGTAAGACCTTTCTATAAGTGGTTACTATGTCGTCTAAATATTTTTGAACTCGATCCAATGTGCGTAATTCAAAATAATACTGGGCCAAAGCACCTTGGGCTGATAAACGAGTCACACCAATCAACGCTTCATTGGATTGCGCAAAAGCAAGATCAGATTCAATTGTTCGGCGAACCAGTCCCCAAAGGTCAGGTTCCCAGCTTGCATTCAAAAATGAGGTATAAATTGTCGTGGTGGTTGCTACAGAGGCTATATTTGTTGTAGCAGTTCCCGTAGTACCAGAAGTACTAATAATTGAGGTACTTCCTCCTGCCTGTCTTTGTCGGAACAAACTAAATGCACCCACGACTGTTGGGTATAAATTGGCACGCGTTTGATCTACAATAGCAAGTGCTTGCCTGTAATTTGCCTCCGCATTCACAATATTTTGATTGAAATAATTCAACTGATTTTCCAACTCATTTAATACAGGATCATTGAAAATTTTCCACCATTCACCACGATTCATATTGTCATGGGGCTTGATGGGTTTCCAATTTTTGCGCTTTTGTCCTATTGCTTCTTTACCTTTGGCTTCTTTGAATTGTGTTGGAACTACAAGTTTCGGAGGCACATAATTGGGACCGACCATACAGGAACATATAAAAAAAGAAGATAGAATTAAACACTGTATCCTGAGAGCTTCCAGAGAATATCTATAGAGTGCTTTTAATCGATTATGATTGGCCATAGGCGCCTCGTAACTTAAGCCGGTTCATAAAATTTCGAAAACGTATGCCTGCATTGTCCATTGCTAAATAAATAACTGGTGTCGTGTACAGGGTTAATAATTGACTCATAATGAGCCCACCAACAATAGTTATACCTAATGGGCGACGAAGCTCTGAACCCACTCCAAAGCCAATAACCAGAGGCATAGCACCTAAAATAGCAGCCATTGTTGTCATCATGATAGGGCGAAAACGCAATAAAGCAGCTTCATAAATTGCTTCGCGTGAGGATTTATTTTCTAAGCGCTCCGTTTCTAATGCAAAATCAATCATCATAATGGCATTTTTTTTCACAATACCAATTAAAAGAATCATTCCAATCAAAGCAATAATGCTCAAATCGGACTTAAATAACAATAAAGCCAATAATGCGCCTACACCAGCTGAGGGTAAAGTAGACAAAATAGTTATTGGATGAATCAAACTTTCATACAGCATTCCCAGCACAATATAGACTGCTAAAATAGCAGTCATTATTAAATATTTCTCATTTGCAAATGATTCTTGAAACGCTTGTGCTGTCCCCTGAAACGTACCTCGCATGGTTGGCGGTAAATTCATTTTTTTGATTCCTGCACTAATTTGTTTCACTACTCCACCTAACGATACTCCAGGAATCAAATTAAATGAAAAGGTTGCCGCAGGGGCCAGACCTAGATGATTTACTGATAATAAGGTAGAACCAGTCTCAAAACTGGCAAATACCGATAATGGCACTTCCTCTCCCATTGACGACTTGACGTAAATTTCTTCCAATACAGCAGGATATTGCCAATATTTTGGAGCAACATTCATGACCACATAATATTGATTCATTGGCATATACATTACCGAGATCTGACTTTGCCCAAAAGCATAATACAGCACTCGATCAATCTGTTCTGGGGTAATCCCAAAACGCGATGCAGTGTCATGATCTACATTCACATAAGTTTGCAAGCCATGATTAAGCTGGTCATTATTTAAATCAGTAATTCCATGGATCTTTGCCAATTGCTCCATAATCCGTGGCGTCCAAGTAGCGAGATCGTTTAAATTATCAGAAGTTATCGTATATTGAAATTGAGCTGCCGTTTGTCGGCCACCTATTGTTAAATCCTGGGCAGCCTGCATATACAAAGTAGCACCAGTAATTAAAGATAATTTGCTACGCAATCGCTCGATTACCTGAGAGGTAGTTGGACTATTATTTTGGACAGGCTTAAGCGTAATAAAGACAGAGCCTGTATTTGCTGTATTATTACCCGGCCCACTACCAATAAAGGCACCCACATTAGCGACAGCCGAGTCTTTGCGAATTGCCGAGACAAATTGAATAAGTTTCTTCTGCATTGCTTGAAACGAAATATTTTGATCCGCCCGTAAAGATCCTGCGATTCGATCGGTATTTTGTTGAGGGAAAAATCCTCTAGGTATCGCCATAAACAAACTTGCAGTCAGTAAAACAGTTGCAAAAGTGAGAATTAACATGACTCGTGGGTGAAATAACGCCCAATGCAAACCCTTTGCATAATGCAAACGTACTTTTTCTGTAAAGCGCATAAAAAAGTTGCTTTTCGTTCCTTCATTCTCATGCAACAGTT
Organism: Legionella nigrisilvae; assembly: GCF_977063395.2. Taxonomy (NCBI): domain Bacteria; kingdom Pseudomonadati; phylum Pseudomonadota; class Gammaproteobacteria; order Legionellales; family Legionellaceae; genus Legionella; species Legionella nigrisilvae. The sequence continues at coordinate 483,141 of NZ_CDRUGZ020000027.1, forward strand.
TGGAACACATCATCGGTGTCAAGGTTAGGGAAACAACCAGGGAAGTCAAAATTGCTACCGAAAGGGTCACCACAAACTCACGAAATAAGCGTCCTACTATCCCACTCATAAGAAAAATGGGAATAAAAACGGCAATTAATGAAATACTAATCGACAACACTGTAAAACCAATTTCTTTTGATCCATCAAAAGCAGCTTGCAACGGCTTTTTTCCCATAGCGATATGACGAGAAATATTTTCCAGTACTACAACTGCATCATCGACAACAAAACCTGTAGAAATGGTTAAAGCCATCAACGATAAATTATCTAAGCTGTAATTTAATAATTTCATTACTGCAAAAGTACCAAGTAAAGATAAAGGAACTGCAATTCCAGGAATCATCATCGCCCGAAAACTTCCAAGAAAAAGATAAGTAACAAAAATTACTAAACACATCGCTATAAGTAGAGTAAGCTCCACATCATGTAATGAAGTACGAATTGAGGTGGTTCTATCCATTAAAATATTTAATTTAATATCCTTAGATATGGAAGCCTCCAGTTGGGGTAATATTTGTTTAACATGATCCACTGTTTTTATCACATTGGCCCCAGGTTGCTTAAATAAAACTAAAAGCACTGCGGGTTTCCCATTTGCCAGACCCGCAGTATGAACGTCAGCAACTGAATCAAATACATGGGCAATATCAGAAAGGCGTACTGGTTGATTATTGAAATAGCTAATAATAAGCGGTCCATAGTCGCTTGCCTTTTGTAGCTGATCATTACTACGGATTATGGAAACAGTATCATCATGAATCAATTGTCCTTTTGCCAAGTTCACGTTGGCATTATTAATTATTCCTGCAAGCTGGTTTAATCCAATTTTATATTTATTTAAAGCTGTAGGGTTAATTTCAACGCGAACTGCGGGCAATGAGCTCCCACCAACACCAACCTGCCCTACACCTTCAATCCGCAAAATCTTTTGTTGCAAAATAGTTGAAGCGACATCATACATCTGTCCTGGAGTATATTTATCCGATGTCAATGCAAGAATCATAATCGGCGCGTCAGCAGGATTTACTTTACGATAAGTAGGATTATTCGTTAAATTAGGGGGTAATTGACTTAAGGATGCATTAATTGCTGCTTGGATGTCTCGGGCAGCTCCATCAATATTACGGGATAGATCAAATTGTACGGTGATGCTGGCTTGTCCTAAAGTACTTGAGGAAGTCAGTTGAGTAACCCCTGCAATTCGCCCTATCTGACGCTCCAAAGGCGCTGCAACTGAGGTTGCCATAATTTCTGGACTACCTCCTGGTAATTGAGCTTGAACCATAATTGTTGGGAAATCAATTTGAGGTAACGGTGCCACAGGTAATAAATTAAATGCGAGAATTCCTGCGAAGCTTAATCCAAACGCTAATAAGATTGTGGCAATGGGTTTGTTAATGAATAAGGAGGATAAATTCACAATCCAGCCTCCGTAACACCTGGATTATGTTTACCATAACTCATTATCTTACGTGAGATACGATCAAATGTTAGATAAATAATCGGAGTCGTATATAAAGTAACTAACTGACTGACCATCAGCCCCCCAATTATCGCAATACCTAATGGACGTCGTAACTCACCACCTAGCCCATTACTAAATGCCAGAGGAATTGCCCCCAGCATAGAGGCCATTGTAGTCATCAAAATGGGTCTGAAACGTAATACAGCGGCTTCATAAATTGCATGTTCTGGTTTGAGTTTGTATTCACGTTCTTGTTCAAGCGCAAAGTCAATCATCATAATTGCATTTTTTAATACAATTCCAATCAATAAAATAATCGCAATCAAGGCAATGATACTCAGCTCATTGTTTGTTATATACAATGCAAGTAAAGCCCCCATCGAAGCTGAGGGTAAGGTTGATAAAATAGTTAGTGGATGGATGTAACTTTCATAGAGTACCCCTAATATAATGTAAACCACAACCACTGAAGCAATAACCAGCCACCCTTCATTAGCTAGGGATTTTTGAAAATTTTTTGTGGTTCCTTGAAAACCCGCTTCTACATTGAGAGGCATATTAAGACTATTTTTTATATCGTCAATCTGAGTCACTGCATCTCCTAAGGATGCATTATTTGCAAGATTGAACGAAAGCGTAGCAGAAGGGAATTGGTCTTTATGCGCAATAACTAAAGGACCAACAGTCTGCTTTAAACGAGCAAAAGTCTTAATTGGAACAGAGCCACTGGTTATCATCTCCGAAAAAGAATTATTATTTTGTGAAGTACTCGAGGAGCCGGAAGCGTTGGTAGAAGAATTAATTACAGAAGAATTAATATAAATATTGTCAAAAGCAATCGACTCTCTTTGCAGTGGGGGCAATACTTCCAATACAACCCGGTATTGGTTTCGTTGAGTAAACATAATAGATATTTGCCGCTGACCAAATGAATCATATAAAGTCTGGTCAATCGTCTGCATGGTAATACCCAGTCGGTATGCGGTATCGCGATCAATATCCAATAAGGTCACCAAACCTGTATTTTGTTGATCGGTATTGACCTCTTTTAAAATAGATAGTTGGCGCATTTTCTCTAACATTAACTGCGACCATTTAGTAACGTCCTCCCTATCAGGAGCGCTAATGCTGTATTGATATTGTGTGCGACTGGTTAATGTATCAATTGTTAAATCTTGTACCGGCTGCATGTATAAGGAAGCACCAATAACTTGATTCATTTTAGATTGCAAACGATTCATAACCTCGGTAACACCTGAACGTTGCTCAAAAGGTTTCAAATTAATCAAAATACGCCCGCTATTTAGCGTTATATTCGTACCATCAATACCAATAAAGGATGATACATTTTCAACAGCGGGATCAGAAAGCACTGCATGCACCAAAGCTTGTTGTCGAGTTGTCATTTCTTTAAATGAAACCGATTCAGAAGCTAGTGATATTCCTTGAATAATTCCTGTATCTTGAATGGGAAAAAATCCTTTAGGAATGAAATATAATAAAATGCCTGTGATTAATACAGTAATGAAAAAGACCAGTAAAATAAAAGGTTGGCGCGAAAGAACCCAATGAAGAGAAATTTTATATCGCTCAATAAGAGAATCGGACTGACGTTTAAGAAATCTCTCTAACTTATTGACTTTATTATTATTTTTTACATTTAACAGTCTAGAACAAAGCATAGGAGTCAGCGTTAACGAAACGAACGCTGAAATTGCAATAGTCATGGTTAAGGTCACTGCGAATTCACGAAATAATCGACCGACTATATCCCCCATAAATAATAAAGGAATCAGTACCGCAATCAGAGAAATAGATAAAGAAACAATAGTAAAGCCAATTTGCGCGGCTCCTTTATGAGCAGCATCCAAAGGTTCCTTTCCCATTTCGATATAGCGTATGATGTTTTCAATCATCACGATCGCATCATCAACTACAAAGCCTGCAGCAATGGTTAATCCCATCAAAGTAAGATTATTAAGACTAAACCCGAGTAAATACATTAAACCTAATGTGCCTACGAGTGCCAAGGGTACTGAAATACTTGGAATTATTGTCGCGGATAGTTTACGTAAAAAAAGGAAAATCACCATTACAACCAAGGCAACGGACAACAGTAATTCAAATTGAACATTTTCTACGGAAGAACGAATACTGGTCGTACGATCGGTAAGAATTTTGATATCCATTCCTGCCGGAATTGCCAAGCTCATTTGTTTCAATAGAGTTTTGACACGTTCGGCTACCTCAATGACATTTGCTGCGGGTTGGCGTTGGATATTGAGTATAATCGCCGGTTCTGTATCCATCCATGCTGCTTGCATTGTATTTTCTGTCCCATCAATAACATCAGCTACATCAGATAAACGAACGGGAGACCCATTCTGGTATGAAACAATTAAAGGACGATAATCTGCAGCAGACAAAAGCTGGTCATTGGAATTAATCGTATAGGCTAAGCGTGGGCCATCGAAATTTCCCTTAGCAGCATTCACATTGGAAGCTATAACGATAGAACGTACGTCTTCCATAGTTAATCCATACGCAGACAATGCATTTGGATTAGCTTGAATTCGTACCGCAGGTCGATGCCCGCCACCGATGCTTACCAACCCCACACCCGATAATTGAGAGATTTTAGGAACAAGACGTGTTTCTGCATAATCCTCTACTTGAGTTAATGGTAAAGTTCTTGCAGTCAAAGCCAAGGTTAGGATGGGTGTATCTGCCGGATTGACTTTACTGTAAACAGGAGGATTGGGAAGATCGATCGGCAAATAACTACTTGCAGCGTTTATCGCTTGTTGAACTTCTTGCTCTGCTACATCCAAACTCATATCCAAATTGAATTGCAAAGTTATAATGGATGACCCATTTGAGCTGTTTGAGGTCATTTGCTCCAAACCTGGCATTTGTCCGAATTGACGTTCAAGTGGGGCCGTAACGGTAGTGCTCATTACATCTGGACTTGCTCCAGGATAAAAAGTTGATACTTGAATTGTTGGATACTCCACGTCAGGGAGCGCTGAAATAGGTAAGAGTTTGTAAGAAAGAACGCCAGTCAGCAAAATAGCAAACATCAATAGTGAAGTGGCTATAGCTCTTGCAATAAAGGGGCCTGAAATACTCATGTGAGGTTATTCACCTTTAAACGATACTCGCTTTTTTGAACTGAGACACTTGCTGGATATTCTTTTTGGACCAAAACTTTGGACCCATTCATTAATTTATCGGCACCGTTTACCACTACTCGTTGATTGGGTAATAAACCATTTTTAATTACAGTATCATCACCAAGGGTAGGTCCCAGAGTTACCGTTTGAATTTTTACTGTATTATCCTCATTAATGACGTAAATAAAATCTTCTGTTGTAGTATGTTGAAGCGCAGCTGTGGGCACAACCGTCGCTTGGTGCAACGTCTCAACGAGTATTTTCACATTCACAAATTGGTTAGGGAATAATTTGTTTTTATGGTTATCAAATATCGCCCTAAGTCGTACGGTTCCTGTTGTCGTACTAATTTGGTTATCCAAAGCCAATAATTTTCCTGTGGCAAGTAAATGGTTTTGTTGTCTATCAAAAACGTTCACTTGCATCTCTTTACCACCATAGGCTTGGGGTGCAATAAGCGACACAAAATCTTCTGCTACAGGAAAAATTACCGTAACAGGATCATGAGTAGTGATCACTGCAATACCTTGGGTACTTGAAGTTTGAACAAAGTTCCCTGGATCTACCAAACGCAAACCGATTCGTCCCTCAATAGGCGAAGTAATATTGCAATAAATAAGGTTGACTTTAGTACTTTGAATGAGACCGAGGTCGGTTTTAACATTACCTTCATATTGCTCAACAAGTGACTCCTGAGTAGCTAATGTTTGTTGGGAAATCGAATCTTCTTTCCATAATTTTTGATAGCGTTTTAAATCAATTTTGGCATTCGCTAACAAAGCGGAATCCCGTTTGAGATCCCCTTCATATTGAGTGAGTAAGGCTTCATAAGGCCGCTGATCAATTTGGGCAAGTAACTGGCCCTTTTTAACCAATTGACCTTCCTTGAAGAGAACCTTCATTAATAAACCATTTATTTGGGTTTGAACCGTCACAGTATAAACAGGTGTTACTGTGCCCAGTGCCGCAATATAAATAGGTACATCTCGAGTTGTAGAAATTCCCGCAACAATTGGAATAGGTTGAGGACTAACAGTTTGTGTTTTTTTAGTAGAGATATAGAACCATAATACAGCAACTAAGGTGAGTAAAATGATGATTAAACCTAAGGAATTTTCTGCCGGGAACTGTTCTCGCCAACGTCCAGTAATCACCATTTTTTTATTCCGGGTAGGTGATTTTTCTCCTTCCATAAGTCCTACGTCCCTTCAGCAAAATAATGAAATTCATCATAACGAATTTTCATTTGGGTAGCAAAAAAATCTAGATGAACCACTGCAACTCTTGTTTTGATTAAAATGAGGTCAATTAATCAAGAAAAAAACCAAAATTGACACTATACTAATAAAAACATTTTCTGATTGTCATACTTAGTTACAAGGAGTGCTCTATGGAAATAAAAGCCTTTCAATTCCTTAGAAAAAAAGGATGGAGTTTGAAAGAATTTCCAGATCTTGATTCAGAGAACACCCTAGTGCTTATTTTTGCAGCCCCTGAGTTCATGGATTTTCAAGAGCCAATAATGAAGCTGGCTAACTTTTATTCTAAATCGAAAATCATCGGTTGCTCTACTGCTGGAGAAATTTTTGGTGATCATCTTTTTGACCACAGTATTACCGTGGCAGTAATCAAATTTGCTAAAACCTCTTTGAAAATTGCAAAAGCTGAGGTGAATAACGGTAAAGACTCTGAAAAAGCTGGCGAGCTCATTGCTGAACAGCTCAAAGCAGACGATCTGCACAGTATTTTTATTTTGTCCGATGGACTCAATGTAAATGGTTCCGAATTAGTTCAAGGATTAAATACAGTCAAAAGTCATCAAAAACTTGTCATTACCGGTGGCTTAGCAGGTGATGGCAGTCACTTCACAAAAACATGGGCAATTTTAAATAATAAAATAATGGACCATTATGCCGTTGCGGTTGGTTTTTATGGTGCGAATATTCATATTGGACATGCTTCTAAGGGAGGATGGGATATTTTTGGTCCGGTTCGTCGAATTACCCGGTCCGAATCCAATGTCTTATATGAGCTTGATTATCAACCCGCCTTACAACTATATAAAGAATATTTAGGTGAAAAAGCCTCTGAATTACCTTCTTCAGGATTACTTTATCCATTGGCTATTAATAATCCTCAGGCACATGATGATATCCAATTAGTGCGTACAATCCTTGCAGTTAATGAGAAAGAGCAATCCCTGACTTTTGCGGGGGATATTCCAATGGGATGGCATGCGCAATTAATGAGAGCAAACTTTGATCGATTAATTGATAGTGCTAATGAAGCAGGTCTGCTCGCAAATAAATTGATGCTCAATGATAACTTAGAACAACTAGGCCCCGTTTTGGCGATTGATATCAGTTGTGTAGGCAGGAGATTGCTTTTAGGAGAACGAACAGAAGAAGAAATTGAATCCACTCTGACTGCTCTACCAAAAGGTTCTACGCAAGTGGGGTTTTATTCATATGGGGAATTATCACCTTTTTCTGTTGGGAATTGTCAATTACATAACCAAACCATGACGATTACAACCATTTATGAGACATAAAAACTTAAGGCTAAAATAAGACAATATGGAAATTCATAAATTATTAAAACGACAACTTGAACACTCAAATATTGCTCAAGATAAAAAACCAGAATCGGATGAGCAATGGGAAATTTTTCTCCACCGCATCAATAATACGTATATAGAAGCGGATCAAGAGCGTTATTTGCATGAACGTTCTATAAAAATTTCTTCTCGAGAAATGATGAGCTTGAATGAAAAGCTAGAGTTTGCCCAACATATTGCAGGATTAGGATATTGGTCGTTTGATGGCAACACCGGGCACACCATCTGGTCAAGTGAATTATTCAATCTGTTTCAGTTAAATCCAATTAATAAACCTCCTTCTTTGCAGGAATTTCTAGAGTTAGTTCATGAACAAGATCGATTTGAGTTACTCCAAAAGGTAGAGTGTGCTTTAAACGATAGAATGGATTATGAATGTGAAATACGGGTAAGGAAGCCTGATGGAAATTATCACTGGTATAGAGCAATTGGCCGATGCCAAGAGGGAGAGAAACAGCTTGCTGGTATTGTTATTGATATTCATAAAAGTAAAATTGCCGAAGAAAAAATCAAAGAATTAAATCGAAAAATATCATCTACCGCCCGTCGTGCGGGAATGGCAGAGGTCGCTACAACCATTTTGCACAATATTGGAAATATTTTAAATAGCTCCAACGTTTCCATCACCTTATTAAAAAATAGCTTTAAACAAGATTATGATAAAAAATTATTAAAAATTACAGAGATGATGGAGAAAAACCAACTCAATTTAGCTGATTTTTTAACCCTGGATCCTAAAGGTAAAATTATCCCTGAATATCTATTAACTCTTGCTAAAATTATTTTGGAAGAAAATAAAAAAAATAGTATCGAAGTACATAATCTTCAGAATGATTTACAGCATATAAGTCAAATCGTAGATACCCAAAAATCGATTAGTGGGCTATCGAGTATGAATGAAAGAGTCTATCTTCCAGAATTGTTAGAAACAGCATTGAATATCACTATGAGCTCCTCAAAAAATGGGATTAAGATAATTAAAGAGTATCATCCAGCACCTTTAGTCATTGTTGATAAATCCAAGTTATTACAAATATTGATCAATCTAATTCAAAATGCCAAAGAATCGATCTTGGAAAACACGACTACTCCCATTAAAGAAATCAAATTGATAATACAAAAAACAGAAAAAAAATCAGTACAAGTTATTGTCAAGGATAATGGAGTTGGGATCAATGCAGATAATCTACAACGGATTTTTGCTTTTGGATTTACTACAAAACAAAATGGGCATGGTTTTGGATTACACAGTTCTGCACTATCAGCTCGTGATATGGGGGGGACTCTTTTAGCAGAGAGTAAAGGTGAAGGATATGGCGCGCAATTTGTATTGACTTTACCTATCCGGGACAGGTTAGATAAATAGGGAGAACTCATGAGTGAAATAGCACTAAATATTATGATCATTGATGATAATCCCTCAATTCATCAAGATTTTATTAAAGTCTTGACTGCTTCGAATACAAAGTCGGAACTTCGCCATTTAGAACAACAATTATTTGATGACGAGCCTTCTTTAAGCGGTTCCTATAACCCGGATATCGAATACTTTTTACCAAAATTTATTTTAAATACCGCGTGCCAGGGCAAAGAAGCAATTACCAAAATTAATGAGGATGTAGAAAAAGGGATACATTATGCCCTGGCCTTCGTCGATATAAGAATGCCTCCAGGATGGGATGGTATTGAAACCATTAAACATATGTGGGAGATTGATCCCGAGATTCAAGTGGTAATTTGTACTGCTTATTCGGATTACAGTTGGGAAGAAACCGTAAAAGAATTAGGAATGGGAGATAATTACCTGATTTTAAAAAAACCATTTGATGTAGTCGCGGTAAGACAACTCGCTTGTGCATTAACAAGAAAATGGATTTTGGCCAATAATGCAAAACATCATGAACAAATACTGCAGCAGACGGTTAAGAAACGTACAGAATCCTTGCAGCAATCATTATCTCTTTTAAGGTCCACGTTTGAATCTTCCGCAGATGGAATTTTAGTCATCGATTTAAATGACAAGTTAATCGATTGTAATTCCAAGTTTACCTCGATGTGGAATATTCCTAAATCCATGTTAGATACTAATGATGGTAGCATCTTTTTATATTATATGCTGAATCAGATTGCTGAGCCTGAAGAGTATTTAGCGGAGATCGAGCGTCTTAGAAAAAACATTGACGAAATCAGTAGAGTGATTATTACTTTCAAGAATGGCAAAATATTGGAGTGTTATACCCTTCCCCACAGATTAAACAAGAAAATCATCGGTCGTGTCTGGAGTTTTCGTGATATAACAGAACAAGCAAACCTTGAAAAACAGCTAAAATACCAAGCCCTGCATGATCCATTGACTAAATTACCTAACCGAGCCCTATTATTCGATCAAATACAAGCGAGTATTGATTATGCACGGAAACATGAACACCAATTTGCCATCCTGTATTTTGATTTAGATCGATTTAAATTAATTAATGACAGTTTGTCGCACGAAGTTGGCGATCAACTATTGCGTATGGTGGGGCAACGATGGTCTTCTCTAGTTAGGAAAGAAGATACCTTAGCGAGGATGGGTGGTGATGAGTTCGTCATGATTTGTCAGATATTTAAAAATGAGGATGTTAGTGTCATTGCTAACAAAATTATAGACTCCATGACAGAACCGTTCAAAATGGTAAAAAGAGATATAACTATTACTACCGCTGCCGGGATAAGTATTTATCCTAAAGATGGAAATACACCCAGTGATTTGTTAAAAAATGCTGATCTAGCAATGTATCAGGCCAAGAGATTGGGAGGAAATCAGTATGCTTTTTATGCTACTCAACTACATGAATATACTGATCAATGCTTTAAAATCGAAACCGATTTAAGGAAGGCCCTTAAGAATAAAGAGTTCTTTTTACTGTACCAACCTCAATTTAATGTTGATAACGAAAACATCTTGTCTGTAGAAGCCTTAATTCGTTGGAATCATCCAGAGAATGGATTGATGTTGCCAATCGATTTTATTCCTATAGCTGAAGAAACGGGTTTAATTATCCCTATAGGTGAGTGGATTATTAGTGAAGTGTGTCAGCAAATTAAAGCTTGGCATAGAAAAGGTCTGCCTTATATTCGCGTTGGCATTAATATTACTACTCGGCAATTACAACAGCCCAATTTTATCACGGTTGTAGAGAATATTTTAAAAGAACATTTACTTTCTCCGGAACATATAGAATTTGAAATTTCTGAAAATGTGATCATTACGCACAGAGACATTATAAAGACACTAAATCAACTCAAACAACTTGGTATTCGTATTTCATTAGATGATTTTGGGACAGGAAACTCCAGCATCAATTATCTAAAACAACTTCACATTGATTGTTTAAAGATTGATCAATCTTTTATCCAAAATATATCGGCGTCGCGTAGTGATGAAGTAATTATTGAAGCGATCATTTCTATGGCTCGAAGTTTTAATTTTAAGGTTCTTGCTGAGGGCGTTGAAAGTAAAAAACAATTAGATTTTTTAAAACAACAACGTTGTGACGAGGTCCAAGGCTTTCTTTTCAGTAAACCATTAACACCTACTGCGCTTGAGAAATTCATAAAGCATCATATTTAGGTGCATCACAGGATTTAGGGAAGAAATTATTCCATACTTAAATTTAAAGTCCCCAAACTTAGATAGAGCTTGGGGAAACAGTATAAAGATCTCGTAGATAAAGTCCTACTTTTTATTAAAGGCCTATCTAAATATGAGATCTTACTTCTGGTCTAATTTTCTGCCATTGATTCAATGGTGAGTTATCAGGCGTTGCCATTTTATCGACGGGTAAGTAAAACGTTTGTTCTAACAAATGCTGACCACTCAATGCTGCATGCGACACATGATCGGTAAAAACTATCCAAGTGCTTTTAGCAGGAAAATCAATTTGCATCTTCTCAACATTTGCCTGATAAACATCATCCAACTTCATTGTGTCATGTAAATGAAGCATATAATGATCATACGGGGGTCTTAAAGTTTTTGTTGCTTTGACCCACTTCAGCATTTTGGCTTTTATTTTACTGTACGGCGCAATTTTAGGTGCAAACCGATTAAGAACCTCTTCAAATGGTTCACCAAGATTCCAAACTCGAGGTTCTGTAGGATTGATATTACAAAAAACTCGTAAAATCCTTAAACCATGGACAGGACTTGCCGAAAAAGAATCCACATGCAAACGTGTATCATCTTTACGTTTTGAGGAAACACGACCATTAATTTCCGCAGGTCTAAAACTGGTCCTGCCCCATTGCAAATGAGATACGTAAGAAGGAAGAGCACTCTGAATTAAATGGTGGGCAAATTCTGCATAACCATGCATCATATCCCTGAGTTTAACCTCAAGATCGCCAATATCTTTATTATAAGCGCTTAACTTTTTATTACGAATATCATAACTTACATTTTTACGACTACCATCCAAGACATTTTCAGATAATAAAAGCGTGTCTACGGGAGTAAAAAAATATTCTGGGAAAAACAAGACCTTGCCTGCTTCTAATTGATTAACGCTCTTTTGATGATCGATTTGTTCTACGCTTTGTGTAAATAAATAGGAATTCATTATTTTACCTTAAATAATGTGTAATTTAGTAAAAATTTGAAGCTATATCGAATATAATTCAAAATCCAATTTTTACTTTTAGCTGCTGGATCATATCATGTCACTTTGCCCTTGTGGATCACAAAATAAATATGAATTGTGTTGTGGTTTATACCTTGAAAAACAACAGCACCCACAAACTCCAGAACAATTGATGCGATCACGCTATACAGCGTACAGTATGGGTAAAATTGATTACATCAAAAAAACAATGAAAGGAAAAGCTTTAGTAGGCTTTAATGAACTTCAAGCGGAGCAATGGGCTAAAAGCGTAACCTGGGTTAGTTTAGAAGTGTTGAATTCGAATATCCCGGATCCCAATATTGGTTATGTTGAATTTGCAGCACGTTATTCCGAAGATAACACAATAAAAATTATCCATGAGTTAAGTGAATTTCACAAAGAAAATGACCGTTGGTTTTATGTAAGTGGAGTACATAAGCAGGGGTTAGAAAAAACCAAAAAACCCAAAGTTGCCCGGAATGCACCCTGCCCCTGTGGTAGTGGAAAAAAATTTAAGAATTGTCATGCCAAATAACAATCAGAGTTAAAATTATGAATGGTCACTTAATGCTTAATATCTTCATCTTTCTTGCCGCGGCCAGCATTATGGTTCCTATTGCCAGCCGTTTCAAATTGGGCTCAGTTCTCGGTTACCTCACTGTAGGTATCCTTATTGGTCCTTTCGGATTCAAACTTATAGCAAACTCACAACAAATTATGAATTTTGGTGAATTTGGCGTGATTATGATGTTGTTTCTGATTGGATTGGAATTAGAACCAGTCATGTTATGGAAACTTCGCAAAATAATTGTGGGTTTAGGTGGTTTACAAGTACTCTTAACTACAAGTATCTTAACAGCCATTGGGCTCCTTATAGGCTTTGATTGGCGAGCAACTTTAGCAGTAAGTATGGCTTTGTCCCTGTCATCCACTGCTCTAGTTTTGCAGATACTTCAAGAAAAAAACTTGCTCAAAACCGCAGAAGGTGAAACCTCATTCGCTGTACTATTATTCCAAGATATTGCAGTAATCCCAATTCTAATTATTATTCCATTACTTGAACAACATGCAAATATAAAAATCAATATCCACGAAACCGCATTTATCATGAATCTCCCACGATGGATGCATGCAATTTTGGTAACGGGCGTGATTGGAGTAGTTATACTAGTGGGTCACTACTTATCTAGACATTTGTTTTCAATTATTGCTAAAACCAATCTACGCGAAGTATTTACCGCATTTTCGCTAGCTTTAGTAGTAGGTGTGACTTTATTAATGGAATCTATAGGGGTCTCTCCTGCTTTAGGCGCCTTTATTGCAGGTGTAGTGTTAGCTAACTCTCAATATAAACATGCAGTGGATGCTGATATTCAACCTTTTAAAGGCATTTTACTGGGATTATTCTTTATCTCTGTAGGGATGGGGATGAATTTCTCCCTTTTTTCTAATAAAGCCATGCTGATTATTATGGCTGTACTTTCTTTAATTACCTGTAAAGCAATTATCTTGTATATATTGGGACGTTTTTTTGATTTAACAAAATTGCAAAGCTTGGGTTTTGCGTTTGCCCTATCTCAAGGAAGTGAATTTGCTTTCGTACTTTTTGAATATGCAGGGGTGACCAAAGTAATCAGTCAAGAAAGTGCCGCTTTTTGCACTCTAGTTGTTGCATTATCTATGCTTGCGACTCCTTTTTTAATGCTTTTTTATCATCGATTTGTGATACCCAAATTTATGAGCTTTTTACCGGAACGAGAATACGACTCGTTTAATGAAAAAAATGGGATTATTCTTGCAGGTTATGGACGTTTTGGGCAAATTATAGGGCGCCTGCTTAACGGTGAAAATATAAAAATGACCGTATTGGAAAAAAATCCAGAACAAATTGAGCTGCTCAGAAAATTCGGTTATGTCGGATATTTCGGGGATGCAAGCCGATTGGATATGTTAAAAAGCGCGGGGGCCGAACATGCAAAACTTCTGATAGTCGCCGTGGGAAATGTAGAGGCTAATTTAAAAATTGTGAAGTTAGCCAAACAACATTTTCCCCATTTAAAGATTTATGCCAGAGCTCGTAATCGACGCCATGCTTTTGAATTACATCGAGTAGGTGTGGATTATTTTATTAGAGAATTATTTGATTCTTCTCTGAGTATGACCAAAGAGATTATGAAATTCTTAGGATATAATCAGGAGGACATTCAAAAAAAAGCAACAGCCTTCAAAGAACACGATGAAACTACATTAGTTCAATCCTTTGATTTTTTTGAAAAAGAAAGCGATTTAATCAGTTTCTCACGCCAAGCGAAAGGTGAATTAGAACGGATTTTACAATCGAATTAACAGACACGTTTGTTTACCTATGTTCCCGGTCTTACGCAGTGGAATTAAGGGTACAAATGACTATGGAGTATTAACGACCCATGATCAATCTTCAGCAAATTTCTGTAGAAACTTTTCTTAGTGAATATTGGCAAAAAAAACCTCTAATAATTCGCAATGCTTTCCCGGACTTTATTAATCCCTTATCTCCCGATGAGTTGGCTGGTCTGGCTCTGGAAGAAGATGTTGAAAGTCGGTTGGTTTTAGAAACACCCAATGAAAAACCGTATTGGCATTTAAAACGGGGTCCGTTCTCAGAACATGATTTCAATACTCTCCCGCCAACACATTGGACTTTGCTCGTACAAGGGGTTGATCGATTAATTCCTGAAGTTTATTCCTTGCTTGAACATTTTGATTTTATCCCACAATGGCGGATCGACGATATCATGATTAGTTATGCTGCACTTCAAGGGAGTGTTGGACCTCACTACGATAATTATGATGTTTTTTTATATCAAGGCGTGGGTAGACGAGAATGGTTACTTACCACTAAAAAATGCAATACTCATAATTATCTCAAAGATCTCGAACTTCGTATTATGGAGCAATTTGATGTCGAAGAACGTATTGTTCTCGAAGAAGGCGATATGTTGTATCTTCCTCCCCATGTGGGACATCATGGCATTTCACTGACCCAGGATTGCATGACCTATTCTTTTGGTTTTCGCAGTTATCAAGGACAAGAATTATTGGAAAGTCTTAGTGAGTACTTAGCGGAAAAAGGTACATTCAAAACTTTATATCAAGATCCCAACTGGTCTCATTTGCGCAATACTTCTGAAATCACTCGCCCGGCCTGGAACAATGCGCAAAGATTGTTACAACAATTAATCAGTGATGAACACATTATGAAATCATGGTTTGGATGCTTTGCAACACAGTTGGATCTACAAGCAGAGCATCAATTACCTTTGCCATTAGAAGAAGATGAATTAATTGATTTACCA
Source organism: Legionella nigrisilvae (assembly GCF_977063395.2). NCBI lineage: Bacteria > Pseudomonadati > Pseudomonadota > Gammaproteobacteria > Legionellales > Legionellaceae > Legionella > Legionella nigrisilvae. Next base: position 498,416 of record NZ_CDRUGZ020000027.1, read on the forward strand.
AGTTTTATTAACGAATTAAACACAGGATTAGATCTCTTTAGAGATGCCTCGTGTCGCTTTGCTTATCAAAGTGCGGATGAGCAATCCGAATATCAACTCTATATTAACGGCTGTGAGTGGGAAATAACGGGTGTATCACATGATTTACTTAGCTATGTGGCAAATCATCGTTACTTAACCCATCAAGTACTTGCAGTATATTTAAATACTACACAAAATCAAATATTTATTTATAATTTATGGAAATTGCAATGGCTACAAATTGCAGAGCATTAGAAATTAATAACCTTTTTTCTCAATCCATAATAGTGAGAAAAAACGTTAGAAAACTTGAATAAAAATTGGTTAAACTTAAAATCGTAGAGTATAGTTAATATACATACTATAACAAGGATAGGTAATGAAAAAAATAATACTGGCCGTAATTCTAGTGTGTTCAACTGGGTTCTTAGTCAACTGTTCTAACGGTAACGCATGTTGCGGAACTTGTGCGAGTGATTGTGGGGGCTGCGGTGGTTGCAATGGAAGTTGGTATTAAAATTATCTGATCACTACAGTATGTGTCGTAATCCGGAGGCTCTTGCTTAGTTCCGGTTTACGACTGCGCCATCTTTCAGGTAGCCAGCATTTTACGAGGATGCTTATACTAGGGTCTAAAACCAAGCTACCCGACATCTTCACTGCGTCGTATGAACTCAAACTTTAATGAGCCCAAATTAATTTTATGGCTGAATAAAGTAATAAGTGCACCTGTCAATACCAATACCACTCCCACACCCCCCCATAGGCTCACTTTTTCACCTAAGAGGAATACTCCAAAAATGACCACAAACACGGGTTCTAGAACTGACAAAATGGAAGCTTTTTCTGAGCTGATGTATTTCAGACTGTACAACAACAAAATAATGGGAGCTACCGTTGCAATAATTGAAATTCCAAAGAGATGGTACCAAACATCTATTGATGAAGGGATTGTAAAGGAATGATTAAAAAGTGAAAAAAATAAACTGGTTACCATGCATCCCAAACAAACCATAAAGGTAGACATATTTGGAGAGAGCTCGTTTCGTTTACTGCCAATCACGTAACAAGCATAAAAAAAAGCTGAAGCAACGCCTAACAAAATACCCCACAAGTTAAAAGACAATGCATCGAAGTCCACCATAAGCACCATACCCATTAAAATTACTAGAATAGCGAAATAGTAAACACGTCGAATAGACTGCTCATAAAAGAAATAATTCAGCAACATAATCAGTACTGGGTAGGTAAAAAAGATAACCATTGCCAATCCAGAACCTATATATTGAGATGCTAAAAAGTAAAGCCAAGTTGATATGCCGTAAAAAAAAGCACCTGTTAAAAAGGCAATCCCCATATTTTTGTAAGAATCGGTCGTTTTTTTTATTTTGAGCAGCATTATAAGCAAAATAATCATGCTGGAAATTAAAAAGCGCCAAAATAGCATTGTGCTGGCAGATAGATTGCCATTAATCGCACTCAAACCAAAATAACCTATAAAACCGTATAGGAAACCGGATAAAATGGCATAGATAGAACCGCGATATTCTTGATTTATCATTTTGATACTGCCTGAAGACTAACTTAAAAAGCAGGTTAGATTATTTCCAACCAGAAAGCATGAAGGTTCATTTACCTACATAAAAATATAAAAAAGTAGTGTATCATTTTTTCAACATAATATCATGTTGAAAACAAATAATACATAATGTATCATTTACTGACTTTTTATTGAGACTTTTCCCATGCTTCGATTTTTATTCATTATCTCATGTCTTTTTGTATTAGTTAATGAGGGTTATGCTGATCCTGCTGCGTGTAATGAACATCAATGTATCGCGGTAGTAGATGCTGGAAGTACCGGTTCAAGACTTCATATTTTTGCTTATGATCTTGATGAAACCAATACCCCATCCGGTATTGCAGAAATATGGTCCAAAAAGATAAAACCTGGATTTGCTACCATTGAGGCAAACCAAAATACTATAGATGCATATCTCACTACCCTTTTCTCCGGAGCTCCTGTACAAAACATTCCTGTTTACTTCTATGCAACCGCAGGAATGCGTCTTGTACCACAAACCAAACAAAAAATTTACTATCAAGAAGTACAAAAATGGTTTAACCAACAATCTGCATGGCAGCTTATAGAAGCCAAAACCATCACTGGACATGATGAAGCATTATACGACTGGCTAGCGGTAAATTATCATATAGGCGCACTCAAATCGCCCTCTAGTACTCCCGTAGGAGTCATGGATATTGGTGGGGCCTCAGTACAAATTGTATTCCCAATACAAAAAAATACTGAAGAGAAAGGAACCCAAGTTGAATTGGATCTATACGGCCAACATATCAATTTATCCGTACATAGTTTCTTAGGACTTGGGCAAAATGAAATGGCCCATCAACTTCTCGATACTGCTTCTTGCTTTTCTGAGGGTTATCCACTTTCTGACGGACGTACTGGACAAGGTGATGCTTTACTTTGTGAGCAAGAGGTATCTCCTTTAATTAAAATGCATAAGGTCAAAAAAGAGGTACAACCTATTCTTTCTGCGAGTCATATCAGCTCTTGGTACGCCATCGGCGGTTTTCCAAATCTTGCAGAAAGCAAACCGTTCCAATTTCAAAACAATCAATTGACCATTCAAGATTTGTTTCAACAAGCAAACAATCTGATCTGTCATCAACAATGGGAACGTCTCAGTAATCAATTTCCAAACAACGAATACATTGAGTCATATTGTCTTCTACCTGCTTTTTATTATGCGCTGATGGTCGAGGGATATGGTTTAACAGCAAATCAACAGTTAAATTATGTTCCTTCAGCGGAAAATCTGGATTGGACATTAGGAGTAGCGTTACATCATTGATGTATAGTGTAACTGGAGTGACACCATTTAAATCCGCTGTAGTGCGCTCCACGTAACTATATGGATTCTATAGAGCTCATAATTCTTCTAAAGAAAAATCCTCAACCCTTAAAATTTTTGATTGCTCATAAAAGGAACTTAGAGCATCACGAAATTTTTGTGCGCGTGCGGGTAACCCATGCTGACAATAATAAACTACTTGCTCATAAACCGCTTTTTTAAAAGCAACCGTGTCCGACTCCGCCTCTGCACCACCATTTAAATTATCAATACTGACATGAAATTTATGCCCGGCAGCTTTTGAGAGAATCCACTCCAATGCTTGGGGCTTTACTTCAACATGTTGAAATAAAGCTTGTTGTTCTGCACTACGCCCATCAGGCATATACCAATACCCAAAATCCACTTGCTTTCTACGTTCTTCTCCCGCAATAAGCCAATGAGAACATTCATGGAGTGCGCTGCTAAAAAAACCATGAGCAAAATATAACGCATTATAAGAATGCGCCTCATTTGCTGGTAGATAAATGGGCTCATCATCCCCTTTAATGAGCCTGGTATTAAATTCTTTGCCAAAGCAACGATCAAAAAGAGTTATTAAATCCTGATATTGATGCACAAATAGCTTTTCACTCATTAATTTACACATAATGCCTAATTTATACTAATATATTAAAAGAGTCATTATTTTTAATGAGTTTACGGAACTTGGAGTTTCGCGATAAACATGCAAAAAAAAGCACTGTCATACCGATTAGGAAGATTTATAAATAAGCTTCGTTGGCCCATTATAGTTTTATGGTTGCTTGCAATTTTACTCTGTATCCCCTTTTTGCCGCACATTATTACACCGTTTAAGACCACTGGATTTGTGGATGAAAGCTCTCAAAGTGCCCGTGCCGAAGAGTATATGAATAAACAATTGGGATATAATGATAAAAATAAATTTCTTATCATGTACCACAGCAAAAAGCTTTTAGCGACAAAAGATAAATTCAAAGAAAAAATTAAAAAATCCTTGGCTGATTTAAAGGATTTTCCCATTAAACACAAAATTATTTATCCTGATGATACGCATCAAATTTCCAAAGATAAACATACAGCATATGTTGCCGTGATCATCAAAAGCAATAAGCCTCTTACTAATGATTTATTAAATCAATTTAAAGACTCCATAAAAAAACCAAGTCAGATGACTATGTGGATTGGAGGTGAACCGCTGTTCGTAGAAAATGTGAACAAACAAACACAAACCGACCTATATAAAGCAGATATTGTCGCCACGCCTATAGCGATTATCACCTTAATTCTGGTATTTGGGTCGGTAGTTGCTGCCACACTTCCAATTATTCTTGGCGGCGGGTGCGCGATCATTATTCTTACAACGCTTTATTTCTTTGGGCATCTTTTTACCCTTTCCATTTTCACCATCAACATCGCTTTATTGCTCGGCTTGTGTCTTTGTCTTGATTATTCATTATTTTTTATAAATCGCTTTAGAGATGAGCTAAAGAACGGATTAACGGTTCAAGAGGCGATAGCAACTACCCAAGAAACAGCTGGAAAAGCAATTTTTTTTAGTGGGTTGGCCGTTTTTGTAAGCCTCAGTGCTTTATTTTTGTTTCCTGTTAACATTCTTTTTTCCGTTGCGGTAGGTGGTTTGGCTGCCGTTTTCTTTGCAGTATTAATCTCTACAATTTTTTTACCTGCCATTCTTGCCGTCCTGAAATCAAAGATTAATTTTCTATCAGTACACGTATATAAGAATAAAAATCACTCCAGTTCTTGGCGTTGGCTCGCAGAACGAGTTGTTCGGCATCCCTATCTTTTTTTCTTCCCTATTCTTATTTTCTTGTTAGTGCTTGGATATCCCTTTTTAGAGGCAAAATTTGGTGTCTCTGACTATCGTATTTTCCCTGAGAAATCAGAAAACCGAGCTTTTTATGATACCTATGCAAAGAAATTTCAGCTTGAACAATTAAGCCCTATAATCTTAGTGATCGAATCGCCCTCTTCATCTATTTTGTCTCGCAATAACCTATCCAAAATATATAATTTGGTACATAAATTGAAAGATAATCCACGTGTCAAAGAGGTCAATGGTATTATCAGTAGCACTTCCGACCTTAAAAAGAATCAATATTACACGCTTTATCATTTGAATAAAAAATTGCTTGATCCCCAGGTAAAACAATTATTGGATACGACAACGACCAAACATATGGCAGTCATTAATGTAATTAGCAAATATCCAGTTAACTCGGAAGAAACGAAACAACTGGTAAGTGAATTACAAAATATAAAAATAGGCAGCGGATTAAAGGTCCAACTTACCGGAGTAACAGTGAGTAATATTGATGTGTTACACAGTATTTATCGTTATCTGCCCTATGCGGTTCTATGGATTATTGTATTTTCATATTTGATCTTGCTTCTATTATTAAGATCTCTCCTCCTGCCTCTGAAAGCAATAATAATGACTTTGTTAAGTTTATGTGCTTCATATGGTGCGTTGGTTTTCGTATTCCAACAGGGATATCTATCCAGTATTCTTAACTTCCAACCACAAGAAATGCTCGATATCAGTTTATTAGTAATAATATTTTGTGCCCTGTTTGGTTTTTCGATGGACTATGAAGTATTTTTGCTCTCTCGAATCAAAGAGGCGCATCAATTAACTCGTGATAATAACAAAAGCATTATATTTGGCATTGAAAAAAGCAGTCGTATTATTACCAGTGCTGCACTTATTGTTATTGTGATTACCTGCTCCTTTTTGATTGCTGATGTTTTGATGGTCAAAGCATTTGGTCTTGGCATTGCTGTTGCTATTTTCGTCGATGCCTTTTTAATACGAAGTTTTTTAGTCCCCGCAACCATGGCCATTTTTAAAAATTGGCTCTGGTATCTACCTAAATGGCTGGATCGAATTCTACCCAAACTATAATCCTAACTCGAATTTGAATATCCCAAAAGGTTTACTATACTGAATTTAAAGGGTTTTTAATTATTTTTTATAACCGATGAGGTAATTCCAATAATTTGAGGGGGATGACACTTCATAATAAATAAAAAATACTTTAAGACTTTAAATTCAGCATAAAATTTTGTTTACCGCTATTCTTTAACTGCCGAATTTAGGATAAGAAAATGGCGAATAAAAAAATAATACAAGCCTTATTTGAAGAACATGCGCATCATTTCCCAAATCATATTGCTGCTGTAAAGGGAAATGAACAACTGACTTATAGCGAGCTAAATCGAAGAGCAAATCAACTCGCTCACTACTTAAAAAGCTTAGGCTTAAAACCAGATTCTCCTATTGCACTTTGTTTGGAGCGTTCATTTGATTTTCTAATTACACTTGTAGCCATTTTAAAGGCAGGTGGTGCTTACTTACCGATAGATGCATCGCAACCTGAGGATCGTTTATTTTTTTTACTTCAGGATAGCAAAGCCTCAATTTTAATTACTCAATCTATGTTCAAAGATAAATTTAAACCGTATCAAGGAACTCTTGTGTTATTGGACATTGATGATAAGGTTATCAACCAACAAGCATGGAATAATCCATCTCCAACAAATACTCCAGAGCATTTAGCATATATCATCTATACATCGGGCTCTACTGGAACTCCCAAAGGCGTGCTTATTGAACACCGTTCGGTGGTCAATTATTGTCATTGGTTTGCCCACTATACACAGTGCAAACCGCAACAGCGTATCGATTTTTCTGCAAACCCTATTTTTGATATGTCAGTCACTACGACCGTTGTGCCATTAATGTTGGGATTAACTGTGGTTCTTTGCGAGGAAAAAACAAAGAAGGAAATTCACTCGTATTTGCATTATCTAGCGAAAGCACGCATCAACATTATTAAACTAACTCCAAGTTATTTTAAAGTGCTGTTGCACGAAATAAAAAATAATTTCATTACATTGCCGCACCTGCATTCCATTATTCTCGGAGGAGAAAATTTATCTGCTGCTGAATGTCAATCTTGGCTTAAATCCTATCCTAAACATGTTCTATTTAATGAATACGGACCCACTGAAGCAACGGTGGCGGTTTCAACATATAAAGTTACTAATTTGAACTGCTCCTATCTGGATACGAATGTCCCTATTGGCATTGCAGGCACTAATATGAGTTGCATTATTCTCGATGCCAACAATGAACCGGTTCCCGATGGAGAGGTCGGTGAGCTTTTTATTGGGGGGACATGTTTGGCGCGCGGTTACTTAAATCAACTTCAACTTACACAAGAACGATTTATTACCTTAAGTAAAACTCGTTTATATAAAACAGGGGATTTATGTAAAAAACGGCCTGACGGAACCATTGAATATTTAGGTAGAATTGACGAGCAAGTAAAAATACGTGGGTATCGTATTGAGCCAAGCGAAATTGAAAAACACATGATTGGCCATCCCGGTATTGAAGAAGTTGCAGTACTGCCCCAAAAAGATGCTTTTGGAGAACAACGCTTGGTAGCCTATTACGTTTTAAAAGACCCCGAAGCTTCATTAAATACGAATCAAATACGCCAGCATTTACACCAAAAGGTACCGGAATATATGGTTCCTACAGTTTTTGTAAATGTGGATAAGTTTCCCTTGACTAGGAATGGAAAGCTGGATAAAGCCGCATTACCTGTACCTTTGTTAACTGCGAGTTATAATTATACTGAGCCTGTTACTGCACTTGAAAAAAAACTTGCGCGAATTTGGTCAGATGAATTGGGCGTTCAACTCATTGGTATTCATGATAATTTTTTTGATTTAGGGGGACATTCTTTATCTGCGGCACGTATCATTTCAAAAATAAATGATGAATTAAATAGAACTATCAGTCTATCTGACTTTTATAAGGCCACCAACATTGCAGCTTTAGCTCCTATTGTTAGAAACACAAAAAGAAATAAGAAAAAAACAAAAAATAAAACAGTTAGCTATCATAAAATAAGTCATCTACCTCTGAGTGATTTCCAGTTTTTACTTTGGATGTCACATATTTTTGAACCCAGAGCACAAAAGTTAAATATTGTCGCTAGAAAGAGATTCAGTGGTCACTTAAACGAAAAGGCTTTAGATTTTGCTTTTCAAGCGATTTTAAAAAAGCATGAAACACTTACTTATCAAATCTTCAAATTAAAACCGGCCCAAAAAACACAAAAAAAATGGTCATTTAAACTCGCAACTACTGATCTTACAATGCTTCCGTCCCACAAAAGTGAAAAAGAATTGCAAGATTCAATGACACAACTCATTGATTTTTATCCCTGGCCGAAAAAAACAGCTTTAATTATCGGCAAATTATTTTACTTAACTGAGAACGAATCTGAGCTTCAAATTTGCATACCGCATTTAATTTCTGATGAGCATTGTACTGATATTTTATTCGCTGAGTTATCTCATTTTTATGAACGATACACGCACTTAATGCTTGATGAAATTGCACTAGACTCACACTTTAAAGAACATATTTTTAATGAACGATCTGCAATGAAAATTCACCTGGATGAAGACATTCCATTTTGGGAGAAGTATCTAAAAGATACCCATTTATTTACTTTTCCCGAGGAGTATATAGTTCGTAATATGCAAGCTGAACAAATTCCTTATTCCACGTACTCAGTCATACCAGAAGCCTCTTTAAATCATTTCAAGCTTTTTTGCGAACTAAATCATATAAGTATCAATAACGCGTTATGCGCTGTAATTGCATTGGCGTTACGAAATTGTTCCGGTAACTGTAAAAGTGAGACACCTTACACCCTCATGAATATCATTCAATCAACACGTGATAATCCAATGTATGATAATACAATTGGTTGTTTCCTGAGAGTTGAGCCGGCTAAAATTATCCTTGATGAGGCGGCAACTTTGACTGGTCTATCTCAAGAACTACGTAATTCGATTATTGATACAAGTAACTATCAGCACTGTTCAAATTTAATAAAACTGAGTTCCATAGGTTCCTTTAAACCCAACATACTTGAAAATATATTTACCCATCTAATCACTCCACTTTATCTAAAACTACTCAACATACCTTCCATTTATCGTAAAATCTTAAAACGATGTGGCAGTCGAATGATTTCATTTAAACGAAATACCAAATTTGTTATTAACCTCAACATCCGTACTAACTTTACTGACCTGACTAATAAAAATTTAAAATTATTTGGTTTGAATACCAAACAAATTAAAAATAATAAGGATGATTTACTAGCGATAGATTATATTTTCGAAGCCAGTTTTATTCGAGATGACAATGAAAACGTTCATCAATTAGTTATTTCCGCAAATTTAAGACCCGAATTTCGCGAAAAAATTGCTCTAGAAGCAATTCAGATTATGAATTCAGTAGGTTTTGAAAAAAATCTACACGAAGCCTCCCTCAAATATGAAGAAGAAGAGCAGTTGCTTTCATAAACAATAAATCAAAAATACTTTTACCGCTTTCAATATTCGCAAATTAAAATGCGATATTAATATCGATGTCTTTTGCAGGCAGATTAATTTTCTGATAGAGTAACTTGCATAGAATTTCGAGTTAAATAGAGGATATTAAAAATGATACGAGGATTTTTTGCAGGTTTAATGTGCTTACTCAGTTTCTCTGCTTTTTCATATGGTAGTTCTTGTGGTAATGCAGTTCCTACGAATGATGTAAATTTTTGCTCCTCATTTAAGAAAGTTGCAACTTGCTACTGTACTTCTTCCGGTTTGCCTTCTGGTATGTGTCAAGATATGAATATGCTTTATGCACGTATGGTGAGTGTCTATGGATCCCTGGATAAAGCATGCGCAGCTCAACCTTATACTACAAAACAAGATTGTCTTGATAATTGGAATTGCTATCGTCTGGGAGGAGTTGATTCTCGAGGCAGAATATGTAGTTCTACCAAAAAACCCTGTCAGTAATTTATATAAATTAAAATCATAACATGATTAAGGTTGGGCTACGGCCCAACACAATGCTAACGATCTAAGGAATCCTGGTAGAGTAATTATTGTGCGTGATAAAAAATCGAAATTATTTTTATTCTCATTCTTATTTCTTTCTACGCCGTATTGTCTGGCTGAGACAGAAAATCTACCACATCACCCTTTTTATATCGGTGCCATTGGAGGATTTGGTTCAACTACCTGGACGGGTTTGGTTCCCACTAAGGAAAATCAAAATGTTGCCCTAATGTTATCCACACCTACAGATGTTGAGGAAGGTGGAAGTGTTTGGGGAGTAATGGCTGGATACGAATTTACTCGATATTTTGCAATTGAAGTAAATTACGTGCACTTTCCTGAAGCAAATGTCTTTTTCGATCCCATAAGTTTATTCAGTTTCGAGCATGATGGTTTAGATACGTTAGCATCTCAAACTGAGACTTTAACTTTGATGGGAAAACTTATGGTCCCTATTCCGCACTCGCAAATGAAAATTTTTTCTGGCGCAGGAGTGGCTGGTGTCCATCGTAAAGATATTGTGGTAGATGATTGGCGACCGGGACCTGCTTTTAGTGTGGGTGTTAATTATAATTTTACTGAACGAATTATGGGTGAAATTGCCGGAAGTTTTACTGCAGGTTATGGAGAGTCGCAGCTTAATCCTGCCGACGCATATTATCCATTTCTTTATTCAATCGCCGGACATCTAATTTTTCGTTTTTAAGTGATGTTTATTGCCATCAGTGTTAGAGAAGGGTTCGCAAATAACAACGTCATTCTAGCGGCACAGCACTCATGCTAACATAGTTAATGCTTACCTAAACGATAGGTTTCATAGTGTTTTTCCAATATAGATTTTAGTTTCTCTTTATTATCCAAACCTAATTGGCGAACCAAACTTAAAGTAGATAATATATGGAATGCCTTAGCTTTGGTGGCTTTAAAAGGGACCTGTAAATGAGCATTCTTAGTATCGTCACTTTCGGTCAATAAAGTTTTTTTTGTAATTCCTTGCATATGTTTATTTTCCTGTTCTTTTCTTGGTAAGAAGTTTTTATCCTTTATTAAGCATCGTGTTATCTGATAATAAGTATTGAGTTGTTGGTATGTAAGTTTAATTTCAACAGTATTATTTGCATGATACATATCCATTGATTGATTTCGCATCAGCGAGGGATGATGTATTTTGGCTAATCCCAGGATGTTCTTTTCTAACGAAGTCTTAGAGCTTTGAGGAAGCAATTTGTTCAACATATAATATCCAAATGGACGAACTGCATAGGTGTAAGGAACTAAAACGTAATAATAAAGAAAGGATCTCGCAATCGCATTAAATAAAAGATGGTGCGTTTTACGTTGATTATTGTCTTCTTCCGCAGAAACATATTGAAACTCGGTATCTGCAAATCCTGCATAATTTAAACAGTGATCGCAAAATGCATTAGGTCCTTGTTTGTCTTGTGGGGGTACAACTTGAAGAATCTCCCAATCCTTTTTCCAAATCCCAAAAGCTGAAACCGGATCATTACCTTGTTTTTGCACTACTACCCTAGGTTTATCTTTTAAGTCATCCCAATGATCATAGCTTCTTTTAAATAGAGGCTCATAAAGTCCAGGAGGATTTAAAGCATCCACCCGTGATAGCTTATAATTACCTTTATCGATAGCAAGCAATAGACTTAAAGCACCTCCCAAACTTACCCCACACACATGAATCGTGTTTTTCTGTTGGTTTAGCCACGTTCGTATTCTCTCTCGTCCACTACGATATAAAGAGAGACCAACCGTTTCAAATCCCATTGTGTCAGTCTTTACTTGGGTAAGAAAACCTTGTCCTGCAGGATAAGTAGTGCCCATAAAAATTAAATGGGATTCTGCTTTCTCATGGAAAAGGGGCTTAAGTCCATAAGCAAAAACACGGTCATTATCATAAGTAAAAAAACTCTTCCACCAGTGTGGTTCTGTTAATTCAATTGGGGTAACTTGATATTCAACCAAGTCCCAATGTCCGTCAATACATTGAGGTAGGGTAATGGATTCATAGGGGGTTAAATCACCATAAGGAAGCATAGACAAACAGTTACTTAAATAGAGTTGTACCTGTTCCGCCTCTTCCCGACTTAAATTTTTGCCTTGCAATTGTTTAAAGAGTTCCAAAAAACCTTGCTGCATGGCGAAACGAACTTCTCTTAACAAAGCAGTGTCGCGTTGAAAGAAAAATGAATATAGGACAGCTGGGGTTAAAAATTGAGTCCAGGATTCAGTCCATCCCATAGTAAAAAAACGCAATATATTACGCGCTAAAATAGGAGCGTAGTCAGCACGATCCACTCCATCAAGCGATTCAAATTCTTGTGGGTCAACAAACTTAAGTTCTAAGCCCCCTTTAAAAACTGTTCCTTCAGACAAATTTATCTCCTTATCCCTAATAATCATAAAATGATATACCTAGTAAAAAGAAGTCTAAATCGAGTACGAGTGCAACTATTTATGCTTGCCAATAGAATATTGAGTGTAGTATTTTTCTAAACTTGGCTTTAATTTTTTATTCTCAACTCCAAGTTGTTCCACTAAAGTTAAAGTATGTCGAATATGAGCTGCTTTGGCTCGGGTAACTCTAAAAGGCACTACCAAATCCTGCTTTTGGGGCTCCGAGCATTCTTTTAGTAAGAATTTTTTAGTAACTCCATCAACATGTTTGCTTTTCTTTTCCTCGCTCGGCAAAAAATGTTTCCCTTTTACAAGACGACGCATCACATCATAATAGGTATGGATTTGTTGATAAGTCAAATCGACTTCTACAGCATTACTTTTATTATAAATATCCATAGTGGGATTACGAGCAAGAGAAGGATCGTGTAATTGAGCTAGTCCTTCCTTTCCAGCAAGCTCAGGTTCTGCTGACGATGCTTTTGAAATGCCATTTTTAGGAAAACAAAAGGAAGATATAAAAACGCTAGCAAATAAACCTCCAACTATGCCCATAAATGCAAGTAGTGGTAAAACACCGGCAACTACAAGAGGGGCACACACTAAAATTCCTAATACAGGCACCGTAATTTTCCAGTTGTGCGCGAGAAAATAAAAAAGTGGCCGTACCAGATAAGTATAGGGAAGTAAGAATAGACCATAAATTAAACTTCTACCGAGATTATAGAGCCAAAAATTACGTGTTTTTCTTTTCGCATTATCCTCTTCTGCCTCAATGTAATCGAACTGTGTTTCGGCAAAGCCTGCATAATTTAAAAAATGGTCACAAAATCCATTAGGGCCTTTTTTGTCACTTGGTGGAGTGACTTGGATAATATACCAATCATCCTTCCAAACCCCAAAAGCTGAAACTGGATCATTTCCTTGTTTTTGTACGACAACTAGAGGTTTATCTTTTAATTTATCCCAATAATCATACTTTCGTTTGTTGGCATGAAGTCCTGCTGGGTTTAATGCATCAACCCTTGAAAGTTGATACTCTCCTCTATCAATAGCAAGCAATAAACTTAAAGATCCTCCCAAACTTACTCCACATACATGGATCTTATTTTTTTGGGATTTCAGCCATTCGTGAATTCTCTTCCGCCCCATAATATAAAGAGATTCGCCAACTGTTTCAGAACCATTGGAATCAGTATTCACTTGGGGTATAAAACCTTGTCCCGCTGGGTAAGTTGTTCCCATAAAAATTAAATGCGACTCCGCACCTTTATGGAAAAGGGGTTCAAGTCCATAAGCAAACACACGATCGGTATCTTGAATAAAAAACCGCGCCCATCCTGAGCGTTTTGTTAGTTCAATGGGTTTAACCTGGTACTCGACAAGCTCCCAATTTCCATTAATACATTGAGGGATTTTGATGGATTCATAAGGAGTTAAATCTCCATAAGGAAGTAATGTTAAACAATTACTTAAATAAAGATGAGCTTGTTCTTCTTGCTCTTTAGTTAATTGTTTATTTTTTAATTGCTCAAAAAGCTCCAAAAAGCCTTGCTGAAAAGCAAAACGTAATTCTCTTAATAATTCATGATCACGTTTTACAAAAATGGCATGAGCCACTGAAGGAGTTAGAAATTCAGTCCACTGCTTCGTCCAGCCCATCATTAAAAAACGTACGGCATTGCGAGCAATAATAGAAGCCTGATTTTCTTTAGCCACCCCTTCTATGGGTTCAAAATTACTTTGTGAGGAAAAATTTAAATCTATACCACCCTTAAAACTAGGTTTTATAGGCATATCTCACCTCTTAAATAACCACTGTGAGTAATGATCTTATCCCCTGAAGTAAAAAAGAACGATCGAATTAAACACGTATTAAACGAAAATACGAACGTTCTTAATTTAGCTAGAAATAAATACTTATTATAATTTTTCTTGTTGCAATGAGGTCACTACAGCTGGACGTTCTGCAACAACTTTCATGAACTGTTCTAAATGTTTATACGACGAAAGATCTATTTTAAAATGATAAGACCAGCGCAGCACTACAAATAAATAAGCATCTGGCAGTGTAAAATCCTTGCCCATTAAATAGGGTCCTTTCGCAAGATGCTCGTTAACAAATTTTAGTTTCGTATTAACAAGCGACATAAACATGTTTTTTGTCTCTTCATTAAGATTTGGATTAAAAAACATACCTAGTGTCTTATGTAATTCGGTAGCAACATAATTAAGCCATTCAAGGGTATGGTATCTTCTTAAATCACCCACTGAAGCTAATAGCTTTTGACCCGGTGTACTATCTGCCAAATATTGTAAAATGACCTGATTTTCTGTAAGTATATCTCCATTATCGAGATAAAGTGCGGGTACTGCACCTTTAGGATTAATTGCTAAATAATTTTCATCAGACTTCGTTTTTTTAGCTTTTAAATCAACCTCTTCATCCTGAAAAGTGCGACCCAATTCATTAAGGACAATACGTGCCGCTAATGAACATGCTGATTTAGCATAATAAAGTTTCATATCCACTCCTTTGATTCATTGTCAATTATCAAGGTTACAACTTCTCAGCTCAGATAATAGCTTGGGTAAAGCGGGGAAAAACCCAGCTTTAAAAATAAGTTCCCGTTCCGTCTCGCTTTACCTAGGCTACTCTGATGGGTTTCGATAAGAAACCCCCTAGAATTATCTATAATAATCTTTTTAGATTCACAATAGAACACCCAATATACTCGCTAACTACTTAGTTCAGGTGTTTTATTTTTTTGAAGCTCTTCTTCAAGTTGATTTATCAGTTTCATAGTGGACGATTGTCGTTTAATAAAAGGAAGATCATCCCAAAAGTATGTTTTTCTCAAAACTTGTAAATCACCTTTATTTTGATCTTTCCAAGTCTGGATATATCTCAATAATTGCTCTATAGATGAACTTTTACTGGGTCCCACTATGTCTAAATATAATTCTTTGAGTCTCAAGAATTTCTTCTGAGTACTAGAAGAGTCAGGCTCCAGGAGTAGCATATTTTCCATTCTTGAGTACAGCATTGTAATTACTTTCTTCTTTGTGTTATTTGATTCAACGATGGTTACTGGGGGTGGTGGAAGTACATAGTATGGGATTTTTTTACAAGGCTTGCCGTATTCCAACACCGTTTCACAAGGTAAATCCTTAAAAAAGATAGATGAAACCAAAGAAGATACTGGAGCATGCCGAACGGTCTCAAGAAGCTCTATTGCTGTATGCCTACATGTATTACCAATATGTAACTCACTAATACTCGCTTTTATTTTATTTAAACGATCGTTCGGTATGGGTTTTACATCGGGGGAGGATGCAATTTTCGTGCTAGTTAATTTTAATGTGACTTCATCCCCGCTTGTTGAGTCGGGCTTGTAATATTCAAATTCGTTATGGGCGCGCAAACTTTCTAATATGCTGACAAACTCGAGATATTGTTCATAGGATATATCGTACGCTTGATAACTGATTCGATCCCTTTGTATTTTTTTTCGAAAGATCCCTTCATCCGTTAATTGTCCCCTATTCTTAAAAAAAAGAGAATTGCAGAGGAAATCCATTTGCATAAAATAATCTGCTTTTATAGTCTGAACATGGCCTCCATTAGAGGTAATTATTTGAAGAACTTGCTCAGCACTTAGATGTAATCGGGCAGCTTTCTGAGGGTTAATTTGATTTATATTTTTATTGAATTCATCATAATCAGCAATATTCACTTCTTCAGCATACGGTACTTTTTTAGTTTTTTCTCCATCGGTGTCTTCTCCATTTTCAGTAATTTTTACTACTTTTTGGCGAACGTAATACAACTTTTGGATACCTTGATCCTGACAATATATATAGTCGTATTTATATGCTGTGAGATCTTTTGGTAGTTGAGGCATTAAATGAAGGTCACACTTCGCCCCACTGGGATAGCCAAACTTACCTACGCGGCAAAGTAAACGACGGACTTTATTTTGGTCATATACCCCCAGCATTAGAAAAGCATGCGGTCCTTGTTTGTTAATTGAAATAAAAAAATGATCCGTTTTTTTATTAACTTTTAGCAAATCAGGCGGTGGGCTATTTTTTGACATAATCATTATCTTTTGAACTTAGAGCGCAAATTGTATCACATGAAATGTACGCAAACCAACTAGAATCGAATTTATAATAAAAGGTAAAGGTTTTATCGGTGAAATTAGAAAGAGCTCCTTCTAAATGGAAAAGAAGGAGCAAAGAGGATGACTCAAGACATGCACTGTAATTCGGGGTAATTTTGCAAAATTACTTTATACAAATTCCGGTTTGCTTTAATAATCTCGTCACCGAGTCTAGACTTAGGATTTCCCTCCCCTCCCTTACCATTTAAAGCAACTACAGTAGTCACATTATTGCAGGGTTGCCAAAAATACATGACCCGAAACCCTAAGGTACTGCCTTTATACACCCAAAAACGTTGCTTCAGATCTTTATCGTAAAGATATCCCACACCCAAGCCAAATCCAGAAGGATCGTTTTCTGTCACTGTAGGAATAGTTTTTCCTGTTTTCATTGATACAACAGACTCTAATTCGGCTAGAATCCGCTCTCTGAAAATCGGCTTAATTAATGTGCCATGATAAAGCTGTTGAACCCACCGAGCGACATCTTCAGTTGTACCCACAATGGCACCCGCAGCTCCAGCCCAAGAGAGATCATTACTTAAAGTATCAATTAGTTTATTCTCTGCTTCATCATAAAAATATCCATGAACTCTCCGAGCCTCAATCGATTTTCCTAGAGACTGACCATCAGGCCCAGCCAAATAAAACATATCATTTAAACCGTTTTGAGAATTAAGAATTCGCAATTTTAATTGGTTGGCAAAAGTATCATTGGTTACTTTTTCTATAACTAAAGCAGCTAAAATATAATTAGAGTTTGAATATTCAAAAAGATTTCCCTTTTTCGTCTCAAGTGGTTTTTCCGGATGGGCATACTTAAGTAACTCTTCATCAGTCCAAACGGCATCCAAATGAGACTCCATTTTCTTAGAAAATTCATCATCTGCAGAGTAATTGGGGATCCTGCTGGTCATGTTTAATAGCTGTCTTAAAGTGACATTTTTCCAATTAGGATATTGTGGTAACCATGTTCCTAAATGATCATCTAAAGACAATTTATTTTCAGTTTGCAATTGCAGAATAATCAACGCCGTAAATGATTTAGTAATACTACCAATATCAAATAAATTGCTTGGAGTAATAGGTTGGGATAGAGGAGGATATCCCATAGTCCCGTGCAACACCGTTTTGATTTCTTTTTGGTAATTGGTTTGATTCTGAGGAATTAAAACAGAGGCTGCAATAGCAGTGAATTTTTCTTTTTGATTGTACTTTGTATAATAATCATCAATTACGTTCTGTAATTGAGCTGTAATATTAGAAGTTGCCTCTGAAGCAGCGAACAATATTGGCGAAATCAAAGAAGGAATTAAGCCTAACCCCAGGAGTATTGATTTTAATTTCATAAGATACCATCCTTGTTACATAAAAAATTTCTCTCCTATTAATTCAGTATGTGATTTAATACGAGCTTACATCTGCAGGTTAATATTCTAAATCAACCTGCAGTCCATAAGTGGTTATCAGCTAGTTGCCTGTGCTCTAATTTTTAACTGTTCTAAAGCATTGTTAAGACGGGTTAATGCCCTTTCTTTGCCTAATAAAGTTAATGTCATATCAATAGATGGTGACATACTCGAGCCAGTTACGGCTACTCGTAAAGGTTGGGCTATCTTCCCCATATTGATATCAAATTTTGCACTGACATCATTAATGCATTCTTGTAAATGATCTTTTTCCCAGGAACTTATCTTGTGCAACTGCTCATAAAGTGCGGTCAATGGCTCCAGAATCACCGGACGTAAATGCTTTTTTACCGCAGCTTCATCGTACTCAATCGAATCAGTGAAAAAGTATAAACTCATTTGACACATTTCATTCAAGTTTTTGCACCGCTCAGCTTGAATAGAAACCAAATCAGTCAATTTAGGTCCATTGGATATATCAATTCCCGCCTGCTCAAAATGCCAACGCAAGGACTCAGCAACATCCTCAACTGGATCATTTTTTTGATAATGTTGATTTAACCAATATAATTTCTCATAGTTAAAACTGGAAACACCACGACTTACATTTTTCAAATCAAAGCGCTCGATCATTTCATTGATGCTGAAAATTTCTTGATCCCCATATGACCAGCCTAAACGAACTAAATAATTTAACAACGCATGGGGTAAAACACCTAATTCTTTAAATTGCAATACACTGACAGCACCATGCCTTTTAGACAAACGTTTACCATCTTCCCCTAAAATCATAGGCAAGTGAGCGAATACGGGGATAGAGGCGTTCAATGCCTGAAACAGATTAATTTGTCGTGGGGTATTGTTAATGTGATCATCCCCGCGAATTACATGGGTAATGTTCATGTCCGCATCATCGATAACCACAGCAAAATTATAGGTTGGATGGCCATCAGAACGCACCAAAATCAAATCATCCAACTCATTATTGGCTACATGAATTTCGCCATATACTTCATCGTGAAAGGATACAGTTCCGTGCTCCGGATTTTTAAAACGGATTACAAAAGGCTTATCCGATAAAGGCAAATTTTTATCTCGACAATGACCATCATAACGAGGTTTTTCTTTGGCAGCTAATTGTTCCGTTCGTAACGCTTCCAAACGTTCTTTGCTGCATTCACAACGATAAGCTTTTCCTTCGTCCAAAAATTGTTGCGCCACCTGGTTGTATCGCTCATAACGCGCCGTTTGATAATAAGGACCTTCAGCATAATCCATACCCAACCAAGCCATACCATCTAGAATAGCTTGCACCGATTCTTGAGTAGAACGTTCCTGATCGGTGTCCTCTATGCGCAAAATAAATTCACCATGATGGCGTTTTGCATAAAGCCATGAAAATAAAGCAGTTCTTACCCCACCTACATGTAAAAATCCAGTTGGGCTTGGTGCAAATCGGGTTCTAACAGTCATAATCTGTTCCACATTGTAAGGAATAAAATAATCGGGCTATAATAACTGACTTTGCAGCCTGGGTGAAGCAAGTCACTTGATATTGTACAATCATTTCAGGTTACACTATGCCCTACTCAGGCTAAAATATAAGTATTACTCGAACTATTGGTGAGTTATCTTGAAACGCATTGGTATTAAGTATCAACTGAGAATTACCACCCTAATTCCAGCCTTTCTAGTCGCCCTGCTCCTCGCTATTTTTTATAATGGACTATTTGGTAATGACTTAAAGCAACACATGTCCCGATTAGGAGAAGCGTATATCCGCCAACTATTACCTGCAGCACAATATGCTATGCTGCGGCGTGATGATCGTACTTTACAGGGTTTAATTAATGCATCCACCATCAATCCCGAAGTAATCGCACTTGCCTTTTACAGTAGTGATGGACAATTACTTGCATATCGCGGTGGAAAACACTCTTTGAATAAACCGTTTGATCCCCCTAAATTCACGGGAGATTACATTGAAAGCAAACAAATAAATCCTTTTACGATTAATTTTATTGCACCCGTTACTATTCCAAAATTCAATCTTTATTCCAGTTCCCCTTTCAAGAAGCTCTTAAGCCCCATGGCCACCCGGGCGGATGACATTCTAGGATGGTTATCCATCGATATTGATACGCGTTCTATGATAATAAAACGCTATCAAATGCTCATCGTTACCATCTTTATTACCTTATTTGGTTTGCTAATGGGACTAACCATTCACTATTTTCTTTCCAAACGTATTTATTTACCTATTTCCCGTTTACGTCGAAGTATGAAGCAAATTTTACGGAATGAATTTGAAACCGAAATTAAAACAACAAGTCCAGGTGAGTTAGGCATTATTGAGCAAGGTTGTGCTCATTTGCAAAAAAAATACCTCGAAACAATCCGGGATTTGAATCAACATATTGAAGTTGCTACTGAAGATTTACAACAAAGTCTCGAACTGCTGGAAGAAAAAAATATTGAACTCTCACTTGAAAAGAAGAAAATTGAAGAAAAAAGCCGGCAAAAATCAGAATTTATTGCCAATATGAGCCATGAAATCCGTACACCGATGAATGGAGTAATTGGATTCACCAATGTTTTATTGGAAAGCAAGCTTGATCCATTACAATTGGATTATGTAAAAACGATCAAAGCCTCTGCCCAAGATTTATTAGGAATAATTAACGACATTCTCGATTTTTCCAAAATCGATGCCGGAAAACTTCATCTAGATTGCATTCCGTTAAATATTCGTCACTGTATTGATGAAGTTCTTACTCTTGCAGCGCCCACTGCTCATAAAAAGGGAATTGATTTAATTCCTATAACCGATGTCAATGTACCCAAAATTATTTTAGGCGATCCTTTTAGGATCAAGCAATTTATTACTAATTTGGTGACCAATGCGGTTAAATTTACCGATCATGGTTATGTGTTAGTTCGCACAAAAGTAGAGCAAGAAACAGATAAGGATTACACTTTAAGTATCACAATTACCGATACAGGTCTGGGTATTTCTCCTGAGGATCAAAGTAAACTATTTACAGCCTTTAACCAGGCAGATACAAGCATTACGCGTCGATATGGCGGCTCGGGTCTTGGTTTGGTCATTTGCAAAAAACTTTGTGAAGAAATGCATGGCCGTATTTCTTTTACCAGTGAACTCAATAAAGGCTCAAGCTTTACTGCTCAGGTCAAAGTTGAAAAGCTGGCTGCTTATGAAATAGAAAAGAATCAAATACACCCCTTCGCTCAGTTTAAAATGTTGTGCTTTGATGATAATTCACTGCATTTAGAAGCGCTTTGTAATGGTTTAGGTTATTGGGGAATACAATGTGTCGCGGTCAACTCCTTTAATCGTCTTGCGAAGGCTCTCGAGAATAACAAAGACTGTAAAATTGCATTTCTCAATATTAACAAAGGCTATGAACAAAAAATTGGCAAACTAATCTCAGAACATAATTATTTCCCCTATGTATTGGTTTCTAAATGGCTTATTAATGATTATACCGCGCTTGGAGCTCAAGGATTTTTATATAAGCCAATTAGTATTCAAAAACTTCAAGATGTAATTGAATCGCTTACCAGCTTAGAAAATGTTGAAAAACCAACAAATCATGAATTGGATAGCCTAAGGGAGCAACTACGTTTTATGCGGCTTAATTTGCTCATTGCAGAAGATAATCCAGTGAACAAAATGCTTCTTAACTCGCTATTAGGTACTCATGCAAACATGACTGCGGTAGACGACGGTGAGATGGCTGTCTCGGCTTGTAATGACAAAAAGTATGATCTCATTTTACTTGACTTACAAATGCCTAAAATAAATGGATTAGAAGCGTCTCGGCTCATTCGTCAAAAATCACAACTTAATCGGCATACCCCCATTGTTTTAATCAGTGCAAATGGAAGAGATGTGAATAGTATTGACTTGAAAAAATCGGGCGTCGATTTTTGCTTGCAAAAACCTATTGATGAAAAACAATTACTCACCCAAATCATTCGAATCGCTGATAAAGCAAAACATGCTGCGATTGATTGGCAATTATGCGTACAGAAAGTTTCAGGAAATCAAGCGTTGGCAGAAGAGTTTCTTGCGCGTTTTGTGGAAGAATTACATCAGAACCGAGAAGAATTCATTCAATTAATGCATGATAAAAACATTAAAAAATTAGGAGAAGCGGCTCATAAACTTCATGGAGCATGTTGTTTTTCGGGCGTGCCAACATTACAGAAAAAAGTAGTTCATGTAGAAAAACTGGCTGCACATGCTGCTTCAATTGAAGAGTTGGCTACTCCTTTTGCAGAATTAATTCAAAGCATTGATGCAGTGATAAATGAATATGAAAATCAAAAAATAAGAATTTAAAAGTTTACTTGTCTCATTTGAACGTACATAGAAGTAAATGGAGATAAGCAATGACCTTTAACCAGGAGAAAGAATGACTATAAAAAATGCGATATATGCTCAATCTGGTGGTGTAACAGCTGTGATTAATGCCTCTGCATGTGGTGTGCTGCAAACTGCTCGGTTATATCCTCAACACATAGGCAAAGTATACGCCGCTAAAAATGGAATTATCGGTGCCTTACACGAAGAACTTATTGATACATCCCTTGAGAGTGATGCCGATATTGCCAAATTATTGCAAACACCTTCTGGAGCATTCGGTTCCTGTCGTTACAAACTTAAAGATGAAGGTGCAGAATATGAGCGTCTGATTGAAGTATTTAAAGCTCATAATATAGGTTATTTTTTCTATAATGGTGGTGGGGATTCACAGGATACAGCCCATAAGATATCGCAATTAGGGACAAAAATGGGATACCCAATTACGTGCATTGGAATACCCAAAACCGTTGATAATGATCTTCCTTATACCGATGCTTGCCCAGGGTTCGGTTCGGTCGCCAAATATGTAGCTATTTCAACCAAAGAGGCAGGTTTTGATGTGGCTTCTATGGCTGCCTCATCGACCAAAGTTTTTATTCTTGAAGTGATGGGACGTCATGCAGGATGGATTGCCGCAGCAAGCGGATTGGCCAGCCAACAACCTGATGAGCCTCCCCACATTATTTTATTGCCTGAAGTCCCTTTCCAACAGGCAAAATTCCTGAGTAAGGTTGATGAATGTGTCAAAACATATGGTTATTGTGTCATTGTCGTGTCAGAAGGAATTCGTAACACAGAAGGTAAATTCTTAAGTGATGCAGGACTTCGTGATGCATTCGGACATGCTCAATTAGGTGGTGTAGCACCAGTCATTGCTCAGCTCATCAAAACTGAACTCAATTATAAATACCACTGGGCCGTTGCAGATTATTTACAACGTGCTGCTCGTCATATCGCTTCAAAAGTGGATCTAGAACAAGCCTATGCGCTTGGCAAAGCTGCAGTAGAATATGCAATAAAAGGTGATAATGCCATCATGCCCATCATTATCCGTGAGCAAGATGAGCCCTACAAATGGTCTATTGGACAAGTACCATTGGCTAAGGTCGCAAACCAAGAAAAAGCGATGCCAGCAGAATATATCGGAACTGATGGTATGAGTATTACTGATGCGTGTAGAAAATACTTGTCTCCCTTAATTCAAGGAGAAGCATACCCGGACTACATTAATGGGTTACCTGATTATGTTCGTTTGAAAAATCAATTAGTCCCCAAAGTACTTAAATAAATTAAAAGAAAGCCTGGGTGTAGCGGCAGCTAAGTCCAGGTTGTCTTATGTTTGAATTGATCCGCTTTACAATCCCGTGCCCTATCTAATAATTTATTAAAAAGTCTCATTCTTAAATTAAGCAACCAACCATCACATCTGCTACAATTAAAATAAAGGCGAGTAAAGAGGACTTCCTTTTTTAGCCAGGGCAGGTTGTATTTGGCCTAAATGAGTTGTAAATTATTGATAAATGGCATTTTATTTGCATTTTTATCGTTGTACCAATCATTAGGAGCAGATAATGAAAGAAAAAGGCTTTACTTTAATTGAATTAATGATAGTGGTAGCAATAGTTGGTATTCTTGCAGCAATTGCTATCCCTGCATATCAGGATTACGTCGTTAGAGCTCGTGTGACAGAAGGATTAAGTCTCGCCTCCTCCGCAAAGACTACGATCTCTGAAAATGCTTCAACTGGTTCTGCTACCTTGGACTTAGGTTGGAGTGCACCCCCAGCTACAGCGAGTGTTGCAAGTGTTGCTGTTACACCAGCTACTGGTGTAATCACTGTCACTTATACAGCTCTAGCTAATAACGTTGTCTTAACTTTAACTCCCACAGCGAATGGGAACCCTCTGGTTGCCGGTACACCACCCACTGCACCAATTACCTGGGCTTGTGCGGTGAATAATGCCGCCAATAACCGATACGTTCCTGCAAACTGCAGAATTTAATCGTATCTTGTTTAAAAAGCCGCTTGATGGCGGCTTTTTTATTATAAATTAACTAAGAGTTGTATATGTCACGTAAGAATCGGATTGTAGAATTAGTAAATCAAGAATTCGTTCCTGTTTATTTAGATGTCGAAGATGAATCAGCGAATCATCATGTTCCTGAAGGGGCGCAAACTCATTTTAAGCTGACTGTTGTTTCTTCTCGATTTATTAATTTATCGCGAGTTGCACGACATAGAATGTTAAATCAATTGCTCAAAGAAGAATTTGATCATGGATTACATGCCTTAAGTATGCATTTATTTACTCCAGATGAATGGGAACGCAGAGGAAACATTGTTTTGATTTCCCCAGTATGTAAAGGTGGTTTAAATAAAGAAAATAAAAATCCGTAATTGTTTTAAGTACTCTTTAACGTCAAAATGAAAACGGCATATTTTTTGCTTTTTATTCATGAGGTTAGGAAACCTATTTTATAATCTAAAAGGATTGAAAATGAAAATAGAAGCATACAAAGCACAATTTTTCGAATTTACCGAACAAGCTATGAAATTACGCGATCATTGCAAATCAAAAAATGATTTACAACAAAAAATAACGAGGCTAAGCGGTAAAGCCGTGGAATTTTATAAAGAGAACAGCGATCACAGAGAATCCGATTATCAATTAAAAATAAAAATTTTTCTCGAATTCGATAATCTTTTAAAAACCATTAAAAGAGAGTGTTTATCTCCATCCAAAGAGAAAGGGAAATTCTTTGCATGTCCCAAACAAATAAAGGTGGATGAGTCTAATGAGAAAGTGTCCAGTTTGGATCACTCCATAACTCTATAATTTTAAAGATTATCGACAGGTTTTTAGCTATTGATACAACTTAAATTTTAACCGTCAAAAACCTGTCTATAGGAATATGATAAAAAAGATTCCACTTGTTCTGTGAAGATATAATATCTTCAGGAGTCGCTTACTTTACATAAAAGTAACAAAGGTTAACTCTTTATGATAAAATAAACAGTAACGTCCTTCACCAACTTCCTATATAATGCCTTGCATTTTAATAAGTCGTTTTAATTAATGAACAATTGGTCTTCTGAAAAAATATCTGTATTTGCTCTAATCTTACTCATTACGGGTGCAATTGACAGCATTAGAAATCTGCCGGGTACTGCCCTATTTGGCTCTTCATTAATTTTTTTCTTTATCTTTTCAGCAATTGTTTTTTTAATTCCTGTTGCGTTAGTAGCTGCTGAATTATCCTCTACATGGTCTGATGAAGAAGGTGGAATTTATAGTTGGGTAAAACATGCGTATGGCGAAAACTTAGCTTTTTTTACTATTTGGTTGCAATGGATCAATACATTAGTCTGGTACCCAACTATTTTATCCTTTATCGCAGGGGTGTTAGCTTATTTAATCAATCCTGAATTAGCCCAAAATAAATACTATCTCATCACAGTGATCTTAGTAATATTTTGGTCATTAACCCTAATCGCTTTATCTGGCTTACGCGCCTCAGCACACTTTGCTGGTCTTTGTGCCATATTGGGAATGATACTTCCTATGGGCTTTATTATTGTTTTAGCACTGATTTGGGTCCTTAAAGGAAATCCTATCGCAATAGATATGAGTTTTTCTCATTTAATACCGCACTGGAAAGACAGTCAATCCTGGGTATCGCTCACCGCAATTATGACTTCGTTCTTGGGTATGGAACTCGCTGCAGTCCATGTTCGTAACGTACATAAGCCACAAACTAATTTTCCGCGGGCAATGTTTTTCTCTGTGCTGCTCATTTTAACCACAATGATTTTTGGTTCTTTAGCTATCGCTTTCGTACTCCCAAAAGAAAAAATTAGTCTAATTGATGGGGTACTCCAAGCCTTTAATAACTTTTTTCAAGCTTATAATCTAGAATGGCTGTTGCCAATTCTTATCGCATTACTCCTCTTAGGAAGTTTAGGCAGTATGATTAATTGGATCATATCACCTGCTAAAGGTCTACTGATGGCAGCCAATCATAATTTTCTTCCCAAGTTTATGTGTCAATTAAATAAACGAGGCATGCCTTCGCGAATATTAATCATGCAGGCTATTTTAGTAACCCTTTTATGCAGTGGTTTTCTCCTATTTCCTAGTGTCAATGCCATCTATTGGTTATTTACTGCTCTAAGTACCGAACTCTACATCATGATGTATGTTCTCATGTTTATTGCAGCTTGGAAATTAAAAAGCAAGTACGCCCACCTTGAAAGACCTTTTGCGATCCCAGGGAAAAAATTAGGTTATTATTTGACATGTATTTTAGGCTTATGTGGATGTAGTATGACCCTAATCGTAGGTTTCATCCCGCCAATAGAATTTATGAACTTTGGTAGTGCCGCTCACTTTCGCCTGGTTTTTTCTTTAGGAATCCTCATGATGATGATCCCCGCATTTATACTGTACTGGCGTAAAAGATATCTCACTAATCATAAGACGGGCGTGGTTAAAGCGGAATCGGGTTTGAGATAGGATAAAAACCCACTCCGGTTCCGCTACGCTCCACCCATGCGACTTTATTCCTTTGTTATAGCTCATCCTTTTCTTCTAAGGGTATAACTCGAGCCTCATGCTCTAACATAACTGGAATATCATCGTGAATAGGAAAAGCCAGTCGATCAAATTTACAAATAAGTTCTTGCTTCTTTAGCAATAACTTTCCCTTACATAAAGGACACACTAATATTTCCAATAATTTTTTATCCACAAAATTTCTCCTATGAGCTTAAGTCACTTTATTCCGTACATATACAGGTTGCGCTTCAGCAGCTGAAAGCGGTTTTTGCCCAGAACTCTGAGCAAACTGAATCATGGCTGCTGCAGAAGGGTTGATGGTTATTTTATCACTGATGTGGGACTTAATTTCTGAAGTAAAATCATTCCAATATAGATCTATTCCCACTCCTGCAAGAATTACTGAGTGATTCTCAGGGAGGTGAAGCTCTTTAACTGGATTAACGTGCTCCCCTGCTTCCCACTGATTCTCAGCAAAATAAGCCCAATACACCTCATGCATACGTGCATCTAACACCGTCAATACCGATATATGGTTTGTTTGTTTTTGCTGGCGAACTGACCAAGCAATTGCGGCAAGGCTACTCACAGGAATCAATTGCAAGTCATTCGCATAAGCCAAACCTTTTGCAATACTGCATGCGATGCGTAAACCGGTAAAACTACCAGGGCCTCGACCAAATACTATGCCGTCTAGCTGATTCATTTGTAAACCAGCGTTCACCATCAACTTATCGATCATCGGTACAATAAATTGTGCATGTGTTTTTTGATTATTTTGTTCTTCACAAAATAACTCTTCCCCAGTAAACAAAGCCACGCTAGCAGTCTCTGTAGATGTATCAATCGCTAACAGTTTCATAATCCAGCTCTAATTCTTTAATAAAGTTAAGTACCTTTTGTTCATCGCGAGTTTTCGGTAATTGAGGTAAGCTGGCCAAAATACGACCACCGTAATCTCTACTGGTCAAGCGAGGGTCCGCAATCATTAGAACACCTTTATCTGTATTATCACGAATTAAACGTCCTACACCTTGCTTTAAAGCAATTACTGCTCCAGGTAAAGATAACTCGTCAAAACCCGACAGGCCTTTTTCCTTTAAATAAGCCATTCTCCCACGAACTACCGGATCCGCTGGGCTAGAAAAGGGTAATTTATCAATAATAACACATGAAAGAGCTTCACCTTTAACATCCACGCCTTCCCAAAAAGTAGCAGTCCCCAATAAAACGGCATTGCCCAATTGCCTAAAACGCTCAAGTAAAATGGGTTTTGCTTCGGTTCCCTGAATTAATAAGGGATATTTTAAAATATTGCCCATCATTTGAGCAACTTGTTTTAACGCTTTATGACTGGTAAACAGAACAAAGCAACGCCCGCCCAGAGCTTCAATTAGAGGAATAGCACGAGATACTAATAATTCATAATAAGTTGAATCCTTAGGATCAGGTAATCCTCTGGGTAAGTATAATAAGGCTTGTTGTCGATAATCAAAAGGACTCGGCAATAATAGAGTCTTGGCTTCAAACAATCCTAAAGGCTTACAAAAACAATCAAACGAATCTGCTATGGTTAAAGTTGCGGACGTAAATACATACGTACTGTCTTGGCGCTTGAGTAGCTCACTAAATGGTTCAGCCACATCATAAGGAGTAACATGAAAAACTAGCGTATGTTTAAAGCGCTCGAGCCAACGTATTTTATTATTACTATCTTGAGTAAAAAATAATAAGACCCGAGTTAACTCCAGCAAACGTTCTTTACAACGCGCAAGACCAGGGAATTCGGCAAGTGAGAGATCACTGAAGCACTCCAACACCTTGTCTTTTAATGCTAACCACTCATTCCACACACTCATAAATGATTTGTTATTTTTTAATTCTTCCCAGCTTATTCGATCATCTATTCCCGGCAAGCTAGTCAACAACTCATCCATTAACGTATCTGCTTTATGACTTAATGCTTTTAAAGGTTGATTTGCAAGATCTACAGCAGGCCATTCTTTAATAAGATCATCTAATAAATCACGAAATTGACGCGTGCCAATTCGCTCGCCATTAAAATGCGTGGCTATTTCAGCCAGCTGATGCGCCTCATCAAAAATAATTACATCCACACCCGGCAATAACTCTCCAAATCCCTCTTCTTTCAAGCGTGAATCAGCAAAAAAGAGATGATGATTTATAACGACTACATCCGCATCCAATGCACGTTTACGAGCCTTGAGCAAAAAACAGGTATCATGATTTGCGCATTCAATACCCAAACAATTATCTACAGTTGAAGTCACAAAAGGCCAAACCGGAGAGTCTTCACTTAACTCAGGTAATTCAGATCGATCACCGTTTTTCATTTGCGATAATTTACTGCGAACATGTGCGATTTCGTGGGCACATTGTGGGCTTTGAAATTGCCCTTCTTCAGAGTGCAACTCCACACGATATTGACATATATAATTCGATCGCCCTTTGAGATTTTGGATGCGCGCAGATAGGCCCAAAGCTCTTACTAAAGTGGGTAAATCTTTTTGATAGAGTTGATCTTGTAGTGTTTTGGTTGCTGTAGAAATTAGCGCTTTTTTTCCACTTAACAAACAAGGAAGTAGGTAGGCAAAAGTCTTACCAGTTCCAGTCCCTGCTTCAGCAATTAAAATTGACTTATCTTCAATTGCTGTAGCAATTGCTACAGCCAAATCGGACTGTGGCTTTCGCGCCACAAATCCAGGAATGGCAGTGGAAAGTCTTCCTTTTTCACTGAGATATTGCTGACAAGATTCAGCAAGCGAATTGATTTCTACCACTCTTTTTGTAAGTACTGAAGTTTATCCTTAACCTCTTCCCAATCCTTGGCGTCAGGCGGTCCATCTTTTTTAGCAGTAATATTAGGCCATGTTTTAGCCAGTTCCGCATTTAATTCTTTAAATTGCTGTTGTTCGGAAGTTAAATCATCTTCAGAAACAATTGCATTGACTGGACATTCAGGTTCGCACAACGCACAATCAATGCATTCATCAGGATGAATCACCAAAAAGTTCGGTCCCTCGTAAAAACAATCCACAGGACATACTTCAACACAATCAGTGTATTTGCACTTGATACAACTTTCTGTTACTACAAAAGTCATGATAACCCTTTCTTATACTGGAAATAGTCAATATTAAATCATAAAACAGACTATTTAAGATAGTAGTTTTCTTAGGAATTACATCCTCTCAAAGGCTTTTGATAAGCTAAAATACGGAACAACTTTTGTTATAAATTTTGAAAAGTCGAATTGATGCAATTATTGCCTGCCCTACTCATATTTCTTGAAAGACAAAGAGGACTATGTTGTAATTTTACGCAATTTTTCAAATTACTGGTGGGATTGATATTTAAAGTTTCAGTAATTTATTTCTGAACTTCTCAAAAAAGAAATGAATTTCTCATAGTAAAAAATATTAACTCTATCTTTTCTGATTTTTTGACGTTGGAGTACCCCCATGGGATTAAGAGTAGAACCAATTAGCGCGAAACACCGAAGGCTAAGAAGATTAATACAAGAATTTAATAAAATACCAGCCGAAGATGTAGTTCAACGTTTATTTCAATTACAGAAGATCAATTATTCCATCAATTCAACCCCTATATTTGAGGGTGAGTACAAGTGGCTCGCAGCAACCGATAAAGATAGTTGGCAAGCTCATCTGAAAGCTTTTGGAATAAATCCTGACGGCTCGTTTTTTTTTAAAGGATTTCAATTTGCAAAAGCAGTAGCACAGCAAATAGATGCATCTGAAATAAAGATGATGGAACCCCGAGAAGATCTCTATGAGCTGATGCAAAAACGTGACACATTATTAAAAAGTGGTGAACCGTTTTCTCAAGTAAAATCGCAATTTTTGGCCATAAGTTATCGTCTTAATCAATTGGCTGAAAGGGATACCATTCTGAAAAAAAGCCTGGATGAGCATAAGCAAATTTTACGCCTTGCCAAAAGAAAAATTAGTGCAATCAAAGGCGAAAGCGATCTGCAAAGCTCTGAGTATAAAACAGAACCTCTAGGCGAGAAACATGTCAATAATTACAATTTCAAATTCAAAATGAAACGTTGGAAAGATCTTGTGATTCGAGTAGAAGATAGAAACGATTTGGGTTTCGAACAAGATCTCCATTCTTTTCCTGTAGCAAAGTATTTCATCAATGATGCTGCTCTGTTTATGATGCAATTCAAAACAGAAGATAATAAAGAAATTGAATACAAACCTGTTGTAATAAGTCAATTTGCTGAACAGGGAAGTTTGGTTGACGTCGCGAAAAAATTAAAGGGACAGTCACAACAAACCATTGCGGCAATAACTAAATATTATTTCAGTCAGATTAATGACTTTTGCCTTAAACTTCAACAAGCCGGTGCTTATCATCCAGATATCAAATTAACTAATTTTTTGGTCCACAAGAACAAACTGCTGGTGAGCGATCGCAAAACTTTTGTTCGCTCTCCAAAACCACTTGCCAATGACCTGCGCAGCACTCCGCGATATGCTCCCCCGCAATATCTTGCCTGTCTCGATGATGAATGTGAAAATTACACACCTACAGCGCGGACGACACGAATTGACGTAAAACAATTAATGTCCTATCAGATAGGTAAAGCCCTCAAAGAATTTCTGATCGTGACCCAACTTGGTAGATTACCAGAGAAATCCCGTGAGGAAAAAAGTAATGTCCTTGCTCATTTTCATAAACCCTATCGTGCCATAACTAACTTGACCATCCTTGTTGACGAACTAACGCGTTTTGAAGAAGGGAAAAGGCTTACTATCGAACAGTTCCAAAGACTACTTCCCTATATTAATCATGAGACCGACTTTTTCTACCAACAACTTGAACAGGAACTGTCTGCGAAAAGTTTAGGTATTGAGCAAGAGTTACATGAGGTTAAAAAACTTCTATATTCCCATGAGTTTGAAGGTATAAACTATTTAGAACGAGCAAACGTAGTTTTTTCTGCCATTTCAGACCGTTATCCTAGCGAGCCGCGTTTAAACTATATTGCGGAAAAGTTAGCAACCAAATGTTATCAAAATTATTCGAAAAAATATTTCTCTGAAATTTCTCAAGAAATTGAAACCGCCCTTTTTACCCAGGATTGGAACTCTGCAAGTTGGTGGCGACAAATGATCCATACTCTCTCCTTTGGCTTTTTCAGGGTTGCAAGAGTAACCACAGCAGACAAGATCGAAATTTCACTCGATTTTAATGATCAAAACTTTCAAACTCATTTTATTCAATTTGAGTTCTTACCCGCAGAAGAACTCGATAGTTTGGGACTCACAGAAGCAAAAAACTTTAAAGAATACTTTAAAGTCCATTTGGATGAGATACGAGAATTAAATAACAAGGAATCAATTCGCGAGGAAGAGGAAGCTGTAGATGAAACCGAAGCAACCAAAGTTTCCCAATCCCATGTGCTTAAAAAAGAAAAGGAAGAGGCAGAGGAATCAGATGAGGATCTTTTACCCTCTGAAACTAGAATTATAAAGGATGTTGCTACGAAAAAGGATACTAAAAACTCAGAAGAAGACTCTACTTCCATACAAAGCTCTACTGCTGTACCTCCCACTGAACCCCAAAAGGTTGCGTCTCCAACTGAAGAAAAAACGCAGCATACCAGGAAGGATTCAGTTACTCTTGCAGAAAATTATAGATTTTTCCAGGCACTTGCAAAGGCCTATAAGGACGTAGACGACCCACAAAGAAAATCTGCCCACCGAGTCCCCTCCACGCTTTTTCGGGGCGAGATAGGCTCACGCCATCCAAGAGTTGAGGACATTTTTAAAACAAACAGCCAAGAACACGTAAGTGTTAATGCACGTAATTAAATAATAACAAGGGGCTCAAGGAAGAGCGCTTACTCTCCAAAACTTATTTTAAGATTTAAAACCCAATAAAAAGACCCTTCCACTAACTTATTGTAATTTAATATAGTTTTCATCTTTATTTGTATTGATTATTATACGTAAATCCCTAAAGTATTTTTTGACCAAAAATAAAAAAATTGTCTATATTATAAATAGGTCAAATTGGTTTTATAAGGATGTAACCAATGGAGTTGGAGCAAAAAAACAGGATTATTAAACGTTTTTTAAAAGAAAAAAGTGAAAATCCTGTTGCAGTAAAAATGCAAAATATGGATCGGACGCTGTATACCGATTTTGAAAAATTATTAGATCATATCGATCTTCATCATAATGGTTTATTCAACCTGCAAACCCTGGAAACAGACCCAGATCAGTGGCGTGAGTTTTGTGGCATCATTAAATATTCTACTACTTTTGAAAAAGGGGGATCCCCTCCTCTATTAAAAAGCGTGGACCTCAAAAAAGCTGAAGAAGGCATACGTTATACCCGGAATGCCCATGAAATTCTTCAATTACCCAAAGATGACTACTACGAACGCCCAACGTATATTCCTCAAAATGTAGATACTGAGTTAGAACATTTAATAGTTAGCTGTAGAGCAAATCTTTATACCTTGACCCAGACCTTTCCAGACGCTAAACCCTTTGACGCATCAAACTCAATACATATAACATCATTAATCCAACGGTATGAGGAAGAAATAGAGCGATTATCTAATGATAAATCACAAAGAGAAAAGTTAGAAAAAAAATTAAATATACTTTTGGATCTCAATAAAATAAACGAATTAAAGCGAATTAATATTCCGCAAGATAATGGAACAGAACTTTACTATTGCACCCTCCAAGAAAACGTAGGCGGTGTAACCGAAAAAATCTCATTAATTAGTCTTGGGACTGTAAAAGAACAGTTGCGTCGTCTTTGTGCGAAAGAGGACGGTTTCAGTATTGAGGATTATCACACTGAAAGAGAACTCTATAAGCTCAGCACCGAAGCCATTATAAAATTACCCAAACACGGTGATATTAAAGAAGTTCAACATGAGGCTATGGCACTAAATATTTCCCGATTACTTGAATTAGATACGACGGCCACAACTACAATTTTCCATAATGGACACCCTGCCTTATTTATCCCTTTTTCAGAGATTCGTTTACTTAGCGAGTTTTCTTTAGGAAAATCATTCTATGCATGGTTAGCAGGAAAAACTTATACACATTATTCAACGATTAAACCCCTAGGTGAAGGAATTCAATCGGATTGTTTTATTAATGATTTTGGGAACGCTCTTGGTTTGCTTTATCTATGTAGTGATACCGATACAATTGGTGGCAACTGTCAAAACAAGGCTTTAAAAACAGCAAAATCACTTTTTATTTTTGATCAATCCCTTATGGATACACACAAATTTATTCTTGATTCACGCTTGTGTTTGATACCCGTAGAATTTTTTAAAAAACATACTCGCCATGGTTTAGGACGCAATCGTACTATCATTGAAGATTCCTCAATGAGTTCCAAATTTCAAAGCATCATGCAATTACGCTCCATAGGCGAAAAACTGAGTCAATATCTCACTCATGTCGCATGGCAACATCAAAAACAACAAAACCGGATTAAACGCCAATTTAAAAAGCAATTAAGCCTCGAAAAACAAAGCCAATTAACAACTAATCTGAGCGACTTGATCGTGCTTGAAAAAGACGCAGAGATACTCCGAACTCGAATTATGGAGCGTCTTAAGTACATCGATGAAATGCTGCCGCAAACAAGCGGTAATGTAGGTATTTTAGAGATTAGACAAGTCTTAATTTTTGAAAAGTTACTGCATAATCCTATATTATTCAGTGATGATGGTCGTCCATTTAAATATCCATGGACTTACAGACAACTTAATAAAATTAAGAAAATAGAAGACCTAGGTGATAACTTAATCCAATTAACTTTTAGTGATAAGGTTTCTTCACTTCTGTTGGATTTTATTAAGCGACGTGGTGGGGGTGAATCTATTACGATTACCTCTTCTAAAACAATAACTCTAACTAAAGTTCATCTAGCAGCTTTAAGAGAGGATTTGCTTCATCCCGAACATAGACTGGTACTGGATCTTTCTACAAACTATTTGGATCCAGCGGATTTGGATCTCATCAAGGAAGCATATAAAGCCGGAAATAGAACTTACATTATGAACACGATTACAACGTATCGTGAAAAAATGAATTCTTCAATTCCTATTGATGAACAGTTGAAATGCATCACGGAGACCGAGAAACACCTCAAAGAACATATTGATAGGGCTTATGATAAAGGTTTTGGCATGCATGTCCTTAAAAAATTCTCTTTTGACGCGCAACAACAACTACAAAAGCTAATGATTGCTTCAAAAATCCCAAAAAATCTAAGTGCAGCATTTATCGCTGCATTGAAGCTGGATAGAGTATCTGAATTTAATGCTGTAGTATTAGAAGCAGTAAGGCAAGATAAAATAACAAATCAGGAATTTACTGACTTTCTGGACGAATGCATCCTTAGAGTGGAAACTGCAACCAATTACACTGAAGCACAGCATGAAAGTCGAATGCTCTCTGACTCTGCGAAAAAAGTGATATTGAAATTGGAAGCATTGTCAATGCCTTGGATGCACGTTTTAACAACAAATTTGTTTCAAAATGAATCGAATCAAACTGAATCCAATGAAATCAATGAAACAAAGGAAGAGAAGAAAGAAGATGAGTGGATAACACAATCATCATCAAACTCATCAGCATTGGATATGAGACAAGAAGAACAACTAAGTATGTCGTGTAATTGAAGTCAAGGAGACTTGTTTACTAAAATGCAGTTAATGGAGCTACTATGCCTATACATGAAAGACGTCAACATTTTCGGGTAGAAGATCATATTTATTTTAACTACCGAATTATGGAACCAGGGGAACTGTGTCCTGATCGCGCAGTTGTAGATCAACTTTTAGGAAAAAATGGACAGCGATATCTTGAGGCAGCACATTATTTTCAAGAAATTGATTATGAGTTGGCAGAGTTGACCCAAGTCATTGCCCTCAAAGAACCAACAGTAGCCCATTACCTGAACCTACTCAACGCCAAAATAGATTATTTATCACGACAAATGTTAATGACAAATACCATTCAACTGCGCAAAGTCAATATCAGTTTAGGTGGAATGGCATTTAAAACTCCAGATCTCATTAAAGAGAAAACTCTTTTAAAATTAGTCATCTATACAAAACCCAAAATGATACCCATAATCGTTGAAGGAACTGTAGTCTATAGTCAGTACCAAAACGAACATAATTATCGTACAGCAGTATGCTTTAATGGATTAACGAATGAACAGGAGCAAATTTTATCCCAACATATTTTACTGGCGCAGGCAAAACACCGGTCCGACTAAAAATATATATTTTTAACTACACAAATGCCGAATAATACGTAAACTATGCAACGTTTATATGTTGGAAATAAGAGGCAAAACATGACCAGAATAGTACATTGCTGTAAGTTAAAACAAGAATCCGAAGGTTTATTAAAACCCCCCTTCCCTGGTGCATTAGGAGAACGGATTTATAACGAAGTATCAAAACAAGCTTGGAATATGTGGTTATCCCATCAAACCATGATCATCAATGAATATCGTCTCAATTTAATGGAAGCTAAAGCCCGTGAGTTTTTAAAAGAAGAAATGCAAAAATATTTTTTTGGTGACGGCTCTGAAAAACCAGCAGGTTACACCCCTGAATAATTCAAAACGAATAAATATTAAAATCCCGTTATAAGGTCGGGCTGAATTATCCCACCAGCTACCCTGTTATTTGTTTTTTGGTTTTTGCTAATTGTTAATTCTATTCTTATTAAATTTCCTACGTCCTGCGGCTTGTCCGCGGGATCCAGAACTAAATGGATTTGTACTTTATCGATTAGCAAGCATATAAGTTTCCAAGAAAAAGCGTCAGAATAAATGATAGTGCTCTTAAAAAGTCCAAAGGCAAAAATAATTTTCAAAAACCTCCCTTTACTCCAAAACACTGAGCAAATACAACACAAATAAGAAGATCCCTCCCAACTTGATCGAGAATAATCCATAAAGCATTCATTTAGAACTTAAATAAGGACAACTATTAACCATAAATCGAACAAAAAACATAAAGTGTAAAATAAAGTATTCCTTAGTACTTAAATGTAAAACCTAATCCCAAAAAAAAATGATTTTTTTTAAAAAAAAATGCATTCAACACTTGACTCAAAACGCTTCTCGGAGTCTAATAGCAACCCTCGGGGCCAGATAGCTCAGTCGGTAGAGCAGAGGACTGAAAATCCTCGTGTCGGCAGTTCGATTCTGCCTCTGGCCACCATGAGACCCGAGTATAATCAATAAGTTATAATCGACTTACCTAATATGCAAAAATCACTTGCGTGACTATTGCGTGACCTAGTAGAAGTTTTAAAATTTTAAAGAACTATCACCTTCTCTTTATGAATGCTTCTATCTATGTTATTCCGATTTGCCTTACGAACTAAAGTGAGTACGACCCCACTTTGTTTCTTTGAGCAAACTTTATTTGCTGCTTCATATAAATTCTGCAACTCTGCTGAAGAATAGTGTGTGGTGATTCGTCCTGAACGATGGCCAAGTAAATCCTGTCTATCTTCAAAACTTACACCCTCTGCCCGCAATCTACGACCAAAAGTATGTTTCAAATCGTGTACACGAACATGCTCTAAATTAACTCTTACTCTTGCTTTTCTCCAAGCAGTTGCATTCATTCTACTTACTGGCTTACCCTGATATGTAAATACATATTGATTATGCACATTTCGTTGGCTTTCAATCACTGCCCGTGCAACATCGTTACATACAATCAATCTTTCCTCACCATTTTTTACCAACACACCAGGTATTATAAATACTAATATGTTCGGTAAGGAGGGTATTTTTACTTCCCAATCCCAACAAAGCTGACAAACTTCTTGCTCCCTACATCCTGAATTAACAGCAAATAATGCCATTCTCTCAAGATGTGTGGGCAATTCTTGAAAAAGCCGTTCCTGCTCTTCCCAATTTAAAGGACAGGGTTTTCGCAGGTCATTCTCTGGCAAAAGTTTTATCTTTGGAGCACTCGCAAGCCAGGTTAAACCAAAATCATCAATCCACTCAGTAGAAGCCAAGTTAAGAATACGTCGAACAACTTTTAAACCATGATTTATTGTTCGTGTTTTAATTCCATCTTTTCTTCTACTATCAATGAACGGTTGCAGTGTACCCGCATGAATCGCATCAATAGATATGTTACCAATATACTTAACTAAGACTCGTAAACGTCCCGCATCAGATCTCAGGCTTTTCTTATGCTGGTTTTCATTCAGAAACTTAGTAGCCGCTTCTATAAAAGAACGTTTTGGCCTAACCCCATAAACGGATGCTAAGCGTATCTCTTCAAGTCGTCTAGCTAAGTATTTTTCCGCTTCATCGAGACTGCCTGTTCCAGTGCTTTCACAAAGTCTTTTTCCAAAGATCTTTTTATCAATGTACCAGATACTCCCGCGTTTCTGCAGGCCTGGTGTTCTTTTTCGTCCCATTGTTCCAAACTCCTTTGCTTGGTTATCGCAGGACGACCACTACACTGCTTATAGTCGTCTACCCAAGCATCTAAATCAAGTCTATCGAAAGCTATTCCTTGTATCCCAATTGGTATCTCTGTTATAGTCGGTCTAACTTCTTCATTAAAGCGATGGCGATCCATTCCTAGATAAAATGGAGCATCCTTTAGACGAATAAGTCGAGGCAATACATTGACATTTAACATAAATTTACTCATGTATGGGAAATTAAAAACACGATTTGTTTTTTGAATTAAAACATTTTGTTTTATATAATGCAAGATAAACTATCCCTAATTTATCTTCAATCACAATCGCGCAATTGGAATGCGCTAGAAAACTAACTCATACAAATAATCTTAATAAACTAATAAATAGATCGTTAATTAACAAAAGAAAAAGAAATCGAGCACACCTTTCGCACAATAAATAATGCAACATATCTTTATGATTATTAAATTTTTTTAGTAAAATCTAAAGGTTTATAAGCAATAAATGACGGTGAATACAAGGTGAATTATATGGTGTAAGGAATTCATTATCTAATCATATTTTTTACCTTCTCTTCACCATATTTTCACCAACAACTCACTACAAATAATTAATTATCATATTATCTATTAGTGATTTTTTCATGATAGAGTTAAAAAATGCGGGTTTTGCGAACGTTATCGCTTTTGAGGCTAAAAAATCTATTTTCATGCATTTGTTCTATTTCGAAGTCACTACCTGCTTTAAGTCTACTATTCACAGTTATCATACTTAATAGTGAAAGTTACAAGGCGAAATTTATTATCAACCAATGAAATAGCATTGATTCAAATTCCCAAGATTTGCGATCCTGACTCTAGGAATACATATTAACCCCTGCCCTACTACTTCTGGAACAACATTATTGTCAAGAATATCAAGCAAAGTCTTTCCTAGAACTGGTTTCATTGCTGTTCTTTCTTCATTTTCCATCCAGTAAAGCTGGAGATAAACTTTTGTTGCCTTAGGATTGTCAAACCCAATGTAAGAAAAACTTTCTTGAATAACACCACTATGAGCAGTGTTTACATCCATATTAGGTACAACTAGCAGAGCTTTATGAATCTGCTCGAAAAGACTTTTGAAATTAATAAGATTAGCATTAATATTTTGAGAAATGGTGAGCGTCAACTGTGGCATTATTTAATTCTTATATTCAATCCATCCTTTCCAAATTCAGAAAATTAGCGTCTCTGTTTCACTAACAACTTGAATTTGACCTGTTTTACCTTTGTAAAGTGTGGTTTTACGATTAATCAATATATTAGATTGATCTTGCACTTGGTTGTAACTTCCTCTTCCAAGGCCTATTACAATCTATAATCACCAGTAGATGGACTAATCTAGTAATTTATTTAGTAAAGTCTCTAACTCATTTTGATTTAATCCATGATAAAGAATATTTTTAGATTTTTGATTTTGGAAACTTAGGTATGCAATAGTTTCTATCTCTTCTATTTTGTTCCTCACAATATTTAAAGAACTCATACAAATATTTCCTCGTCCCTTTTCATTAACCCTCTCTACATCTATGTAAGGCCTAATTTTACCTTTGATCAGATTTTATAATATTAGGAGTTTAATCCCAGCCCTT
Source organism: Legionella nigrisilvae (assembly GCF_977063395.2). NCBI lineage: Bacteria > Pseudomonadati > Pseudomonadota > Gammaproteobacteria > Legionellales > Legionellaceae > Legionella > Legionella nigrisilvae. The sequence continues at coordinate 538,364 of NZ_CDRUGZ020000027.1, forward strand.
CCCTTTTAAAAAACCATAATATTAGTCCTCACGTAGTTAGAAAATATTTAATTCACCGTAGCTAATAGAATAAACATTACATAATATCATTCGAAGTGGCTATTGCTTTGGCAATAAAAATACCAATAACTTTTAAGGCCTTATCAATCTGATGAATTTTTATTTGTGCAGCTTTAAATGTTGTACCGGTAGTTAATACATCATCAAAAATAACAACACTTTTATTTTTAAGTTTATTGATAAAATTCTCGTCAATTCCTAAATTTAGTAGTTTTTTTTGCACATCTCTATCATTTGTCTTATGGCTTTCGTCCACCGATTTTTTAACATAAAGAGCATCAAAAAAAATAAATTCAGGAATAGCAGCACTAACCAAGTCTAATATTTTAACTAACCTATTATCATGATTTTCATCCCCAGGTGCTTTTGATGGAGGAGCAGGGATCCATAAAAAATTAGTTAATTCAGGATGTTTCTTAATTGTCTGTATTAACCACTCAGAAATAGTCGCTATACTCTTTGCTTTGTACTTTTCTCTCAGGGGACTCTTACGAATATCTTGGGGTGAAATTTTTAAATTCGAAACGATCTGCTTTTGTTCATTATCAAATATACTAGACCATGAATCGTATGTCATATAATAATAACATTTATCATTTTCTTCTAGGGCAAAGCGATTTCTCTCTAATTCCCAATTTTCTAAAGCAAGTATTTTATACATCAAAGTAAATGATTCAATATATCGTTTGTGCTTTTAACACGAATGGCGCCTAATTTCTCAAATTTTTCAGGCCATGTTAAGTTTTTATTTTCAAAATTATTGTTAAGAATAAATAATTTTCTTTTTTGTTTAATTGCTGCTGTTGCTTGTGTTAATGAGCCCGAAGTATTTCCCGCTTCTACAATGATTGTTGCCTCACTGATTGCAGACATAGTTTTATTTCTTTCTGGAAAATTAAAGCGATTACTTTTAGGATTTCCACTCTCATATCTAATAATTGGAACTTGCGAGATTAACAAATGATCCTGTGCAATCAATTGTTGAAGAGATCTATTTTCAGGGGGATAAAAATGAGTAATTGGTGTTCCTATTACAGCGATAGTTCTACCTTTTAACTCAATAGATGTTTTGTGTGCTGCAGTATCTATTCCCGAGGCCAATCCAGAAATTATTGTTAAATCCTGAGATACTAGCTCTTTAACTAATTTCTGTGTTCTTTTTATACCAGTCTCAGAGGGCTTTCTCGATCCTACAACGGCAACTCCCTTAGTATATAGATAATCAAGATTACCTTGATAATATAATAGAGGAAGAGGATATTCCGCATCATTCAATTTAGATAAATAATCTATAGTACCTCTAATAAATACGTTTAGATTAGGAATAGGGGCTTTATTAAATCTTTCCAAAACAAGATTTAAATACTTTTGTGCAATATCCTTTTCAACTAAATCACTCAAGCTAGTTGCATGTGATTTTTCAATTAAATCAACAAGTTGCTTATAGGAAGATACCTTCTCATTTAAAAGATATTCATAGGAGCCAATTTCCAGAGAAGGAGATAATGCGAACATAATTACTCTACGTTTCTTAGTATAGATATAAATATTTCCTAAATAGGAGAATCAAATTTATTGTTAAATGTATTAACATTTAATAATGAAGTGTACTAAAGAAATAGTCAAATAGCGATGAAATGAGAATTCATACTTAAATATATGACTTCGAAAATCTTTCAGTTACCTTTTATTTCTGCTTTTGGAGCAAAAGCTCGGACAAGTTTAGGACTGATTGCATTTCTGCAGCATAAGCTTTATAAATATCACTTAGTTTAGTCATTCTTTTTCCCTATGAAATTGGATAGCTTGCCAAGGTAGCTAACACATGTTCCGGATCATTCTTTATGGCTCTTAGTAAGCCCTTAGCAGGTCCTCTGCTCCCAATTTCTCAAGGTTCATGGCCCATAGCGTTAAGCATAATTAATATTTAATTTAATCATAATTAGCTAAATAATTGCCGCCCTTTTAAAGATCACAAGGTCATTCGCATAAAGACAAACCATCCTGAATAAAATTATCAGGCAGCGACATTTTAGAGCTTTCCAATCCAGGCTCCAAATTAGGTTTCCAAATTTCTTCGAGTTTTAAATATTTACGCGTGCTTTGTGCTATTCCATTTACTCCGTATTTTTTTCCATCATTGGTAATAAAAATAACTGCATTATGAGGCTCACACGCTAAGTAGCCTTCATTTACTGTAAAGGGCCATTTAGCTCCAAATTGTTCTTGAGAATAAAATTTAGTATTCTCAGCATAAGTAACAAGTGGAAAAAAACACAGAAATACGAAAGTATTTATTTTCATAATTTATTCCATTAATTTAATCTTCAAGATAAGTATATACTTAATGGGCATTATTTAAGTAGAAAAGCTACGTCATTAATCAAATGACGTACTATTTTTTATTATCACAGAAGTTATCAATCATTTATATTGGTAAATATTAATACAGATTTTATTATGCATTAATCAGGTATTTCGTGACATGGCGTTAGATAATTAGAGCTGACCTTAGTTTTAAGGATAATCAGACTTTTTAAACATTATTTACGCCTAATTTCCCTCCCCTCTTCCTATCCCTGGTTTTACGATTAATCTGAGCTACTCATTGCATTCTGAATTTCTGTTTTTATATTGTCTAAATATTTAAGTAAGAGTCTTGTTTGAAGAATAATTAAGCAATTGGGCGAACAACAACTAACCAATATTAGAGTTGAGGCTAACAGATATATATCGAACACTTTAGCGAGTATTTATAACTACTTGCAATATGGCAATAGAAGTATAAAAACAATAACAAAAAAGGATTTATTTAATGTAAAAAAAAATGAATATTTAAAAAAGCATGCAGTATTCTCTTTTATGAATGAGTTAAGACACTATACTCAACATTATGGGTTTGCTGCCCCAGCACTTGAAATATTTAGAGGAATTAAGGAGGATGATGGCAATCAATATTTGGAAACAAAACTAAAACCTTCTAGTTTAAAAGTGATTCTGACTTCTATGACCATTATAAACAGACGGGGAAGGAAAATCCCGAAATGGATAAAATTCGAAAAGATTCTATCAACAATCTTTTAGAAGAAAATGATTCAGATATGCGAGATATTACGACACTTTAGGACTTTCTTGGATCAGCTATGGAATATGCATAAACAAATCAGGGTTGAGCATCTGCAGAAAGGAAAAGAGATTCTGAATAAAGATACCCTCAGTTATTTTGATAGTTTTGAAGTGTCAAAAAGCATTGATGAAACAAATAGCTCATCAGCCATACCAGTCAGAATCATATATAAATATAGCTCTATAATTAAAAAATATAAATTATCGCATTTTCAAGAATGACCCCGTAAAAATACCTTATCCATCGCAAACTTCATTATTATTATTTGCTATCCCTGTAAATTCAATGGTAATTTTCTTTGACTTTTCTCGATACTACCCTGTAGGAGATAGATAAGGTACGTTATCTATCTCAAACAATTTTGTTTTATAAATACTAAACTCTATTAAGATATATTCCCTGCAAACTGGAAATGGTTGGAGCAGCAGTTTTTATTATTGGATCTATTATAGAATCTATGCTCATTAATTTTTAATACAGAGCATGCTACAACTAACTTGACCACGTGTCGCTTTAGATTTCATATACATTGTTACGCTACTAAAAACTGAACTCACATCACAAGACCATCCATTCATACTAATCCCAACTTGATCTCGTCCATCAATTGAAATACCTGAAAGCACACACATTTTATATTTGTCTTTAAATTGTGTTGGTAAGGGAATGTTACAATTTATTATTTTCTCGTCACCTCCGGAATTTCTGAATTCTCCTTCATATTTCTCATCATGGAATCCCTTTTTCATGAAACATAAGTGTTCTTCTTGATTGATTTCAGCATAAATAAAAAAACTATCTTGTTTATTATCACTTGAACATCCATTTAAAAACATTAGCGGAAAAATAATAGTTATTATTGCTACTTTTTTATATATCAACATAAAAATCCATTTTATGAATATTTCATTTGATTATAGCTTACAATTGAAGTCGCGCATCCATTGTCCATTTCGCACTTTTTCTTATCATCAAACGATTATCGATTGTTGGGTTAGCCTGAACCTACCTCGTCAAGAAGAAGGCCACCCTTCCATGAGAGCGTAAGATGTGCCGAGAGTTCACATTTCGACAAACAAGATTTGTTAAAAATCCAATGTACTGCTTTTCTAATATTAGTGGACGGAAATGTTCTAGTAGAAAAAGAACTTGGCTTGATATTGAAATTATAAACAAATACAAAAGGAAATCTCTTCCTCAAAACGATATCATTGATCGAAAAGTTTATTTTAATTGGGAAACACATGTTTCCTTATACTAAGGCAGATATCCAGAACTAAATTACATCTAACTAATAGAGATTTAAAATGCCTTTAGAGGCAACGAGGGACTTTTAATTTATTCCAGGATCCGACAATATCCTTGGATTTGAGAAGGCATTGGTCCAATAATTGGGGCATAGATATGACGGGAGGTGACGGCAATATAAGCTTTTTGAAAAAGAAAAGTATTTGATGGTTCAGAATTAATTCTTTTATTCCCCAAATAGAAGGGAAAGACAGTTGTATACATTAAATTTCCCACATCAGTAACTTCAGTAAATGTAATCCCACTAGGTGACCCAAAAGCTATAACATCAGTAGCACCCAAATTACCTATCATCCTAGCGTGCTTTTTATTTGAAAGATCAATATTGTCAAAATGAATCGCATTAGACATATGATCTTCCTCAAGTTTCATTGTTTTTCCCTGCCAATTTGCAATCATGCCTTGAGGAAAATAGCATTCTATAGTTTTTGCTGATTTAAGTTCATAGATAGCTGTTTCGTATTCTGGTGGACGTTTACCCAGGTCAGAGGGCTTAGATTGAGGAGATTGTGGAGGTGTATTATTAGCAGGGGTAGTTTGTATCTCCGTTATCGGCTCTTCACTATAATGAGTGACGCCAGAAGAGTCTACCCATTTATAAATTTTACCATAAGCACAATTACACAAAATAACAATAATAATAATAATGATATTCTTCATAAAAAATCCATTTAGATAAAATATCTTTTTAAAGTATAGAGTGAATACCTCATTTTTTCTTTTTTCATTATCTCGGTAGATTGTGTGCATAATCCTAAGTTTTTCCTCCCCAAATTATTAATGAATTGGAAGATTTTGCATAAAACTAATTTTAGTAGAGAAATTAATTGAAGTACTAATCCAAGCTTATACGACAACTATTGCATTGCTATAACATTAAACGACTCATAATCTTTTAATTATCCTTTTAATAGATCTTTTTCACCAGGTCGGTACAAATGATATTTATAATGTTTGATTAGGAATATGCAAATCGCTATAGTCGATAATTCAGTTATATAAATTTGTAACATGCCTAAAACCTGTCAGAATTCTGCGTTACTATTTAACCCATCAGAAAATTTTTTAAATGATCTTAAATAGCTATATATGATTGAACAATCCTTCGATACACTATCACGACATCCCGACTTTCAAGTTTTAAAGCGGGTACCTATGCAAATTAAAGAACGTGCGACTCAACCTTCATCCAAAGTATTTATGACGACCATAATTGATTTGGAAACAATGGGCATGGATGCAACCCAACATGAAATCATTGAAATAGGTATGCTTTTCATTTTTATTTTCCAATGAGGACGGAATTCTAGAAATTAAGCATTCTTATAATGAACTGAATGACCCTGGCAAACCAATACCTGCTGAAATTACAAAAATTACAGGCATTCATAATGAAGATGTAATGAACAAGGCAATTAATTGGGACTTTGTTTTCCAAGTGCTAAAAGAGAGTCACTTAATAATATGTCACAATGCTCAATTTGACCGTAATTTTCTTGAATTACAAACACCTGAAGAGATAAAGGAACGAGTTACTTCCCTCCCCTTCGGTTGCACAATAAAAGATATCGATTGGAAAGAGCGGGACTATGAAAGCTCGAAGCTTGATTATCTTAACTGGAAGTTGGGATATTTTTATGATGGCCATAGAGCGATTAACGATTGCTGGGCGACCTTGAATCTTCTGCTTCAAGAACAAGGCGCTGAAAATCATTAAATTTTAATTTAACAAAAAGAGTGTGTATTGAAGACAATGCTCCCGCACCTTTAATTCGCGGCCCAAGACGTACCATTAATTCTGGTAAAGCTGCAAAACAGGCTTGTACATCCGGTAAGTCCTGCAAATAAGTTTCTTCAACACTAATGGATTTGCGAATACGCTCAGGATTAACAGGACGCTCATCAATTCCACGTGCTAAATCATAAAGTCGCTGCCCGATAACACCAAATTCATTGGATAAATATTCCATGGAATAATGGTGTAAATCACCACATGTTTTAATATTCAAAGAGTTTAATTTTTCCTAAACCTCCATGCGTATAGGCCGTAAGACAAGGTGGCGACATAATTTCAATGCCTGTGCTGTGGGCATGGCTGAGCGAACCCCATATGCTCGTGCCGCATAATTGCACGTTGCAATAACCCCTCTTCGGTCAGCCGCTCCAGCAACCGCGATGGGTTTATTCGCAAGCTCAGGAAAATCACGCATTTCGATTGCTGCATAAAAACAATCCATATCAATATGAATGATTTTTCTTATCGGATTCCTCTTTAATTCATTCATGATAAACCCCTTTAATACAAATGAACTTGAGGAACCTCAGACCATCGCGTGGTATAGGCAGGTGATTTAAGCTCAGCACGCATTGCCCAGGGTTTTGAATAGCCTTCCGCTGCGAGTCGAATTGTGCTTCGTCCAAATTTTTGGTTGATTCGGTCAAACACACTCATCAGTTGTTCCGTATGATCTAATTGTTCATCACTCGGCTGATGAAATAGATCCAATTGTCTTGGGTTTTTAGGAATTAAATCTTCAAGACAAACGCCAGCTTTTTTATAGTAATATCCTGGTTTAAAAATACGTTGCAAACATCGTTTGGCGATTTTGGTAATCAGGCGCAAATCATCGGTTGGATTGATAAAACGAAACTCAATGGATTGAAAGTGTTGCGCCAAATCTTCCCGAAACCGATTGGTATGTACAAAAACCAAAATGCGCTGAGCCACCAATTTCTGGTTGCGCATTTTCTCAACGGCTCTGGCACAATGGCTACTCACCGATTCTGCAATAGAAGGGTATCGGGTTTGCATCTGTCCAAAACTTTTTGACGACATGATACTTTGTTTCGGTTCAATTTCTTCTAAACCATTACATTTGATTCCTTGAAGTTCCATGGCCGTACGCATTAACACGACATTAAAACTCTTCTTCAAAAGATGAGTATGGGTCATTGCCAAATCATAGGCAGTATGAATCCCTCGGGCAATTAGTTTATTTTCCCATTGCCGCCCTACTCCCCATACATCCCCTACTGAAATCTGCTTTAATAATTGCTCACGATTCGACGTGATATTAAATACCGGAATCTTAAAGACCTTTTTACATAAATGATTCGCCACTTTAGCTAATGTTTTTGTAGGTCCAATGCCTATGGAAGTAGGTATTCCTGTATGTTTTAAAATTTTCTTCTGTAATTGCTCACAAAAAGAATCATGACAGTCAACCGGTAAAGTCCTTAAATCAAGAAACGCTTCATCAATCGAGTAGATTTCAAGGTGTGGCCAGTTTTCCTCAATGGTGCACATCACTCGATGGCTGATGTTGCCATAAAGCGTATAATTTGAAGAAAAAGCTTTCACTCCATGCTGTTTACACAAGTTTTTAATTTTAAAATAAGGCTCACCCATCGCAATTCCTAAGGCTTTCGCCTCATTCGAACGCGCGATACAACATCCATCATTATTCGATAATACTACAATGGGAACATCCCTTAAGTCAGGGCGAAATAAACGTTCGCAGCTTGCATAAAAATTATTACAATCGACAAGTGCAAACATGTTAAGCAAGCTCATGAAGTACTAAAGTGACTACACCCCAAATCACCATTTCATCCTCTTCTGTAATATCAATGGGTTTAAATTTAGGATTGGCAGGGAGCAATTGCACCTTGCTTCCTTTTTTCGAAAGTTGTTTTACGGTGAGCTCACCATTGACTGCCGCAATCACAATACGACCATCGGACGGTTCTATGCTTCTGTCGACTAAAAGCCAATCCCCTGAAAAAATACCGGCGTTCACCATGGACTCCCCAGTAGCTTGTAAAACAAACGTAGCGGATGGATGCTTTATGAATTTGGTATTTAAATCGAGATACCCCTCAATGTAATCATCAGCAGGTGATGGGAATCCTGCTTGTATTTTGCTCGCGAATACCGGCAATTTGTAAGCCGCGCGATTCTTTAGTTGCTCTAATTCAGCAAGCTGAGATATGGGAAGACGAACTGCTTTGGTGGGCTCGCCCTTGGGACGCCCTGCCCCTGCTCTTTTTCCGCCTCGTGATGACATAATGGCTCTTTTTTTGATTTGTGTACAATTATCATAGACACAAGAAAACACGCTGTAAATCCCATCTCAAAGCTACATGGACTAAAATTCACCCTAAGTCTTCGAGAATATTAAGGAAAAAATTTTTTAAATTTTTTATTGAGACAATGGTTGCATTGCCAATGGATGGTCAAAATCAGCTTTATTCATTAAAGTGGTAACCCGATACCCTTCCAAATCCTCATAGGGATAGGGTTTCATTAAGGCCAATAATTGGGCTTTATCACATTGGGAGTTATTCAGCCAAATGGACTGAGCCACTTCATCTAAAATAACAGGCATCCGATGATGTACTGGCTCCATGATTCGATTGGCATCAGTGGTAATCAAACAACAGGAATAAATCACCTCATCTTCATGCTGCCAGATATCCCAAAGAGCGGCTACGGCCAGCAAATCATGATTCTTTTTTTGAAAAAAATAAGGTTGTTTTACTCCATCTTCTTGATGCCATTCATAAAAACCACTCATAGGCATTAAACAACGCTTGGATTTCATCGGCTGAAGAAAGGCCGGCTTTTCAAAAAGGGTTTCGGCACGTGCATTGATGAGGCCTCCTATTTTTTTTCGGTCTGTTGTCCAAGATGGAATAAGTCCCCAGCGCAACAATACACTTTGAACTTCATGAGCATTCGTTTCTACAAGACAGACCACATCAGCCCCTGGAGCAATATTAAATCGCGGGGTAATTTCAATGGAATTGGATAGATTAAATTGATACTTTAACTTGTCGTAAGACACCACATAAGCAAATCGACCACACATAATTTCGTTCATTTAAGGAGTTATTATCAGTATAGCTCCTTAACACTGATTAATGAGCACATCCTCGTGAAATACTTTCGTAAAGAAAAATTTATAACGTTTACTTTTGATTGAACCACTGGAACTAGAGCGCAGTTCAAAATAATTTTTAGTCAAGAGGGGGCTATGTTTGTCATTTGCACAAATAATTTTCTTCATAAAAGATGATAAAACCACCAAAGTGATTTTTCTTATCGAGAAGCCATTCTAAGCGATGCATTTTCTTGCCAATTTAGAATGTAAGGATTTTCATACCCCTCAATTGCAGCAACTTGCAATGCCCATTGTTTTTCCCAAGAACTTGGAGGAAATGTTTTATTCCAAGCAATAAACAATTGTCTTTGCGATGAGCTTAAGGATAATCCGTAATGTTCGGACATAAATAAATAAGCACGTGCCACGACTCCTTTGGCAGAATCGGGCGGCTCAGCACGTCGTAATTTTTTATCGATTTTCATTGTACATCCTAGATATTCGGATTGCTCAGGCAGCACGCTAAATCGATAGTTCGAACGAGCTTGATTTACTACCCCTACTTCAGGCCATAAGTTATAAAGTTCGGCCTCCACATGGCGAAATTGTTCATCGATTTTTTCACAACATCGTCGTCCCTTATAGGATTTACCATGTTTGTCCTCGCACAAAGGCTCACGCCAACATGCAAATTGCTGCCCAAAATGTTCGGCAGCCATAATATGTTCCCATTCAATACGATGCGCTCGCTTGATTGAATCAGCAGCTTGCATCCCACAACTGGCTAAATTTACTTCTTTCTCTTCATAACTGCATTGACAATATATAGTTTGTGGATGTTTTTGAAATAATTGTGCTGCAATTTTCTTAGATTGTGAAAAAGAGCCAGGAGATTGGGCATAACTTAGAGAGATAAAACATAGTAAAAGTATGTATCGAATCATTAGAACCACCAAAAAATAAGTAGGCGACATTATAAGGCTCTGTCACTTATTTTCTATTCTTTTAACTACTTTTACTTATCAGCAAAAAGGTTAAGTCCAATACGAACTCCCTCTACCTGTTTTCTTAAGTTTTTTCGCAATTTAAAATGAAAACTTATTCTTACTCACTTGGTTTAATTCGGCAAACTTACTCATTGCCGCTCTTTGCAGCTGCTCCAAGTCCTCCTGAGTTAACTTAAGTAACTCTACTGACATGTTTTTTATCAATGCATTCATTTGAATAATTAATTGCTGACAATGCTGCTCAACAATTGAACTTGTTTTTTGTTGTTCCTCGTACCAGTGCTGTAACCCAACATGAATTAATCGATTAATGATACTGGACATTGATTCATGATGTTGTATCCCCAGTGATGAAATACGGCTATGCAAATTTTCGGGTAATGAAATAGTTAAACGTTGCATAATTATCTCCTACTTTATAGTTCTAATTCTTTGACTAATTCTTTTGGTTTCTGAGAAAAAAGGTGGATACTTTTATTTGGGATAAAATTCATCTCCCTGAGATTCATTTGAATTGATTGAGCTTCCCATGATTGCTTCCTATTAATTATTGATTGAAGTGGTACAAAATTTTGTTGCTTATATCGCTCGTAATGGTTCACTAATTGTTTACTTGAAAAAACATCAAGAGAAGCAGGCTTTTCATCATTATTTCTTTGTATTGCCCAAATCAACTCTTCCTTATTATCTGTAACCAAGGTCATTCCATGTACTGCCCTAGAAATTTGTACATAGAAATTTTTTAGAGTGGCACTAAAACGATGATAAGACTCCATAAGTCCGATTCCATAACTTGCATCTTGTCCCTGGACTTTGTAATTGGTTAAGACATAGCTGTAATCAAGGTGTTTTAGGCAAGGATGGGTATGTTCCAGCTGCAAAGAAATACCATCCTTCGTTTTAAAATGAATCGCTTCGTTATTAATTTCGTAAATTGTGGCACATTGACCATTTCGAATACCTTCTGCTTTAAAATTCCGGGTCCACATGACTTTATCACCCTCATAAAGTTCAAGGGGCTTTGATTCATAAAGCTCAATAAGTCGTTCAAAAGGTGCTGTGTGGGTTTTATATTGGGGAAGATTTTTTAACGCGAAGGGGATGATTTTCCCTTGTGCATTAATAAGCGGTAAAACGTTCTCTCGGTAATGGTGCTTGTCCATTTTTCCAACAGTATAATAAGACCCCCGCGTTATCCGCCCATTAATAAAATCTTGGTTAAAACGGATTAAATTTCCTTTTTGGTAATAAGCACTGTGCCGCAGTTGAGATGCTTCTATAGATTTAGCCTTAAGCACTTGGTGCTCAAATTTATTTCCTCTTAAAACCGTCTCCTTCTTAAGACCTTGGCGAATAATTTCTGTAATTTCTTGCCGATTGGCATGAGTAGGAGCAAATAACAAGGTTTCTTCACGCTCCTGGGGAGGCAAAGACAACCACTTTTGCGCTATCCATTGAATTCGTTCCTCATGAGAATTTAAAGTTTGGACGTTAAGATGATTTAATGCCTCTTTAACGTTTCCTTGAGTCGCATAAATTACTGCATCTTTTGTATCTTTATTTTTTTGACGTACGATTTCATCCATAATGGAGGTTTTAATTCCATACTCTTGGGTGAGGCTAAAGATCCTGCCTGTATTAACGCTTGGAAGTTGTGCCTTATCACCAACCAACACTAAACGGGCACCCGTTCGCTCGACTTGCTTCAGCAGCTCATGACCTTGATGCGAGGAAAGCATTGATGCCTCATCGACAATAAATAGTGTTTTCGACAAAGAAGCGGTTGGCGCATCTTTTAGCTCCTGATGCACAATCGGAAAAACATCGGCTGTAATCCCTGCTTTTGTTTGTAGCTCATGCGCTGCGGAACTCGCTACAGTTATTCCACGTATGGTATATCCTCGCTCTTCGATTAGAAGTCGTGCCTCAGCGAGCATAGAGGTTTTAGCAACGCCTGCATAACCTTGAATTGCAGAGAATCGATCGGTATTGGTCAATAATGCAATCATGGCTTGTTTTTGTGAGGCAGTCATTGAATGAGCTAACATGGAGCTTCGCTCGTCTTGAAATGCCTCGACCCTCCCTTTTGTTGCAATAGGTTTTACACTCCCTTTATTTAGCTCAATTCGAGCAAGGGTTTCGGATTCCACTGTGAGTAGCCAAGGAGTTGTTAAAAGGGTTTTCTGGGTTTCTGGACATGTACCTTCATAAAGTGTTTGCTTTGTCTTCTCCTGCGCAATTGCTGCAATAATGGTTTCTTTGGTAATTGCTTCAGGGTAAATAAGACTGTGCTTCATTGCTTCGTGCAATAAAGTTCGCTCACTAAATACTGCAGTACGTTGACTTAGCGTTTCAATAGCTACTTGCACACAGGCCTTTGCCGCCTTTAATTCCGTGGGTTCTTTGGTGTGACGATTTATTGTGACGAAGCTAATAAGTTTCTCTTTTAATTCTGAAACCCAAGAGGTGGATTTGCTCTTTTGACCTCGATTCTTGATGAAACTATGCGCATCAAAATTAAGTTCTTTGGCACGCTCTTGCCAATCATTGTCGAGCACCTCCATATTCTGCTCTTCTTTATTCTGTCGCGTGAGAAGGGTTGCTGCAGAAGCACTTTTTGCCCCTGACCACCCTTTTTCTTCTAAATGCCGTTCAATGTCTTCTCGTCTTCTGGAAAATTCCTTTAATACTTCATCTGAAATTCCCTCTATTTCAAATAATCCATCGCCTGTAAGTCGTAAATTATACCCTGCGTCTTTAAGTTGATTGGCCAAATGCTGGCGATAAATTAACCCACAATAATGTGCATTATTTTGGATTTGCTCAATAACGCCACGATTTCGTGAAGGATCACTGGCTAAAGAACGCATCTTCCCTTGGTGATACGTCATATTCATGGTGACACAATGAGTATGTAGCGCTGGGTCGTTCGCTCGAGAACTGGGCTGCCTGAATGCCGCAATTAATAAATTATCCGTCTTCTCATAAAAGAGTTCGCCTTCTCGTCGGATGCGGGTTTCGGAAAACTCACTCTCTATTTGAGAAATCGCATATTTCACTGCCTCATCATGAAAACGAATCAGCTCCGGAGCCGCACCCAGACCAACTAAAAGGGAAACACTTTTAGGTGCGGAAAAAGTCATATCAAAACCAGGTCTATGCTCCCCTTTTAGGTTTTGCAATATTTGTCCGTTAGGTAATCGACCTTCCAACAAAGGTAACATCTGCTCTTTTTCAACAACGCCTTGTAATTGTAAATGAGCACATGCTTTACCCATCCAATGCATGGCTGTTGCATCACCTGCATAATAATTAAACGCTGCAGTATAATAATCTGCTGCACCTTGGGCTGATTTTAAAGGTTGTATACTGAGCATTCTTTGTTAGTCCATGTATTCTGTGAGTTGACGTTCTTTGCCTTTTGAGGAAACTGCCTCTAAATTTGGACCTGAGGAAGAATCGCTTTCTTGCTCCACTTTTAAAGAGTCCTCTGAGCTACAGGTTGGTACAGATCTTTCGACAAAACCTTGCGTTTGTGTTTGACGAGGTATTAATTGAAGCTGCAACTTAGTCACAGAATAAGGTCCTGGAAGACGTAAAAAACAAGCTAAATCTTGAAGTTCTAAAATTTCAGGATAAGCAACAATAGGCCGGGTTACCCGCTGACTTCCCAGAGAAATCCCATCCCGAATGCTATTCGCCCCGTAGGAGTAATTCTCTCGAGATTCTTCTATTTCCTCTTCACCCAATTCATTAGCAACAAGACGTGCCATATCACTACTGGGGCTGCGAAAGAAAAAACGGGTATTGAGCAAATCAAATAATTCACGTGCTCCACTTTGTCCATATACTTTGGTAAGCTGGGCAAAGCTTTGCATTCCTAATAAAAAACAACCTCCAAACTTTCGCACCTCAGCAATCGTCTCTCCAAGCAAAGGCAATTTATGCAAACTAGGTAACTCATCACAGACAAACCAAATACGGCGATTTCGATTTGGTTCTAAGCTTAAAAGTGTCAGCGATGCCATAGCCAACCACATCGACATCAAGGGCTTTAAGGTTTTGTGCTGCTCGCCATTGGATGAAATAAAAAGCCAGCCTTTTCGACTGTCATCCAAAATGTAATCACGTATTGAGAAAGCTGATTTATTGTGCGTTTCAACTCCTGATAAAGTCTGTAAGGATTTAAGATAGGTCGTAATTACGGAACGAATTGAAATCGCGGTTTTTTCAATCTTACCACTGACTAAGGTTGCAGCAGCCGTTCCTTTTAAGTACTCTTCCAATAAAGAAAATTCGCCAGTTAACAAAAGCCGAAGAAGCTTCTCAAGCGATCGGTCTGAGTCATGGCGCATGGTTGAAGCTACTGAGGAAAAAACAGTTCGGGCTGCATTGACCCAAAATGGATCTGATTCCCCGTGCATCGGGATAAGACTTTCGGCCATATTTTCAAAATCAGAATCCCGAGGTGCTTCTGCCCACATATCCCAATTAGGACAGCGTGCATCAAAGGGGTTTAACACAACATCCAATTCTTCTTGAAAATAATGGGAGATAAAGGAGCAGCCTTTATCATAAATGATAACGCGATCACCTCGTGTGCGTAATGCATCCAACATTTTCATGATGAGTTGGCTTTTACCCGTTCCTACGGTTCCATGGACTAAAAAATGTTGTACTTCGCTTCCCACAATTAATGGAAAGCCATCAATATGGATGTCTGAAGCAACATTATCTCGAATAATTAAATGCTTTACGTGTTCTGAAGTGCCAATACGACTTCCTCGAATAAATTGATGCTTGCTTTGTTCTTTACCCCGACGAATAAAATAAAAGGCAAGCCCCACTCCTATAAGAAAAGAAATACAAAAAGCACCTAAAGCAGATTGACCTAGGGTTCGAGTTATCTCACGTGCGTTTTCATCATAATAGGAATAATTTAGAACTTGCTGTACGTTTTGATGGTATTCCTTGCCATGAAAAGAAAGGGTGAAAACATGACTTTGGCCAATAAGATTTAAAAGTTTAGCCCAATAATACACAGAAGCATGCTGTAGTTTTTCAATTGAGGTAACACTCCAAATGATAAACCCGGTAACTAGCAACCAAAGAAATAAGCAAATCACCGTCAATGATTTGGTAATCTGATCCCACATTCTTAGGTTATGAAAACTGATTTGTCCGCCACGGGTATAATGTTTAAAATTAGGCTCATTTTGCATTAACGATTCATCCTTACTTTTAGGCAAAGCAGTGGCTACCACTGCTTGTATTTATGGCGATTAATAAATTACTTTGGTGAATTAATTTACAGAATCCCAGTGTCCTTTCTGGTCTTTTCGAAAGAACTCATGCATGACTGAAAAAAGGAGATTTAATCCAATGCGATTTATTTCCATACTCACAACAAAATAAGTAATAAGAAGGCTACCAAAGTAGGCAAACCCCATGAGAAAAAAGATGTCAGAAGACTCAGCAAAACTTGCACATAAGGCGCAGATTACTGTAAATACTCCAAAGAACAAAAGAGCAGATTGCTTTAATTTTTTGACCAGTAACGGCCCTGTTTTTAATTGATGCTCCAGATGAAAACGCACCAGAATACTGAAATTAAGTGTTTGAGTAAGTAACAGCATGGCACCAAGACTCAAAAATAAGCTCGAAAGTGCTGCATCTTGGATAATGTGCACTACTGTATCATGTGCCATAACATCATTAGACGGGTTACGGATACCTGTATAAACAAAGGTGGTTAAGATAATGAGCCATATTTTCCAAAAACCACTAAAAAATAATTTCAACAAGGCTCCATAATAAAATCGTGCCGGAATTATGTCAGGATTTAATCGCTTAATGCGCTGTATGTCTGCATCTAATGCACATTTCAATTCCATTGAATTCATTGTTTTTCTCCTCTCGTTTGCAGTCCTAAGACTTTGAACTTTTTCCATTTAAAATAAATTTTTGTGCGTCTCTCCCTTCATTAATGGCCTTAGTCTCTTTCTTCATTAGATCATGCTGAGCTTTATGAAGCAACTTTTCTTCTGTTTGGAGATGATGCGGTATTTGATGGATTTGCTTTTGAACATTCTGTTGTAAGTAGTCTGTCGATTTAGAGTTTATTCCTACGTTTAATGTCATCGCACTCCCTGTCAAATCTTGATTATTCTTTTGATAAGATGTGCTCAATTGATTTTCTCTTTGCTCAACATACCGGCTTCCTTGTTGACTTAAAGAATCCACATTTTTTGGGGAGGCTTGGGAGTCAATATTTGTGAGCAACTCTTCTCGTTTGTCGGCAAGGAAACTTTGACCGAGTGCCTGAAGTTGATTCAGAGAATTAATATCACCAGGCCGACCAAAGAGTTCGTCTCGTCTTGGCTCGCCAACTTTCTTAGCCACGTAGGCAGGAAATGCTTGATTCAAGTCTGTATTAATTTGGGCCGAATGGGACTCCACATAACTTTTTGCTTTAGAGATGCGCTGCGCTTTAGACGTGTTCGCATCATAATTATGACTTGCCGTTTCTGCTTGCCGAAGGTCTGCACCCAGCTGATTGGATAAGGAAGCCGCTTGTGAATGGCTGTCGTCAAAATGATGATTTTTTGCAAAGTGTTGTACGTAATTGACTGCATCATTAAAATCTTTCGCTTCTCGTGCAGAAAGACTTCCATCCATTGACTTGTGGTAGCGATTGCTGTTACTTGAGGACTGCTCGTATTTAAGATGTGTCTCTCCTCCTGCATTAAACCCAGTGCCCCATTGTGCTAACTTCCCAAAGAGACTGCGTTTGGTACTAATCCCTGCCTGCGCTCCCCACCCACCACTGGTTAAATGAGTAAGGGCTTCCTCTTTACTCACGCCCATTCGTTGGGCCGCATCTTCGGCGATGTGACTGATTGTGGAAAGGGCTTTTGAATATTGAGATGACTCGCTGGCAGAAACTCCCTCACCTAAACGCATCTCATGACCTTGTAACTGAGACAGTTGTAAGGCACGATGGGCAAACTGAGATAAAGCAGATTGATAATGGTTGGATTCATTAATGGCTGCTTGACGAGATTGTTCATAGGCTTGGTTCAGTGATGCACTTAATCCTTCAGCGGTATTAATAGAAATAGCACTGCGGGTCATACCTGGACTTACATCAAAAATACTTCCACCCTGTGCGTTTACTGTTTTTAAAACACCGCTTCCTAATTGTTCTGTATGCATTCCACGAAGATGGGTCCAGTTGGAATCATGTTTGTTGGCTGAGAAATTATTGGCAGTGGTATTGTAGAAGCTGGTTTGCCCTAGAGCAAACGAGCCACTTGCCGCTTCGCCGGCAACTGACATACTCGAGCCTTGCATGTGGCTCATCATACTTGTGGCCAGATTACTAAAAGCCCCACCCAAATTGGACACTAAACCATGGGATAAGAACGGAATAAGCATCATCAAATAGCCGCAAGCCCCAGAAATGTCGGCATGGAGCTCATCGATTTGATTCAAATTGACCATAGTAAATTGACCGAATTCTGAGGATGAAGAGGCACCATAAAGGGTCATACCTGCATTGAGTATGGCAAAAAGAACAGGCCAAAACTGCAACGACATAAAAAATTGCACGTACCCATACAGAATACGCACCCCACCAGGAAGAGAGCTTAATGCAATAATCAAAGGAAAAACTCCAAAAAGTAACAGAGTAAGGCACGTATGGGTAATCGGTAAAATCCATAGTGCCTTTTGTCCAAGAACTTCCCAGCTCCAGCGATGCTGTACTTGCGATTTAGTAAACTGTTGATTAACCACTCCTGCAGTGGCATCAGTAAATGCCTGATACTGTCCTACTCCTTCTCTCATGGCATTTATCATCATGCTTTGTAAAAACACATTACTTGCTGAGTCGGTGAGCCCTTGATAATAATTGAACGCAGATTTTAAGTGGGTGTTAAAGAGTGCTTCATAAGTGGTATTTTTGGGTTTACCAAATAAATTAACTCCGAAAAAGGTATAGGCTTTTTTAATTTCTGTCTCAAGTTTTTTGCGAAGACTGTATGGACCATCAGCTTTTGATGCTTCTTGGCAAGTCACCAGCTTTCCACTTACTTTAAGCATTCGAAGAGGAGATGCTTTCTTGGTGATTAAATCCCAGAGATTGGCAGAATGTGCCAAATCACCCACTGAATATTTATGATTCATGCGAATATCTCCAACCACACAGACTCGAAAATATTCGCTCATCTCTTCTTTAAGAACGGGGTCAATAATGCGAAAACCGGTGGATGCTTGAATAAGACGTGAACCAAATAAAGCACCCGTTTGGGTATACTGCAAATCATTGGGCATTGAGAGCAAGGCATCATAACTTTGTGCAAGCCCATAGCCGATGGTGGTGATAAGGCTTGCGCTCAAGCCAAACACTACAGGTACGTTATCGACTAATTTGGGAGTTTGGCTCGAAATATCATCAATAAGTACTGAAGTTTTAGGCAATAAAATAATATTAATTAATACGATGTATCCTAAAAACCAATGAGCAAACGCCATAGGGTTTCGGGTTTTTAAAAAACCAATGGTGCTCATTACAATACCAATCAATGCGGTAATGCGAAGTAAACCTAAAAAGCTGTCTTGCTTCATAAAAGAGGTCGTGGCATTAATGATATGTTGGACGAGTTCACCACCGGCTAGTACATGAATCGTTATCATTCTATGCTCCTACACTGTTCATGCTGGAAGCTACTTGCTTTTCAATGCGTGCCATGCGCTCCACCAACGCTAATTTCTGCTGCAGCTTATGCCCTACTTTCGGATCGATTGAAGTCACTAATATTGTTGCCTGACTGATTCGTTTCTGAATTTCTTTTAATAAATCGGAATTGAGTTCAGAACCTGCCGTAGCTTGGTTTACTTCGATGAGCAATTCGCTTAAATAATTAGTCAGCAAATCTTGAGCAATAAGCATGGAATACTCTTCAATATCCACGGCTGTGCTGCCATAATGCATGCTGTTTAGAACGGATAAAAACTTCATAACCGGTAATGAAGTCATACTTAAGAAATTGAGCTCACGCATTCCTGGCTTTTCATCATTAACTAGTTTTGAATTCATGGTGCGAATAATCTCACGTACTTTGTAAGTGAGCGTTGCCGTTTCGGGTATCGAAATATCTTGAAGACTCACTTGCAAGCATGCACTCGTGCCTCCTGCATCCTTACAACGCCATATTTTGGCTTGATGGGTGGTTCCTACCCCAATCAAAGCATTAATTAAAGTGGGGTTAGAGGCAAGTGAGGGCACATTGGTTACTTTACCTTGGCCATCGATAATAAGAGTTCCCGTAAGACTCATGACCATTTCAGCTAGTTCTCGGTCGGAATTCAAAAATGATTTGGCTTGCAAAATGGACCAAATTAAATTTTTGTTGAGTACCACCTGTTTTTTTCGTTCGGGGTCAGTTGATGCCTTACTCATTACGTTATCAAATCCAGTTCCTGAACAGGCCATACGTGCTTTGACGTAATCACTAAATAAACCTTCTTTTCCCATAGCAGCTTGGTCTTTACAAATCTTTTGTTGGCTCTCAGCAGTTTTAGGCCAAACCCCACCCACCATATTTTGTGATAGTTGGCAGGAATTGATGCTCGCTTGATTGGCCATTTGTTCAAGCTGTTGCAGATAATCTCTAACTTGTTTGAGTTCGGGCACCGTGGATGCAAGCATCACATCGACGGCATAAGCCCCTGCATTAGTCATTACTGATTTGCCTAAATCCACAAGCTTTTGTTCGCTTAGAAAACTCATGCTGCCGGTGAATAAATCAATTCCTCCGCATCCTGCGCGATAGCTTGGAAGGTCCAATTGCACCAGTTGATATTGACGAACTTGGTTGCGCGCATAGAGTGAGCCGCCACCAAAAAATCCTGCGGCTTGCGATTCAAACGCTGCAGGTGAGGTGACGTTGGATGCATAGCCTATGCCATTGAAGAAGTTATCTAAATCAGTACTCACGCTGGCATGGCCAATCGAGATAACCAACAGTAAAAGATAGCCAAGTGCTTTAGTCATGCATGTCTCCACTTCGCTCATAAGCAATAATTTTTGGGAGGAGTCGCTCTAAGCGACCACGCAACTCATCGTGTGTCATTGCCCCAAATCCTACGGGATAGAGCTTTTTTGTTTTAGGATTTACCACAAATAACGCAGGATACTGGATTGGATTTTCTTGATACGCTGCACTAATCCATTCGGTGGTAGCAGGTAAAAAGTTGGGGAATTCGCTCAAGGTTTGGTTATCAAAAGCTAAGGGAAGTACCTTTATTTTATTGTGGGTTGCCCAGGAATTAAGAATAGGGGCAAATTGTTGGCAATAAGGACAAGAGCTTGCGTAAAAGAAAATGAGCCCATGCTCTTTAAAAAAGACTTGTGTTTGCGTTTGAGGTTGGCTAAAGATTTGTGGCTTTATACCCTGCTCCTTTGCAGCAATCGTTGTTGTGAGCCAATCGGAATTTGCTGCACTAAGCGAAACACTAAGCAACATCATTAGGATAATAAGCATGCGTCCTTTCATACGGGTTCTCCTTGAAATTGGGTTGCCACCTGAACGAATCGTTCCATTAAGACATCCTGAGTAGTTAATCCATAAGCCACTGGTTCTGTTTTATTCGATTTTGGATTGACTAGAATAACTGCTGGAAAATAATGCACACCCAAATGGTTTGCCTGGCCTGAATCAATTTTTGAATGAGGTAATTGAGAGGAAATGGTTCCATCGATACTAATGGGCATTAAAGTCAAATGGAAACGATGACAAAAATCTACAAGGATAGGAATTTGTTTCATATCGTAGGGACTCTTGCCCCGATAGAAGAATAATAGTCCATGAGATTTTGCTAAATTGTTGATGACCTCTACTCGCTGCGCTTCACGCACTTCATCTGTAATTTTGGCACCAAGGTTGGACGTGGGATGGGTAACCGTATAGTCATACTCAGGATAAACCAACATTGTTTGTTGAAAAAGCTGCTTAAAATGAGTGGATTCTTTAAGCCAGTAATCTTGAAGTCTTAAAAAAACGCGCATGTCTTCAACCTTCTTTGTATGTCGTGCTTTATGTAAGGCTTCCATGGTGTAAAAGCGAAGCACTGCATCACGTTCAGTAAAGCTAAGTTGATTAAAAGCCTTACCTCGAGAACTTGGTTGCTTCGATTTTTTCTGCTCCTTTTCAATGCTATACCAAAGAAAACCGACCGGTTTCTCAGCGAATACACTAAGTGAGTTTAGGAATATCAAAAGAAAAACCCCCCATTTAATCATGAGATTGCCCCATCTGTTTTAAGCGCTCGATATGGGACTGATTGACCGCAGATACTTGCCCATCATTTGGCAGTACTTTGCGACTCATGAGCTCTTGGGAAATGGGCGATAAATCCAAAACAGAAAAATTAATACGTTCCAGTTCTTCTGGGGTGATGCCACGGCAATTGGCTTTATTGTCTTCATCTTTTGCCCAGCCAAAGTGTATACCTAACTGATAATATCGTCCTTGGATTTGTAGGATGGAGGCCAATTGTGTGGGAAAAACACACCACGATTCTTTTTCTTCCAGGCAAAGCCCTAACTTTTTTAAAGCACAAAAAGTTCCTACTTTATATGCTCTTCCTTCTTCCTTGGCTTTGGCAAGCCGCTTCTCATCATCACTGCAATGGGTCATTTGGTGACTGCCATGACAACAATTGCGTGTATTGGCAACCACTTTGCGACAGGTTGAATTTGTTCCGATAAAAATAGCAGGAATCCCACTGCGAACTTGCTTGGTTGCGACATCGGAGGCAGCACCCGCAAGAGCCCCGAGGCGGGACAATCCTTCCGCTGCATCATCACTTTCTTCCTCAAAAGATAAGTCACATGCTCCATCACTACAGGGTATTTTATCAGGACAAATGGTTTTTTCTGGAAAACACACTTGGGTCATACAGGAAAAAGTTTGGAGAAACCGGGTACACAATCCATTGGACGCATTAAGACACTGTGAACTCACTTGCGAACAGCCCGCCTGAAGCAAGGGCATGCAATAACTGTTTTCTAAATAGGAGCATTGATAGTTCGAAGCATGACCCCAGCATGGTCTGGTAATGGCAATGCCCTCAATGATTTTTGTGGCGTTTGGTTCTAGACATGAATTGCTATGGGTCAAAATACAGGAATCTGAGGTTTTCTTGTCGCAGGTTTGAGTAACCCACGACTCGTCACTCACCTTTTGGGTTAGCGTCATTTTAAGAGTAATCGGTGCTTTAATTATTTTTCCTAAGGAAATTGTCACTGTAGGGTCTTTGCAGGTAGGATTTTTGATCAGTTGTAGTACTTTCTTGTGATACATCACCACCAAATTTAATGTTTCACACGAAGACTTTATTTCTGCAAGATTAACCTGACTGCATCTTTTATTGTGTTTACCGCATTGGGCTAAATGAAAGGTTGCGCTGCCGCGAGGAAACATGACTTCGCGAGTAAACTGTTGTGAAAGCGGTTTTAGGGTCACTCTAAGGACATCACCACAGGAGATATTTTTATAGCCCAGGGTTTCTTCGCAGGTTTTGATCTCTGGGGTCGATTGACAATAACCGGGCTCTTTATAGCAGACCCCATTTACTGCATCTTCTGGATTTTCAAGTAATTGTTCGGCATAACGCATCGCTGGGCTATTCGGATTGTAGCGTCCTTTAGTGCGAGTTCCTGCCTGTTGATAAACTTCTAACGCATCCGGATTATTAGATAGTGCGTTTAAGCCTGTAGCTGGCAAAGTGTTCGTTCCTTCTTGCGGAAGAAGGCTCATTTCATTGGGATTTTGCGTATATCCTTTTAATATTCTTTCAGGATTGAATCCATTTAAAGACTGTATTGCCTCATTACGCGCTTTTATCGCATCAGATGGAGTTTGAGCCATTATCGCGGTAAAGAATGTACTCAAAAATAGCATCAAGATGAATTTACTCACCGCTTATCCTCCGAGCATCTTGGATGGTAAAGCGAGTATCTCCATGTCCTGCAATTCGCGCTAATCCTTCTTGGAGTGGCAAATGGCCATAAATCACATCAAAGCTCTGTTCATCTGCCACTACCAAAGCAGGTACTTGCTGAATACCAAAACGTTCAAATAAAGTGGGGTCAATTGCCAAATTCAAATTAGGAATATGCTTACTTAACGCCATAACTTTAAGTGCAGTGTCTCGCATTGAATCGTGATATAGTCCGTTTAAATAGGCGGGAATATGTAAACGGCTACTTTCTTTGAGTGTCTCTTCCAATAAGTTATAGGGCATGGAGAAGCTAACAAATACCGATACTGTAGAAGCAACGAGCACTGTATTTGCGAGGCATCCAAACAATAAAGTAATTCCTTTTTTTAGCATTTTATCTCCATTTAAAGGAAGGTACAGTTACGTTTTCGCCACACTAAAAATCCATACTGGTCGGCGGTATGTGGTTTAATTTTTCCTAACTCCCAAGCCAAAGTGCCTAAGCCTCCTGGATAGCAATGTTTGCCATCTGCCACTTGATTCACCATTTCATAGCGGTAGCGGGATTTAGGTGTTACGGTATAGTAATGTTCTTTGCAAATCGCACCCGACGCAGGACTTGAATCAGACACCAAAAATTCACGGTGCATTTTGTAATTCATGCGTTCTGTCAAAAGCAGCGCGGTTTGCACTGGAGAAATTGACGCATTCACATGCCCTGTCAGCGGGTAATGGGTGCCTTGTGCTCCTGCACACCAAAAAAGACTATCTATTGGTTTTTTTGTTAATGTCGAAGAAATGGCATCTGCGGCACATGCGCTTGCTGCCACCGGATTTCCAAACAGCACCGACTCAGGACTTAAGACAAAACTCATTTCAGAGTCTTGCCAGGTAGGATCAAGCTCCGTGAGGTAAGCAATGTCAAAATCACCTCCTTGCATACAACCTAGTGAGGTGATGAGATTAAGCCAACTAATCAGCGGATATTTGTACCAGTGCACGTGGAAAAAAGCGCGTTGCTGGCCATGGCCAACCACATGACGGCCGCCTCTACTGTGCTTTAAACCCAAATTGAGCTTGATGCCTCCCAGATTAACCAGGCAATAGGGTGTATCGGTAATATCTACTAATGCCATTGGCTCCCAAAACCCAATATTCAACCCGACACGTAAACCCAAGGGACCTGGGCATATGCCTATGGGGCTTGATGCATTGTCGGTATCGGGAAGAGATGAATTGACCACCTTGATGTTGCCAATCGATAAAGGAAATAAACATCGCCAACACACATCACGAATCGGATTGACGAAATGTCCCGTGCATTGTTTGCTCCATCCCGTATAAGAACAGGCGAAAGAGATTACGAAAAGAAGGACTTTAAAGGACATCGCCACTCTCCTTAATTGCTGTTTCAACAATAAGAAGCTGATTTTCTTCGCGGCTTACTCGCGCTGGTACATGCCTTATATCAAGCTTTCGTGTAATTCGGCCTCCCTGATCAAAATAAGTCACTGCCTTGAATCTCTTTTCGGTGCTGTGAATCGCCCCCCCTGTCAAAATTAATTTGGGATTGGGGCATTGATTCTTTTGTAGCTTCGCCCAACGAATCTGTGCTTCATCATCAGCATTAAAAAACAGCCAACAAGGTTTATACGTCGGCATATACTCCAGCGCATTTACAGAAGTTCCCTTAGGGTAAAGCACCTTGCTTTTGGCATCGGTTATATCCTGACTTAAGGTGATTTCTGGCGCGTAGTAATGCTGGATTGTTTGTTGAGTGCGTTTTAAATCTAATGCAGTCGGTCTGTTTGCGTGTTGAGCTGCTGCGTGAATCCATTTCTGCTTTAATGCCTCCAATTCACCACTAACAGTTAATGCACGTAACCGTTCTTCAATCAGCTCTAAAAAGCTTTTTTCGCTAACCGGAAAAACCTCCCCTACTACACCAAATGATTTGGCATGTGCATTCCAATGAATCGCCATGATAAAAGCCAGAAGCAATACGCTTTTCATGAGCTCTTCCTCATCGTCTGACTGAGCTTGTTAGCAATCTCGCTTGTAATGTTTTCACCACCTGCAAGCACTTCACGCTGGTCAAAAATTATGACGTGATGTTGCTTAGCATACTGTGTTAACAGCAGGTGCAGTTTCTGCTTGATTTGCTGGGTTGTGTGGCTCACTTGTTTCTCATTGGCTTGATGTTCTGCTAATTGACGGACTAATTGAGCTTGAATAGCTGCAGAATCAAAAAGTACAATGTTGGTTTTTGGTGAAATCCAAAATTGCAAACCAATAAAGAGTATTGTTACAACACTGACTACTACGGTATGACTCAATCGCATAATTCATCTCCATAGTGATGTTGTGCTACTTGATAAACCGCATCCGTGAGGGATATCCCTTGATTCATTAAGGACTCGATTGCTCCGAATTCATCGCCCGAAGTGGAGAACAATACTCTTGAGAATGGGTCGCAAAAATAACGATGAAACGTAGTCACATTACCGAATTGAATCATCAAATTAGAAAAGCCTTGAGTTTTTGCCTCACCAAAGGATTCAATCATGGCAATTTCTAGAGGGGTAAAGTGATCAGGATGTTTCTCAACGTACTCACGAAATGCTCCTTGGCGCATGATGATTTTGGTATCTGCTGCCGCGGCAATGGCTTGCCCCTGGAGGGTATTCATGGTGTCGGCCAGATTTTGGGTAATTACGGCAAACCCACCCGTATGTTTTCTTGCTGTACGAAATCCTTGTTCAATAAATCCTGCAGAAATTGGATTAGAACCTACAGCCAGAAAGCGCCATGCTTCATCAATAATACAGCGTTTTTGAATTCTGCGGTCGGAATGGTAAAACTGCCCTTGGATAATTACTATCATGACAAACATGACGATAGTGAGTAACCCTGGATTACTCTCTAGTTGGCCCATTTCCAGAACCACAAAATTAGAGTTATTTAAAAGTGGGGTATCACTATTAAACATCCTGCCATAGATTCCCTGGCTGCCATATTTATCCAACAGGATGAGCAAATCTTTTAATCTGCGGTCATTTCTGGATTCTGGTTTTTGTAGCAGTCCGCGAAGCGCATTCAGTACATCATCCATCTTGGCTTGCCGGCCATGTTCTTGCCAACAGGTGAGCACTGCATCCAAAAGCCATGCTTTTTGAACCTCTCCTAATGCCTCATTGGGACTTGCCATAATGGCTAATAAATCTCTAATTTGGATGGAATCATTTACCTTTTCGCCATCAATTTCGGTGACTCCATCAAAATCAAATAGCGTAAAAGGATTAAGAGTCAATGTGGAGGCATCAATGTAGCTTCCCCCAACCAACTCACATAAATGTTTGTACGAACCGCCTAAGTCGATGACAAAAATGTGCTGCCCGCGGGATAAGCCATCCAGGATTTGTGCTTGTTCAAAAAAGGATTTACCAGAGCCAGGGCTTGCTACCGTTAAGCGATTAAAATTGGTGATGGGTAAGACTCGGTCATCAAAGGTATCTAAATAAAACAACTGATGACGATAGGTTGGCACAATGAGCCCTTGCCGTGCTCCTTTAAAATCGGCCACTACGGGTAGAAGATTAGCCACATTGGTATGACTTAGTTTTTTGGTCATACCTAAAAGCGCTAGTCTTGAGAAAAGTCCTTCGGTCAGCATAAACGGAAGACTTGCCAAAAATCGCAGCCATTGTTTGCAACGGCTTTGTACTAAGGTAAATCCCATTTGTCTAAAACTTGCAATTGCTTTGGCCACATGCTCGCGTTCTTTTTCTACTGTCGTATACAACACTAAATTGTAAAAGGTAGGCAGAAGATGTAATTCACCTTTGGATGCATGCTCATGCACAAACTGCCATTCGGCAGCTTCTTCTTTAATACCCGGATTAATAAAGGATTGAATGGCATTATTATTGGCAGTTAACGATTTGGCTCTTTTTTTCGCTTGCGCTTTCATCTTTTCCTGATTCACACCGCGAATAGTAAATGAAAGCAGAAAGGAACATTGAATGCCTTGTTCCGGCTTTAAAAGGTTGGCAAACAAATCAGGAGTTTGCCATAACGCAAAAGGAGCTTTAGGAAAACTGGTTAGTTCACAATTGATTACCCTTGAGCGCTGGATAATTCCTTCCTCATCGGCGACAGAGAGATTAATCGCCTCATCACCAATCTCATATACAGTAGTAGGATTAAGAATAGACTTGGCAATAAAAGGTGATGAATTCTCGATGGTGGGCCAGGACAGCTCATTAAAGTTCGGTGACATCAGAGCCCGCATTAAAACTTTAAAATCGTGTGCATCACAGCGTGCCAAACTAAATCCTGCCACTTTGAGTTCGGATTCAAACTCTTCTCGAAGTACTCGCAGCTTGCTTTCAACTTCTTGCTCATTCGGTCTTGAAATGAACAGATATCCTCGATAATCCGACAAAGTGGCGGGGACATTGCGGCCATTTTTATAACCCTTGGCAATGGCATTAAGATGGTATTTCAAACTTTGACGAGCAAGCTCTGCATAAATGCCACCTTGCTTTAAAATAGGCGCATAATTGTGTTGCAAATTTTGGGCAAGCCAGGGATGCTTATACAGCAATACGGTACAATCTGTTCCTTCAGTGAGTTTATTTTTAAATAGTTCTGCCAGAGATTTCATTAAGGATTCATCTGCTCCTGCCGTGGGCATTAAAAGAAGTCCAAAACCTGCAGAATTACGATTGACAAAAAATCCCTCCTCACTTACTGTTTCATAAGGAAGCAAACTGGTTATGGAGGGCAAGTCTAAAGCACAGGTTTCATAGGCTTTTATGTGATGCTGCAAAGAGTCAGGCTTTATGCCTGCAGTTTCTCCCAGTTTTTGACTTGCACGATGCGCTAGTTCGCGTGCTTTATCTCGCAATTGATTGAGTTTTAAGCCCATGATTGCCCCTTAACTGTCGGTGCTAGCCAAAGTGCTTGCCCATTACTTTGTTTAACTTTTCTTCCAGATTTGATAAGAGGTGCATTTTTTGTGTTGGTTTGCTTATTTTTTAGACCATAGGGCCTCGCATAATCGGCGAATCGTGTCATGGCATCCACTTGCTCAATCGTCAAACAACTATCCCCTGCAGTCGCATTACAACTAAAGTTAGAATTGATGGGGCCACATGCCGCCAACCCAAAAGAAATTAAGGTAATTAGAATTTTTTTCCGTTGGCTCATCGCAACCCTCCGATTTGATTTGCAGCTAAGGTATTCGCATGGTCAATTTTTCCTAGGACTTCAGGCGGTACTGTAAAATTCATTTCAGTTGAACTGTCATCATTATTGGATGCGATTAATCTTTGTGACTCTTCTTCTCTCTTTACTTGACCCATGGCATGTTGGCTTTTGTCTTCATCAGGCTCTAAATAAAATCCATCTTTAAAGACAATGGTGACTACATTGCCTGAGCCTACTTGAATGACGGGATGATATTGCTCGGCTCGTTTGACGTAATAGGCCGATAAAGTATCTGCGGCTTTGGACGCACCGCCATAGGCTGCAAATGGGGCAATTTGACTTGAAGGAACAACGGAAGTCGCACCATAGGGACCAATATTTTGTACACTTTGGGCATACTGCGCCGCTTGCGCAATACCTGATAAGGCACCACTGACTCCTGCCCAAGTCATGACTTTGTTATCCCGCATTAAGGGCTTACCTTTAATTCCTACTTTGCCATTGAAAAACACCCACCCTGTTACTTCTATATCAATGATGGGCCGGCCCGGATGAGCACAAGACAGACGATAAAGGGTTGCAAAAGCACGCTCACTGGAAATATCCCCATAGGAATTAGCACTCACACGACATCCCCGAAGACGGGAGCGTGCACCATTTGGCAGTGTTCCATCTTCCAGAAATTTAAAGAGCATAACGCCATTGTTTTTAGATTGACCATTAACCGATGCATCTGCATCAGCACCACCTAAAACAACAGCGCGTACTGAAGTGTTGGAAGGTACGTAATGAGCTGGGTTTAAATAGGTGTTAGGATGAATTTTTTTATTACTACGTTTCTTATGAAATGACACCGTATGAATACGTGGCATCCCATCAGCTAAAGCCATCAAGTTTGATGTGTTTACACCATTCATGGCATAGGTCTCGGGATGATGCCAAAACTCTGAATTTTGTACCCCTTTTAATTCTTGGGATGAATTCTGTGGTGGCTCAGAATCCTTTGCTTTTTCCGTATGTGCTAAAACCATTGTGGTTATTTGCGCGGTCAATTCTTCTTTTTGTGCGCTGAATTGTTTTTGCTGTTCTTGATGCATCTTCTTGATATTGGAAGTTAACTCACTAATTTGCTTTTTGAGTGATTCAAGCTCAGTTTGTTGGATAGTAAGTGCATTATCGGATGCAGCTTCGGTGAACGATTCATCCACAATACCTGTGATATCTACTGGTTTTTGGATAGCAGAAGTACTTTTAGGACGACCCTCGACAAACAATGAAACAAGGATGGCAAGGATTAGCAAAATAACACTTCCAACTACAATCAAGGTCCGAACTTGGCGACTTTTAATTAGTAGATTGTGTTGCCAATTAGCCATGGTCTACTCCTTGAACACGGTAAAGCATGGCATGCTCTCTAGGCTTAATTATTGGCTTAGAAAATTTAATGGCTAGTGTCCCTTTCTTAGCAAACCAAGCTTCGGATAAAGCTAAGGGCTCTTTACCTGCGTTATAGAGTTCAATGGTTTCTCCTTGAAGCAATTTTCCATCCCAGGACTCTTTAGGTAAAAGAGTTAATCCTTTTGCCCAACGCTCTGCTTTGCCAAATTGATGTTTTACTGTCACATCAGTAAAGGGTTTATGCTGTTCCATAGCGTTAAGCAGTGCAAGAATTGCTTCTGGAACGGCCTCATGAGTTCTTTTTGTTGAATTTGCTCTTACTTTAGGTGAAGTTGCTTTTGCTATGTGTCTCGGTTGAGAAAGCAATTCAATGGTTTTACCTAATGACTCCTCGCTAGTTAAAGTAAGAGAAAAATGTCGACCTGCTTCAGTAGTCAAAAACAAGGTAAACGGATTCATTGTTGCCAACATAATATAAACGGAACCATCCTGCTCATCACGTTTAATTGCCATTGCCTTTTCTGGGAATATTGCTTCCATGATTTTGTCATTCTTTACTAAAATGCGGTTGTAATTTCCCTGGCTTAACGTTAATGGAATATCGCTGTTGTCTTTAATCGGGATAGTGTTACTTGCCGCAACACTTAATGATACCAGTACCAAAATGACACCCAGCCCCTTAAGCATGGTCACTCTCCTTCTTTGGTGCAAATTGAATAATTGATAAACGGCCATTGACATATTGAAATATTAATTTGTAGGTTGTTTGGATATCAGAAATTGCTTTAATTCCTACATAACGCTTTAACGTGCCACTCACCACGGCATAAAGTTCATTGGGGTTGACAAAAATTTCTGTGATGTCAAAGGTAGAGGACATTTTTTTGTTTTTAATCACTCGAGCTTCTTGGGCGAGTCGTTTTAAAAATTCGGGGTATTGTTGATGATTCACGAAAGAAAGTAAGCGCTTATGATTGGCATCTACAGTCTCAGGACTAACGTTCAAACGCTCATTGATAAAATTCTCCGTCATTAAACTTAAATAGTGACTGTCAACAAATGAAGCACTTTTTATATAACCAGGACTTCCTGAAAAGGGGGTAATCTCTACGGTATGATGTTTAAACGTTGAATAAACAAAGCACGATAAAACAAGATTAGATATCAATAAACCAAACACCAAACAAACCATCAAATTAAATCGTGCGGATAATTGGCTTAATCGGCTTTGATACATTTTAAAATCCATTTGCTTTCTCCTTATGCCACATACACACGATGATGCGACTGGGGTAATTGGGGTAAAAAGAATTGCGTCAATCCACTAGGAAGATACCAATAAGCAAGTACCAGCAATGCTTTTGGTCCATCCCCTTTTTTCAAAAAACGCAAACCGCTTAATAGCCCCATTCCAAATAGTGAGACCAAAACTTTTTGATTACTGATGATGAGCAACATAAAGCTCAATCCTACAACCACTAGCTCATCCAAGGTTAAAGTGAGTATTCTCTTGGGTGCATCAATGTGGCTCAAAAATTGATAACTCATGGTGCTCATCTTTTTTCCTCCTTAAAACACGAATGTTTTTAATAAAAATGCCGGAATAAAAGCAACCGCAGTAACACCCACAAAAACCATTGGATTCTTACTTTTAACAGCCATGGCGGTGGCTAAAATAATGTCTACTAAAATAAAAACTTTCCAAAACATTGAGCCGCTTCCTAATGAATCTTTGACATCCCCTTCCAAAGCTTTGGATAAAAGATCATTAGCCCATAGGCTTGATGAAAAAAGAAAAATACATAAAGTACTGATTACTCCTTTAAAGATCTTCATGAGGGTATTTTGTTTTTGCATTTCACTCTCCTTATGACTCATTGGTTAAGCATGATTTACTTTTAAAAACTCAGGGACTTTTAATATTTTTTTTAGAAAATCTTCCTCTCGTTCAACCCCCATATTCTCTGGTACCTTAAATCCCAATAGGAGCTTATTTCCTCGGGAGCACAAAACCTGAATCTCGATTTTCCCATTATCAATCACCACTTTTTCTCCAATTTTTCTGCCTAAAACTAACATAATGTTCTTCCTTTATTTTTTAGTTAAAATTTCTTTACACTTGTTTAAATGAGTGACAACAACCTCCTGTTTTGCAGGCACATGATTCTTCTTAACTACATAAAACTGCGTGCGTTTTTTAATCTCCCGACAGCACGCAATCATTTGTGGTAAAGAAGGCGGCAACTCATAAAACTCGCGGCATTGAAGGATGGCTTTATTAAGTGTGTTTTCGCTAAACTCACTCAAACCTTCTTGCCATTCTTTTTTTGCATATTCCAAAAATCCTTCACTCTTAAACTGGCTTCTCCAAATGTGGCCATAAAAAGCTGCAAACTTTGAAAACAAGGTTTCAATCAGTTTGCTTTTGGGATTAACCTCTCGGGAAATGGACGATGTTGGTTCTTTCGGGTTCATGGTCTTCTTCACTGGGGTTCCAAAATGGGTCTCTTGTGGATTCATGTTGATGAGGCTTCCAATGTGTTTCATGATGACTCTCCTGCTTCATTTCAGTGATTTCGTCTTCCCAACAGCGTTGTGCCAACCAATTGGCAGGATATTTCCAATGCGCCACCCATGTGCCATAGACTTTCATGGTTTCAACATGATGGATTTGTTTTTGCAAAGCGTTCATGAGTTGCTGAAATAACAAGGTATTTGGGTTAAGTTGTTCAAATGCTGCTTGTGCTTTGGTTTTGGATTTCTTCTCTGGGTATAGCGACCAGAATTTTTCGAATCGCGATAATAAACAAAAATAATAATTATCTTCTTTTAGAGGTATGGCGGCTTTTGGGGATTCAGATGTGTCGGCTTTTTTTGACCCAACTTGAAATAATCCAATATCTACAAGACTTTCCGTGTGTGGGTTTGTGACGGCTTTCTGTGGCGGGTTTATGGCGGCTTTATTTTGGACACAATAATCCATATTGACCAATAAGCATTTAAAAATAAGTTTGTGCTCTAGAGATTGTATTTCTAATAGACCCGCTCGCTCTAAACCTTTTAAAGCCCTGCGTAATTGATCTTTACTTGGCGAGCCACCTTTAATCCCTGGATGAGGTTCGATATAGAGTGTTTCAGCAAGGGATTGATAGCTAATGCCTCGCTTCAAACCTACAATAGCAGTTTTATAATCTACATAAGGCCGAAGACCACAGAGGTAAAGTAATTGTTGTAAGTGAGGCAATCCACTTATTGCAGATAGCTCTTCTAAACTAATCGTCAAATTCATGATAATGCAGGCATCCTTAACCGTAATAAACTAGGACTTGTATTTTTTTTGTGTTATTCTTAAAACAAAATCGATATTTTTAGGCATCATATAAGCGAATATGATCTCAAAAATAACAAAATAAAACGGATTGTTTTATTATGACTTTATAATACAACAATTCGTTTTATTGTCAATGCTTTATTTGAGGAATTTATGGTTATCAAGGAAAAAATTGCTGCTCGAATTACTAAGTCAAGAAAAGAATTAGGAATAACTATCAAAGAACTTGCATCAAGGACTAACAGTCTCTCAGCAGCACGAATAAGTAACTGGGAACAAGGAACTAGAAAACCAGGACCTGAGGAAGCTAAAATAATTGCCGAAGTTCTAAACGTATCTGCATCTTATCTGTTGGGACTCACTGATAACCCGCAAGGTGAATTACGATCTTCATCTCGTTTTGTACCCCTAGTCAATATCAAAGATATCCCTAGAATAGAAAATACAATTTCAGAAGGAAATAACTCGATCATCCTTGATGAGTTTAATAAATCATCAGAAAGCTCCAACTTATTTGCCACACTTGTTGAAGACAACAGTATGCATCCTGATTTAAACCAGGGTGATGTAATTATACTCGATGGAGCCAGAAAACCTTCTCCTGGGGATTTTGTTTTGGCCTACCTGGCTGAAAAAAATCAGACTGTTTTAAGAAAATACGGAGAAACAGAATCCTGTTTATTCCAACTTTTAGCAAGCAACCCCCTATGGGCTACTATCAATGTTCAAAATATTAAAGATGTCTCTATCTTAGGGGTCATCACCGAATTTAGGAGATATTTTTAAATTAACGGTTTGTTCGGATCTACTTGGTCATCACAAAACAAGATCTCTTAGTTTCCAATGTAATCTAATTCTAAAGGATTAATCACTAAATGAAATTAAAAATAACTTCCCAAGCTCCTCTGCTATATCTTGAGAAAAATAGCTCGCTCCCCTATGAACCTTAATTAACTTTTCAGAAGAAACTCCCAAAAGCATTGCTAATTGATTAATATCCAAGTGAGTAAAACATAAAAGCACTTCAATCCATATTTTTTGTTTCGATTTATTCTGAACAAAATCGAAACGAACATTTTTATTAAATTCTACGATACATCCCATTCCATAACTCCATTTAGAAAAACTTTTTACGGCGGGAATTATAAAATTTTGGAAGGGATATCCTATCCCCAAATTTGGGTATTTTTTAAAAAGTTAATTAATTTTATTAGGTTAAAAGCCCCCAACGGAACGCTTTGGATACTGCTTCAGTAATATTGGAACAATCCAACTTTTGACGAATAGATTTTGCATGGGTATTGACGGTTTCACTAGACAAATGCAATCGCTCAGAAATTTTCTTTATTGTCATGCCGTTAGAAATCATACTCAAACACTGAATTTCTCTTTGGGTAAGTTGTGCAATTTTTTTTGAATCAATCTTGCGGGTAATCACATTTTTTCTTAAATCTGCATCATTCAATATTGATAACCATTTATGGCTTCCTAAAGCGGTACTTATCTCGGGTAACATAGCATCAAGAAATGTACAAATAAATTTTTCAAACTGATCACGTACTTCAAAATAGAGTTTACTAGGATCAGATACTTTTTCGTTATTATAAGCTTCAATAATAAAGTCGCATTCATTACACTGACGAACCATTGCAAAAGTTGTGCTCAACTTGTAACGTGTTTCCAGTATTTGAATAATCGGAATCTGCATTTCGTCATATGTTATATCTCGTTGAATGAAAAATTCTTTACCGTTATAAAGCGAACGATCGTGATCTACATCTCCTCTATATAAGCCCTCAGTTCGATAAGGTATGGCCCATAGGTACAGATTGGAAAGATAATATCGTTGCCCACCATGAAACAGCATAGAAATAGAAAAATTAGAGATTTCTTTTGGACAATTTAATTTTTCAGATAAGTAATCTATTTTTTCCCGAAATTTTATGGAGTCAGATAATTCATTGTAGTCATTTAAATTAATGCAAATTGTTCCATCTTCACTGACGCTGTGCATACAATCCCTAATAAAACTTTTGCTTACAACCAATCCTTCAAAATTTGATTCAATAAATTCGGTTTTTCTAGCATAGCCATGTGGCCACATTGTTCCATGTATATTAGTTTTGAATTTTCTATGTGTTGTGCCATATGTTCAGATCGTTCAATAGGCATTACGTTATCTTGCTGAGATGCAATTAATAAAGTGGGACATTTAATATCTTGTAATAATTCTGAGTGGTCTGGCTTTGCCAGAATAGCGTTAAGTTGATTCGTGTAATTTTCTGCACCTACTGCAAATGCCATTTCCTCAACTAATGGCAGCAAAGACTTATGCTTACTCGTATCATAAATTGAATTTTTGAAAATCAATTTTATTAAAAACTCGAACTTACCTTTTTGAATCAAATCTAATGAACGTTCCCGCTCTAATTGCCCTTTTTCAGAAATGTGTCTTGCCCCTGAATTAATCAAAACAAGTTTTTCAATACGCTCTGGCATAAGACGAAAAAGTTCCAAAGCAATACATCCCCCCATTGAAAACCCAATTAAGGTAAATTGCTTAGGAGCAACAGAACAAAAACGTTCAGCCATTTGAACAATCGAATTACTATTTAAAGTATCTACATAATGAATTGGTTTCTTAAAAATTTTTTCCTGTTGAAACCATAACTTAGGGGTTGCTAAAGCTCCTGGAATAAGTACTATATCCATTTTATGACTATATTATTTACAATCGCAATTAAGATGCTCTATGATGCCAATAATTCAAGCAAAACTCCAACATTTGAGCCAAATTTATTTAAAAATTATGGAATTAGCAAAATATGAAGGGATATTAGACAAGATTAAAATCACTGAAAAAAAACTTGGGGAATTGTTGTTTTGCTCTAAACCTCATCATTTTGTTGGAGTAGCGTTGGCTAACGAAAAAGTTTGTGGCCTAGTCATGTTTAATTTCACTCAGAATAATGTTTGTTTCAATGACGCTAAAGGTATTTATATTGAGAATTTATACGTCTCACCAGGTTTTAGACGGCAGGGAATTGGAAAGGCCCTATTAAACTATGTAGCATGCGAAGCTGCTGCTAATAATTGCTCTCGTATTGAATGGTGGGTATCACAAGAAAACAAGAATGCTCAAAATTTTTATAAAAAAATTGGAGCAAATTCTTTAGCTGACTGGAAAATATTCAAGCTCTCTCAATCTGGAATAAATAGTTTAATTGGTATAGGGAGCAATAATTGAACAATTCTGCATCAAAAAAAGCGTTATTAGCTGGTGTTTCAGGCACTACACTCCAATGGTATGATTTTGCGATTTTTGGCTATTTTGCACCCATCATTGCTGCAACTTACTTCCCTGCCGATAACCAAATGGCTTCTCTTCTCAACACATTTGGTGTGTTCGCTGTAGGATATTTATTAGCACCTCTAGGCTCAATATTTTTTGGTTCCATTGGGGATAAATTTGGACGAAAACGAGCATTAACACTTAGCATTTTAGCTATGGCAATTCCTACTGCGCTGATCAGTATTGTTCCTGGTTACCAATTAATTGGTATTTCGGCTTCGATCCTAATTACATTCTTACGAATCATACAAGGTTTTGTAGCCAGCAGTGAATTTACTGGCTCAGCTATCTTTTTGGTCGAACATGCAAAACCTGAAAAAAAGGCATTTTATGGAAGCCTGACAAGTTCAGCTTACAGTTTTGGATCAATTTTAGCCGGACTAGCCGCATCTTTTTTTACAGCATCCTTTATGCCCTCTTGGGGTTGGCGCATCGCATTTGCTCTTGCATTAATAGCAGGAATACTCATTTTTTATTTACGTACTCACGTATCAGAAACACCTGAATACCAAAAAATAACCTCTCATGAAAAGAAACACTCACCTTTTCTCAAAGCGATAAAAGAAAAATCCTATGCAATTATTGGAGTTATAGGCATTGCCTGGCTAGTAGGAATTATGACATTCGGGACTTACGTTTTTACAGCTACTTATCTGCATCATTATTTTAATATTTCATTAAGTCTAGCAACACTTATCATCACTTTATCTTTGATGGTAGATGCATCGCTCGAACCATTTATAGCAATTTTGGCAGATAGAATAGGGTTTCTAAGAATTATTCAATTTGGAATGTTATCACTCTTACTCCTAAGTATTCCAATATTCCTCTTATTATCCACAGGTGATTGGGTATTAATTACTTTCGGTATGGTATTAATGTCCATACTAATTGCGATTACATATGCCCCATTAAATGCATATATGGTTTCTCTGTTCCCTCATCAATATAGGTACAGTGCTTTTGGTATTGCTTTTAATATAGGTATTTCGTTGTTTGGTGGGACTACCCCTCTAATCATGATGTGGCTAGTAAATAAAACTGGAAATTTTATCGCTCCCGCTTGGTACTATATATTGGGAGCCATAATTGGTCTAATCTCGTTGGCTGTATGTGAGTACAGCCAACGGCAAATAAATGATTCACAACCGTCTCTGGTTTATTAACTTTTGGAGATATTTGCATGTTACTTTTTAGTTCAGCCTTAATAAAACACAAACTTACTTTTACTAAGCTAAGTGAGTGCATGCAACATCTGCCTACTGCTGCAAAATGGGCTGAAGGTGAATGGGGATATATTCGTAATAAAGGAGTTGAATTTCGTATGGATGTGTTGGGATCATTAAGCAATAATACTTATATAGGTACTTTAGCTGGTGTTCCTGTCGCTATGTTTGCATTGCTAGACCATTCGTATCATGAGGATTTGTCTCAAGCTTCAGACAAATTACCCAAATCACGTGAGTTAATGTATGTGTATGTGGAAAAGGATTATCGTGGTCTTAGTTTTGGGAAGCAAATTATAGACGAGGCTAAGAAAGTAGCTGCAGAATCTGGTGCGGTTTTGATTTTACTGGATACGTTAAAGCCTAATTTAAATCGGCTATATGAAAAACATGATGCAGAAGTGATTTGTGAGGGAAGATTGTTCTCCCATCCTACGGATGTCTTAAGTATAAAAATATAAACATTATGACTTACCCATTAATTAATTAATTTATTAAGGTAATTAACCTTTCAAGTTAATGAATTATAATGATGCAATATCTTAACGATCTCATTTATATAATCCTCGATTAATAAAATAATTTCTTGACAAAGATCTTTAGTTTTATAAAAAGGTAGACTATAAAAGGCTTTTAAGCCTTCTAATACCATTACTGAAACAGAGATATATTGATTTATATGTGTGGGCGTAGTGGCATCTTTTGGTAAAACTTTTTCAGCATCTATTTGCACAAAATCTTTAACTAGGCTTGTCCACGTTCCATGTACACTATGTGCTCCCATGGTCATTAAAGTTCTATAGATAATATTATGAAAGTTTAATTTTTTAAGAATACTTGCTACATCAGGCATTTTTTTGGTTTGCTCTATTTCAACCTCGGTGAAATCACTTTGGTGTATATATCGCTCTATCGAATCGAGCATTCTTACTTCTGTTGTAGTTGCAGGAGTTTTTCTGTGATTTAAAATTTGATTTAAATCTTTTTTTAATTTTAAGTCGTTTTTGAGACCATCAGCAATATAAATATCAAAGTTTTCTTTAATTGGATTTTTGCATAACCACATTAATTTTATAGCGCTTTCATTGATACATCTATCAATTATAGAAGTAGTCTCACCATTTCTACCTTCACAAGATAAAGTCATATTGTTTAACATTAATCTCGTAATTCTACATAATAATCCTACAATTATTGCATATTGATTCACATTTAAGTCAGGAAAATTTTTTACATCAAAATGAGAAGTAAATAAACATAATTGAGCAACATATTTATACCATTCAAAGCCTAAACGATAACATTCTTTTATATCTACTAGCTGTTCATTAAATTCCAATAAAAAATCAGGAGGGCATGGGAAGTTTTGTGACATTTGGATCCTACTCCCTTTAGTTTTTATCACAGGTTATAAGATGATACTACTTGAAAAGCTCCGCATAATTAATAAAAATTATTGTTTAAATTTTTTATTAGTGAACGATTATCATAAATCAATTAAGTAACTATTTAATAGCTTTTGTTTGGTATTATCTTTATCTATATGCGGTTCAAAAAGTTTTGGGTAATAATTATAGGTTACAAATGACACCATCTGTAGAGAATTTTAGACAATGAGCTTGAGCATTTTGGAGAAAACCTATAACTTAGAATTGGCATGGTTTTCATGGTCTTTGAATAATATTTCATGAAAATTAAAAATAATGGGAGGGGTTTCTTCAATCCCACTCCACCATACTTATTTTAAATCATTCAAATGGCACCATTGCAAGCACTATAAATTAAATATCTTTAATTTTTGCCTGCCTGTCTTTGATTAATTGAATCCAATTTTTCATTGCCTCTATCTCTTTTTGTATTATTTCTGGTTTTGGCAAGGGGCGGTTTAAATGTTCACTTTCACTATGTAGAAGTTTTGAGCAACGCCCATAAGCTTCTCGCATAATCTGGCAATCTTCGATTGTTAATGTAGTCAATTTGGATAGTCCTTTAGTATCGACCTTGTTTTGAAAGCGGCGTACAACTGGCGAAACTGCATCTTCAACTGCTCTCTCCCATAATGGACGCAGTTCCTGTTGAAAATGATAAACTTGGCGCCGCCAATCATTCAATTTTCCTTTTGTATAGAATTGTTTAACATTGTCCAGATGTTTTTGTAGGCCATCTAATACATCTAGTATCTTTTGAGCTTTAGGAGGTGCATTATTTTCACAGAACCCTGTATATTCATCGTTTCTATTGATCCAGCGATAAGCTATTGAGGCCCCTTCCTGTCCACAGGCTTCTTCCAAAAGGAACATAAAAGCCAAGTCATGGGTAAAAATCACTACTTGTCGATTTTTACCTTCTTCTGCCAGGCGTTTTGCAACCTGTTCGCGGTGCATATGGTCAAGCGAACATACCGGATCGTCAAAAACTACGGTTGATTTACTTTCAGTAGTGGCCTGCTCTGCAAGAAATGTGGCTAATGCGATACATCGGAATTCGCCTTCGCTAAGTACATTGCTAACCTTAGCATCTGGTTTGCGTTCGAGTGCTACTTTAAAAAGTGGTGCGCCTTGGCGTGAAACACTATGTTTTAACTCAATAGCAAGTTTACCCAATTCTAACTTAGCTACTTCTTTTGAAAACTGTGCTCGCAAAGCGTCTGTGACCAAGTATTTTGCTAATTCGGAGCTCTTAGCTGTTATGGAGGTGGTTTTATTTTCATTTACTAATTTACGTAACTCACTTATTGTTTTTAGACGAGATATCTGCGCAATTACATCATCTTTTACGATATCCAACCATTTCCTATCTTCTAATTCCAACAGCTTTTTCTCGGCTTGCTTACGTGCTTCTGATGTTTTTTCTGCTGTAAGCGTAGCAACGCGCTTAGTCAATTCAACCTGAACCGCAGCAACCCGTTCCTCGGGATATTCTACCGGCAGTGGTATTGTATTAATATTACTGCTAATATTTCTTAGAAATGT
This sequence comes from Legionella nigrisilvae, assembly GCF_977063395.2. Classification (NCBI taxonomy): domain Bacteria; kingdom Pseudomonadati; phylum Pseudomonadota; class Gammaproteobacteria; order Legionellales; family Legionellaceae; genus Legionella; species Legionella nigrisilvae. Next base: position 579,247 of record NZ_CDRUGZ020000027.1, read on the forward strand.
ACGGAGCCCCCATTTTGCTTGCACAGTAATTTGTCTTAGCTCATTACTCAAAGCAACCTTACCAAGTTCAATCAATATTTCCTGCAATTCCCTCAAAGTTTTTAATGATATTGATTTCTGTACCAACGTATTAATGGCAGCTTGAAGCGCACTTTTAGCTATCTCTTCTTGCTGCTTTGTTTCATCTTGCACGAAATGCTCAAAACTGTGTAAACGTTTTGCGGCTTCAGCAGAGAGTACCTGGTGGCATAATACACAATGGGCACCATCTTTGGTATATGGGTAAGCCTGGTCAGGATACGCTGTATTCTCTGAATACTTTCGGGCAGCTTCCCATAATGCACGCCAGCTTTCGGAACCAATCTGAGGTAACTTCTCACCCTGAAACAAATTTTGAGCAGCAGTATTTGCTGCGACTTGCTTTGCCACAAAATCCTCGTATAATCCTTGCACCTGCTTGAGTTCTTGATCTGTTGTAGCGGAACACAGGACTTTTATTGCCGCAGTGGTCTGTTCTAATTTCGATTTGATGCTTTTTACTTTACGACTTGTAACTTCTGGATCATTTGCAAGGTCGGATTTTAAAATTTCAAATTCCTTAACCTCTTTTTCACTTAAAGTTGCTAATGCTTGGATTTTACCAACATCGGTTTTTAATGATAACTTACTGATGATTTCAAAAACCGATGTGTCTTGGTGATATTTAGGGATTTTCAGAGAGTGTGGAGTCTGATTTTCCAATGTTTGGATTTCAAGATTTAGTCTGCCCTTTATTTCCTTTGCAGCATCAGAGAGTTGCTTTAAAAGTTCCATTGGATAAGGGTTATAGGCGACCTCATTTTCATTATCAACATGAATATTCGCGGTCGAGGAATCAAAAACACTTATTGCTGAAAGGTTAGGATCACTGGCAGTTTTGAATACCCAATTTGTACTGTGATTTTGGTCATTCACAGCAAAATCAAGCTTGGCCTTGGGAATTCCTGCACTAGGTTCATAAATATTAGGCAGGATTTTGAGTTCTTGATGTAATCTGGCACGACAAGCGCTCTTTAAGATTCTGGCATAACCGGATTTACCAGAACCATTATCGCCATAAATTACAGTGAGACCGTTCCCTTTTTCAAAACTTACAACCTGGTTGGTAGCTAGTGCATTAACGTTTTCAACATTCTTAATCCCACGCAGGTATACATGAGAGGACGCTGCATCTGGTGTAGGGGCGTGTTCACTGGCTATGGGAACTGCTGATTGTTTATTTTTACAGATTTCCATTAGTTCCCCATAATCTGCTTCATTCAATACCCCATTCTGACACAATCGACGTAAGGCATCTTGTTGCCATAGCGGTTTATCCCTAGCCCAAGAAATTATATCTTGTAATGCCTCTGCTTCTGTTGAAATAGATTGATTTTTTATATTAATTTTATTTATCCCATGTTCATTTTTTTATTGTTATTGTAATTAATTTTTAATCAATATTCACGAGGGCTAATTTTTTCTTTTTAGTAGTAGGAGACGATCAAAATATATTCAATAAAAATATGGCTTTTTGGAGTTGTGTCAAATTTACCCTTATACTTTATGATTGAAATCCTCTGTGGGGAATTTGCGTATTTGAGTACGACACTGTTATACATCGTAGGACATTTGTAGTGGATCACTGCGATATAAATTATAATAAAAACAATAACTTATTGATGAGGTAGGTGACTGAAAATCCTCGTGTCGGCAGTTCGATTCTGCCTCTGGCCACCATGAGAACCGAGTATAATCAATAAGTTGCAATCGATTTACCCTAGCCTAAAGAAAGCATAGTTTTCTTGGAGCACTAATAAAAAAGGAATTATTCCTTTATGATGCTGCTCAAAATATTAAATGTAATTGATCCTTCTGTAATGGTCATGGAAACTACCTAGAGAAATTGTGCTTGATATTGGAAGTTTCTGGTGGTGAGGAGCTAAATCAAGACATAACTAGTCCAGACGCTCCATTTTAACAGGAGCCATTATCTTTTCCATAGATTCATTTTTAGACAAAGAGTCTCGAATTACCCTGAAATTTATATGGCTCGGTTGACTAAATGCATCAATAATTTGCAAAGTATTCTTACTATGATTCCTTTCTTCTGATTTATTTATTTTATCCTTGATTTGTATAATAGCGGCGGCAATTTTTTGATCATCTGAATAATCCATACCCTCAATAATAGCGCGTATGTCTTGAATAATAGTAGGAATAGTACCATCTCGTCCTTTCATTAAATCATCATTATTTAATACTGCGTTTACAGCGAAAATGTTTTCCTCTCTCTCACTAGTAGGAATTTTAATAATATTACCCCTAACTTTTAATTGATCCGGAAGAGTATTAGTTGGAGATAACGAGGAAGTTATTCTAGTTTCTTCTATCTGAGGTACATTTAATGCAGTTGGGGTTGTAGGCTTTTCAATCTCTTTAGATAAAGGCAAGTCACTTATTACTTCACTCGCTATAAGAGTTCTTTCGAAGTTGTCAATTTCTAATTCCATTTCGTCTAATACGTCGGGAAGATTTTGTAAGGCAATTAATTCTTCTTCGCTCAATTCTCGAGTCAAATTAGGTTGGTCCATTTCTTTACAAATTTTGACAATATCTAAAAAATTAGAGTTTACTTTTTGTATATCGATTCTCAAAAGCATATCATCTGGTTTTCTAATTTCATCATTAAATTCTATAAATTCTTTAATAATTTGATCTATGACTAAAGGATTTTGATTAATGTATTGCCTAAATTCAGGGATAGCGAGTAGTGTAGTTTTTAATAAGACAGTTCTTTCAATTTTATCTGCAACAAGTTGTTCTCTCAGTGCCTCTGAACTAACAGTTGCGTTTGCTATTTCGATATAATTAAGGTCATCAATAAGAATGCGTTTCAGAAAAGTATAGTATTTTTGTGAGATAAAATGTTCATTATGAACTAATTCATCAACATCTAATAATTTTGGTGGATATTCATGGACAAAGCTTGCGGGGCCTGCGTCTTTTAATCTTGGGAAGTTAATTATATCATGTGCAGTAATAATAAATTGACTTTTAGCAGGAATATCCATTTGCTGGGATAAAACAGGATATGTACTTTCACCATGATCTATTTTAACCGAAATTATCTCACCTTCCTTATTACCTCCAAACCCAAAGTTTTCTGCGTTTAAATCGTTTTCTTCTTCGCAATAAGCTGCAACTAAAATTTGTGGAAACTTGAATTTAATAAAATCTTCGGTACTTATTCCTACCTTGTTATTCTGTTTATAATAGCTGTAAAATGATAAATAGTCAGGAATAAGTTTTGAGACGGCAGCAATGGTAACATTTGAATCATCATGAACTCCCCTCACTTTTGCAGCATGTTCTCCGAGTAGCATGCGATAACATAAGCCATTAAAAGCTTCTATTTCACTATAGTTAGAATCTAGGGCTTCTTTGTATATATAAGAACGATGTGGATGTTTTTTTTCCTCTTTTCTTTTAACAATTGAAATCTCAGAGGTAGACTTTTCTATCTCATTAGATTCCTGTTGCTTTGTGAATAAGCCTGCACTCTTACTTTTATAAGCCTTTTTTTTATGTTTCATTTTATGCGCATTATTTAGCGTATCCTTATATAATTATATTAGCTAATGCCCAAATTTCCATGTTATGTCTCAGAAGACAAAAGCCCCTTCGCTACCTTTACAGAATGTATTTGGGAGTTGAGAATATTCTACAATCTGCATCAAAAACCCCTGCAGTTTAAGGTTTCAGCGAAAGCTCAATGAATGCAGAAAACGAAATTCAAATGAATATAAAACGACCTGCTACTCATGCTTAAAGTGGAAAGAAATACTCGGTTTTTCCTTAATTTGTTCCAAAGGATCTTCTTGGGTAGTCACTTTTTTTATTGCCTGTAAGGTTTGCTTTGATAAGTGTGGTGAATTTGATAACTCATCGGAACTTTGTGGTTCCGAAGCTACACTCGGCTGTCTTCCAGGTCTTGAGTTTTTTAGTTCCAAAAGCCGTGCTTTAGATCCCTGACTAGGCCTTTCAGTTACTTCTTCATTGAACGCATCAAGAGGAACCCAAGGTTTCTCTGGTTCAAGCCTTACCTCTTCAAGTTTATCAGTTGGGAAAGCAGGTTTTTGTTTAGGGAAACCATCACGTGGAACCCAAGATTTATGGGGTTCTGACATCAGTGCCTCAGGTTTTTCTTGTGTGGGGAATGCATCCAGTGGAACCCAAGGTTTACCTGGATTAGGCGGCTCCTCAGTTTGATCCGTGGATTTCTCCGGAGGTTTGTAAGAAGAAACCAATTCCTCCATGGGTCTAAAGTCGTGTAAATTTTCTGTTAGTAATTGATAGGTAATAGATCCCTTCCCTTGTTCTTTAAGGGTTTCAGCATCGTTACCCTGTGCTGGTTTATAGGGAACTTTACCTTTAACGGGATTCACATCGCCATCTAAAATGGCTTGACGAAAGATAATATGAGGAGTTAGTGGTAAATCACTTGTTGCCCTATGTTCACCAGCTTTGGAGTGGTATAAGACATTCTCGATTTCTTTGCATACTTGGGTGATTTCAGATAAATACTGAGGATTAGTGGCTTGTTCGTCATTGAGATAGATAACAAAGGGGTTATTTTGTTGTCGAAGTGCCTCTGGACTCAAATCTTCTTTATGATTCCTCATTACATCATAGGTTTTATAGGTGATAATCGAACCTTTTTTTATCGCTCTATTTAGTATAGTATGAACTTGATCTTCAACCTCCGGAAATACCTTAGGATCAACGCTGACATGTAGCTTATATCTGTCATGTAGCTCACGTCGACGATCTGTATTTTGAAAATAATGCCAGTTATAGTTATTCTTTTGACTAGTTTGTAATAGTTTGAAATTTTCCTGGAGTAGCGCCTTTTTTGTCAAAAGCATAAAAGACAAGAAAAAAGCCTTCTGGTGAACCGGTATTTAATCTGTCATATAAACATTGACGAATTTATAAAGGCAGTTTTTTATGTCCTGAGGATCTTTTAAGTCAGAGGATTTTGCAAATTGGTATTTCCAGGTTCTTCTAATGATTAGAATCTGGAAATTTGCGCCAATATAAAATGCTTCAAAAAGTAAGCATGAAAAATTAAAATTTTTAACCAGAATGCATAATATTTTGAAGTAGAGATTCCGGACCAGTTTTTCTAAAGTGGTTTCCTTATAATAATTCTCAAAAATCCAAATCTATTGGCATTTTTTGGGGATCAAAATTAATAATTTTTTTAGTGTCACACTGTTTAAACACTATTTTTTCTTTTGCTATCCCTTTGCATATAAGGATATTTCCATATTTATCGTAGATGAGCAAAGTAAACTCGCTTGCAACGGTTTTGCTAAAATTTTCATCTTTCATCAATACATGATATCCATTAGGGTTATTTACACCTCTCATTTTCTTTAAAATACATTCCGCTAATTCAGTACCAAGCTTATTTTCATCTTCATAACAATGATTCATTATTTTTATTAGATATTCAGGCGACGATGCAGTTTCCTCTGCATGTATTGATAGGGTGAACAAGAATGACGCCAATAAGACAATAAATCTCATAGAAACAATCCTTTGTAATCCTGAAGTTTTAAACTTAATCATAAATGCCTTATTTCGTCAACTTAAGATTAATAAAAAAGGTGAGTCTGATTGGGCTCTTGCATGTAGTAAAAAGATTGAATCAGAAACCATTTAATCTATAAAATCCCTGCAGCAAACCTATTTACAAATTAGGTTTAGTAGAGCGGTTTAGTTTAATGCTTAAAATAACGACTAAATAACTCTAGCGCTAGAGGTTTAGAGAGATCATTAAATAGATCTTGTGCCGTATATTGAATGAGCATTTCTCTTCCCTCCTCGGTTCTATTAGGATAAATTCTTTTTATAGTTTCAAAATAATTTTTTAAGGAAAAATCCATATCGAGAGTTATATTGTTTTTTTGGGGAATAAAGCTACGATTTAAGCGCATAGGAGAATTGCTAAATTGTTTGAGAAGAGATTTCTTTTTTACAATCAATTTATTTTTATCGCCGCATATTTCATCGATAAGTTTGAATTTTTGAGCTTCTTGTGCATTCCATATTTTTCCTGATAAAAAGGGAAAAATTGCCAGATTCCCCATTCTAGGAATTAAATAGGGCAAACTAACAGAAGGTTTGAGACCAATTTTTCTTTCTGGATAACTAAATTTTGCATTTGGAGCCGCAATAGAATAGTCACAGAGTGCGGCAAGTGTAGCACCTGCACCGAAGGCATAACCTTTAATAAAACCTAAAATAGGTTTATTTACCGCAGCAATAGCATCGAGCATTCGTGCAAAATCGAGACAAAATTTTAAACCTTTACCAAATTCTAACCCTTGAAAAATTTCTTTAATATTGATCCCACTACAAAAATTATTTCCCTGTGCCGATAAAGAAATGACTGAAATATCCTTCCTCATTTTTAATTGATGAAATACGCTAGTTATTTCAATTTGCATCTCATTATTTAAAATATTCAGGGGAGGGGCGGCTAATTGTACCCAGGCTTTATCATTAAAAATATGAACTTTCAGAAAGTGAAAAGAGAACTGAATTGAAGATTGATGTTTTACTATTTTCGGCGCATTAGAAAGCATCATACTATCTACCATCACTAGGCCCATAACCACATGCAGGAACACTCTTTAAATTAGTATAGAAGATAATAGGAAATCTGCTGCTCATTGGATTGCCAATACTTACAATTAACCTAACATTCGCTATAAAAGGAAAACTAGGAAGCATCCTACTATTGCAACCCATGTAAGGATTCATTTATGGTTTTGTAATCAAATTCAAAGCCATTCTCGAGTAATCTTTTCGGAGATACACGTTCCGAGTCAGTTAATATAGCTGAGGATTCGCCAATGAGTAATTTTAAAACTGCTCCTGGCAGTGGTATCCCGAGTCCGGATTTAACCCATCGTAACTCCTTCAAAATCTCAGAATTAGTACAAGCTTGCGGAGCAGTTATGTTTATTGCTCCATCTCGGATTTTGTCATTGTTAGCAATAAACTCAATGGCTTTGGCAACGTCTTTAACATGCACATAAGGAACAAATTGATCACCAGAACCAAATCTCCCTGCACCAAAGAATCCTGAGTATCTATAATAGGGCAAAAGACCACCCTCATTCGATAACACATGTCCAAGTCTTAAATTAACTACAGAGCAATTTGCTTTATTTGCTCTATTTTCAATTTCCTTACAGACATCCACTCTGAATTTAGTTCCAGGATCACTACCTGGGACTGATTCACTTTCTTCAGTTAAAAGGGTATCGCCCGCATTTCCATAAAACCCCACAGCAGACGCTTGCAGATACTTTAGCGGTTTTTCGCGAGCTTTATCAATATTGCGAATTATGGTATCAATGACCCGAAAGCGTGATTCTGCTATATTTGATTTGACAGTAGAGGTCCATTTTTTTGCGCCTGGATTTTCGCCACTCAAATTTAATATGATTGTGTTTTTATCAATTAGCTCTGACCAATCCTCATCAATTTGTCTGACTTTGACCCCTTCAATATTTATTTGGGTATCTGAAGAGCGACTTAAACAATATACATCATATCCTTTTTTGATAAACTCCAAACAGGCTTCTTTTCCGATCATTCCAGAGCCACCGGCTATAATTACTCGTTTATTCTTCCCAACATCCATTCTGTTCACTTGGAAATGACCATAGTAATGCAATAAAGTGCCAATCATAGGAAAAGAAACTTTGCCATCAAACTTCCATCCTTTTTCTGTTGGCTTTTCGATCCACTCTGATTTGGGTAATAGAAAAGTAGGTAAAGGTATTTTAAATGAATCAAAAAATGTTATACCTTGAGATTCATATTTTAACGAATTATCGGGTTGTAGCTGTATTTTATAAATAAACCGAAACGCTTTATCTAGCCCTCCTCCTATGCCTTCGCTTAAATGCATTTGTCGATTAAAGCCACTGTAGAGTGAATGTGTGGTTGAATATGTTTTCTGCTGGGGCGTTTTATAGCCAAATACCCTGTTCCAACGTTGCACATCTTTAGATAAATTAATTACTTCAGCGTAAAATGGTTGCTGACACATGTCCCTAGGAAAACCTGCAACATAGCCTATTATTTTTGCTAAAGAGGTCGGCTTTTCTACAGTGACTACCCCTACCCCACTACCGCCAATGAGAGACGTTTTAAAATCTTTTATCTGATTGTCAAGTAAATGAGTCTGTGGAAAAGCTCTTCCAAAGATAGAAGAGGACTCATTATCAGTTATCGATAATGAAGGAACCTGCCAGTATGGTGACTTCGTTGATCCACCAAGGCTGTAAGATACTAAATATTCAAATATCCCCCGTTGCAATGAAGGAAAAAAGTGACTACCGGTACGCATAGCGCCGTTTCTTAACATTTTCAGAAATGAATTTTGAACTTGGCCGGTGGAAGCTACCAAATCAGCGATACTCTGAACTGTTTTAGCCCGTGGTTTTCGTTCTTGTTCGTATTCTGTGATGCCCTGTAAATAATCAACTCGATCCAATTTAGATGCCAAGCACGCTGCATCTTCGATACATAAGCCTGCCCCCTGGGCTATATTTGGTGCGGTAGCATGAGCTGAATCTCCCATAAGCACGATCCGATTATCGCGTGATGTCCAGGGAAACTGTTCCACTCCTTCAATTTTAGCTATATCAGTTCTAATTATTTCAGTGGTCGAATTGATTAATTCCTGGTAATCCACTGCGACATCACCAGAGTCCGTGCGCACAGGCCTCCATTCACTAACCAAATCTTGCAAAAATCTCTTAGTATTCTCGTCTACTAACCGAACCCCCTTAATTGGCGATAGATACTTGTGATCTTCTTGGGTTTTAACAGCGATAAACCAAAAGACGTTGGGAGATTTTAGTGGCACATAACCAAACCGAACTTCATGCTTGCCGTACTTTTTGGATTGGTAAGTTCCCCATGTTTCGAATGATGAGGACCACCATTTATGTTGGGAATCCATTGGGAGCTTCACATTTGCACGAAAATAAGTATAGCCCAGATCTGTTTCATGGACAGGGGGTAATTTTAATTCAGACATCAGACAATTTCGGATTTTTGAATGGATGCCATCACAGGCGATTAGTAAATCTCCTTTATATGATTTACCCCCATCAAGAGTAACTACCACCTCATCTTTATCTCTTTTATATCCATTGATTTTCTGTGATGTAATGATTTCAACATCGTCTCTATTTTTTAAACCTTCCAATAGCATATTGATTAAATCATCGCGATTTAAACATTGAACAGGAAATCGGTTTCCAAAATCATCGTTTGCTCTAGCCAAAATCCTTCCTTCTGAATCTCGATAGCTTGGAAAAGGCATGGGGAAACCAAATTTTTGAATGAATTGTTGATAGTTTGGTATATAGTTCAACACCAACTGACTAGGAGGCCAAAGACCAATACCGCCACCAATGTCTTGGGTGTTATCCAAATTGGGTCGTGAGTCGAATAGGGTAACGTGAAATTTTACATCTTTACCAATACGAACTAATAAATTAGCCAAGGTTAAGCCCGATATACCCCCACCTGATATTAGGACATGAACTACTTTACGCACTTTCTCTACCCCCAATACTATATGAGTTGTTAATTATACAAAATAACTTTGGAATGACCAAAAATTTACCGAAACTCATTAAGCCTCTCGCAACCTCTAAAGCAAATACATTGAGCCTAAATAACTGCGAACAGAGGTGAGGTCTGTTATTAAATAAGTAGTGGCCTTCTACACCTACCAATAGCATAAACCTGAACCAATCTTCTCAAAAATCATACTATATTTTAATTAATCACTATTTTAAATGGATTTAGTGAACCAAATGCAAAAGGAAAAGTGTGGTTCAGGTTTTGAGGCGGCGATGCAAAAATTACCTGCTATAATTCATTCTTTTCAACAAGTACAAAAGGCAATAGAGGCAAATCAAGCTTTAGAAGGTAAAGAAGACAGAGGGTATTCTCTATAAGTTTGAAATAACTCTATTGAGAACAGGCTTATTGATTTCTTACCACAACTTCTCTCGTCTCATTGGCCTTAAATACTTTTAGCAAATTATTAGCTGACGAATCATCGTGATTCGAGCGCACATATTTTCCATCGACCTGATGAAAACTCGAAACATAAATTTTGCCATTCTGCATCAGCCTCGCCAATTCTTGCGCCCGAAATTTTCGCCGGTCGTCAAGTTCAAAAATTACAAAACGTCTTAATTTGTGAGAATATTCAGCTGAACGCATCCGTGCCATCATTGAAGTGATAATTACCTGAGCAAACAAAACCATGTTGCCATTCACTACTAAGGCTGAATCTGGAGTACCATCAACAGAGAGCTCACCGGCTGGAGTTGAATCGTCTAAAGATGCAGCAAGTAAACTCAGTTGGGCCCCTAGACCGGAACCGAGGCTCTCTCGTAAGATATTAGGAGCATTATCCAATTCCACACCACCGTTCCAAACTTTCTGAACCAGTGTGAGCAACAAAAGAATACCTAGGGCAGTGAAACTCCCTACCCCAGTGAAGAGAAGTGCTGACGCACCAACTGTTATGACCCATTTCAGTGCTCCATAAAAGATCTCATCGCTATCATCAACATCTACGTCAATGCCAGAGGTATCCATTGTCATGCCTGTGGTACCACGGATTAGCACTGGAATAGCCACCCCATTAAAATCAATATCAACATCGGGAGCTACATCTATAACTGGCGTATCAATTGCTCGAATCACATGTCCCGTTATTTGAATTCCATTATCAGCCATTGACATGGACAAGGATGTTATCTTAGCCCCATCGACTTCCTGGCCTATTTTAGCTGCCGCCCCTCTATCTAAAACCAGGTTCAAGAAATTCCTGTTATATGCGATAGCAAGTCCAGTACGTGGAGCGACAAAACTTTTTGTTATTGTTAATGTTGCGGAAGCTTCTGGTGGACTGGCAGATACCACAAAGGCATCGACACTATCAGAGTCAGCCGGTGTCAAAGTAATCTCAATATTCCATTCAGAAGGGTCGGGCTTTCTACCTGGATCAATAAATCGTGTGTTATTCAGCCCTTCTACGAGGCTATCAGCAATTGGCAACCGTGTATTCGCTAATATATCCTGGACTTCTGAGCTATTCATGAAGTTGTCGATGTCACTTGCTATTTCAGCGGGTGAAGGCGTGCCGTCAATTCCATCATAACGAAAGCCTATCTCGGCAACTGGATCAGCGTCAACCAAGATAATGGTTAATTTTGCCGCTGCATCAAGAGGCACAGTCAATGGAGTGGCATTGGGGTCTGATGCTGGTCGTATCTCAATGGTTCCCAAAATATGCAATATACTTCGTGGTGTGTCAGCCCCCTGGGTTATCATTACAAACTCAAAAGGATCGAAAAGAACAGTGATATGAGAGGATTGTCCTCCAATGTCGCGGTCAAATTCCAAATGGTCCGGTAATCGCCCAATACGCGTTAGCTCACGAAGAAAATCAGTAATTACATTAAAGGAAATTCCAACCGCGGCATCTGCGCTTCCTAAATCAATATCCATGATAATCTCCCTATTTCATAATATTAGGACGCTTTTCTATTCATTAATTTGCCATTGCCTTAAAATTACAAGCAACGGTTTGATATTAGCGGACCAATATTAAGAAAGATCTGTACAATATTATTCCATATCTTATAAAGTATAGCCAAATTTTCAGAGTCGGAAATAGAAAAGAAAATGATAAATATTGGTTATTGCCAAATATTTTCTGAACAATAAACCGGAGGATTAAATTCTAAATAGTTCAAATATGAGAGCGTTCCAGTGACAAGTGTGCGATTAAATAGTCTCCGACATTTATCTAACCTTTAAAACTCAATTAAAGTTACCAGCTTAAACCTACTTTAATTTGTTCTAATGTAATATTAGATGCCCTTCTAAAGGTGGTGTAGGTATTTAAATTTGAGTCTTTAATTAGTGATTGGTTGGTAAAATTTTGCAGGCTATTCCATACCCATTCGATACGGGCATTCAGTCTTGAGTTCAACGGCATTTCCACTCCCAGTCCCAATTGTAACCCTTGACAATTCTTATCTGAGGAAAATTTCCCAGAAAACCCGCCCAAAACTCCAGTTTGGGTAATTCCGCCACTCAGTTGTATGTTGCTGATGAGATATCCCACCCGTCCATATAATTGGGCGTATTCATTAATATTAAATCCGGGTCGTGCGACAATACCGTATTGCCATCTTTGGCGAAAGGTTCCGTGAAGGTTTCGCGTGTAAAGTGTATTTGAGTCAATGAATTTGATATTTCCCTCATTGGAACTGGCGTCATAAAAACCTTCTATAGCGAGGGAAAAATTTTTTATAACCCGTTTACCATATCCAAAAAAAATCTCCCCCCCATAACCTGAGCCATACCAGTCAAAGCGATCAAAATCCAGATAAAGTGAGGAAGTGCTCGATTCAGCGCGTCGAAAATTATAGGAGGAATTATCCTTAATCCCTGACAAACCTAAATATAATCCAGGAATATTTATTAATCCTTTCTTTTCTATACACCAGCTTAAATTAGGAAAAACTAAGACTAAAACCAAAGTGGTAATTATTCTTTGTACCATGCGGCGCATCCTTGACGAATCTAGTAAACTACTTTTGCTGCGAAGAATATAAAATTACCAAGAAACTTGCAATATTCAAACAAAAAAGCAAACCTCAAAAGTCTCTTTTTGCTTTCTAGATGTATCCATTATTAGTAAATATCCCCAACTTCTTAATATTCGCTTAAGGTTTGTTAAATAAAATGCGACAAATTTTTGATTCATAACAATTCATACAAGGGGATGACTGTGGGATTTAGAATAGATCTAAAATCTAAAGAAGATGTTTTTATTTATTTAGTCGTGATAAACGATGTGATTAATGTCAATTTTGAAACTGCTGATCCAGCCAACAAACATCTAGCTGCACAGGTGAGGGAACGGTTTAATCATTTATTGTCTGAGCATGCTTCATTGGAACATCTACAAAACATGGTTCGGGGAGAGGATGCTGAACACATAAAACGGCATCATGTAGTTGTAGAAGAAACCCATACACCCCATTTTCATTATAGTTTTGATCAAGAGGTAACACCTGAATTACTAAAGCATTTTTTCGAACAATTACTGATTGCTCAGAAATCAGCTGGACATGCTAATGATCAATTTGTTACTGAGGAAGAAGTCAATACACTCTTAAAAGCGTTTGGAATTTTTTATACTGGATTTAAAGATTCCCAACTTGAAAAAGAATTTTTAAACGAACGTAAATTAACTAAGGAAGAAAAAAATAGTCTTGTCCAACATGCAAAACAAGAGAAGACAAGCCATTTATCCAAAAAAGATGTAAGTGAATTAACCGAATGTGGGTTTTCATCCTCTGAAATACCTAAACCAACGGAACAACCAGAGCAAGACTCTCTAAATCTCCCATTCAATATTTCCAGTATGGAGGAAATGTTACTAACAATAAGATTGATTGGGCTTCTTACTCAAACCTCTGGAGTCAGACCTGACCTCTTCCAAAGTCAACAACAAGCTGGTCCAATGGAAGCTGGAAGACAAAATAATACGACCAGTTTTATGGGGTTGAGACCTGGGTTTTTCCAAAGTCAACAACGTCCTGCCTCAGTTGAGACTCCAAGACAAGGTAATTCAAGTGGCATTTTTGGATTTAAACCTGGATTTTTGTTCAATAAGCCTGAGGTACAAAGAAAAGACGAACACGAGCCATCTCAAACAAAATCATTTCATCAGTAATATAACACTTCCTGCTGGGCAACAGCCCAGCTTGTCTTTCGCTGCAACCCATCTTGATCGACTTCACCAATGAAACAATTATTAAAGATTGCAAAAGTAAATGGGACAACTGGGGTGGATCTTTTCGATCAAATACGTACTACATTAATAGGTTGTTCATTAACAAAAGAAGCAATATTTTCACATACTGTATTTAGCAAACGTTTACGTGCTGCTACAGAAGCCCAAGCAATATGAGGCGTGATAATGCAATTAGATAAACCAATTAAAGGATTATCAATACTTGGAGGTTCTTGACTTAGAACGTCAAGGTAAGCAGCATTTATTTGCTTTGATTTTAACGCATTTGCCAGGGCTGTTTCATTTATCAAACCACCGCGCCCAGTATTAATGAGCACTGCTGTCGGCTTCATTTGTTTCAAAGTATTACTGTTTATAATATTTTGTGTTGACTCCGTCAGGGGACAATGCAAACTTAATACGTCGCTTTGTTTTAGAAGATCTGCAAAACTCACCCACCTTACTCGTTTATCGTAAAAAGGTGTCGGCTTGTGAGCAATAATGTTCATTCCCAAAGCATTGGCCACTAGGGCAACTTTCTTGGCTACTCTTCCAAAACCCATTAATCCTAAAGTCATTCCCGTTAATTCTGTTATGGGATTTAACCAATAGGCAAAATAAGGCTGGGTTTGCCACTCACCCTTTTGGATAGATTGATTGTGAGCTTCAACACGGTTAGTTTTAGCAAGTAATAAAGCAAGCACATGCTGTGCCACACTGTCGGTACTGTAATCAGGGACATTCGTCACAAGAATATTATGTTTTACGGCCGCCCTGAGATCAATATTGTCAACACCAGTGGCCATTTCGCCAATATAACGAAGGTATGGAAGCTTACCCAAATGCTGTTCCGTTAGTTTTACTTTATTAGTGAGGATAATTTCAGCCTTTCTCGCACGTTCTAGAATGAGTTCCGGAGGTGTTTGATCGTAAAGATGAACCTCCCCAAACTCATAAAGACTATCGAGGCATAAACCATCGCTAATTAAAGGCTTAGCATCCAAAACAACAATATTATTTTTTTTCATGATGAGTAGTTTCCTCAAGCTAAATTGGCAAGGGCGGCGGGTTTGCCAAAACTGAATCTCTACCCATCGCGAATTAATCACCCCTACGCCCCACCGCTTGTCCGCAGGATCCAGATCTATCCTAAGCGACGAACCTTCGGGGACAAGAAAAGAGGCGGTTGCTTGCACCCAAAGATAATTAAATTTTACTTGCAAGAAAGAATAGAGAGTTATATTCCTGGTTGCAAGCAACCTGACTACATTCATTCCCTGTGCAAATGGATTTTTATTCTAAAATCATAATAGGGATAGTTTATTCACAGCCAATGGAGATATTATGACGCATACTAAGATGCCCGTTTTGTTTATCGGACATGGAAGTCCTGTCAATGCGATTGAAGACAATCCCTTCACAAAAATGCTTAGGAAGTTGGCAAAAAAACTACCTCCTCCAGAGTCAATTCTTTGTATTTCTGCTCATTGGCTTACTGCACGCACATGGATTACCCACACCCCTTTTCCCAGGACAATACACGATTTTCACAAGGGTCCTACTGAATTATTTAAAGTAAACTATCCTGCGCCAGGTGCGCCGGAATTAGCAGAGAAAGTCAAAGCAGCAATTCAAACACCCCATATCCAACTGGATGAACATTGGGGATTTGATCAGGGTATTTGGATTGTATTTAATCATATGTATCCTAATGCCGATATACCCATTATTCAATTAAGTATTAATATGGCAGAACCAGCTGGGTATCATTTTGAATTAGGTAATCGCCTCAGATCATTACGTAATGAGGGAGTACTCATTGTGGGCAGTGGAAATATTGTTCATAATGACAAAATGATCATTTGGGATAATCCCAATGCGCCCCCTTATCCATGGGCAATAGAGTTTGATGAACAAGTAAAACAATGTATTAGCCAAAAAAATTATAAACCTCTGCTTGAAGAATTACTGTTTACAGAGGTCGGTCGGTTAAGTGTTCCTTCGCCGGACCACTACTTCCCTTTACTGTACACTTTAGGCGCTTCAGAAGCGGATGATTCACTAGACTTTGAATTTGAAAAAATTCAATTTGGCTCAGTTTCCATGCGCTCGTTCAGCTTAGGCCGTAACCAATAATTTTACAATGAGAGGCGGCAAGAATTAGAATACGCCAAAAATATTAAGCTAAGTTGTTTATCGCACGAAAAAACGGGTTTAGCACATGAAACTATCTGAACTACATACATTATTACAAAATTCTATTCTGACATCCGAGCCGCTGATTAATCCTCATCTTGATGTTCCACCTCATGGCTCCATTGCAGATAGAGTGGCCATCTATGCCAATGGATTTTACAGCCGGCTTGAAGAAACATTAATGAGCGACTACAGTACCTTGGCAGCGATAATGGGTGACGAAGAATTTAGCCAAATGAGTCGAAATTATACTCATTCATATCCATCATACTCCTATTCGCTCAATAATTTTGGGTCGAATCTTAATCAATTTTTGACTGAAACGTTGCCTTATAGGGAAAAACCCTATTTAGCTGAAATTGCTGCATTTGAATGGACAGAATATCAAGCTATTGTAGCGCATGATCCAAACATACTCTCCGTGGCTGATTTGCAATCTTTACCACTAAGTCAATGGCCTGAAATGAAATTTTATCTGCATCCATCCTGTAAAATTATTACTATGCAGTGGAATAGTCTTTCTCTTATTAATGCGTTACGCCGTAATAAATCCCTTCCCAAGCCTAAGAAGCTTCAAACGCCACAATGTGTGATGGTTTGGCGTCGTCAGCTTGATGTACGATACCGCAAGCTAGAACATTTAGAACTCACCATGCTCAATGCAATTATTCACGAATCGTCATTTGTAACTATTTGCGAGACTCTAAGTAATCACATGCCCGAAGATGAAGTAGCAAATTATCTTGTCAGTGAATTGCATGCATGGATCCAGGAGCATTGTTTGATAAATAAAGTGAGTAAATGACCAAACTGTACATATCCACTAGTGGAACAATGCACGAGGGACTGTCTTGAACTCTAGTTCAAGACAGCTTATCCGATATTAAAGGCGTCATTATCTTTATCTTTTCAAGAACAAATGTTTAAAACCGAACGGAATATACAGACAATCCCTTCTAAACAACGTTGAGCTTAAATACGCCCTCTCCTCATACATGCACATCACCGTATAATAATTCGCCAGTATATTCTGGTGAATGAAGACAGGCATAAGCAACCCATATAAAGAACAAGACAACCAGTGTAATAACAGCCCATCCAGGAATAGGACCCAATGAAGCATTCTCCACAACTCCGAGAAAAGACATTGCTATTTCCTGACGCCCTCCTACAACTTGGAGCTTATGAGAAGATATTTTCAGAATCCATGCCATGAGCAAAATGAGTAACATCCACACATAGTTTCTGCGTAACCTACGCGATATGGCCGCGCCGAAACTCATGAGAAAGCGCGGTTCACGCAAGTCTTGTCCAAGAGTGCGTGCCCACGGCTCTTCGATGGCCTTAGTGGACAGGAATATAGGAGCAAAATAATAGCGTTCGATCATACGGACACGAGCTCTGTAGACATCGAAAAAACGATATCGTCTCGACTCTATAAGTAGAAGCAGCAGAACGAGCAACATTGCAAACAAAAGCACCCCGTGATGAGCAGAAGGCGTTGAGAGAGACAGCGAAAGCATTGCAGCTGAAGCAGTAATCGCCCAGTTGGTTGTGCGATCAATTCGATCACGCCATC
Source organism: Legionella nigrisilvae (assembly GCF_977063395.2). Classification (NCBI taxonomy): domain Bacteria; kingdom Pseudomonadati; phylum Pseudomonadota; class Gammaproteobacteria; order Legionellales; family Legionellaceae; genus Legionella; species Legionella nigrisilvae. The sequence goes on from NZ_CDRUGZ020000027.1 coordinate 596,970, forward strand.
CTGCCATCCGAGCAATTTCAGCTCGATGAAAATGGGCCAGCACCGTGATGAATTCGGAGGATGTTTTAGGAAATGGAGGATTCAAACCCGCCATGAGTTGTTCACCCAATAGTTGTGTTTCGTGTTCCATACTACCTCCAAATGCGTGAAGAGTAGATTTATGCAGCATCAAATTTCATTGCTAGTTTAGTTTAACTTACAACTCATTTGATATTATAGTAAAGATATCTCCGTTCATTATTTATGAAATCATTATGTTGATTTAAATTTGGTTTTTAATCTTTTCGACTCGCGCTCTAACTAACTGGAAGATATTTTCAAAGCATTTGGGAGCTTTAGGGTATTGCCAGCCCCAAAAAGACAACAATTAAATCACTTTTATCAATAAACAACCTTTTTGACAACAAACTTCTCATTGCTATGCTAATATCTGGATAGCTCTCAACTTTAAGGAGAATGAAATGAGTAAAAAAGGACCTATTTTAGGCACACTACTTCTTTTAAGTAGTACGATTGTTTTTGCGGCCGACAACGATAATATGAATCAGTCTAATGGAGCAAGCCCAAGTACGAGTACACCACCTGACACTACTACGACATCCACTACCCCATCGACGGATCCCTCTACATCTACCCCATCGACGGATCCCTCTACATCTACCCCATCTACGGATACTTCTACAACTACCCCATCTACGGATACTTCTACGAGTACTTCACCTGGAGCAGATACAACTACTACTCCATCTAGTACAAATACATCGGTCACTCCTTCAAATGATAATTAAGGAACCAGTAGCACTACAAATGTGAACCAATCAACAAGCAACATGACTGCTACCGATGTAGACGTGGATGCAAATGTTACCGAAGTGAATAATAAAGTGAGCATTCAAGATGTTACAACCGCGCCTACTTTTACAGCTGTAGAGATGCGTAACGGTGCGTACTTTCTACCAGAAGCTGTAACTCCTGTTGGTGGCTTCTACTTTTTAAAAATTGATTCCACTGAACGTGTTTGTACTCTTAAAAAAATTACAAAAGCGAAAGTACTCTCAACACCAAAGAAAACTACAGTCATATTAGGAAAACAAAAACATATTTTATATTGCTATGATAGAAGCTATTTTAACTTCTAACATTCTATCAATACTACTCACCCTTATAAAATTTTATAAGGGTGAGTGTTAATAATCCATCCATTTAATTGCTTTATATAAATTTTATGCCGATACCTAGATTCCTCGCTACTCTCCCTCTACAGAGTACTAACCTAATAGATGCTATTTCTTTGCAGAGGCAAAAACTATTCTTTTAAATTTAAATGAGGCCCATGCAAAAAATGAACGTAACTTGTTTATTTTTTTATAGTTTAGATTCTATAATGAGTCATTATGTCACAATATGGGGCAGATACTATGGATAGTAAAATTGAGAAACAACCATTCACACTTACAATGTTAGGAACACTCACTGACTTTACCCCTGAATTAAAACAAATACCTAAACCTACCCCTTATACTAAGGGAGCTAAAGTAAAAGATTACCCTAAAGGAGAGACATTGAGTGTGGTCTCTTCGTTAATCAAAACAAAAATACCAGCGAAAATAACAAAAGTAGACGCCAAAGATCCGTACCCCTTTCAAGCGGATGAACTTACTGTAATTAATGGTCCGAAAACCGATGGTGCGAATGTCGGAGAAAAAATTGGCTTGGGGCTTGCAGCAATTCTAAAAGCAATAGCTCGCGGACAAACTACAATCAACATAATTGCGCATAGTAGAGGTGCTGTGGAATCGATTTTGATAGCCCATGAATTAGAGGCAGTACAATCGATTATTGCGTCTTGCTCTACTTTTGAAGAAGTATTGAAGCAGTTGTCTGATCAACAAGTCAAAAGACAAAAAGGTACGCCTACAAATAATACACCCGATATTATAGAGTCCCTAAAATCACAAATTAATCTGATACCTAAAGAGGAGCAAGTACAATGGTTTAGTCAACTAAAATCCTCTATACCTAATGCTTCAATAAATTTTTTTGGAATCGATCCGGTACCAGGAGATTGCTTTCCGATTACTTGGTATGACGAACGTTTTTTTACCCTACCCGAAATCATAAAAAATATTGAATTAATTTATTATGCAAATGAACGTTCTGATTGGGGGTTTACTCCGATTTTTCCTGAAGTGGTTTCCCAAGAAAAACAAAATTTTGTTCGCTATTCCATGCCTGGACATCATGGCACGGGTTCAAATGGAAATGATGGTTCTCAACAAGGAATCATTGTTTCCCCTGATGATTATAAAACTACTCATGTCCAAAAATTAATGATATACAAAATACTTAATTTCTTAAGTAAGCATGATGTAGCCTTTAATGATGCTAGCCAGATTTTTCACCAATATACCGCTTTAGGTAGAAAATATTCCACAAACTCTAAAGAATCTAAATCAATTAATGTGGTCGAACTCGATTTTCCTGATATTTTACGAAAACTTTATGGTGCGATTGCGAAAAATCAAATTGGATATGATGCCTATAATTCAACCCACTATTCCTATATGGGACTTACTAAGCAACGCAGAACTTTGCTTAAAGGACATCTCTATGGCTTCTTCAATGACATTTTTTCGACCTATTCTGGTTATGTTAATGAAGAACATGCCTTATTAATGCAAGCACATTTCTTTAAAATTTTTGGCCTAGATACTAAAAGGAAAAATCTTGCTGAGATGCTTGCTACCGCAAGAGCGGTCCTAGAAGAACACATAAAAAAAATCGCTGATAAAGAACCATCTATCCTAGACTCCGAAATAACTCGGAAGACCGTGTTGGAAACTTTTGGCATAGTCATCCAACAGGTGAGCCAGCAATATTTAACTGATGATTGGACATCCCATGAAAAACAACAAGAAAAAGAAATACTTCACCAAGCCATTATTGATATCATCAGTAAATTTCAAGAACTATCAGTATCCGATAATGTAACCATTAAACAGTTTGTGGAAGAACTTCTTAACTTAAGTTTCACCCGCATAAACCATACTTTAATGCTTCAAGCTCAGGGATTAGAAAAAGATTTTAATTGCTTACAAGAATCTATAGATCATCGTTTAAGTCATTATTTTAGTGCATTGTTAATGCAAGCAAATCACAACGAGAGTACCCCCTCAGTTATTCTGGATGAAATCATAAATTCTGAAGAATATAAAATATTACCTAACCATCCCACAGCAATTAAAATAGCTCATATCCATAAAAAATTGACTGGAAAGGGTTTAGAAAAATACGAGATCGAGGAACTTACCAAAAGCTATGAAGAACAATTTGCAAATACTCTTGAAGATTTTGCAAGACTTTATCACCAAATTCAAACTCTACTTTTTGACTTGGCTGCTATGCGTTATATAGTTCCTAAGGAAAAAATTGAACTCGATGAATTGAACTTACTGAGACAAGCTAATGGCTTAATTGCAACGGCTGCAGAACGATTTTATAAAGACAGACCCCAGGCGCTTCCTCCGCTTGCAGAAACCGATTTCATCAAATTGACAGAACAACATGCCATTAAGCATTTTGGCATAATCGATCGTAGGAAAGATAAAAATAAAGAATCTGAAAAAGTAACCACCGAGACCACCAGCATTTTTTCAAAAACACTTTCATTCTTTTGGAATCCTATGAGTTTGATATACGGTTCTCAAGTGACTTCCACCGCTAACGGAGAAATTAATCTCAAGGACGAAATCACCGCTATTCCTAAATAGGATTGACTTACATCACCAGGGGCTTGATTTGAATTAAAGCGTGATAAAAAATAGTTTAACTCTAAGCACTTCTCCACGCTACAATCTAAATAGTATTATTAAATTGTAGCGATAGTTATTTTTTAGCACATCTTAAAAATTTCTTATCCCATTTTAGTTGAACAAAAGTCAGGCACTATTCTTGCTCATTGTTTGCGCGATGAGCAAGCACTCTCTTATCCATTACCTTCCGCCATAATGGGGGAAAAAGAGCCAGAATAATCATTCCCAAATAACCTGAAGGGAGCTGGGGACTTGCGTCAAGGTGTCTTAATAATTGATAAGGACGTGCTCCATGAACATGATGATCAGAATGTCTTTGTAGATGAAAAAGAAGCATATTACTAAGCCAATGACTCGCATTCCATGAGTGTTGAATTGAAACTTTTTCATAGGATCCATCGGCAAATTTCTTGCGCTCCAAACCATAATGCTCCACATAATTAATAATTTCCAGCAAAATAATGGCGGTTAACGACTGAATCATAAAGAAGAGAAGAACCATCCATCCGCCATAATAAAGAAGAAGCAATGCCAGAATGATGGGGATGCCGATAATCCACCAAAATTGATTTTTGACATGGTACCAGGGATATCCTAAACGCTTTAAACGCTTACGCTCTAAATTTGATGCAGAACGAAAAGAACCAATAATTGTTCTAGGTAAAAATTGATATAAACTTTCTCCTAAACGAGATGTCGCCGGATCTTTGGGTGTAGCCACATGGACATGATGACCGCGTACATGTTCAATAAAAAAATGACCATAGCATACGCTAACTAATAAAATTTTACTTAAAAGTTGATCTACTTGGGAATTTTTATGCATGAGCTCATGCGCAAGGGTAATTCCAATTCCACCGGTTAAAAGCCCGATAGATAAACTAAACCCAATAAATTCTTTTGCTGTTAAAGGAACATGTGCAATGAGATACGCCGCCAAAATTATAAAACAACATTGCAAAGGCACATATATCCAAGTAAGGAGCTTAAAATATTTGGCTTTGAGCAATAAATGTTCTTCAGTAGGGTTAGGATTGCTGGGGTCTAGCAACCAAATATCCATACATGGGACCAGGGTAAATAATATAAAAAATGGGAGGAACGTATAAAAACCACCATAATAAAAACCAATAAAAGGCAATATCACCAACAAATAAGCCAACATAAAACTCAATTTTTTACTTAATTTCATTTTTTCGACTCCCACCTATAAATATAGATGAATCATTAATAATAGGCTAGCCACGCTACTTCACGAAAGAAGAACGCACATTCCTCCAAATCTTTCACGAAGTATCGATACTGTCAAACAAAACTTAGAAGTCCTATTGAATTTATGTCACTTACTTATCTCAAAGGAATTTTCGGATAAAGAACTCATTGTTATGTATTTACATGATCATTAATCTGATATATTGGGTATAATTGCATCAAATGAAATGGGTAAAAATAAATAACTGAGGATTAATCCACATTTCGATTAATTTTTTTACTTAAATAAGGTGATCCAATGAAAATATTCAAAATGAACAGATTGGGCCTTTCAATATTCGGTGTGGTATGTTTATTGACTCTAAGTGAATGTGCCTTTTCACAGAACTCATGTAAAGGAGGCGGCCTGTCCGTCCGCTTTGATTTATCAAAGACTAACAATACACGTATTGAAAATAAAAATACGTATATCGTAGTTCTAGGTATTGATCCAACCACAAAAAAACATGCTTATGTTCAATTTAATAATGGAAATCAAGTAGGTACACTTGTTGATATTAACGATGTAACTATGAATGGAAAAAACTATGGGATTCCATTATCAGAATTGATTCCTAATTCGGGAGGAATAGCGCAAGCCTGCATTCCATATCTTACTTCTGGCAGAATTTATATTTCTTTTGGAAATCCATTGGACATGCCTACCGATCATAATACCTTGACTCCAAAGCAGCCCGATGTAAATAACCCTCAAACGACTACCAATGGAACCCTTTTTGATAAGGTCGAGTTTAATTACAGCACCAGCGGAGAAACAGTGATTAACCCCACGGGAGTTGATTTTATTGCTATCCCTTATACGATTCAACAAGCAGGTCATGAGTATGGACATGCGGGTGGTATAGAAGGCGTCATTAAAAATATGAAAACCATCGTTTGCCGTAGTGCAGGTGAACCAATAAACTCTCCTGAATGTTCAATTCGATGGAAGCGTTCGGAATGGTCCAGTCTAGTAGTGTATAATTCAGAGAATATATTAATGCGAGTTGATGCTCCTGGAAGATTTGGTACTCGATTTAATGGATATTTTACTAATTACATCCATGAGCTGAGTAGGTACTATTCTTCCGCTATTAATCGCTCCATTAAAATTGATTTAAAAGAATTAAATAAAGGGATTTGGTCAGGAGCTTTTGAACCAAATAGTCAAACATTAGTTTTTTCCCCGGTTGGAGGCTCAAGCTCTGAATCGTTGTCATATAACCTAGGCTCGCCGCAAACCAGTAATTCAATCTTAATGGGAGCTCAAGCCCCTTTTTATAATAGAAATGCTATAGATTCAACCATTGCACGCGATCTCACTTCTGCTATTGTTTCTGGCATGTTAATGCGAAAGGAATCTGCTTTCGTAGGTAAGGATTTCTTTGATTCAGCAGGTAATCCAATTTTCAAAAACAAACAACAAATGCAACAACTCCTCAAATATTATTTTAACAATGTTGATAATTCAGTAGATTACGTCGCTAATCAATGTGGCGCGACTAAAGATGCCCCCTGTGTGAATGTATATTCTGAGGCCATGCATGCATTAAGTTTTGATAAAAATATTGATCATCCGCAAAACAGCTATTTAAACTCCTATGCTTTTTCCTATGATGATTTTCTAGGTATGGATGGCACTAATACGCAGACTGATGCGAAACCAGCAGTGATAGTTATTGGAGATATGAGCAATCGAAAGATCCCGCATGTAGATCTCTAATTAGCCAAGTAATTTTCATGATGAACTTTTATCCCTATCAAGTTGAAGAAAATAATCTATACTTAACGCTTAGATTCAAATAATAAAGAATGGACATCATGAAACAAACAGGGATGGTACTGCAAGGAGGCGGTGCATTAGGTGCTTATGAGTTCGGCGCCTTAAAACGCCTATATGAAGAGCCTTTATTCTCACTAGATATTGTTTCAGGAGTGTCGATAGGGGCGATTAATGCAGTAGCCTTAGTTGGAGCCAAAGATGAGCCCATTGCGACTCTTGAAGCAATGTGGGAAGAATTTACTCTTTTTTCTTCTCCTTTTTTAAATGAAAAACTAGCCTCTTATTTGGCCTTATTTGGAAATCCGTCCTTTTTCTACCCTCGTACTGATTATTGGAATTTAGCAGATTGGACAAGTTTTTATTCCACCAAACCTTTGCAAAAACTATTAGAAAAGTATATTGATTTTAAAAAAGTAAATAATACGTCGATGCGTCTAATTCTTACTGCCACAGATATTACAACAGGGAAAGTCAAAACGTTTACGAATCAGGGAAGGGATCGAACAGAAATTACACCGCTGCATGTTATAGCAAGCGGAAGTTTACCTCCTGGCTTTCCCATGACGACGATAAAAAATACCTGTTATTGGGATGGTGGTTTATTTGAAAACACTCCACTCTCCCCTGTCTTAGAGAATCTAACTCCTGATCCGGATGTGGAAAAGCAAATTATTGTAATTAATCTGTTCCCAAGCCAAGGTAAAATACCAACTAATTTAGTTGATGTTTTTGACCGGATTTTTGAAATTCAATTTTCCAATAAGATCCGTTTTAATAAAGAATTAACTGAAAAGATTAATGAATACATTGAAGTAATCAATGAAATTGAACAAATTGTACCTATAGATAGCCCTATCAAGAAATTGCCAGGGTATCAACGTCTAATCGACTACAAATACATCCAAAATATCCTTTATATCGAAAACAAAGATCCCGAAAATGTAAACGCCCCTTTTGATTTTTCTTTTAACACCCTCAAAAGAAGAATAGATGCGGGGTACCGAGATGCAGGAGAGGCATTAAAAACGGTGAATTCATAGAAACTGTCCAGGTCATTAATATTGTTTTATGCAGTCAAACACATAACTACAAGAAGTTCATTTAATGCTCACTTAATATATTTTATTATATAATATGTTCCTTTATATTCTTATTTTTTGGTGATTACATGGCTTCTTCTAAACGCTTTTTTATCAATTCGTCGCAAGTGAAGATGATAAATGTTTACGAATCGCTTAATAAAGAATTTAAGAAGGATATGTCACATATCGAATCAGCATATAATGAGATCCTCAAGGACAAGAAAATCAATGGAGTTTTAGTAAAAGAAAAAGAAGAACTACAAAATAAAATTAATACTCTTCTCACTAACTTTACTTGTGCTTTTATAAAAGATAATCAAGGTTTACTCAAAGATATTTATCAATTAAAGATAAATATCTTGCAATTGAAAACAAAATTTATGATACAACATATTTTATCGAATAGTTTTGAATTTGATCTTGAGGATTATCTACTTGTAGTAAACCTACACAATTCACTTGAACAATTCCGTAATGATGTACGCTCATTGAAATGGACTGAGGCTGAAAGTGATACATCATTCAATAGTAAATATTTTGATCAGGTGCATTCCTTAGTACGAGAACAATATAACAAATTAGCAGCAGCATTTTCTATAGGTGATCCTTGGGAAAATTGGAGTTATGACGAGGAAGAGGATTCCGATTTAGAAGATAGCAAGCTCCAATTAAATTAATATATCCTTGCCATTAAAGTTGTCCCTTTATTTTGACCAGAAACTAGAACCTTCATTAATAATCCAAGTTCTTCTAGCAGAAACTTTAATTCCTGTATCCTGCGAAAAAATCTTTTCTGTATTTCGGAGTGCCGCTTCATCAAATTTACTGTGTTCATTTAACCCATCTTCAGTCCATAAGCGCTCATAGATTAATTCCGCCGTTTTCAATGATATTTGATAGAAACTCGCCAGCTCGGAGATAGTTTTTTCTCGATTGTTTTTCATTGTATGAATTTTTTGATAATACCAATGAATAAATTTTTTAAGTGTTATCCGCTTGTTGGAATCGAAATAGTTTACGGGATTAATATTGGCAACAACCCCCTGATATACACCAGTAAATTGCACCATGGGTTCAATTCTTGGTATGCATGGATCATATGAAAATGGGGGATTAAGTAATGTTATATCGAGTACATGACGTTTTATTTGTTCATAACGAAGATTTGTAGCACCGGCAAAAACCCAATTAAATCTACCATACTCCTCAGGATAATGTTGCTTAAGGTATAATCTTAAAAGTCGCGCATATCCTGTAGATGTATCTATCCCTGTTCTAATAGTGTTTTTTTTTAAATCGATACTGCCACATAAATCTAAAATCCCCCCATGCACAGGCATTATTGCAGCTATATCAGCATACTCCTCTTCAAAAACCATCGACAAAGTATCATCATAAGACATAAAAACAATATCTGCCCTTTTATCCTTTAAATCACGATGCGCCTCGTTTGCATCCTTTACATATTTTATATGGATGAGATCATTTTTTTGAGTTTCTAAAATAAACGATAGGATGTCTTTAAAAGCAGAAATTTGAAGAGGGCTATTTATCATGGCTTTACCTCATAGAATAAACTACAGTAGCTTAGCATTTTTGACTATACGTGCACCTGATTCAAATAATTGCTCCTTTAATTTATTGAGATCCGAATACACCAATTTTCCCCGACGTTTTACACACCTTCCGTCAATAATAACCGTATCTACATTATTTCTATTTGCATAAAATACAATGGATTCATAAAGACGATGTACTGGCCAAATGTTTATCTCTTTGAGATTAATAAGTATTAGATCAGCTTTCATACCTGGAGCTAATGTACCGATAGATCGATCTAAATGAAGCGCTTTGGCTCCATTGATTGTGATCCAATCTAAAGCGTCATCGCATGTTAAATGGATGTTTTTGACTGACCCACCAGCATCAAGTTCCTTTTGATTATCCAGTGCACGCTGTGTCTGCAAAGCAAAACGCAGCTGAGTAAACAAGTCACCACTCATATTAGAGGGGATATCGGTACCTAAAACAGGCTTGCCACCAACATCTAATAGTTTTCCAGTTGCTGGAAAACCATGTCCCATTTGCATTTCAACCTCGGGAGTGATGCTCAGTGATGCACCATGATCTGCAATTAATTGATATTCTTCTTGTACTAAATTATTTCCATGCACAAAATTTATTTTGTCACTAAGCATTCCGATTTCGTATATTTTTTTTACCCCGAATTTTGCCGCACTTACCCCTACGTGCATCGTAGCTAATACATTTAATTCCCGAGCTAATTTAATATCGTGAAGCAATACCTCTTTTTGGGTGAAATCAGGACCTCGCAAAGCTAAGGCCATTTGTATTCTACTATTGGTTTGGAGCACCTGTTTCTTAAAAAACTTAACTGCATCATGCGGATGTTTTTCGGAACTCTCAAACCACCACTTTGATGAATCAATCCCAGGGGTACCATAAGCAAAAACAGCACGGATACCGGAATCTTCCAGCCCTCGTAGAGCATGCTGGGCATGCTCAAGGCTATTAATGTTATTACACCAATCGAGTACGCACGTTACTCCAGCATCCATTTGTTCTAATGCCCCATACAGATTGGCTAGATACATATCTTCCGGAGAAAATTCACGCCCTAGATCATCAAGCATTTTTTCAAAATAATTAGTTAAGCTCCAGTTTCCCGCAATACCATGCAATCCCGACTGCCATACATGAATATGGGTATTGATTAAACCTGGCATAGCCACCATATCTTGAGCATCTATAATTTCAGCATCCGTATGATCAAGATGTGGAGCAATATCTTCTATCCTGTCATTAACGATTAAAAGATCCATTTTTTCTGAAAGGAAGTTTTTCGTATTCAATAACACTGTATTTTGGATCAGAATAGGTCTTTTTTTCATCTTCCTACCTTAATACTTAGATCATGTGCAACATCGAATAGTTCAAGTGAATGGTATAAGTATAGCTTACTTAAAGAAGCCTCTCGTTTTTAGTGGGTTTAAAACAAACAACTATTTCCGGGGACGGGTATATAACAAAAGCTCAACAAAAAGGAAGGATCGGATGCAAAAATCTAATTTTCCATCCAACCTTTCATTTTACCACTAATAATTCTCTTGATAAACAAGAAATTATCAAAAAATTATACTTTTTTAAAAATTGTCTACTATAGTTATTTTAAAATAATAAAAATAAAATTAGGGGATATCATGTTACTTCGCTGGACCGCTGTAACCCTTTTGATTAGCGCCCTGAATTCTCCATGTTTTGCAGAAGAAAAAGAAATTGCAATTACAATTGATGATCTTCCTTTTGTTGGTTCTGGTGCCGCTACACCAGGAAGCTTGAAAAGAACTCAAGCCCGATTTATGGCCATAGTAAAAGCTCTTGTTGACAATCAAGTCCCCGCTACTGGATTTGCTATTGGAGGATCTATTCCGAAACCTGAATGGGAGCTTCTTGAAACATTCCGTAATCAAGGTTTTGCCATAGGAAATCATACTTATACTCATAAAAGCTTGAATAATATGAGTGCAGATAAATACATTGCTGATATTGATCACGCAGATACGGTTTTAGCGCCAGTATTGACCGAACCAAAATATTTTCGCTACCCTTACTTAGCAGAAGGAACAGGGCAGAAAAAACAAAAAGTATATGATTACCTCGCTGCTCATCAATATACGATCGCTCCAGTAACAATCGACAGTAAAGATTATGAGTTTAATGCTCGTTTCTACAAAATCCCCTATAGAAAAAGAGCTCAAATTCTTCCAGCATTTAAAAAACGCTACTTGGCGTACATTTGGAAACAGACATTACTCGCAGAGCGAAGAGCGAAAAAAGTTGATGGTCAACCCGTTAAACAAATCTTATTAATCCACGCTAATCTTATTAATAGTTTATGTTTAGAAGATATTATTGAATTATATAGAAATAATGGGTACAAATTTATAAGTTTAGCTGATGCGTTAAGAAATGACGGGGCGTCTGTCAATGGCAATACGGAAGCATTAAATAGCGTGATACCACCTGTAAAAGAGGCTCTGGGAAAAACTGCATCAATTAAGACATCGATATAGGAGTGGTTTTTCGGGCTCCCCTACCCGCCCTTTCGCACCTTTTTCCCTAGGAAAAAGAAATCGCACCGAAAGAGTACCCCCCTCTCCTGGGTTGGACAGGGGGTAAAGGAAATTATCCAGAGATTAACTTATTTTTTTCTAGGCGAGATATTGCTTGCTTGGGAAGGAGAATCCAGTAGTGACCATGGTTTTTCATATGGCCCGCAATTAAAGTTGCTTTTTCGCCGCCACCCCAAAAAACATCTCCGCGTACTTTGCCGCGTATTGCTCCGCCTGTATCTTGAGCGATCATCAAACGTTGCATAGGCTTATTTTCATTGGGATTGTTGCTATCAGGACGTGTAGTAGTTAACCAAAGAGGTGCTCCCATAGGTACCCATTGCTTATCAATAGCAAGCGAATATCCAGGGGTTAATGCCACACCTTGTGAGCCTAAAGCGACGCCATCAGACATTTTATGGAAAAAAACAAATGATTTATTTTGATTAATTACTTTATCCATCTGCTTAGGATGAGCTTCCAAATAACGCTTTATCGCCTGCATTGACGCGTTATCTTTGGTCATCACTCCTTTTTTGATCAATACTCCCGCAATTGCAGTATAAGGTTTGCCATTTTGAGAGTCATAACCTATAGAAAGATGGCTCCCATCCTCAAGTTCAATTACCCCTGAGCCTTGAATTTCTAAAAACAAACGATCTATTGGACTATTAATCCATACTAAAACGCGTGCTTTACCTTTAAGTGCTCCATTATTAATTTCTTCACGAGTATAATAAGGGACCAGTTTTTTACCCTCTAACCGACCTACAATACGGCGACTTTTTAAATCGTTAAAAAATAGACCCAAATCAGAGGTCACAAGATCCTCCGGAGTTTCGTAGAGAGGAACATGAAATTCTTTGGATTTCTTATAGCTTCCTTTAATTATAGGGACATAATAACCGGTGAATAATCCAGGTTTGCCAATATCAGTGAATTCCACAGGCGTAAACCATTTTTCAAAAAATTGCTTGGTTTCTTGTTCTGATGTAGGAGAAATTTTTAAAGCAGCATTACACGCCGGTTGCCAATCTTTTACTTTTAAATCTATATCATCCGTCCCGACCATTTCCTCGGGATTTTGTTTGATAAAAGCACGACAGGAAGTTTGGAAAGTCAGTAGAGATTTTTTCAAATCCGCTGATTTCCAACCAGGTAAACGTTCAAAATCAGCCTGTTTGAACATCTTTAAGGGCTGTTTTGCGGGCCAAAACCACCATGCCAAACTACTTACGGCAATCAAGGCTAAAAAAAGTGTAATAAAGCGTATTTTCGTTTTCATAGGCGAACAATTTTTACACGTTATGGAATATTTTGCAACGAAATATAACAAAATTTAAACATTAAGTTCTTATTAAAACCTATTGGTACGTACACAATTCATTTAATAACAAATTGATATTAAAGAATTTTTTTGAAACACTCAAATAAAAAAATTGCATCAATGCTCAATATAAAAAAAATTTAATAAATTGGTAAAATCAAAGGATAAAAACATATAAATCAATCAAAAGAACCCAAAAGTCTGGTTTAGTTATATAGAAGGTAAATACCTCCAACTGCTCACTCCAAGAGAAATCGACCGCTCCTTTGCAAGACAAGGAACAACTCTTCCTGCACTGATAACCCTTATTTGTAATAGAGAAACCGGGTTCCCATCCTCGATAGGTACTACTGTGACGCGTTGATGATGTGTTGCAAACTTCCGCCCCTTATCCCGGGCTACCAAACAGGGGAACTCCCCCAAATCTTCAATGTAATACTTGTATTGGGTTAAACCACTCATTAAAGAGCATCCTTTTTGATGGAGCAGATGATGTATCGCTTGGTTTGCAGAGTCCGAGCGGACCAAACAATCCTGATTGAATGCTTGGGGTTGATGCAACAGTTGCAAGGTTACATCCTCTAATTGATAAAAACTCTGATGTAACATTTCTTGTTTATTGATTGCCTTATAATAGAGCAAAATATGCTGCATCGAGGTCAATGCCAGGATACTGATCACGCCAATAATAAGTAGCGTTATTAATAAAATAAACCCTTTATTTGTTCCACTCATCCACGCACCAAGACCCTAAGCTCCAGTGTTTTGTTCTCCTCTAAACCCATAGTAATTTCGAGAAACTGCTTCTCCTTTATGGTTCGCTTTCGAGTATGGATGTAATGAATTAAAGGAGTTATTTCCTCTGTATGGATTAACTTATAATGTAAGGTATCCTTATGATGTGTATTGTTCTTAATGAACCATTTCTCTTCAAGATACTCACCAACATAAGTTGAAGTATTATAGGTAAAAAATAGCGGTTTTTTGAGAACAATAAGTGAATGCTCACTTTGAGATTCGATATCGAGTAGTTCGTGTATCTCAGCGTGTTCACAATCTGCAATAATTAGGGGACGCTTTTTATGAAATACCACTGAATTCTTGACCCATATTTTTGTTCGACTCTCAATTTTGATTATTTTTGCAAAATATTCACTCATACGATTGACTTGAATCAATTGCTCCGGATGGTTACCCACATGCAGAGCTTTAATTTTGTTTTGATGCGTTCGACGGTCAATAGTTTGCAGGCGCTCTATACCCAAACATGGAGTAAAACCGGCGCGTCTAATGCTATCACTTAGCAAATCACTCACCCATTGCAAATCAAAACGTATTGCTAAAACTTGTTCCGTCTCAAGATATTGATGCTTACTCTCTAGAAAAAGCTGGATTAGTACTGTCATAATCAAACTTGCCAGAAAAAGACTAATTAATACTTCAGTCAAACTAAGCCCCGTTTGTTTTTTCATCTATTAAGTTCTTCCTATGGGACTACGTTTACGGGTTATAGTGCCTAATTGTTCAAACCATGCAAGGTGAATCAGTATTTGGTGGTTTTGTTGTTGTTGTATTTCCAAATGATACGAAGAAGGAATTGGAGGAAGTTTGGATGTCTTAGCCGCTAAGGTTTCCTCAATTTGATCAAGAAATTGAGATCCTTGTGTTCGAAAAACTAATTGATTTAATAATTGTTTGCTCTGCCGTTGTTGTTGTAATAACACGAGAGTCAAAGTAGTTACCAGTATTAAAGATATCAATACTTCAGTAAGGGAAAATCCCTTTTGTCGATTCAAATTCCATATCCCTGTGGTTGGTTTGCCTGCACAGATTAGCGCCCTGGAAATAAAAATTCAAGCGCTATAAAACTGCGGCAGGCAGTAAGAGTTTCAATTTAAACCAAATGATTTATTTGTAATCTATTAGATTGTTATTAACCATTAATGTGTTTAAAATGGCACCGGACATAACCCATAAGAAATACCCACCAAATAACTAGGTAATTGAAGGGGATAAATGATGTATGCTTATTTCGCTAAAGGTGCAACCGTAGGACATGTATTGGCTCGCCGGGTTTTAAGAGAACTTACTAGTATTCCCGGGATAATTCTAGACTTTATGTTTGCTATATTCTGGATTCCAGATTACACCTCCTACTGGGCCTCAAATAGCGCACATATAGAATATGCAGATGGCACCCGCCACCACGGCGTCATGCGTGGCGTTTTTGGTTGGATAGGAGAACTATTAGGTTTTATAATTGGCACCCCTGTCGGAGCCATTATAGGTACCGCTTTATTTTTCCCTGACTTACTGTTCCAAGGATTTCTTTTTCTAAAGAAGAAGCTCTATGATTCACTGGATGAGTTTGCAGTTTTTATTGGCAGGACAACTTTTTTCGAAAACCTTAATGTGTATGAAGCACCCAACAGTTACGGTCAAAAAGCCTGGAATCTTGGAGTTGCTACAGTAGGCATTCTATTGACTGCCCTTCCTTATATCGCAGCAAAAGTTCTTGAATTTTTTATACCTTTCTTACCCTTATCTGCTCCTATTGCTTACATCGGTTCTGAACTGGGGGGACTGGCAGGATTGGGTCTTGGGGTGTTACTTTATATACCTGCCTATTTTTTAAACAAATGTACCGATTTGATTGAACTTTGCAGAAATGCCGTACTTAATGGGGTGGCTCTGGTTTATGGAAAATCTGGTGAGGTTCCGGTTGGTGCTCGGGGTAACCAATCCGACTGTTGTGTCCCAGATAACGCAGTGCATTCAGATGAATTTCTTGCTCAAGTGGAGCATTATAATCGCACCTCATGGGCACAACTTATTTTTGGCCCATTAAAAGGACAAGCATCCTCCGGTAAAAAAGAAAAAAATTCTAAATCAAATATGGTTCTACTTCAGGACCCTATTACTCTTGATCCTCTCGGAATAAATGGAACTCCTACAGTTATTGATCCCCATGGACATACATTTAACGACTATAAAGGAGGCGGGGTTGATAGTATTCGTTTTTGGGTACGCCAACACCACACATGTCCAATTGATCGGGCATATTTAACCGAAGCTGATTTAATTCCAAATCGTGCCTTTGATGACTTGGCTGCTCAAATGAATTTTTCTAAAAAATAATTTATACCGGATGTCCAACATCCGGTGAAAATTAAATGATTTTTAATCTCATAGGCTCGTGACAGAATGCTAAAGCTTGGATAATATGGGAAAAATTTATATTAGGGAAAATTATGACGGTTAACTTTCAGCAATTACCTCATCCAGGCATACGATCTTTAATCCCCTATAAACCGGGCAAATCTATAGAAGAATTAGCGCGTGAAAAAGGGATTAATGACCATGATATTATTAAAATGGCCAGCAACGAAAATCCTCTAGGCTGCAGTCCGTTAGCTTTGGCCGCATTGAGAGAAATGTCTCCCCACGTTCTTGCAACTTATCCCTCACCAATCAATCACCCTATAATTCCTAAACTCGCCCATAAACTAGAAATTGATACCGATCAGCTTTTTGTAAGTAACGGTTCAGATTATATATATACCATTCTACTTAACTGTTTTGCATTACATCATGACAAACATATCATCACCCACGAATACGCATTTAGCACCTATGCAATTCAAGCCCATACCTTAAATATCCCCGTTCATACTGTTGGGATAGATTCAAATTGGCAAGTCAACATAGATAAATTAATTCAAGCCTGCAACGAAAAAACAAGTATTATTTTTCTAGCGAATCCGAATAATCCTACGGGGGTCCTTATTAATCAAAAGGAAATAAAACGTCTGTTAGAAAATATTCCTGAAAGTACCTTATTGGTCATTGATGAAGCATATTATGAGTATGCTGCTTCCCAATTAAATGAGAACAGTATTGAGTGGCTCGCTCATCATCCCAATTTAATCATCACACGCACCTTTTCAAAAATATATGGATTAGCGGGCGTACGATTAGGTTATGCCATGGCTCATCCCTCAATCATTGAGCTCATGCGCCGTATACAGCTTCCTTTTACTGTCAATCAGGTCGCTCTAACCACCGCTTATGCAGCACTGGATGATGATTCATTTATCCAATTAAGTTTGCGAACCAATGCAGAAGGGATGGAACAGATGAGGGAGGGATTAGAACAATTAGATATTCCCTACCTACCCTCTGCATGCAACTTCATTACTTTTGACTCTAAGGAAGATGGGATTCGGCTCTACAACTATCTGCTCGATAGAGGTATCATCGTGCGACCTCTGCATCCGTATAAGATGAATAATTACCTACGAGTAACCATAGGAACTAAGGATCAGAACAATCGATTTCTGGATACTCTCAATAACTATTATGGTTATTCAGGGTAATAGAATTTGCCAAAAACCTGCAAGTAAGGAAAATAAAATGACCAGTGACTTAAGCAGCAAACATTGCGAATCATGTGAAGGCATAGGGGCTGCATTAAATGCAGAACAAATTAAGAATTTGATGCCACAATTAAATAAAAATTGGGAGGTTAGTGCAGATAACCGAATTATTAAACGAAGTTTATCTTTTAATAATTTTTATGAAACAATGGCCTTTGTCAATGCACTCGCATGGATAGCAAATATTGAAAACCATCATCCAGATTTAGAGGTAGGTTATAACTATTGTCACGTAAGCTTTATGACTCATGCCCTTAATGGTTTGAGTCATAATGATTTTATTTGTGCAGCCAAAATGGATAAATTGTTAGCAGACTAATAAGTGTAACCTGGCTGCAGCGAACCGGAACCTGGCTTTTTCGATAACAATCTGGGTTCCGTCTGCTGCACCCAAACTCCTAACTCCTAATATTTCATCACCACGTGCTCATCCCCCAAAAGGTTGGTCAAAAGCCCAAGTAACTCATCACTCGGAATTACTTGCCATTGTGGTGCAAGACTCAACTGCGCTTTTGCATAGTCATTACAGTAGGAAAACTGCACTGAACAACGACCCACATGAGCTTTTAACAAGGCCTGAATGGAAGCTAATATTCCTTGATTCCCAGCATGCAAACGCAACTCCAAACATCGAGCAAATTTAGTACGAGCAGTAGGAACATCGTAGAGAGAATTTGCAGTCATTTTCACGCCGCCATTATAATCATCATGCGCAACTTCTCCTTCGATAACTAACATATCTCCAGTTGCCAAATTCGCCACAGAAGACTCAAAAAGCTCTCCAAACACAACGACATCAAGTCGCGCCGTAGAATCATCCATCCCCAAAATGACCAACTTCTTCCCACGCTTAGTCACAATTTTGCGAATTCCTATTATTTGTGCACATATGATGGCTTTTTTATGCATCGAGGGATTTAATTGACTGATAGAAACGATAAATTCACCAAATTCTCGTCGATATTGATCGGCAGGATGTCCGGTTAAATAAAACCCTAAAACTTCCCTCTCCCCTTCAAGACGTTGAGCCTCAGACCAGGGTTTGCACTGCACGTACTCATGCTCCTTGCTCTCCTCTTCCAATAAGGAAAGCAAATCAAATTGACCACTGGATTGATTTTGATGCTCTTTTTCCGCTACTTTTAACGCTTTTTCCAAAGAAGCAGTCAATATAGCGCGTTCCACATTCCAATCATCAAAAGCACCACTTTTAATAGTTGCTTCCAATACACGTCGATTTACTTTACGCAGATCAAGGCGTTGGCAAAAACTAAATAAGTCAGTATATATTCCCCCAGTCTCTCGTTCTTGGGTAATACAATCAATCGCTGATTCACCCACTCCTTTTATGGCCCCAAGACCATAAATAATGGTGGCGTCATCGGCAGTTGTAAAATGATACATTGAGTGATTGATTGAAGGGGGCAAAACCTTTAACTTCATATGAGCACATTCATCAATAAAAGTGACTACTTTATCCGTATTATCCATATCTGAAGACATAACTGCTGCCATAAATGCCGCCGGATAATGCGCCTTCAGCCAAGCAGTTTGATACGCGACCAAAGCATACGCTGCTGAATGTGATTTATTAAAACCATAACCAGCAAATTTTTCCATTAAATCAAAAATATGGGTTGCTACCTTTTCATCCACACCTCTGGCAGTGGCTCCTTGAGTAAAAATTTCTCGTTGTTTTGCCATTTCTTCTGGCTTTTTCTTTCCCATGGCACGACGTAATAAATCAGCAGCCCCAAGAGTATAATTTGCCAATACCTGAGCAATTTGCATCACTTGTTCTTGGTATAAGATAACGCCATAAGTGGGTTTTAAAATCGGTTCTAAATCAGGATGAGGATAGTCAACGGCCGCACGTCCATGCTTGCGATCAATAAAATCATCGACCATTCCAGATTGTAAAGGTCCTGGTCTGAATAAAGCCACCAACGCGATAATGTCTTCAAAACAATCTGGCTGTAAGCGATTAATTAGTTCTTTCATACCACGGGATTCCAGCTGAAACACCGCTGTGGTTTTACATGCCTTTAATAAATCAAAAGTCGCTGCATCATCTGTGGGTATTTGACTGATATCAACCGGAGGTAAGCCCTCCGCAACTTGTTTTTTGTTTACTGTGGCTAATGCCCAATCGATAATTGTTAGAGTGCGTAATCCTAAAAAGTCAAATTTGACCAAACCTGCTGCCTCAACATCATCTTTATCAAATTGGCTAACAATTTGATTTGAACCTTCTTCACAATAAATTGCAGTAAAATCTGTAAGCTTAGATGGCGCAATAACAACACCCCCAGCATGTTTTCCCGCATTACGGGTAATTCCTTCAAGTTTTAAGGCTAAATCAATTAACTCTTTGACTTCTTCTTCCTCGGTATAACGGCGTTTGAGCTCTTCCTCTTGCTCCAATGCCTTGCTTAATGTAATACCAATTTCAAAAGGAATTAATTTTGCTAATTTATCTACAAAACCATAAGGATGCCCTAATACACGACCTACATCACGGACCACTGCCTTTGCAGCCATGGTACCAAAGGTGATAATTTGTGAAACACTTTGTCTGCCGTATTTTTCCGCTACGTAATCAATGACACGATCGCGTCCTTCCATACAAAAATCGATATCAAAGTCAGGCATGGATACCCGCTCTGGATTCAAAAAACGCTCGAAAAGTAATTCATACTCTAAAGGATCCAAATCGGTGATTTTTAATGCATAAGCCACCAATGATCCGGCTCCAGATCCCCGTCCAGGCCCCACAGGCACACCATTTGCTTTGGCCCATTGAATAAAATCAGCCACAATTAGGAAGTAACCAGCAAAACCCATGTTATTAATAACGTTCAACTCTATCTGGAGTCGTTTATCGTATTCTCCTCGAGAGGTCTGTAAGACTTCAGGTTTGTTTTTAAATATTTGCAGTAAGCGCTCTTCTAATCCCACTTGTGATAAATGCGATAAATACTCCTCAACCGTAGAGCCATCTGGGATAGGGAAATTGGGGAGATAATTATTACCTAAGTCTAGTTTTACCGTGCAGCGCTTAGTGATTTCAACAGTGTTTTGAATTGCAGAGGGCAAATCAGAAAATAAAGCAATCATTTCATCGGCTGAGCGTAAGTACTGTTGCGCACTATATTTTTGCGTTCTTCTAGGGTCTGCTAATGAATAACCCTCATGAATGCAAACACGAGCTTCATGAGCTTCAAAATCCTCCTGATCAAGAAAACGAACATCATTAGTTGCAACTAACGGTAATCTCAGCTCGTCAGCTAAGGCAATTAATTTTTCATTATACCGGGATTCATCAGGCCGCCCCGTACGTTGAATTTCCAGATAAAATCGGTCAGGGAAAAGGGTTTGCCAATATAATGCCCGGCTTTTTGCCAAAGCATCATCATTGGCTAGCAGAGCCTGTCCAATATCCCCAAATCGTCCACCGGATAAAGCAATGAGTCCCTCGGAATATTCCTTGATCCATTCATTGTGTACTCTGGGTTGTCCTTGGTATTGACCTTCTTGGTACGCTTTAGAAATAAGACATGTTAGATTTTTATACCCTTCTAAGTTTAGGCACAAAAGAACTATAGACGAAACGCGTTCTGGCTGCTCAGGGTCATGGCAAGGTAAATCACTTCCAATGATAGGTTTGATTCCCGCATCAACCGCACTCTTATAGTGCTTCACTGCAGCAAACAAATTGCAATAATCAGTTACCGCAACGGCACACATTCCTCGAGATGGTAGAGCTTTCATTAAAGGTTTTACTCGAACCAAACCATCAACTAAAGAAAACTCAGTGTGAACACGTAAATGTAC
Organism: Legionella nigrisilvae; assembly: GCF_977063395.2. Taxonomy (NCBI): domain Bacteria; kingdom Pseudomonadati; phylum Pseudomonadota; class Gammaproteobacteria; order Legionellales; family Legionellaceae; genus Legionella; species Legionella nigrisilvae. Next base: position 618,628 of record NZ_CDRUGZ020000027.1, read on the forward strand.
AAAACGTTGTTGCATAAGGAAATTAACTCATTAAGCTTAATTGAGGAACTTTAACCTAAATCAATCGTTTTGCCTACCTGCACCAGCACGATAACAAAACCATAAATACGTTTTAAAACTATTTTTATTCAAATATGGGATTGATGTGGATCAAAAGCATCGCGGACCGCATCGGCAAATAAGTTAATTGCTAAAACTAACATAAACATAAAGAGAAAGGCAGCCATCATAGGCCACCAGATTACTGGATTACGTGCGAGCTCAAAGCGTGCACTATTGATCATATTACCCCAACTAATTGTCATGGGTGAAACCCCTACCCCCACATAAGAAAGTAATGCCTCAGCCATGACTAGAAAACTAAAATCCAAAACCAAGGTAATTACTACAATATGCATTACATTTGGCAGTAAATGTTTGCGAATAATGGTAAACCAATTAGATCCTAAGGCACGTGCTGCTTGAACATAATCCACTTCACGCAATTTCAAAGTCTCTGCTCGCAAAAGCCGACATAAGCTCGTCCAACTCGTCACGCCTAGAATGAAACAGAGTGCTAACAAACGGGCATCTGCGCTCTGCGCCAAGGTACTAAACTGCTCTGGGTGATTGGCTATATACACTTGCAAAGATAAAACTGAGGCGGTGATCAATAAAACACCCGGAATCGAACTTAGAGTAGTATAAGCATATTGAATCAGATCATCTGCAAAACCACCAAAATACCCAGCAATAACCCCCAAAAATAAGGCCAAGGGCAACATAAATAAAGTGGTTAAAAGACCGATGACCAAACCGGTGCGGATGCTCTTAATTGTAAAATAAAAAATATCTTGGCCAATTTGTCCCGTGCCTAATACATGAAATACTCTTGAAAGCTCATATCCAAGCGCAACAAAAAACGTCAGGACACCAAAAGTAATTAGGGTACTTAAGCTGGGAGCACTTAAAACAAAAAGAGGTTTTATTCCCCGGCTAAAACGAAACAAAATCAGAACTACTCCAGTAAAAAATGCTATTAATATACTGCTTTTCAATGCACTTCTAATTGAACGTTTTATAACCTCATTTTTCTCTGATTCGGTTTTAACCCACTGTCGAGGATAAATTAATGTTGGATAAGTTTGCTTAACAACACCATTTATTAAGGTGGTTTCACTGATGAATTGCGTTAAAGCTAAAGGTGCAGAATAAGTTTTTTCGGAAATCTGATCTATAGGAGCAAGAATCCTATCCAACAAAGTTGTCGCAGTTTCTGAGTCCTTTTGTACCGAGGCAATATGAATGGAATCCAAAACCCCAATAATAATAAAAAATAATAAAATGATGCCCGCACTCACTGCAATGGGCTTATGCAAAATGAGGGAAAAAGAACGTCTAATATGTTGCTTACGCAAGCTTAACAAAATGACCACTACGCTTAAGGCCAATAAGGTGAGAAAACATTTATCAGTCCATAGAAACTCAAAAGTCATTTTTCTTCTCAAATAATCTCATCATTATATTTTTTATGATAACCTCACCCGAGGATCGACCACCATGTAGGAGATGTCGGTTAATACCAACCCAACAATGTAAAGAATTGAGCCCAAAAACACCATAGCCCTTACTATAGCAAAATCTTGTTGTTGAATCGCGTCAATCGTATAACTGCCTAGGCCGGGTACGCCAAAGAACGACTCCAAGATTAGGCTACCCATAAATAGTGAAGGAATGAGCACGACGATACCAGTTAATATGGGTAGCATTGCATTTTTTAATACATGTTTGAACATTACTTTTTGCTCAGATAACCCCTTGGCTCTTGCCGTTTTTACATAGCCTTTGTGCATTTCTTCTAAGAATAAAGTACGATACCATCGACCACCAGCCCCCAAACCACTAAGTACTGCGACTGTAACTGGCAAAATAACAAACTTCAACGCATCAACTCCCCCGTCATAGCCTGAAATGGGTACGAGACGCAATAATTTACCAAAAAGATATTGGCCACCAATAATATAAAACAAACTGGATATGGACATTAAAATAATGCACAGCACCACACCAGTTAAATCAAGGTAAGTCCCCCTAAAAAAAGCCATGGCCATAGCTACAATAATGTTAGCTACAATATCCAATAGTAAAACAGGGACTGCGATTGAAAGACTAGGCCACATCCTATAGGTAATATCCTCACTAATATCACGTCCAGAATCAGAGACACCAAAATCAAAAGTAAAAAGCTTCAGGGATTTTTGAAAAAACAAGGTGGCTTGTATTTTTTGTATGCCTGTTTTTTGTTCGTTGTAGAATAAGGGTAAATCATAACCATGCGCTGCTTTCCAATCCTCAATTACTTGCTGCTCCACATGTTTCTGTCCTAAATGCATCCGCGCAATATCATCAGGTGTATTCACCATAAAAAATAAAATAAACGTAATGAGATTAATTCCAAAAAGAATAGGTATTGAATAACTTACTCGACGAAATAAATATTTGATCATGATAGAGAGGTCCGTTCTGCTGGTTTTCTTTCTTTCTTGTAATACGCAATAACCAAAGGAAGAACTAGAATTAAAATAAGCACAAACAAGAGACCCAAGGGCCAAAAAATAGGTTGATTCCAAAGTAATCTCAATTTATTGCGTTCAGGCACATTGAGAGAAATATATTTTAAAGTTGCAAAAGACATAGTATTGGGCTTCACTCGTGTAACCCAGTTTTGTGATAAAACAAACTCTTCCGGATGTATCCCCCAGACCCATGGCGCATCATTTCGCACAATTTGCAGCATTTCATCAATATACTTCTGCCTTTGCTCATCATTTTTTCTATTTTTCATTAAATTAAAGAGGCGATCAAATTCAGGATTTTGATAGTTTGCGGCATTCTCACCACTAAATTTAACTTTTCCGTTGGCACCATACAATTGAAAGAGAAAGTTTTCAGGATCCGGATAATCTGCCACCCACCCCCAACTAAATATTTGGGCATCTCCAGTGCGCATTTTTTCTTGAAAACGATTATACATAGTCGCACGAACATTTAAATCAATGCCTATTTGGGCAAATTGTTTACGCATCCAATCAAAGAGCGACTTGTCCTGAGGGGCTCCTGTTGTGGTTACATCATAATGTAAAATCAAGTGATTTCCAGTAGCGGGATCCACTCCATCAGGATAGCCTGCCTCCACCATGAGTTTTTTGGCATCACTTATAGGACGTCGTTCTATATCGCCATTATTCCATTGATAAACATAGGGATTAATTCCTTCTTTACCTTTTTTATGACCAAAAATACCGGGTGGAATGGGTCCTTGGGCAGCAATACCTCGGCCATTATGAAAAATTGCTATATTTTCCTCATAGTTTACCGCGATTGAAATGGCCCTTCTTAACTTTCGGGCTCGTTCACTTGAACCACCTACTACTTTATCAAGCATATTAAAGCCCATATAGTAGGTTGAAGGCTGTAACTCTTCCGTGAGGTACATGTGTTTTTTTTGCATCTCAAGAGTTAGTTCTGCTTTGCCATATCGATTCGTATGAATTGCTTGATCAAAACTATCCGCACCTACAACAGAATTATCATAGTAACCTTGCAAAAATTTATTCCATCGGGGAATGGATTCCTTTTCGAGTGTAAAAACTGCCTTTTCAATAAAAGGTAAGCGTTTACCCGCATTAACCAAATATCCCAATTTTCTATCTTCATCTGAACCCATGCTTGGATAATAATCTTCGTGAAAATTTGGATTTTTTTGTAAAACCATACTTCGATTGGGATTATTTTTTACCAACATAAAAGGACCTGTGCCTACAGGAAACCAGCTCAAAGTGATGTTATTGTCCAGCATTCCTGGTTGGGAATAAAAAAAGTCCGCTTCCCAGGGTATGGGGGAAAAAAAACTCATAGCCAACCAAAATTGGAATTGAGTATATTCTCCCTTTAACGTGATCTCAAACGAGTAGTCATCTATTTTTTTAAGTCCCTTTAAAGGGTAATTACGCAGATCAATGTATTTATTATTTTTAGGTAGGCTTTGCCCATATTCCGCAAAACCCACAATATAATCATTCATTAAACCGTAAATCGGAGAGCTTAATTGAGGATTCGCCAAACGTTTTATTTGATATATATAATCATCAACAATCAATTCCCGTGTCCCAGTATGCTTAAAATCAGACAATTGATTAATTCCTTTATCATCTAAATATTCCGTTGTTATATGATGATAACGGTATATGCCCTTATCATCTTTAGCGAAAGCAGGATGAGGCTGGTAATAAATTCCTTTTTTAATATGTACCGTATAAACGCTAAAAGTAGGAATTTGCTGACTGTTTTCAGGCAATGGATTACCTTGCGCATCCAGGTACCTTAACTGGGGCATTTCAGTAGCTATTAATGGAGTTAATTGATACGGCCTTTGTAAATAATCATACTGCAACAAAGGTTCATATATTTGGGCAATAAAAATAGACTCATTCGTTGAATAAGAGAGTGCGGGATCCAGAGTTTTAGGCTGTTCGGAAAAGGATGAATAATAAATATTTTCTTTTGATTGCACTTGTGGATAGGGATTATTTAAAACCCAAGGCCAAGCATAAGCGAAGCTAAAGCTTTTTAAAAGCAGTACAATCAGAACCATTCGCCGTATACGATTCAAAAAAATATCCTTATATAAAGGCGTCTCAAGGACGACAAACCAGTGATCAAAAAATCTTTTCCCCAAAGAAGATAATGAGCGAACCTCGCCATTTACTTCAGCAGACCCAAAACCTCCTCTCATCGCAGCGATAACTTCTAACTATCCAACATTTCCAGAAATTTCTCTTCATCCAAAACAGCAATACCCAAATCATTTGCTTTATCCAATTTGGACCCAGCTTCGCTTCCAGCAATCACGTAATCTGTTTTAGCAGAGACACTACCGCTTACTTTAGCTCCTAAAGCTAACAATTTTGTTTTAGCTTCTTCGCGACCCATAGTACTTAAAGTTCCGGTTAAAACGACTGTTTTGCCAAATAAAAGATGTTCTTTATTGACTTTCTTCTTCTCCAGCTTTGGCCAATGAACTCCAAGGGCTAATAAATGTTCGATAACTTTGCGGTTGTGATCCTGAGCGAAAAAATGGACCACATTAAAAGCACCGACAGGACCCATATCTTGCAAATTCATCAACTCTTCTTCTGTTGCTTTAGAGATAGCATCAATATCTCCAAAATGCTCTGCCAACATCCGCGCACTCGCCTCACCGATTTCACGAATTCCAAGAGCATAAAGAAATCGACTAAGGGTTGTTTTCTTACTTTGCTCTAAAGCATCTAATAAATTTTTGGCCGACTTCTCTCCCATACGGGGAAGATTTGACAGGGTATTAACATCAAGCCTGTACAGATCCGGTAAATGACGGACAATTCCCTCATCCACCAACTGTTCTATAAGTACAGCTCCCAATCCCTCTATATACATGGCCTTACGAGAAGCAAAATGCCACATCATTCGTTTCAATTGAGCCTTACAGAATAACCCACCAACACAACGAGCAACCGCTTCACCTTCCTCACGCACCACTTCAGAACCACATACAGGACATGTTTTAGGTAACTCAATCTCTTTGGTATGTGCAGGGCGTTTTTCTAGAACAACAGAAACCACTTCAGGAATAACATCTCCAGCACGACGAATAATGACACTATCACCAATACGGATATCTTTTCTAATAATTTCATCCATATTATGTAATGTTGCATTACTTACAGTTACGCCTGCCACATTGACCGGTGCCAAACGTGCCACAGGAGTTAAAGCGCCAGTTCTTCCTACTTGGAAATCAACAGCTAAAAGTTGCGTCATCTCTTCTGAGGCAGGAAATTTATGGGCGCAAGCAAATCGAGGTGCTCTTGAAATAAAGCCAAGTTGTTGTTGCAAAGGAATACTGTCAATCTTATAAACAACCCCATCAATTTCAAAGGGAAGTTGATCACGTTTGGCTAATATATTATGGTAATAATCCAAACATCCTTTAATACCTATCTCTTTTTTGGTATCTAAAGAGACTCTAAAACCAAACTCTTTTAGTAATTGCAATTGCTCCCAATGCGTGTTCGGTAAGCTGTACCCTTCGCAAGCTCCTATTCCATAGCAATAAATAGCTAAAGGCCTACTTGCTGTCACTGCAGGATTCAATTGCCGTAGACTACCTGCTGCAGCATTACGAGGATTAGCAAAAACTTTTTCGCCAGCCTCTTTAGCTTTTTTATTGTATTCTTCAAAGCCTGCTTTCGGCATATACACTTCACCCCGTATTTCGATAATACGAGGTGGTGTGGACACTCTTAAAACCAAAGGAACCGCAGCGATTGTTTTGATATTGGCTGTAATATTTTCCCCAGTAGTTCCATCCCCACGTGTTGCAGCAGAAACCAATGTTCCATTTTCATAGGTGAGATTAACAGCGAGGCCATCTAATTTAGGTTCACAAGTAAAAACTAATTGCTGAATGGGTTCGTCGAGTTTTTCGGTAACTCGTTTAATAAAGGCTTGCAGTTCTTCTTCAGTAAATACGTTCGATAGAGACAACATCGGTTGCCGATGAGTAACCGGCATGAATGCATCTACAGGAGCACCCCCCACACGTTGAGTGGGGGAATCCGCCGTCAATAATGCAGGATGCTTCGTTTCTAAATCGTGTAATTCGCGAAAACATCTATCGTATTCGGCATCAGGAACCAATGGCTCATCAAGGACATAGTAATGATAATCATATTTCCTAATTTTATTTTTCAACTCAGCTATTTGTTCCTTAATCTCATCAATACTCATTCATTTCCATCCATAATTCAAACCCAGAAGCCATTGCTTCTAAAAATATGTCCCCTCACCCCCAGCTTTGCATCAATTTATAACCTTACTGAAGGGTAAGCAATGATCTTAAAACATTAGTTTATCATTAAAAAATATGCTATAGATACATATCGATTCAACAAGAACCGAGGCGTGATAAAATGGATTTTAAACGTATCTTAGTCGCAGTATTTTTATTTGCATTCTCTGCAATAACTTATGCTTTTTCTCAGTCTCATGAATATGGCAATTTGGGTATTGCTTTTATACATGGAACAAATGACCACCGAGAAGATGCCGAGGGGGGGTATTGGAAAACCGATTTTATTCAAGATATAGCCCAAGCACTTCCTAATCCTGGAAATTATTATGTAGTTCATTGTGATTACAGCAAATATATGTGGGAGGAAGATGTTGCGGGGTGTACTGCGAATCAGTTATTGGATTTTATAAATCATAAAAAAATTGACTCTCTAATTCTCTATACACATTCCAATGGCGCCAATGTAATGCGTTGGATTCTCTCTAATCCAACCTATGATAAACGATACATGCTATTAAAAAGAAAAATTAAGAAAATTATCGCATTAGCACCTTCAAGTGGAGGGACCCCGCTCGCCGATATGCTTCTCAACGGAGGAATTTTTGAAGCCAGCTTGAGTTGGTTATTAGGATATACAGGCGATGCAGTGAAACAACAACGTGTAGGTGACATGCATATCTATAATGAAGAACTCTTATTTGGCACTAAAAAACGTCCCTCCTTGCCCGTACCTTTTGATTCAGTGATAGGAACTAACGTTATCTCCTCCCCTTTTTCTTCAGCCAGTTATTGTAACGGTTATTTACTCAATAGCGGTTTAAGGCTTGCTAAAATCTATTTGGATTCTTGTGCAGATGGTTTTTTAAATTGCAGTTCCCAAATTGCTGCGGGATCCGTTTGGTTTTACGATAAAGAACAAACGGAAGATCAAACGACACTGAGTCATAACCAAAGTCGTCATTCATGTTTTGGACTCGATAAAATATTGATTTCTGTCTTAGATTCAAAAGGAGCTGCAAAATGAGAACTACTCTTACTTTTCTGTCTTTATTTTGTTGCGCACAGGTCAACGCATACAACTTACCACAAATTCCAGTTAAATCGTATGATTGTGATATTTGCGATAGCTTACCTCATGAAAGCCTACAAGATCATTGGAAGATTGCGGCCAGTCCTTTAAATAAAGCAGAAAGCAACATTCAAAAAAGTTACAGTTATCAGCAGCGAGTTACCGCTGCTCAATTGCAAAAGGGTGTCAACTTACCGGTTCAAGCTGCCGAGGCTGTAATACGCATTATTCCTTTGGAAAAAAACAAATCCATGCCTGAATTGGAGTTAAAAAGTGGCTCCGGTTCATTCATTAGTTTAAAAGAGGCTTCTTCCCTCTACAGTCAAGATGAAGCTATAGATGAGTCGCTAAAAATCGGTTCACATCAGACCATGCTCCAAATCAAACCTGATTTAGGTGCGGGAAATTTCATAATCAAAAGCAAATCAGCAGACTCTGAAAATGAAGCACATACTTATCTGATTGATGTTTTTGAAAAATATTCATTGATTTATCTCCAAATTGAACCATCGGCCTTACAATATCAATATGGAGCTCAATTTAACGCACTTATTACCCTAAAAGATAATGTAACCACTTATCCAGTAGAGGATATAGATGCTACGCTAGTAGGTCCTGACAACCAAACTATACCTCTCAAAATAAAAGAGGTAAAACGTAATCAATTCCAAGCCAGCGCTGTCTTATCTTCTGATGTGAATCCTCATGGAGTGAATTGGTACATCGATGTGGATGTATTATGCGAACTTAGTGATAATAGCCCTCTTCATCGCACTGGCCGAGCTGCGTTTTCCTATGCAATACCTTCTGCCAGTCTAGTTAGTATAAAAAAAATTTCCTCTAACCCCTTAACTTTAGCCGCAACGGTAGAAGTAGCGACAGGAAGTCGTTATGCATTACAAAGCGTTTTATACAAGAAAAACTCAAAAGGAATAGATATTCCTATTGAAACAGCACAAAGTGCACAATGGCTCGAACCAGGAAAACAAATAATTAAATTTAGCTTTGACAATCCTGCACATTTAGCAGAGGATCAGCTTTCTGTTGGTTATTTACACCTGACTGATTACGGGCAATTAAAACCAGTTTATCAATACGATCAAACGATTAAACTAAGTCAACTTTTGGACTAATGAATGCAATTTTTATCTTCAATGACCTTACTTGAGGGCATAGCATGTGCTTTAGCCCTGCAATTTTTAATTTTGATTTGGCTTTTGATTACCCAAAGCCAGCAAAAAAAACTGAGCCGGCAGTGTAATGAAAAGACTATGGAATCTTTTACCATGCAGCTGCACCAGGTTCACTTGGATGTAAGTCAGAAAATTGCCCAAGGACAATTAATGACCCAACAGCTAATCCATGATACCGTCCAAAAACAAATGACGGATGTTCGTGAGCAAATTAGCCATAGCTTTAAACAACATGCCAGTTCGCTCACCTCTCACTTACAGTTACTCACTGAAGAAATTCGCACTCATCTCCATACCTTAACGCAACAAGTTAACCATAAATTAACTGAAGGCTTTGAAAAAACTTCGTCCACTTTTATTGACGTAGTAAAACGATTAACGATCATTGATGAAGCACAAAAGAAAATCACTGAATTATCAAGCCATGTGGTTAGTTTACAAGATGTACTAGTAGACAAAAAAGCACGAGGAGCTTTTGGTGAAGTACAACTGGCGACACTCATAAGTAACATGATTCCACCCAACCATTTTGCGATGCAACATACATTAAGTAATCAGAAACGAGCTGATTGTATTTTATTTTTGCCTGAGCCAACGGGTAATGTAGTAATAGATGCTAAATTTCCTTTGGAAACCTACCAACGGTTAATTAATACTGAGACGGGTTCAGTCGAAAAAAAATCATTACAACAGCAATTTCGACAAGACATTCAGAAACATATTAAAGACATTGCAGATAAATACATCATTCCAAATGAAACTACCGATGGTGCCATGATGTTTATTCCTGCGGAATCCATTTTTGCAGAAATACATGCCAATTACCCAGACTTAATTTCATTATCTCAAAGATTAAAAGTATGGCTTGTTTCCCCAAGCACGTTAATGGCCGTACTTACGACAGCTAAAGCGGTACTCAAAGATGACGCTACTCGTAAACAAGTTCACATTATTCAAAAACATCTCCAAGCTTTGGCAGATGATTTTCAACGTTTTGAAAAAAGAATGGACAAACTCTCCAAACATATCAATTTGGCACATCAAGATGTCAGTGAAGTAAATACGTCCGCCAAAAAAATTACATCGCGTTTCCAAAAAATTGAGTCAGTTGATATCGAATTAGATGAGTTGGAACTCATTGAAACCGATACAACAAATGAAGCATAAATTGATCTAGAATTTTGTAGCCTTGGTGAAGGCAGCTTAACCCGAAGATACGATCTAAATAAACTCTCAATCCAGGGATCGCTTCACTTCACACAAGTATAATCCAACATTAGCTTAAAAAAGAAAAGTTATATGACGTCTCCATTTACTGAAAAAAATTATCTTAATCAAACATTCACCCAATTTAGTATTGAAAAAACACGAATTGAACAGATTAAATTTGAAAACTGTCAGTTCAAGCAGTGCAAATTTACTGACGTTATTTTCACTACTGTAACCTTCACTGATTGTGATTTTGAATCTTGCGATCTTACATTGGCAAAATTTCCAGGATGTAAATTTTCAGAGGTTTCATTTAAAAACTCAAAAATCATTGGAGTAAACTGGACGGAATTAAGCTGGCCCTTAGTCAAACTGACTAGTCCACTTTATTTTTATAGGAGCAACTTAAGCCATTCCAGTTTTTATGGGCTTGAACTTTCTAATTTGATTATTGAAGAATGTAAAGCGCATGATATTGATTTCAGGGAAGCAAATTTATGTCATGCAAATTTTGTAGATTCCGACCTACTGAACAGTCTGTTTCTCCACACAAATTTAAATTCTGCTGATTTCACAAATGCCATCAACTATCTAATCAATCCCAACGAAAATAGAATTAAACATGCACGTTTTTCATTTCCTGAAGTCATCTCTTTATTAAATCATTTTGATATTAAAATAAATGATTGGACTTAAAACCATTAAACGATACTAAGAAAACACTGGCATTTTAATAAACTGTAATTTTAAGATGAACCAAAAACACACATAAGGTATAATTGCTAACTTTTAAATTTGATTTGCCTAAGCTATGTCCAACAATACCCTGCTCTATCAACCTACCCAAGCCAAGCAAATATGGGGACAACTCCATGGAAGCAGTTTGGCATTGGCATTGGCTGAATACTGCCAACAAACTCCTGGTATTAAGTTATTGATTGCTCAGGATAATCTCAGCGCAAATCAGTTACAGGCAGAATTGAATTTTTTTCTAGGCGCCAATACCTCCCAAGAGTTATTGTTTTTTCCTGATTGGGAAACACTTCCTTACGATCAATTCTCGCCGCATCAAGACATTATTTCCGAACGGTTATATACCTTAAGCCGAATTCAACAAGTCACTAATGCAATTGTTATCACTTCGGCAAGCACATTAATGCATAGGCTCTGCCCACCTGAGTTTTTAAATCAATATGCCTTGATGCTTAAGGAAGGACAAAAACTGGATTTAACTGCCTTTCGTAACCAGTTACAACAATCCGGTTATCATTGTGTTAATAAAGTTCTTGAACATGGTGAGTTTGCCCTACGCGGTTCAATTATCGACGTTTATCCTATGGGTTCTGGTTTACCATTCCGAATTGAACTCTTCGATGATGAGATTGACAGTCTGCGGGAGTTCGATACTGAAACGCAACGTACAATAGAAAAAATTAAAGAAATTAATGTACTACCTGCACGAGAATTTCCTTTAAATGAACAAAGTCAACTGCTCTTTCGACGGGCTTTTAGAGAGTTATTTCCCGTAAATCCTAGCCAGTGTCCCATTTATGAAGCGATCAGTGAAGGTCAGTTCCCTTCTGGAATCGAATATTATCTACCTTTATTCTTTGACAAAACCGTTACCTTTTTTGATTATCTACCAGAGGATGCCAAGGTTTGTTTGATTGAAAACATTCAAAATAATGCAGAACAATTCTGGCAAGAATTGAATGAGCGCTTTGAGCAACGACGATATGATATCAGCAGGCCTATTTTACCACCTACAGCCTGTTTCATTAATCCAATTGAATTATTAACTAAAGCCAATACGTATAAACAACTTCGATTATTCCAAAATCCCTCGGAAAAGAAAGGTGCTGTGGTTAATTTTGATATCGTACCCGGCCCACAATTACCAATTGATAGGAAAACCCAAGAACCTTTAAGTCAACTTCGTGCATATTGTGCGGATTCCACCCGGCGTTATTTAATTGTGGTCGAAAGTGCCGGCCGACGAGAAGTGCTACTTGATTTGTTAAAACCAAGTGGTATTTCCGCTAAAGTACAATCTTCATGGCAGGATTTTCTTAACGATACAGCCCCGCTTAACATCACCACTGGAGATCTAATTTATGGATGCGAATTAAATCAAAGCCATATCGCAATCATTGTTGAATCTCAATTATTTGGAGAGCAAAGTACACCACAAAGACGGGGTACACAAAAGACGATTGATCCCGATTTAATTATCCGTGATATGGCAGAACTACGTGTTGGCGCTCCAGTAGTCCATTTGCAGTTTGGAGTAGGACGTTATCAGGGACTGCAACATATCGAATCCAACGGATTTGCTAGTGAATTTTTAGTTCTTACTTATGCGGGTGAGGACAAAATTTATGTCCCGGTTACTTCACTCCACCTTATTAGCCGCTACACAGGTGTAGATAGTGAACATGCACCCTTGCACAAATTAGGTTCGGATCAATGGCAAAAGGAAAAGAAAAAGGCGGTCGAAAAAATCCATGATGTAGCGATCGAATTATTAGATCTCTACGCCAAAAGAGAGGCACAACCAGGATATCAATATCAAATAGATCATAATGAATATGTAAAATTTGCCAGCGCCTTCCCCTTTACAGAGACACCTGATCAATTACGCGCAATTGAGCAAATTATAAAAGACATGGAATCCCCAAGACCTATGGATCGTTTAATTTGTGGGGATGTAGGTTTTGGTAAAACTGAAGTAGCGATGAGAGCTGCTTTTGTTGCAGTACAAAGTAATAAACAAGTCTGCATTCTAGCGCCAACAACTCTTTTGGCCGGGCAACATTTCGAATCATTCCGCGATCGATTTGCTGATTTCCCCATCAATATCGAATTACTTTCACGTTTTCGTTCCAATAAAGAAACGGAAGCAGTTCTTACTGGCTTGAAATCAGGAACAGTTGATATAGTCATAGGAACCCATAAATTATTCCAAAGTAATATTTCTTTTAAAAATTTAGGACTTTTGATTATTGATGAGGAACATCGTTTTGGAGTCAAACAAAAAGAACACATTAAAGCGTTGCGGACTCATGTGGATATTTTATCCATGACTGCTACTCCAATTCCAAGAACGCTGAATATGGCTATGGCTGGAATTAGAGATATTTCTCTGATGACAACCCCTCCGGCCAAACGCCTTGCAATTAAAACGTTCTGGCAGGAGAAAAAAGATCCAACCATTCGTGAAGCCATTTTAAGAGAAATTCTTAGAGGCGGTCAGGTTTTTTTCCTGCATAACAATGTAGAAACAATCGAACGTGTGTGTCAGGATTTGCAAACTCTAGTTCCAGAAGCCAAAATCCGCAGCGCACATGGACAAATGCGAGAACGTGAGTTAGAACGGGTAATGTCTGATTTTTATCACCATCGTTTTAATGTATTAGTCTGCACCACAATCATTGAAACGGGTATTGATATTCCTACAGCCAATACAATTATTATTGATCGTGCTGATAAGTTTGGTTTAGCCCAATTACATCAGTTACGTGGACGAGTTGGTCGATCGCATCATCAGGCCTATGCCTACTTACTTACTCCCCATGAAAAAGTATTAACTGCTGATGCAGTCAAACGTTTAGAAGCGATTGTATCATTAGAAGATTTAGGCGCAGGATTCACCCTGGCAACCCATGATATGGAAATTCGCGGAGCAGGTGAGCTTTTAGGAGAAGAACAAAGTGGGAACATGCAAGCAATTGGATTTAATTTATTTATGGAGCTGCTTGATAAAGCAGTCCATGATTTAAAAGAAGGAAAAACACCCGAGTTATCTGCGCCAATGCACCAAGGACCTGAGATCGATTTACGAATCAGCGCTATTATTCCTGAGGAATACATTCCTGATATTCACAACCGCCTCATTATGTATAAACGGATTGCAAATGCAAAAACTAAAGAGCAATTGCATGATTTACAAATCGAATTGATTGACCGATTTGGATTATTACCACCACAAGTTAAACACTTATTATTGATTACCGAATTAAAATTAAAAGCTGCACAAATGGGTATTCAAAAAATCAGTGCGGGAGCCCAGCAAGGTAAGCTGGAATTTAGCGAAAAACCTTCTATTGATCCAGGCATATTGATTCATTTAATTCAAGTACATGCCAAAAGATATCAAATGGAAGGACCCCAGCGCTTACGTTTTAACCTAGACAGTACTTCTTCAGAGGAACGTATTTTCGAGATAAACTCTCTGCTTAATAAATTAGCTGGCGAGAACAAGGCCTAAGGCGTGTAATAAACGGTAAAAAAGATAATCTTTTGAGACCTCGTAGAATAACCGCAAAAAATTGGATTTTCGATTTTTGAATGACTTTGAAAGAAACTTTTGATCTTTTCATTGACAAATACAACTCAATTAATTAACAATCTAATCGCCTGTCATCGCTTTTAATTAAATAGAAGGAACTATTATGATTAAGAATTTCTCTTTAAGCTCATTATTATTGATTTCTAGTTTTATTCCTGGAATCGCAATGGCGGATCCCACTGCCTATGATATTAATGTCTATTGTCCGGCGACTCAAGGACCCACTGCTGTAACCCATTTTGGAAACTATATTGGTGGTTATGGTGTGGAATCTGTATTATCTCAAACACTACAAGTATACTTCCGTTCTAATGGATCGGTTCAAGATGTTCCCGCTAATTTAATAAACTATTTTAATGATTCAGTGACTTATAACAGTGCCTCAGGAAACATCATTTGTAGTTATCAAAGCAATAATCCTGCGGATCCAAGATTTACCGTAGCTTATACTGTGACTAATGGTATGGGTGGCACAGTACAAGCCCAATCGAACAATTCCATCAGTGTTAGAATTCCAGCTGGTTTAAGAGGTTAAGTTTTAGATCTTTAAATCCTGGGTGAAAGCATAGCTGAACCCAGGAGCCCTTCTCTAAGACAAAACCAGGTTCGGTTTCGATTCACCCAGGTTACCCTATCCAAATTAACTTGTTCCACCGACTGTCAAAGCATCGATTTTCAAAGTAGGTTGACCTACTCCAACCGGAACAGATTGCCCTTCTTTACCGCAAACCCCTATTCCTCGATCCAACCCCAAATCATTACCAATCATACTGATTTTTTTCATCACATCTGGACCATTACCAATAAGTGTGGCTCCCTTAACTGGCGCAGTGATTTTTCCATTCTCAATGAGATATGCTTCGCTGGCAGAAAATACAAATTGGCCTGAGGTAATATCAACTTGTCCCCCCCCAAAATTGACCGCGTATAAACCACGTTTTACTGAACGAATAATTTCTTCAGGATCATGGTGTCCTGCCAACATGTAAGTATTCGTCATCCTAGGCATAGGTACATGGGCATAAGATTCACGACGGCAATTACCTGTAGACTTCATACCCATCAATTTGGCATTTAACTTATCTTGCATGTAATTCACCAAAATACCATTTTCAATCAACGTAGTGCATTGTGAAGGAGTGCCCTCGTCATCAATAGTTATAGAACCACGTCTGTCTTTTAAAGTTCCGTCATCAACTACCGTAACTCCTGGAGCTGCAACTTGTTGTCCAATACGGCCAGAAAATGCCGATAATCCTTTACGATTGAAATCTCCTTCCAAACCGTGTCCTACAGCTTCATGTAATAAAACACCCGGCCAACCCGGGCCCAAAACCACTGGCATTGTCCCAGCTGGTGCAGGTTGTGCTCCCAGATTAATCAAGGCTTCGCGCACTGCCTCTCGAGCATAACTCAAGGCATTTTCTTTTTCATAAAAATAGGAATAAGGTACTCTCCCACCCCCACCAGAGCGTGCTGACTCCCTTCGTCCATTTTTGTCCTCTACAATAACGCTTACATTAATACTCACTAGGGGTCTGACATCAGCAATCATTTGGCCATTCATTCCAGCCACCATAACAACTTCATAGCAACCACTTAATGAAGCGTTAACCTGAATTACACGAGGATCAATACTACGCGCTTCTTTATCAATCGCTTCTAACAAAGCAATTTTTTCTTGCTTACTCATGCCTTCAATTGGATTTAAACCTTGATAACGACTTACAGCCGCTCCTTTTACTTGAATGGCTTGAATTGGTTTAGAACCAGTCAGTGCAATAGAACGGGCTGCATCAGCAGCTCGCAACATCGAAGGTAATAAAATATCATCACAATAAGCAAATCCTGTTTTATCACCGCTAACGGCGCGAATTCCTACGCCTCGATCTAAGGAGTAGCTCCCGCTTTTCACTACTGAATCTTCCAAATACCAAGATTCATAACTGCAACTTTGAAAATAAAGATCGGCATCATCAATATGATGATTCATCATTGTTTTGAATAATTTTTCTATACCCGTTTCATCCAGTGCTGCAGGAGCTAGTAAAATCTTTTTTGCTGTAGTAAGGGCTTCTGTCATTTAATTACCTTAATAAATAAAAATAGTGTCTCTTAGTTTTGCGATCAAAAAAATAGTATCTACCTATAAGTTTAATACATGATGATCGATACAGGGAAATTTTCGACGTATTTCCTTTTGGTTTTGTAAATCAATATCTGCTGTCACCACTCCGGTACCCGTTTCTTTTTGAGTGAGGATTTTCCCCCAAGGGTCAACAATCATGCTATGACCAAAAGTGGTTCGTCCATTTTCATGACGCCCTCCTTGATTTGCTGCTAAGACATAACATAAATTTTCAATGGCTCTGGCTCGCAATAATACCTCCCAGTGTGCAAGGCCGGTTAGAGCTGTAAAGGCAGAAGGAACCGTAAAGACTTGCGCTCCTTGCAACATTAGCTGCTGGTAGAGTTCAGGAAAACGTAGATCATAACAAACCGTTAATCCTATTTTTCCAACTGGAGTGTCAACAAGAGCCAGTTGGTGCCCGCGTTCAATGGACATTGACTCCTGATATGCTTCAGTTGGTGAGACGTTTACATCAAATAAATGAATCTTATCATAGCGTGCTACACATTTACCTTGATTATCATACACCAGGCAACTGGCACGTACTTTGGATCCTGAACTTTTAAGAGGAATAGTCCCCGCAATTACCCATAACCCTAATTTTTTTGCCAATTGACTGATTTTTTGTTGTATAGATCCCACGCCAAATCTTTCACCAACTTGCAATTTATCTTTTTCATGAAGTCCCATAAATGCAAAATTCTCAGGCAAGAGTACAAGTTCAGCTTGCTCTTCACGAGATTGAATCATTAATTGTTCGACTTGGTGTAAGTTATCAGCAACTCCTGCTGAGGAAACCATTTGTACTAATGCTGCTCGTGCCATAATAAATCCTAAAATTTATGACATCAAAAATGTCGAGATTTTCCGCGTATTCTGGTAACTGGACCCTAAAGGATCGCGATCATTAAGTTAAGAATTTTTTGTCATCCTGGGATCTATTCTTAAATTATCAATACGCCCTGCCCGTAATGGGTATCCACCTTAGAGGGGACGACAGATTTTCATAATTTAAGGGAATTGCCCTTAAGACAATGATCAGCCTACACACCTTACTCAAAATTTATTTATAATACTACTATAGTACTGTAGAACCTCAAAACAAAAATAATTCGTTTTAAACTTGAAATATGGGAAACTAACCCATAGATATGCTAGACTAAATATAAACATAGAGGAGCTCTAAACAATGAACCGAAATAATGTCACTATTCTGACGCGAAGTAATGAGTCTGCACTCTCAAGCAATAAGGTACTGCGTAATACTTATTTATTACTCGGTTTGACATTTTTGTTCAGTGCATTTATGGCCGTTTTATCTCTTACAAGCGGCGCACGACCAATGAATCCTCTCTTGATGATAGTTGGTGTTTATGGGTTAATGTTTTTGACTCAAGCATTACGAAATAGCGTTTGGGGACTCGTCAGCGTTTTTGCCTTCACGGGCTTTCTGGGTTATACCTTAGGTCCTGTGCTGAACTTTTATATCAGCCATTTTTCTAATGGTCCACAAATAATTGCAACCGCTCTAGGTGGTACTGGAATTATTTTCTTCGCACTCTCTGGTTATGCATTAACTACTAAGAAAGATTTTAGCTTCCTAGGTGGGTTTCTTTTTGTTGGTGTAATGGTTGCTTTATTGGCAATGATAGCAGGAATTTTCATTCAAATTCCGGCGCTCCAATTAGCCATTTCAGCCATTTTTATACTTATTTCTTCAGGATTAATTCTCATGCAAACAAGTGCAATTATCCATGAAGGTGAAACGAATTACATTTCCGCTACAGTAGGTCTTTTTGTATCAATTTATAACTTGTTCGTCAGCTTGCTTAATATACTAAGTGCATTTTCAGGCCGCGACTAGTTATCGTTCTCCTCTACCTAAATCCCGGTTCGTTTTTGCCGGGATTTTTTTTGGGTGTAAATATCCACTGGTGGATAGGCTACGTGTTCACCAGTGGGTATTTCCTGACGTTAGTACTCGTAGCGCTCTATTTAACTTTGTTGCCAAGTAGCTTTTGCCCTGAATAGTTCCGGTAAGTCATTTACAGTCTTTTTGACTTCTTGAGGAAGAGCAAACACATCTCGAGTTTTTTGATAATAAATCCCCAAAGGAACGGGATACTCAGGAAAAGATAGGGAAGCGAGTCGTATCGCCGCGGCGAAGCTAGTTGGGTCATGTCGATAAAGACCAGTTTCTTCTGCTGAAACACGAGCGAACTCTTCTGCTTTTACATTCAAAGCTTTCTCTTTTTGCGCACCATAAACTAAAGGTTGCCCTTCTTCTAATAGGACTGTGTTCTCGGCACGATTACTTTTCAGCGCAAACTCATCGAAAGCACCATGATTGAAAATATTACAATCTTGATAAATTTCAACAAAAGAACAGCCTTGGTGTTCCTGTGCTTTTTTTAATATTGAACCCAAATGAACGGGATCCTTATCTACTCCACGAGCTATAAAACTAGCCCCCGCTGCTAGGGCTAAAGTAAGCGGATTCACAGGTTCATTAACCACCCCTTTTGGCGAGGTTTTCGTTACTTGGCCCTTTTGTGATGTGGGAGAGAACTGTCCTTTAGTTAAACCATATACTTGATTATTAAATAATAAAATATTTACGTTTACATTACGTCGCAAAATATGGATCAGATGATTGCCTCCAATACTTAAAGCATCCCCATCTCCAGTAATGACCCAAACACACAGATCATCCCTTAACGCTTTTAACCCCGTTGCCACCGCAGTTGCTCGACCATGAATGGTATGAAAACCATACGTATTCATATAGTAAGGTAAGCGGCCCGCACAACCTATTCCGGAAATAAACACATGCTGTTCTGGTGGTAAGCCTAACTCAGGTAATATTTTTTGCAGAGCCATTAAAATTGCATAATCACCACAGCCTGGACACCAGCGAACCTCATTTGCATTGGCAAAATCTTCACGTTTATAGTTGTTGTTCATAGTTGGCTTCCGATTTTATAGTGTTCACCAGATGACTGACGGTAAATGGCTGTCCATTCGATTGACTGATTGCACGTGCATCAACCAAATAACTGGCACGAATAATTTGGCATAGTTGTCCAGAGTTTAATTCTGCGACGAATATCCTATCGTACTTTTTCAAAATAGAGCCTAAATCATTCGGCAAAGGATTCAGATGACGTAAATGCACGTAAGCAATCGCCAACCCTTCTGCCAAACATTGCTGCACCGCTGATTTTAAACTGCCATAGGTACTACCCCAGCCAATTAAAATGAGGGTTGCATTAGCATCCCCTTCAATTGTCAACGGGGCATACTCTTGTGCAATTCCATCGATTTTCTGCTGACGTAAATGAACCATTTTTTGGTGATTCTCAGCATCATAGCTTACCCGTCCCTCTTCACCTTGTTTTTCTAACCCCCCCAATTGGTGAATGTATCCTGGAGTACCGGGCTTATTCCAACTACGACTCAAAAACTCATCCCGAGTAAACGGTTTTGGAAAACGGTTAAATTCAACTTGAGGTAATTTTAAAGAAGATACATCTGGGATTTTCCACGGCTCAGCAGCATTTGCCAGATAAGCATCCAATAGAACAATTACTGGAGTCATGAATTTAATGGCTAAATAAAATGCTTCTAAAGTCGTATAAAAACAATCGGCTGCGGATTGTGCTGCTAGCACCGGCAAAGGCGCTTCACCATGACGTCCATAAAGTGCTTGTCGCAAGTCACTTTGACTTGTTTTGGTGGGTAAGCCCGTCGAAGCTCCAGCTCGTTGTACATCAAGCAAAACCAAAGGTAATTCAGCAACTACAGCCAAACCCAAACTTTCACTTTTTAGATCCAATCCAGGACCGGAGGTTGTAGTTAAAGCCAACCTTCCGCCATATGCAGCGCCAATACAAGCACAAATTGCAGCAATTTCATCTTCTGCTTGTAGAAGTTGTACTCCAAAATCAGATAAGCGGGCACATTCATGCAGGATTGCTGAAGAAGGAGTAATTGGATATCCCGAAACTAAGGTCGGTATTTGTGTCGACGTAGCAAGAGTTGCGAGTGCTAATCCCACTGCCTCAACCCCTGTAATTTGCCGATAATCCCCCACATCTCGATTCACTTCACCTAGCATATAACCGCGGCGAGTTAATTCTAAAGTCATTGCATAATTATATCCAGCCAATAACGCCAATTGATTGGCTTTAGCAACAACAGCGTTTGCTTTGAATTTTTTAGCTATAAACGACTCGCATGCAGTAGTGTGCAAATCAAATAACCACAAAACCAAACCCAAAACATAAAAATTTTTGGTTTTGGTGGCTTGCGGTTTAGTTAATTCCAGCGAAGACACGGCCTGTAGAGTCTGGGTGATTAAAGGAAATGAAACAATTTGATAATGTTCGGCACAATTGTCTAGAAAACTCTTATCCATTCCCGCCTTTTGCCAATCCTTTTCTTGATAACTGTCTTCATTAATAATCAACAAACCGCCTTGGTTCAGATGTTGCAAGGAGTTTTTTAATGCGGCTGGATTTAATGCAACAAGCACATCAAGCGACTCACCTGCGGTGAATATAGCATGCTCGGCCATCGCCAGTTGGAAACCAGAAACTCCCGCTACAGTACCCGCTGGCGCTCGAATTTCAGCAGGAAAATCAGGTAGGGTCCGCACATCTCGGCCGGTAAGTGCCGCGCTAATGGTGAGTTGTTCTCCCACCAATTGCACCCCATCGCCTGAGTCTCCGGTAATACGAATAACAATCACGTCAGATGTTGACATAAAGTCTTGCTTCCTGCATTAGTTGACGCATGTGTCTTACCGCCTCTTTCATACCACAAAATAAAGCTCGGGCAATAATCGCATGGCCTATGTTAAGTTCATGTAATTCTTTAATAGACGCTATAGGTTGCACATTATGATAATTGAGACCATGGCCGGCATTGACAATCAAATTTAAACTCGCTGCATATTCCGCAGCGTGTTGTATTCTCGATAATTCATACTGTTGCTGTTCCACATCAGTAGCATCAGCATAACAACCGGTGTGCAATTCAATAACAGGAGCACCAATATCTGCTGCAGCCTTGATCTGTTCACGATCTGGGTCAATAAATAAAGACACTTCACTACCCATAGATTGCAAACGTCGTACAGCAAGGTCTACTGATTTTTGGTGCAATATTACATCCAGTCCCCCTTCTGTTGTTAATTCCTCACGTTTTTCCGGGACCAAACACGTATGCTCGGGTGAAATTTCTTCAGCAAAATCAAGCATGGCATCCGTAACTGCCAATTCAAGATTCATTCGTGTTTGCAAAACTTCTTTGATCAAACGTACATCACGCGCTTGGATATGTCTTAGATCTTCTCTCATATGCAGAGTAATGCCATCCGCACCCGCTTCTTCTGCATCAATAGCCGCTTGAACAGGATCAGGATAACGGGTACCACGTGCTTGACGTACTGTAGCTATATGATCAATATTAACACCCAATAGTATTGGCTTATTCATTCTACACCTTACACATAAAATAAAGAGTATAAAGTCCATTCTGACCTAAACTCAAGTTGCTTAGAACATATATCTTCGTTACATCAGTTTAAGTCAGGAATATTTCCGTGAATTCATTCACCTGCTTTCCCAGTTCTTTTCACTCAGCAAGATACAAAGCCCTTGTTTTAATTTCGCGTCCACCCAGAAGATGATCGATTGCTTGACGCATAATTATTTTTGCTGATTTAAGGTAAGGAGCCTCATTTAAGTTATCTTGTGCCAAGGCAAGAATATGCGCACCTGAAATTCCTCTGCTGTCACGAATAAAACCTTCGCCAGCAACAAATTGATAATACGAATCAGGGACAATCAAATTTGTTGTTCGCGCTTCCTGGGTTAATGAAAAGGAATAACCACATGCATGCAGTAAAGTCCACTCAAAACGTCTTAATAACGCTTCAATGACTAATCGTTCCTTTGCTAATGTAAGGGCATTTAAAGTAAATAAATAAGCATCAAATAATGCCGAGTCAGAAGAATTGCGACTGAGGGCATAGTAAAGAATTTCGTTTAAATATAGACCTGCAAAAAGCGAGCTGCCTGTAAGCTGGAGTGATGGGGAAGTACTTTCAGTAGTTTGTACATAATATCGCTCACGACGTTCCGCAAGATTGATCCATAACGAAGTAAAAGGTTGTAACAGGGCTTGTTTTTTAGGGGTACGTCCGCCCTTATAAAGACATTGAATCACCCCAAGCTCGCGTGTAAAAAAACTGACTTGAGCACTGGTATCCCCAGACCATTTTTTGTGTAAAACCCAAGCTGCTATTGTCCTAGTTGTCATAACCTAATTGTTTTAATATACGCTCGTCATCCGACCAGCCTGATTTTACCTTACACCAGCACTGTAAGAATACTTTCTTACCTAATAGTTTTTCCATGTCCACGCGTGCATTCGTTGCCATTTCTTTTAGCTTTTGTCCCTTATCACCAATGATCATTCGTTTGTGATTATCTTTATCCACAAGAATCAATGCATGAATACGCACGAGAGTGCCTTCATCCTTAAAAGATTCAATATCTACGGTAACAGAATAAGGTAATTCTTGTCCGCAAAAGCGGAAAATTTTTTCCCGCAACAATTCCGCACATAAAAATTTTATAGGCCGATCAGTTAATTGATCATCTGGAAATAAATGAGGCCCCTCAGGCAAATAATTCTGTAATTTTTCTTGCAATTCATCCACCTGTACTCCTGTTTTTGCAGATATAGGGATGATTGCTGCAAATTCATGTTTTTGACTTATTTGTTCTATCCATGGTAACAACTGACTTTTATCATCAATTTTATCCACTTTATTTACCACTAAAACACAGGGTACTTTGGCTTGTTTTACTAAATTCAAAACGTATTCATCTTCGTCTTGCCAATGCGTTCCATCAACTAAAAAAGCAATCACATCCACATCACGCAATACACTAATCGCAGTTTTATTCATCATACGATTCATTGCTTTTTTACTTCCTTGGTGAATCCCAGGAGTATCTACATAAACAAATTGGTATTCACCTTCAGTACGTATCCCTAAGATACTATGCCGAGTTGTTTGTGGCTTTCTTGAGGTAATGCTCACTTTTTGCTGCATAATACAATTAAGAAGGGTTGATTTACCCACATTAGGCCTGCCAACTAAAGCGATATAACCACAATAACTAATCATTAAAATTTATTCCTGTTTATTTTTAAAACATTCTATCAGTCACACCATAAAATTTCCAGATTTGAAGCATTTCCACTTGATATTTCACTAAAAAACCAAGTATCCTGTGCAGTATGTGAACAACGGATAGTTCCAATGTCTTATTTTGTAACATCGAAAGGCCACACTCAGCTTATCGTTCCCTTAGCCATTACACCCTTTAGTCATCAAGCACTGCCAACCATAACAGGAAGCCTATTTAGTAACGAAGCAGGAGCTGTTTTATACGGTCATTACAATATGGAATATCTTCTTCCAGGAGGAGATAGACTGCGATTAATTGCCAATCATAATAAAAAAACAGTGCAGCTCATGTTATTTACCTATAAGTCAGAGGTGATCCAACTGCTTCCCGGCGATCGACCTTGTTCATTAGTAGCCAATGTTATTAGCAAAGTTCATCGTTACCGCGTACGTTCAGAAAGCTACAGCCAGCCCTTAAGTTCGGTACAAGAAAAAAAATTACAGCTTGCTAATGAATGCATTAATGCGTTAAAAAAATTATTAAAAACGGAGCGACGATTAGCGAGTCAGGATCATGAAGGTCAGGAAGCATTAAGAAAACAAGTGATTAAAATTATTGGCCACTGTTCCAATCAAAACCGTTTGTTAGCAATTTCCCCGCTGATATCTGAAGGCATCTTAGGAAACCTTCTTTACGAAGCCCATAAAACAGCCCAACATTACTCCTTCAATCGTGTCTATGCTGTATCACGCCTCGATCAAATGGATTTTAGTGATATCGTCAAAAAACAAGAAGCAAAACAACCATGCCTTGTCTGGGATAGCGAGCTCCACATAGGACACGATAGTAAAGATTTAGATGATGCATTAAAAGCTATTTGTTCCTATTACAAATTATCTCCGGCACCTGCATTGAGTAATATTCCTGCAAATCGAATTGCACAACTTGCAGCTTTTTTGAATAAATTATGGCGAGATGGCCAAGATTGGATCAATTATCTGGCAATAGATAAAAAACCAGAACACAAGACAGAAATACAACAACGATTAGATGGCCTAACCATAACAAAGATCACCCCCTACTATAGCTTACAAGGGTTTATACAAAAAGGTTACCTCGATTTACCAACCCTAATCCGCAAATATACTAAGAGCGAAAGCCAACCAATAATTGCTGATACCAAAAAAAAAGCAAAAAAAAGAATCAGTAAACTGCCCCATGGTAGTTGGATAATTATT
This sequence comes from Legionella nigrisilvae, assembly GCF_977063395.2. Lineage (NCBI taxonomy): Bacteria > Pseudomonadati > Pseudomonadota > Gammaproteobacteria > Legionellales > Legionellaceae > Legionella > Legionella nigrisilvae. The sequence goes on from NZ_CDRUGZ020000027.1 coordinate 643,895, forward strand.
GCTAAGGAAGAGCTTATCCTTATTAGACAAGAGAACAAAATAATGCAATTACGCTATTTTGTTCATGATGGACTTTTCTACCCCCTGCCCGAAGGACATGATCTATACACTTTAGGACAAATCAGTAAACGTCATCTCTACTTACCAGAACGTGTTAGCCTAAGACTTAATGCATTTATTTCGCGTATACCTCGGTTTTTCTATAAATTCTATAAAAGCATGCGTCACTTTATTATCCATGATCTGCGTGATGATTTTTTCAACCACATTCATAAAACCCACATCCCAAAATTAGATGGGTATAAAAAGGAAAGCAAAAATAGCAAATCAAGGGATTCTCTAAGCTCGGCATTGGAAAATAAAGGCCTATTAGCGAATGGCCAAACTTTAGAAGAGTTTATTAAAGAGCAGATTAGCAACAGTCCTTATATCATTGCCCGGCCCAATCATCCACCAAGTCCCCACTGTTATGACAATCCCTTTCATCGAATTTTAGAGATAATACGCCATATCGCCAGTTTTTTTATTGATGTGAGCGAGCAAAATCCATTGATCGGTACTTTAGCAATTGCCGCTTATGCTTACGGAGGTGGAGCAGTACTTGCTCCCGAGTTCCTTAAATCAATTTTAACTAAATTGCACTTACACGGTTTAATTGCGGGAATTGAACCGACACAAAAACTTGCTCACTGGATGAGTCATGGCACAATCTCTGAAGCCATTTCTGCATCGATGACTTATTGGCAAAGCGTCGTGGCGGGTGGAAATTTGGATAAATTTTTTGTGGAAGCATTCAAAATACTCAAAGAAGATCCGGCAGAAATTGCGATTATTGCCTCATTAGCACTTAGCCTTGGTTATGGTTTAACTAAAGTAATTCCTTCCTTGGGACGTGAAATGGGAGACTTTCCTTACACCAATTATGCCGCTTTAGGCGGAAAGGGTGGCGCAGCTATTTATGATACGATTATGCATCCTGGTGAGGATTGGTTTCTTGGCACCTGTAAATGGCTATTTAAGAGTGTTGTCACTTTAGGGAAGCTGAGTATCGCTCCTTTTTTTGAAGGTTACTATTATGGATTCTATAATGGTTTTCTTAAGGGGTGGCGAAAAAGTGGAATCCTTATTAAGAAAGTCAGCAAACAGGTTCTTGCAGCCTCTACTGATTTTATTTTAGCGCTTCTCACCATTCCAATTATCGAAGTCAGTGCTCTTTTTATTCATGTACCCTTTCGTGGTATTACAAATCTACTAACTAAAATGCTTGCTATTCTAGGAAATATCAGTGATATAGGAGCCTTATTCCTTTCCTTTGCAGCAAGACCACATTCAGATAATTTAATGGCTAATTTTAGATTATCACCACTTTATGGTTTCACTTGGCCATTTGGTCATTTTTCTGATAATCCATTGTTCAATTTCGGCATTAATGTGATTTGTGCTCTATGCATTCCACTATCACAATTAATAAAAAATCTTATTTTATTGCCTATTTTTGATTTTATTTCTTTCTCGGCTCGCATCGCATTTAGTATTTTAGACCCCATAACGCGTATTATTGCCTATTCTGTAGGTAATATTATCTGTGCTATTGGCGAAGTCTGGGATCATTCTTTTGGATTTTTGTTTAGCACGAGTGCAAAAGGAACCACCTCGATTTGCAACTGGATCGATGATCAAGCCAGTATGTTGAAACAAACTTTGTTATCATTTATAGAAAGTCAACGTGGTCATCTATATTATTGGGCATTTGCAAAAGAAGATTTAAAATTACACACAACCTTAGAGGATGAAAAATATTATTCCAGTGACCCTAGACGTTATGAATTAATTCCACATTCAAACAGCCACTGTTTATTACAAACGCTCTTGAGCAAAAGCAGTGAATCGCAATTTAGCGAAAAGCATTCTCAAACCATTTCTCATCATCCCCCTATATTGGCAGTAAAAAAATCGAAAAGTAATTCAGAAGGCTCTTTTCAAAATGAAACAATCAGCTATAGTATTTAGCATGCTCACTCTAGCACCACTCACTTCTGGTGATTTATTGAACTATTTTGTATATAATTATACTATGGTGCAACAGGATAAAGATCTATGTCGATTGCAAAAGATAACCTAACAGAATTCCTAACCTCAGATGAGTTCGCACTTATAAGTGAAAAACTGGATGCCTCCATACAATCTAAAATAACCAGTGGAGAGCTTACTTTTTCATCTAAGGACGCGGATCCTAATCCTTCTACCATTGATCTGAGCCAATTCGGTTTACATAATCCTGAAGATATAAAGATCTTCTTATTATCCCCTGCTGGAGAAACAGTAATTCATGAAATTGGTTCTGAGTTAGCTCATGAGCGAGCTATTGAAGAAGAGCGGCAACTTCAAATACAAGAAGACATCCTGATGGAGGAGCGGAAAAAAGGTTTTCTATTCCATCTGCTACTCTCAGAAGAGGCTGAAGCGCAAAAAGCTCAAAATGAGTTAATTGAGATGCAACAGGAGAAAGCTTTAAAACCCAGCGAGCAAACTCCTCAGAAGAAAAAGACCCCTGAGCAGAACAGTGCACTTAAGGATACTTTAGAGCGCTACGATAGCTCAATTAGAAGTTATCAAGAACAGCAAAAAAATCTTAAAACACAAGAAAAAGCCCTTAACGAAGAGTTAAATAGGCTTGAAGAAGAAAGTTTAGCCATTGAGGCAAAGCATACAACTTACAATAACGTTCTGAACGCCTATGATAAATCTGCCCCAACCTTCGAAAAAAATCCAGAAATGCTCGATAGAGAAATTAGCTCACTTGAAAGACAAATAGATAGATTGACGGAGCATGTATTTGAAGAATTAGATAAAGGCAATGAAAAAGAAGCGCGAAAGATATTGGATCAACAAAATGCATTGAACCTCCAACTAGCCAGCCTAAAGGACATAAAATCCAAAGTGGGGAATGAAAAAGTATTTTTTGACGCAGACTTAAATTCAGAAGGCGTTACTTATGACAAAGCATTGTTTGCTCTGCCTAAAGATCAAGCCCCGGGGCTTGTGAAGCACAACGGTGAATTTTATCTTCTTAATAAAGGAGAAAAGTGGGATGACGTCAAAAATGATTCATTCAAGTTAGCCGAAGCGCAAGCACGCTTTGAAAATGCAAAACCCGAGATAATGAGTGTAAAAAATGTAGTTCAACACGTAAAAAAACAAGAAGTCGAACAAAATGCTTCCCGAAAGGATGAAACCCGTTCAAAACTAGTGGTAAACAAAGCAGAACAATTAATGGTTAAAAACCATATTACTTCGATGCAAGCAGCTCGTGCCAATGCGAAACAAGCATTAACATCTTCTCCTGACTTAGCTATGCAGCCACCAGGGTCCACAATCACGGGTGCAAGTTATGGCTTAGGGGCTACATCCACTCCAACTGATACTCAATCTAAAATGTCGTCGACCCCAACTGCATCCCCACAACCAGTTTTTAATGCTGCTGCATTTGTTCAAACTATCAGTAATGAACCCAAACCTACATGGGGATTTATGTTTTCAAAAGTTAAAACAATACAAGATCCCAGAGCACAAAAAGAAGTAGATAAGTTTCTTACCGATGAAGCAAAGAAAAATTTACCAGAAGACAAAAAAAATGAATTGGATAAGTTTAATCCTGAAGCTCTAAAACGAAAACTTATGGGTATGTTGGAAAGAGCACCTGTTCCAGAGGTAGCAATGAATAGTTTCTTAAAACATATGGCCAAATTTGAAGAAGCTTATAAGCCCAATGTGACTTCAGAAGAAAGCCCAGTGGCGCAGCGTGATCAGACCCAACCCCTTTCTCCATTTAATACAACACCGAGCACTTAAACAATTTATCCTTGGCTTAGACTCCGAGAGTTCAAATTTAAATCCTCGGGGTCCAAGATCGCTTTCTTGAATAACTAATGAATTACCCTAATTTCTTCAAATAAGAATCGCAAATATACTTGCCAACACAAACTAACTCTTCTAACATTAAACTTTGTGACTTAACCAAAGTTTACTAAAAAAAGTACATCACCGTAGGACTCACCATGATCTTAGATAAGTTACTGGGAAAGCAATCTGTAATTATATCACTGGATGTAGACAATTTTTTGTTTGAACGGTTAGAACAAATTAAAGCAGCCGGTTTCGATTTAGTTGAAATTAATTCAACAGATCAAAAGTTATTAGCTCAGGCCGTCACCCGCTGCCCCTCCCTTAAAATCGGTGCCGGTGGTGTGATTGATACGCAACAACTTGAAAACTGCTATCAGGCAGGCGTACATTTTGCGACCAGCCCTGGGTATCTACCTGAAATTGCACAAACAGCCAATGTTTACTCCTTCAACTATTTGCCAGGGGTTGCAACAATTTCTGAAGCCATGGCAGTGATGAGTCTTGGACTCGGACACGTCCGTCCCTTCCCCGCTGACTTAGCTTTTTGTACACTATTGAATAAGTGTCTTCCTCACTTAAAACTATTTCCAGCGGAAATTGAATGGGAAGAAGCAGAACATTTTCTTAATTTACCCTCTGTAGCAGCGGTAAGTATACATGACCCTGATATAAAACAGCTCAATGCACTCACAACAAGTATTTTGGCTTAAGGTCGTGTTAGGAATTTAAATTTTATTTCATTATTGTACCGAGCCTAATTTTTCCTTAATGTTCCCAAGCCTATAATGGTGCTTAATCAAACTGATTATAGGCTTGGCATGATTGATACTGCTCTATTAGACCAAACAATAGCAACTCTCACTACCTATAACGGAAAAACTAAAATTGATCCTGCGTTTGACAATTACAAACAAGGCATAGAAAAAGCATTTATTGGTTTTATTCATCAATGCAAAACAATTCCTCTTGCACAGCAATTAGATTATATTACCAAAGAAATGAAAGAAAAAACCGGTAGGATGTCTACCGAAATTGAAAAAGCCAGCAACCAAAATCGTAGTTGGACTTTAATTTTTTCCCTAGCAGCTTTAGCACTCGAACGAAAACGAGATTTACCTCAAGATCATCCTGAAATTGCCCCTATTGATAAGCTCCTATCTGGGTTAAGCAATGGATGGGTCAATGGATTTGGTTCAATAGGATTCGGTTTAACACTTAATAATGAAGCTATTGATAATATTTTAAATGGATTAAAAAGCTGGATTCTAAAATATGATACCAATCGAGTGGAACCGTCCAAACATGATAATATTTTAGCACTTTATTCTTCTATAAGCGCACTTGAGGAAAAATTATTAGGTTCACGCCTAACCCCAAGCAGATTTAAGGAGGAAATGGGGTTCATAAAGGATCATTTGATTAGTAAATTTAACGAACTAAAAAACCGATTAGAAGTCAGAAAAAATACTGTTCCAGTACTTAACCCATCAAAGGAAATTCTTTCAGAAGAAGATAATTTATACACACAATTTAAGCAGGAATTAAACAGTTTAAAAATACAACAAGCTCAAATTCAACAAAATATCGAGAGCTTTCCGCAACAACATTTTAATCGAGTAGCTAAATTACACAAATTCTTAGAGAATGTGCCTTTGGAAAGAAACCAGGAACTCATGAGTCAATTTTGGAAGCACTATGATACCCCAGAAAAATTCAATCAACTTTTGTTCGATCTGGAGATACCGGAAAATGAAAAGGCTGGATGGAATGAATATTTTAAATACCAATATGGCTCTTATCGAGAACAAGTCACGGCAATATTATGGACAGGAAGGTGGGGGATTCCCCAATTTATGGGGGGCATACCAAGCCATACCATTTCTTTAGAATTGTTGTATAAAAAATGCGATGCGGTTTTACAACCACTTCGCATAATTCACTCTAAGCTTGAAAAGCAAAAATTAATTATGGAAGCTCCCGCCTCTTCTCAGCTCATTAACAATATAGAAGAAGAGTTAAAAAACTTGACGATATTAAAACCAGCTAGAATTGATTTCTTAGCAGATGAATACGTTAATGTTATAAAACATAGATCAACTAATACATTCGCTAAGATAAATACGGATATTGAGGAATTGAGCAAAGAGCTTGAAAAACAAAGGAAAATGGTTCAAAGCTTCAAAAGCATTCATGAAAAAATCCAACTATTGAAGAAGAACATGGATTGTTCGCACTTAGAAGGATTGTTTAGATTATATCTAAATGCAGCAAGTATTAAGTTGAACCAGACTTCTCAACCTTTACCCGTTGACTTGCCAATAGCTCTAAAAATCGCTACTTTGGAGCACTCTATAATTAGAGCGCAGTCAAATGTACTTGGACTTCAATTAAGTCTTAATCAAATAGCCCTGGCGTTTGATCATCAAAAATCGAATGTAATCGAACTGGTGTCCAAATTTATCCATGATAAAGAAAATACGTGTGGCCATATATTATTATCCATATTTTCCTCTTCTTATAAAACAATGTTTGATGAGTTGAAGGATGCTCTAAATGAAAAAACCCCTGATGAGTGTTTAAATAAAATGATAGGAGCATTGGGCATTACAAATGAACCAAAACAAGAAAAAGAAATTTCAACTCACTTTAAAGAACTTAAAAAAGAAGCCTTAAAAGTTTTAAGTGAGGATTACATAGAAGAAATACCAATGGTTAAACCCACATAGAATTTAATTAATTACTTTTATTAATTAATAAATCCAAAATAAAAAATCCAGCCCCAATACAAATCGCGCTATCTGCTATATTAAAAGTAGCAAAATGATGATGTTTGTAATATACATCTATAAAGTCAATGACATAACCATGGTAGGCTCTGTCGAACAAATTACCTATCGCCCCCCCTAAAATAAGACTTATTCCAGCCAAAAGTAACTTTGCCTGACTTGCAGTACGATATAACCAAATAGCTAGAATACCGCTCACAATTAAACTGAAACTGGCAAAAAACCATCGATGCCAATTTCCAGCGCCGCTTAAAAAACTAAATGCTGCGCCGGAGTTATAAGCCAAAGTAAGGTTAAACATTGGGAAAACAGCTAATGGTTTATAGGGTGTTAAAAAAAACTCCACCAAGTATTTACTTGCTTGATCACAAATAACTACAAAAAGACTCAATATAAACCATGGCCATTTTTTCATATAAATTGTCTCTTTTCCTCTTGCCCACTGATATTACTGACACAACGTAAACAGAGCTCAGGATGTTGCGCATCTTGTCCCACATCAGGTCGTCTATGCCAGCAACGAGCACATTTTTCATGGGCACTTGCTGAAACCGCAATCGCAAAACCATAGGCTGTGGCAGACAGCCCAGCAGGAGCTGAATCCATGGGTTGTACTGCTGCATCTGATGTAATTAATAAAAAGCGCAATTCCTCGCCCAAACGAGTCAGTTTAGGGAATACTTTGTTATCCGCATATAAAATTACCTCGGCAGCTAAAGCGGAACCGATTTCGCCCCTTTGACGTGTTTCTTCCAAAGCTTTATTAACTTCGTCGCGAATTACATGCAGTTCTTCCCAATCCGTCATGTTCACATCATCAATCTTTGGCCAAGCATCATACCAAAGCTCAGTAAAGACTGATTCTTGTTTATAACCTGGTATATAGCGGCTTATCTCCTCAGCTGTAAAGGATAATATGGGAGCTATCCAAAGAGTAAAGGCCCTAATAATGTGGTACATAGCAGTTTGACAAGACCGTCGGGCTTTGCTTTCTTTTGCGGTGGTATATTGTCTGTCCTTAATTAAATCCAGATAAAAGCTTCCCATATCTACCGCACAGAAATTATGAATCTTCTGATAAATAATATGGAATTGATAGTTTTCATAGGCTTCTATAATTTCATCTTGCAAGAGCTGAGTTCGTTTTAATGCCCATTTATCCAATTCCAGAAGATCTTTGACATGCACACAATCCTTGGTTGGATCAAAATCAAATAAATTCGCAAGCAAAAAGCGGGCCGTATTACGAATTCTGCGATAAGCATCTGCATTTCTCTTTATAATTTCATCTGAAATGCTCACTTCATGTCGATAATCTGTAGACGCCACCCATAAACGTAAAATATCAGCACCGTGTTGATTGACTAATTTATCTAAAGCAACATAGTTTCCTTTGGATTTAGAAAGCTTTTTACCTTCAGCATCTACGGTATATCCATGAGTCAATACGGTTTTATAAGGAGCCACACCATACATTGCTACGGAAGTGGTTAACGAAGAGTTAAACCAGCCGCGATGTTGATCCGAACCTTCAAAATAAATATCTGCAGGGAAAGCCAAAGCCTCATTTTGCTTTAGAACAGAAAAATGGGTTACTCCGGAGTCAAACCACACGTCCATAGTGTCATTAATTTTTTCATAAAACTCAGCATCCTTTCCAAGTAATTCTTTTATATCCATTTCGAACCAAGCATCGATCCCGGATTTTTCAATAAGCAAGGCTACTTTTTCGATAAGCTCTAATGTATCAGGATGCAATTCACGCGTCGAGCTATGTACAAATAAAGGCATAGGTGTACCCCATGCTCTTTGCCTTGATATACACCAATCAGGTCTATTTTCAACCATATTGCTAATTCGAGCCTTACCCCAATCAGGAACCCAAGTTACTTTATCGATTTCTTTGAGAATATGTTCTCTTAATTGGCTTTTATCCATAGAGATAAACCATTGAGGCGTGGCCAGGAAAATCATCGGTGATTTATGCCGCCAGCAATGGGGGTAACTATGTCTAATATTTTGTTTAGCTAAAAGCACACCATGTTCCGCTAAAGCATTCAAAATAGTATCATTAGCCTTTAAAACAGACAGTCCCGCAAACAGTTCTACATCATCAGCAAAACAACCATTTCCTTTAACTGGATTAATTAACGGCAAATTATAGGCTTTACCAACTAAGTAATCATCTGGTCCATGAGCAGGTGCTGTATGAACACTTCCAGTGCCGGATTCAGTAGTTACGTGCTCACCTAATACCACAGGGACAAAACGATTATATAAAGGATGTTTCAATTTCAAATGTTCAAATACCTTTCCTTTTACCGCGCCACGAACGGTATATTGCGTCATTCCATAACGAGCCATCGCTGATTCAACCAAATCAGTAGCAAGTATCCAATATGCATCACCCGTATCTACTAAAGAATAGTCGATTGCGGGATGCAAACATACCGCTTCATTAGCAGGTAAACTCCATGGGGTTGTTGTCCAAATAGGAAGGCCCAGTGGTTTTATTTCTGCCTTTCCTGGAAACAAATGAATAAACTCTTCAGGATTTACTGCAAAAAAAGTGACATCAATCGATGGAGAAGTTTTCTCATCATAGTCGACTTCCGCTTCCGCTAAAGCAGAACCACAATCAATACACCAATGTACCGGTTTAAAACCTTGTTGCAAATGACCGTTTTTAATCATTAGACCTAATGCACGAACAATATTGGCTTCATAGCGAAAATCCATAGTGACATAAGGATTATACCAATCACCAAAAACCCCAAGTCTTTGAAATTCATCGCGTTGAATATCAATTTGGCTCGCTGCATATTCACGGCATTTGGCACGAAACTCTCTAGCAGATACCTTATCCCCAACTCGGCCTATCTTTTTCTCTACATTAAGCTCAATAGGTAACCCGTGACAGTCCCATCCAGGAACAAAGGGTGCATCATACCCGCTAAGCGATTTGGATTTAACGATAATATCTTTAAGTATTTTATTTAAGGCATGACCGCAGTGTAAGTGACCATTCGCATAAGGAGGACCATCATGCAGAATGAAGCGCTTACTTCCGGAACGGGCTTTACGAATTTTTTCATATATTTTTTTTGCCTGCCAATCAGCCAAAACCTCAGGCTCTCGAGTAGCTAGACTTGCCTTCATCGGAAATGAAGTATTGGGAAGATTCAATGTATCTTTATATTCTGCCATAAGAAATTCGCTCTGCAAAATCGTTAAACTTTTGGTGACTATTCACCCCGTATCAGAATAGCTCTCATTTGATGCATGTTATATAAAAAACATTTTAAAAAAACCGCACATCATCATTGGGCCAAAATATTTTTTATTTAACCTGCACTAAATCTAAACTTAGCTTTGATATAGGAGTAGTTCATTACAATTCTTGAGGAATTCTTTCGCCACCGCAATATCATCATATATCTGCGCAATTAAAGCATCCACCGAAGTGAATTTAACCTCATCACGCAATTTGTGCAAGAAAAACACTTGCAATAATTCACCATAGATAGACTGATCAAAATCGAATAAATGCACTTCCAAAATATTCTTACTGCCATCTACTGTAGGACGGCGTCCCACATTAGCAACACCATATACTATTTGGTTAACAATTCGAACCTGAACTGCAAATACCCCCTGTAAAGGTAACGAGTATCGGTTCAGAGCCAGATTGGCAGTAGGGATTCCCCACTGACGCCCTCGTCCATCTCCATGTAATACACGCCCACAAATACTATAAGGTCTACCCAGGTATTTGGTAGCTGTATTCAACTCACCATGCTGTAATGCTGTTCTAATTCGAGTGGAGCTGATTCGGTTTTCATTAATACAAAAATTTGAATAAATATTCACATCGCAGGCATACTGAGAACTGAGCTCTTTCAATAAGCGCACATCACCTTCTCTATTTTTACCAAAACGAAAATCCTCACCTATGAGCAAATATTTTACATGGAGTGTAGAAAACAAATAGGTGCGTGCAAAATCAGTCGCAGATGTTTCCGCCAATACACTATTAAATTTTAAACAGTATACATAGTCAATCTGACATGAGCCTAAAACCTCTAATTTTTCTCTTAAACTGGAGAGTCGTGCAGGCGCTTTTTCCTGTTGGAAATATTCTCTAGGCTGTGGTTCAAATAGAATAAGAACTAAAGGTAACTTTAAGTCATTTGCTTTATTTCTTAAAGTCCTAATAAGATTTTGATGACCTAAATGCACGCCATCAAAGTTACCAATAGTAGCTACCACACCTTTATCAAAAGCAGAAAAATGTTGAATCCCGCGCAACAATTTCATAATAATTCAATCGTGTAACTCGAATGCAAGTAGTATACTTGTTTTCTGTCCAGTTGAGAAATTAAAAGATTGAAAAGAAAGTATTAGAATTCCCTGTAAATTTGGGGCAAACAAAGCGTAACCTAGGTTCCTAATGGAAATTATTCTCTGGATTCGCTTTGCTGCTCTGGTACTATTCTTATGATTTTTCTGGATGAATAGAGCGGACAATCAATACATCACATTGAGCTCCATGCAAAATTGAGTTTGCTGTTGACCCTAATAATAATGAAAGCCCATGTTTTCCATGACTTCCGGTAACAATCAAATCGATATGTCGCTCCTGCGCAACTCTTAAAATTTCATTTTTGGTGGAACCAAATTCAATAAATCGGTGTTTTGCATCTACCCCGAGCTTTTCACCCAATTCATTAAGTTCTTTTTCGGCTTGTTCACGAATGGATAATTCAACCTCAGCAAATCCGGCAAAACCTGGATATGCATATGCAGGAATGGGTTCTACGACATGAACTAATATCAAATCAGCGCCATTTTCATCGGCAATTTTTTTTGCTTTATGCGCTGCTATAACACCAACTTCGTCAAAGTCAGTAGCAAATAATACCCTCTTATACATCATTTTCTCCTTAAAATTCTGATGCCTACTTATAGACTAGCAGATTTAAAATTAATTGCATTACAAATAGGAGGGGTTTCATATCTTAAAGAACAGATATTAATGTATGTACTTTTCGGAAGGACGTGCTTTCGTTACCGACATACTTACGAATGACTCTAATGAAGTTTTTTCAAAAAGACAGGTTTAAGTTTTTAATTTATTTTGGCGTTTCTCGTAATCTAATATGCTCTTCAGCTTTAGCAATTGCTTTCCGAATTGCATTCGCTTCTTCTGATTGTTCTGGCGCCAGTTTTAATAAACGTTGCCAATAATTAATTGCATCCTCATAAGCATGACTCACAAAAGCATCCATCGCAAGCATGGCTAGTGCATCTGGCTGATTTGGATTATTTTTTAATAATCGACTAAATATTTCGGTAATTTGTTCGGTAAATTGTTGGTTATTCAGAACCCACAAGCTATGTGCATAATTGACGGCATATTGTTCATCATCTGGATAAAATTGATATGCTTTCGAAAAAGCCTCCACAGCGTTTTGCCGTTTATCTTGGCTATTATACAAACGTCCCAATAGATACCATCCTTTAGCACTCTTGGGAGTATCATCCAATTTTGCGCGTAATTTATCGATTAACTCTTGCGGGCTTTTAACTGATTCCAGCATTTTTTTAGCTTGTTCCTGAGAGTTCCGATGTTGAATGTATTTTTGCCATCCACCAAATCCACCCCAATAATAATATCCAGTAAATGCCACCAAAAATATAACCGGAACCAACAACAAACCCGTTATAAAATGACGCCTGAATGGATAAATTATAATCATACAGGCCAGTCCTGCTAGACCTGCTAATAATCCCAATAACCACCATTCATTCATAAGAAACTCACTAATTTTAAACAGTACCTGGGTTCGCGAGAGCCCAATCCCATGACTCACTAACCTAGTTCAAGTGAAGTATGCTTCTTCTCTCGGGTTCTAAAACAAGTTCGCCAAAAAATAACAAACCCAAATAATAAAAATAAAAAAGGTCCAAACCACAGTAAAAAAGTTACCGACTTAACAGGTGGTTTGAATAGGATAAAATCACCATAACGAGCAGTTAGGTAATCACTAATTTCACTATCACTCTTACCTTGTTTAACCATTTGATAAACTTGAGCACGCAGGTCTTTGGCTAATTCAGCATTGGAGTCAGCCAAGTCTTGATTTTGACAAACAAGGCACCGCAAATCTTTGAGTAGATGGTTAAACTGAGCTTCCTTTTGAGCTGAATCCAAAGGATAAGTGCTGTTTGCCCAAATAGATGAGCATAAAAAAAGTAACAATCCAAACAAAATTTTGTCTATTCTCATGATGTCTGATCCAATTGTTTTATCAAAGGTAAAACCTCTTTTAACCAGACTTCTTGAGTCAAAACTCCTGCATGTCGATAGCGAATGACTCCTTTCTTATCCACCACAAAAGTCTCCGGTGCCCCATAAACTCCCAAATCAATCGCAACCTTTCCATCTTGGTCCTGGATAATGAGCTTATAGGGATTTCCCCATTGCTCTAACCATCGGAGTGCATCATTTGCTTTGTCTTTATAATTTAACCCATAAATGGGTATTCCTTCACGCGCCAGTTGCAACATAAACACCTGCTCATCAATACAAGCCGCGCACCAACTGGCCCAAACATTTAACAAAAGTACCTGATCGCGTAATTGATTTGAATTAAAAAAGGAATTCGGATCCTGCAATTGGGGTAAACTAAACTCAGGCAATGCCTTACCCAGCTGAACTGAAGGTAGCTCGTGTGGGTTTAGAGATAAACCGCGCCAAAGGAAAACACATAGCAGCAAAAAAAGAGCAATTGGAATAACCTTCCATCCTATTTTTTTCATGCTTTTAACTCCTGTACAGCACCCACAATCGACTGTCTTTTTTGATAATATCGTCTGTCAGTCAATGCAAAAAAGCCACCCGCTAAAATCATGAATCCACCTGCCCAAATCCAGCGGATTAAAGGTTTATAATAGAGTCTTACCGACCATGAATCACTCGTTAATGGTTCACCGAGGGCAATGTAAATATCTCTAAAAGGTGTTACATCAATTGCCGATTCAGTCATAGGCATTTGCCCTATTGTGTACAGCCTTTTCTCAGGATAAATCATCTTCGTCCTACCTTGATAATTTATTTTAAATTGCGCTTTGGTTCCTTTATAGTTAGGGCCTGATAATGACTCTTGCTGCACAAACTCGATAGAATAACCTTGCAGGCTAACCTTTTTCCCTGGCTCCATTTGCACATCATCTTGCACGCCATAAGCTGTGGACACTGCTATACCAATTACCGTAGTAGCCACACCTAAATGCGCCAGAATCATTCCCCAATAAGCTTGCCCTACCTGAAATAAGCCACGCTCGTAAATCCGTTTGTAAGCCGCTTGAATCGTGCTTAAAATTACCCAGGAAGCCAGACATAAACCCATAAAGGCAGCAATGTCAAATTCTCTAGAAGTAGTAAGCAATAAAACGAAAGGAATTAAAACACTGAGAAATGCAGTTTTCCAAAGTTTCTTTAACACATCTCGCCAACGATCACTATTCCATCTTAAATGAATACCAATTCCCATCAATAACAAAAGAGGAATCATCAATGGAACAAAAACCGCATTAAAATAAGGAGCGCCTACAGATAATTTACCCAGTCCTAATCCTTCAACAAGCAGCGGATATACTGTTCCCATTAAAACAGTAAGCATAATTACCACTAAAAAAACGTTATTTAATAACAACGCACTTTCTCTCGAAAAAGGACTTGGGTTACTGCCTGACTGCAAATTTTGTGCTCTAAAGAGAAACAATAATAAAGATCCGCCAATAACAAATATTAAAAAACCTAAAATGTATAATCCACGCTGTGGATCTACAGCAAAGGCATGAACTGAGGTGAGAACACCGGAACGTACCAGAAAAGTACCAATTAAACTTAAAGAAAATGCTGCAATTGCCAACAACATAGTCCACGCTTTAAATTGTTGACGTTGCTCCGTAACTGCCAAAGAATGCAATAAAGCAGTTCCTACTAGCCAAGGCATAAACGAAGCATTCTCAACTGGGTCCCAAAACCACCACCCTCCCCAGCCTAATTCACGATAGGCCCACCAACTTCCTAAAGTAATCCCTGCAGTTAAACAACACCAGGCAGCTAGAGTCCAGGGCCTAGTCCATTTGGACCAACTGGTTTCTACCTTTCCAGCCCAAAGTGCTGCAATAGCAAAAGCAAAAGCAACTGAAAAACCAACATACCCCATATACAACATGGGTGGATGAAATAAAAATCCGGGGTCTTGTAACAGAGGGTTTAAATCACGGCCCTGAGTATCTAAAACTTGAAATTGACGTAAAAAAGGATTGGAGGTAGTTAGTAAAAACAAAATAAAACCTATACTAAGCCATCCAAGAACTACTAAAACGCGAGTCCGCATCGCCTTGTCGAGTCCTGTACTGCAAAAGGCTACAAGTAACATCCAAAAACTAAGAATGCCGACCCATAACAGCATAGACCCCTCATGCCCACCCCAAACAGCGCAAAGTTTGTAAAACCAAGGTAAGGAAATACTGGAATTACTAAGCACATAAATTACTGAAAAATCATTCTTTAAAAAACAAAGAGTAAGGAACAAATAAGACAAGGCAATAAAGAAAAACTGGGAAACCACATAAATGCCTGCAGCGTCCATCCAATTACTGCGTTTTAATTGCAACCCTGCAAGCGGAACCAATGCAAGCATTATGGAAGAAAGTAAAGCCAAAATTAAAGAAAAAACCCCTAATTCTGCAATCATGAGTGTACCTTTTTAGATAAAGCGGCTTTCACTTCCGGCGGCATATAATTTGCATCATGTTTCGCCAATACTTGTGAGGCACGAAAATGTTGATTATCAAGCAGCTGCCCTTCAGCAACTACTCCCTGCCCCTCTCGAAACAAATCAGGAAGAATTCCCATATAAGTTACGGTAATTGTTTGATCAAAATCAGTTATTTTAAACGTTACATTCAAACTATTTTTCGAACGGACGATGGAACCTTTCTCTACCATACCCCCTACTCGAATTGTATGTTGTTTTGGTGCTTCCCCTGCTACAACTTGGGTTGGAGCATAAAACAGGCTGATATTTTGCCTTAAAGCATATAGAACCAACGCCGCAGCAATGGATAAAATAGACAAGCTAAATGCGAGAATCATTATCTTGCGTCTGCGTACTGGAGTCATTTTTATCGCTTAAACCATTGTTGTAATTTTTGACGTGTTTGTTTTCCTTTCCATTTCATACCTAATAAATTCATTACTAAAACAACACAAACCAAACCATAAGCAGGCCAGACATAAATGGAATACCCCCCCATTGTCAACCATTCTAAAAATTGATTCATTTAACTTCCCCTTCAAACTGAACCTTGACCCAAGCTTGTCTTTTTTCCCTAATCAACAATTCTTGACGTGCTTTCTCTAAAATAATCCACAGACAATATAAAAAAAATCCAGCTATGGTTATCAATAAAGGATATAACATGCTCCCATCAATTTTAGGTTTAGCAAAAACTGATAAAGTAGATCCTTGGTGTAAGGTATTCCACCAATAAACGGAATAATGAATAATTGGTAAGTCAAGAATTCCAACTAAGGTTAAGATGGCAATAATTTTGTCACCATCTTCTTTGTTTTTAATAGCATAATGAGTTGCTAAAATCGCAGCATAAAGCAATAAAAGGATCAATTCAGACGTTAAACGAGCATCCCAAACCCACCAAGCGCCCCACATGGGTTTCCCCCAAATACTTCCGGTGACCAGCGCCAGAAAAGCCATACTAAGACCAATTTGGGCCACAATATTAATTAAAAGACCGGCGATTTTAATACGCCACACCAAAAGCAATACCGCTAAAAATCCCATCCAGGCGTAAAGCATCATGGACAAAAATGCACTGGGAACATGGACATAGATAATTCGAAATGCATCGCCTTGTTGATAATCAGGCGGTGTAAATACCAATCCCCAAATAATACCAACAAGTAACGTTACTAAAGCACCCACTGCTAAGATTGGAGTGAGACGTCCAGTAAAACTATAAAATAACTTAGGCGAAGCCAGTTGGTATAATAATTTCCACATAGGAATAATTGAAATCAAAAAAACCGGATTTTATCACGTATCCACCTATTCGCAAACACTTACGGTCTGTTTCCCTTTTGCTAGCTTGAGTCAAAATGGCTCGATTTGCGACTACCGAAGCGCAGCATACATAAAGTATGTGAGCATCGGAACGCAGAAAATCGGGACAGTTTAGGCAAACTACAGAGGTCTGTTTCCCTTTCGCTAGCTTGAGCCAAAATGGCTCGATTTGCGAGTACCGAAGCGCAGCATACATAAAGTATGTGAGCATCGGAACGCAGAAAATCGGGACAGTTTGGGCAAGCTAGTAGAAAGGGAAACAGACCTATTCAATGTGACTGATACGCATAACACCGGCTATTGCATAGGGTAAAAAACCCGTAGCCACCACAGACATTGCTAATAACAAGGCCAAATAGGCACTAATGGGCAGTCCTTGCATGGCAATATTTAAAGTTCCGCTTCCAAAAATAAGTAAGGGCAGGGTTAATGGTAATAAAATCAAAGCCATCAAAAGACCTTTTTGATTGACTCCAACACCAAAGGCAGCTGCCAAGGCACAAAGAAAAAGCAAAGCGGGGGTTCCACAAATAATAGTCAGCGCAAGAACTTCTGTTTCCCATGCGGTCAATGAAAACAATAAAGCAATTAAAGGGCATAAAACAAGTAAAGGGAGTAAATTGAATAACCAGTGCGCAATTATTTTTGCACTAACCAATAAAGGTAATGATTGACCGGATACAATCCATTGTTCAATTACACCATGCTCATAGTCTTGCTGAAATAAACGCTCTGCTGAGAGCAGTAACGACAAAAGTATTGCCATCCAAACCATACCAGGAGCTATTGTTCTAAGCAAGGTCACTTCTGGTTTCACGGTGAGAGGAAACATAAACAGAAAAATTAACAAAAATAAGCATGAATTGACTAAAAAACGAATTTGTCGTACTTGAATAAGCAGCTCACGCTTGCATTGGTTAGTAAATAAAGCAAAAGCTGAAATCATAAAGAATACTCCTCATAATCAGAGGAGCTGAGTGGTAATTGTTGGTGCGAAGTCAATATAACGGAACCACCCTGCTTCCGATGCGCGGCTATTTTATCCATAATTCTAACTATTGCCTTATCATCCAGTGCCACTAAAGGCTCATCGAGTAGCCACAATTTGACCTTTGAAAACCACAAGCGTAGCAATCCTGCTTGTCTACGCTGTCCTGCAGATAATAAACCACAGGGGGTATTAAGATGATGTTCCAGTTTAAAAATTGCAGCCAACTCTTCTAAAGAGATAAATTTATCTTTCTTCATACCAGGCAAAAAGGTGGAAGGATAATGAAGATCAAAAAAACAATTTTCTTTTAACGTCAAGTTAGGATTAATCCCTGTTTTGTGACCTACAAAACATACTTGGCGTTGATAAGCCGCTCGATCGTGATCAATATTTTGACCAAAAAATTGAATTTCACCGTAATGCGGATGATATAAACCGGCGATTAATTTCAATAAGGTCGTCTTACCAGCACCATTTCTCCCTCGTAGATGAATTAACCCACCTGATGGCAAATGAAAAGCTACCTTCTTTAAAAGAGGCTGCTCCTGGTAATCAAAATCAAGGTTAATCACATCGAGCATAGATAAATAATACACTTCATTGGTTGGTTTTAAGTAGCCTGGATGCTGCACAGCGGAACCGGAACATTTAGGTGACTCCTAAATTCCCGAGTTCCGCAATGCTGCACTGGGGGCTAAACTTTATAAAGAAATACTACTCGAACTAAAAAACAAAACAAGTTTTATTTCATTTGCAAAGATTGTTCAAACTCCAGATCGCTTTTTCGTTCAGCGACCATCTCTCTGAAAGCAATTACCGAAGAGGTGTCACGTCCTAAAATCCAAGTTGTAAACCCTTGGCTTGTAGCCAGAACCTCATATTCTTTCGTTTTAGTTAACCCCTCTATGGTTTGCTCCAAATTATCTAAGGTTGTTTTTTCAAGTTGTTTTTTAAAATTCAACAAAATTCGGCTTTTTAAATGATCACCTTTAAACTGTGTATAAATACCACCTAATTTCTCCCCTTTTGCCTCGAAGAAGTGATATCTATTTTCTGATCGATTATTTACTTGAGCCTCATAATGTGTACTTAACAAATTAAAATTAGGTCTAGTTAACTGCGATACGTTGTCAATTAAATCCGCGCAAATTGTATTTTGTTTTTCAGCTTGCTCGATAGCCGCTTTCGGAACATTTAAATCAATCAATGGAAAAATGTTAGGACCAAACATTCTGCCTAAATTCTCAGATCCCATCTGAGTAACTTCCTTTTTTTTGCTCACTTTGTTTAATAGTGTCAACAAGCAATAAGCAATTTTCTGATTGCTCTCTGATTTTCCTTTCAATATATATTTGATTACTTCTAGATAATTATCTTTTTGGTTTTTAGCTTCGTTTAAGGTATTAAATTGGACCGAACTAAACAAGGGCTCATCATGACCTTGTAACGCACCTAAACTTGATTTGAGTAGTTGGGCACATTCAGAAATAGACATTCCGGTGAAATCTGCTTTTCCTTCTTCTATTTCAGCAATTTTGGCCTTACGTTGTGGCTCTGTTAACGCGCCTACACGAAAAAGCCCGATAGGGAGAGCTTTTTCATTTTTTAACTCAGTATCTATTAGTTTGATTAGCTTTAAACTAGCATCCTGCAAGTGTTCAATTTTCTTTTGTCTTAATTTTGCATTGGATGGCATAATGTTATCTTCTCCTATTTTTAATGTTGTAGTGAACTAACTCTTGCGAACTCTCTTATTGAGAGCCATAATTTCGTTTTTATTTTTAAGGTTAATGATGGAATTTTTAGCACAATACGGTATGTTTCTTTTAAAATCAGTGACTGTAGTGATTGCCTTTCTCATAATATTTGCAGGTTTCTTTTCCCTGAGCCGCAAACCCAAACCTAAACTTGAAATAACATCCTTAAATAAGCAACATGAGCATATCATAAACATAATGAACAAAGAAGTGCTTGGCAAAAAAACACCCAAACCGAAAAAAAATAAAGAAGAACAACCCACTCTTTTTGTTCTTGATTTTCATGGGGACATGCGAGCCTCTCAGGTAGAACAACTTAGAGAAGAAATAACGGCAATTCTCTCCATTGCAAAAGCTGGGGACGAAGTTTTAGTTCGACTGGATAGCCCTGGCGGTGTAGTCAATAGCTACGGTTTGGCTGCCTCACAGCTCCAACGTATACGCGATCGAAATATTCCTTTGACTGTAAGTATTGATAAAATGGCTGCCAGTGGTGGGTATTTAATGTCCTGTGTAGCCAATAAAATTATTGCAGCACCTTTTGCGATTATAGGCTCTATAGGTGTAGTAGCCCAAATCCCTAATTTCCATCGATGGCTTAAAAAACATGATATTGATGTAGAATTGTTAACCGCTGGAGAATATAAACGTACCTTAACACTCTTCGGTGAAAATACTGAAAAAGGAAAGAAAAAAGCTCAGGATGATCTCGAAAAAATTCATGCGGCATTCAGAAATTACGTGGCTGCAAATCGAGAGCAACTTGATATCGACCAAGTTTCTACAGGAGAACATTGGCTAGCCAAAGATGCATTTGATCTGAAACTCGTCGATAAACTCTGCACTAGTGATGACTATATCATCGAAAAAATAGCGAACTATAAGGCATTTAAATTAACCGTGCCTCCCAAAGCGTCTCTAGCCAATAAATTACTTAAACCAGCAGCACGACTGATGCACCCTTGGGGATAAAAGAACCGCAGGGACATTTCTATATTAATGTTCTTGCTAATTCCCAGGGTTTAGATCTCCCGTGGTTTTTCATGTCATTCCCGCGAAGGCGGGAATCTATCTTTAAATTAATTCCTCACTGCATTTATGAAAATGCATTCCTTCCTGAGCGGGAATAAGAAAAAAGGGAAGATACCTCAGAAATAAGAACACCATACCCCAAGATTCGGCAGCAGGATTAGGAACTAAAAACCTTTAAGATTCAAAATACTGGATGAACTGCTGAATTTGAGATAATGGTATATAATTAACTTAGATTACATAAGGGAGTGCGCTATGAGTGACTTTAAATCAAAACTACCTGACCTCAAAGAATTAGCTTCAATGACAAGCAAGTTATTTACAGATATTAAAAAAAGTGTTGGTGAAATCGTTCAAACTTATAAAGAAAATAGAGCACAAGAAGCAGAGGATGCAGCAAAAGCAGAGCAAGCAAATGTAGAACCGGTTAAAGAAACTAAATCTAAAAAACCTGTTGAAGAACATGTACCTACAGATCCTACTCAAGTTGATCCTGTTCCACCGGTTAAATCTGCCCCATCGGTTGAACCTGTACCACCAGTTGAGCCTGAACCACCCATTGTAACTCCAAAAGAGTCCAAAACTGATGACACAAAACCGTAAGAAGTCTTACGGATCATAATCTTTCCTGGGTGAAGCGCAGCGAAACCCGGGAGATACCTATTTAATATCCAACTAATAATCACACCCAAATTTCTAAGGTCACCATCGTTTCAAACTCGTTCGGGCCGCGTCAATCCATATTTGCGCATTTTTTCTACCAAAGTAGTTCGCCTCATATTCAAATAACTCGCAGCATGTGCAACTACCCAATCTGACTCATTTAAGGCTTGGCTAATAAGAGCTAATTCAGTTTTCACTAGATGTTCTTTTAAGTCGATCCCCTCCGTACCCGAAATTTGCTCTTGACTCATTACGTCAAATAAGGCTTCTCGTTCAGAACTTGATGTATCAGATCCTGTTTGCGAAGGTTTATAGCCACCTCGTATCTTTTGTGGTAAATCCTCTTCACTCAAAATTCCTTTTGGATATAAAATAGTTAAACGCTCTACTAGATTAGCTAACTCCCTAATATTACCAGGCCAACTATACTGGCTTAAGGAAGCCATAGCATCGGGCATTAAGCGTACGCTAGGTCTGTTTTCGCTCTCAATACGAGAGATCAACTCATTAAATAATAATGGAATGTCCTCAGCTCGCTCTCTTAAAGGAGGCATTTCTATAGGAAAGACGTTAAGCCTATAAAATAAATCCTCTCTAAATTTTCCTTCTTTAATTGCTTCTTCCAAATTTCTATGCGTGGCAGCAATAATCCTTACATTTACATCAATACTTTTATTGGAGCCTACTCGTTCAAAACAACGCTCCTGTAATACTCGCAATAGTTTTACTTGCATAGGTAATGGCATATCACCTATTTCATCAAGGAATAAAGTACCACCATTTGCTAATTCAAATCGTCCTTGACGGGATGTAATCGCACCAGTAAACGCACCTTTCTCATGTCCGAATAATTCACTTTCAAGCAATTCTCCGGGAATGGCACCGCAGTTAATAGGAATAAATGGCCTAGTGGCTCGTGAGGATAGAGTATGGATATTACGTGCTACAACCTCTTTACCAGTTCCAGATTCTCCAAGAATTAGAACACTTGCTTCAGTATCAGATACTTGCTCTATTAATCTGCGAACATTACGAATACTGACACTATTACCTACGAGGCTGCGCAGTAAAGGATTTTTATGATTATTGAGTACAATCGATTTGACTGCTTCTTTTGCAATCTGGCATTGATGCAAAGACTCCATTATTTGAGCATAAGTAAATGGGAAGGGTTGGCAAGCAACAACATTACGTAAAAGGCACTGAGTATTATTCAATTTTTGACCCACAAGAATCACTGGAGCCTTGGGAAATCTATTCACCAAAGAATCCAGCTCATTTATAGTCTCCTGGATTGCTTCGCTAGCACCCAACAGAATAACATTAGGCTCAAAATCAGCAATTTGCCACTCACGGTACTTACTGACTTCAGTAGATTCACCGATAAAATCAAGTATTGTTCGCAGCGTGTTGCCGCGACGTTCATTATTATCAATGATAAAAACTATGTCATTAATACTCATAAACTTATCCTTAAGTTTTATAACCCCACCTATCATTCCTTCTCCTAAAAAGAGAAAGAGTTGAACAATTTACTATCGATAACACACAATCAATTTGAAAGCATTGCACTGATTCCCAAAACACAATTCCTGACTACCAATTGTTTTTGTAGCACTTACCTGACTTTCTTTCACAAAATACTTGGCGCGTATAAAACCCATACGGCTGCAAAAGGAATTAGCAGCTTGGGAACCACAACCTTGTTTTTGGTCATAACACCAATCCACTCGATATTCATTAAAACGAGGGACAGCAAAACTCTTTTCTCGATAATGATAGGGTTTTGGAGGGGTATGAGATAAGCCATTAGCGCAAACAATGGTCATAAAACCATTACATCGCCAACCTTTACATGTTGCGCTCGTTGAGAGGTAATGGGTTAATCCTATATTGTAAGCAATTTCATTATCGCTGGAATAATCGTAACCTAACATTTGGCAATAATGATCTGCTACCATCTTGCCACATTCCTTTCCATCCACCGTACAATAATCCAGCCGCTCTCCTAGATAAGTAGGATGCCAAAAATTTCGAAAAGCTTTATTGTGCTTTTCACTTATATTTGAATGAACCGAAAAGGAACAACATAAAAAAACTAAAAACATAAAGTAACGAAAATTGCTCATTAAAACAATCCTTTAGCGACTATCAAATCATGTTAGCCTATGACGCCAACAGGTACAAGAGTAACATAAGGCAAATCACTATTGATTTATTAAATGTAGCACATTTAAGTCCATTCATTTTTCAAATAGTGATTATTGTTGCTAGTTAATTGATCATTAACTTTCTAGAAGGATAATTGAATTCTTTGCATAATGACCCGTTCATGTGGGCGATTTATTACTTTACTCGTCGAAGCAGTTGCATAGGTATTAGCGGTTAAGCATCCAGGTGTGATAGGTGCATTTAATCCTCCTGTTGAGCAGCCTCCTAAAAAGTTAGTTTGATCATACTCGGTCATAATGACTATATTTCGGTTTAAAAACCAATTGATCCCTTTTCCCCAGGTATTAGCTCTTTGAACGGTTAATCTAGGATTAGCAAAGGTGTAATTAGTTTGCTCTCCTTCGGTAATAAAATAACTAAAAATATTATTATCCATTGCTAATTGAGACCATCTTGCTATTAATTGAAACGCACCCAATGCTCCTCCCCCCCTAGGGGAAAAATTGCGATTAGGTTTTAATGTCCCGAAGGTAAAAGGTTCTTAAGTCAAATTACATGCCACTTGAATCTCAGCGGAATTGTTTCTCACAGAAACGAATTGGGATTGGCATTAGGGAAAACCTGACCCTTAGACAAAGTTTGCTGAGTTTGTGTCCATTCCCCAAACAGACCAAAAGAACCGAGAAACCAAAAGGCTTGAGGATGCAGTCTTTTTCTGGAGCCATTTCTGTTTACATCCGCTTCATAAAAGAAAATTGGAAATAGTAGATAAGTGCAAAACACAAAATGAACTAATAGCCCACAGAAAGGGAATTTATTTGTACTAGATAATTTATTGGTTTTGACTTTACTATTCCATTTGAGATAGGCTTTAAGTGATAACCTAAGAAATTGTGAGCCTAAATAGGATTGTCACTATCAATAAATAAATGTTCTAACTCAAATTGAGAGGCAAGATGGTTACCCAAAGCCTGAATTCCATAACGTTCTGTAGCGTGATGACCGCAAGAATAATAATGAATACCTAACTCTTTTGCTTGATAATAAGTTCGCTCAGATATTTCTCCGCTGATATAGGCATCCACACCTAAACGGAATGCATCCTCGATAAAATCCTGGGCTCCTCCACTACACCAAGCAATATGGGTGATGGGTTTTTCACTACCTGCAATGAACAATGGAGCACGTCGCAATTTATTTGCTAAAAATTCAGTAAACTCTGCTTGCTTCATTGTGTGAGTTAATTTTCCTGACCACAGCAGATTATCAGTACCCCCTGCCCGGTGCATGTGAACAACATCGACTTCAAATAATTTGGCCAAACATGCATTATTTCCCAGATCAACATGGCAATCTAAAGGAAGATGATACGCAAATAGATTTAATTCATTACACAATAATTGATAAATCCGTCGACGCTTCATCCCTATAACTATGGGCGCTTCACCACGCCAAAAGTAACCATGATGAACCAACAAAGCATCTGCACCCCATGCAATTGCCTGAGAAATCGCATCTTCAGAAGCAGTTACCGCGGTACAAATTCGCTTAATTTGCTCTTTACCTTCAACCTGCATTCCATTGGGTGCGTAATCATTATATCGATCACAGCTCAAGAATTGATGCAGGTATAAAGATAGTTCTTCTTTGGTAATCACCGGTCAGAAACCCGCTTGATATCAGCGCCTAATAAGGATAGTTTTTCTTCTATACGCTCATAACCTCTATCCACGTGATAGATACGCTCAACTGAGGTTTCACCGTCTGCAACTAATCCAGCTAAAATCAAACTGGCAGAGGCACGTAAATCAGTTGCCATTACGGGAGCGCCGGTTAATCGCTCAACTCCATTAATTATGGCAGTATTTCCATTAAGTTGGATCTGCGCACCCATGCGTTGTAATTCTTGTACATGCATAAAACGATTTTCAAATATCGTTTCTACTATAGTTGAAGAACCATCAGCAACTGAGTTCATTGCCATGAATTGAGCCTGCATGTCCGTTGCAAAAGCGGGATATGGTGCGGTGGCAATATTTACTGCCCTAGGACGTTGGTTATGCATATTGAGACTTACCCAATCCTCACCTATTGTTAACTCTGCGCCAGCTTCTTCAAATTTACATAATTGCGATAATAAGGTATCAGGTCGAACTCGTTTCACGGTAACATGACCTCGAGTTAGAGCTCCTGCTGCAAGATAAGTTCCTGCCTCAATCCTGTCAGACATAACCGAATAAGTACCCCCAGAAAGAGACTCCACACCTTCAACTTCGATGATTGAGGTCCCTGCACCAGTAATTTTTGCCCCCATTTGAATCAAAAAATTGGCCAAATCAACCACTTCCGGCTCACGAGCCGCATTTTTAATAATTGTTGTTCCTTCAGCAAGGGTTGCAGCCATAAGAATATTTTCAGTACCCGTCACAGTGACTGTATCAAACAATAAACGTTTGCCTTGCAAACGACCACGTCGACAACGAGCATTGATATAACCATTTTTTACGGTAATATCGGCGCCCATAGTTTTCAATGCTTTTAAATGCAAATCGACCGGTCTTGTTCCGATAGCACAACCTCCGGGCAAAGACACGTCTGCTTTACCAAATCGAGCAAGTAACGGTCCCAATACTAAAATCGAAGCCCGCATAGTTTTTACTAGATCATAAGGAGCAACAAATTCATTTACTTGATTTGCATCAACTTGGACATTCATTTTTTCATCAACAATTAATTGAGCGCCTAATTGACCAAGTAACTCCATCATAGTAGTTATGTCTTTGAGGTGGGGAACATTGGAAATAGTGACATGATCTCTCGCAAGTAAGCTCGCCGCCATAATAGGTAAAGCAGCATTTTTTGCTCCTGAAATAACTACTTCACCATTTAATGCTTTGCCACCATTTATTAATAATTTATCCATTTTGCTTCCCCCATTCTTCTTTTGTCCACGTATTCATACTAATTGCATGAAGCTTTCCCGTGGTAATCAATTCTTTCAATTGTGCATAAACCCATTGCTGTCTGGCGACTTTGGACTTATTTAAAAAAACATCACTAACTACGGTTATCTGGTATTGATAACCATCCCCCCCCACTTTGATGTAATAAACATCATCAATGGTTTTAAATTTTTGTTCGATTTCTTCATTACTTATCATTAAAATTAGCTCACAAATTGAAATAAATACAACTTTTGGCATCAATTCTATCGGAGATAAAACAAACGCATCATCCGAGATTTAATTATCCAAATAAAAAAAGAAAAACCCGGGCTCTGGCTCAGACCGTCACCCAGGCTACAATTTATAATCCTAAAAAAGTAACCGCTTTTTAAAAATGGGCATTCCTATTGGAATAATTAAAAACTACACCGCCTCCAAAATGCCCTTTACGCCACAAAACTCTACTAAAGATTGAGTTTCGATAGGCATACCTATGATTTCAAAAAACTTGTTATTTTTTTTACATAGCTTTCTAGCTTCAATAAGTAGTGCTAAACCCGCACTATCACAATGTTTTACATCACTTAGATCCAAACTAAATCGGTCGGTTTTATTTTCCATCAAAGCCTGATAGAGCTTTGCTCGCACCGCAACCACTGACTTAAATGTCAAATCAACCCCAGGTTTAAAATTAACATTTTTCACAATTAGGAAGTCCTTTTAATTTGCTTTTTTTCCATTAACTTAATGACTTCGTCAATACTGGAGTTTTGTAATGCAGCGGCAAACTGGGAGCGGAAACTTTGCAACAGGCTTACCCCTTCAACGCTAAGATCATAGATCTTCCACTGACCATTTTTAGCTACAAGGCTATAAGACAATGGAATATTTTGGCCTTCTGCACGAATAATAATGCTGTTAACACGCAAAAATCGAGCGTTTAAAGAGCCTCTTAACGGTAAAAATTGTATGCTTTCATTAGTATATTGTGCTAAAGGACTGGAATAAGTACGAATAACTAAGCGTGTAAAGGCTTTAGAAAATTGCGCTCTTTGCGCATTTGTTGCCTTACTCCAAGCTTGTCTTCCTAAAACAGAACGTGACATACCTGCAACATCAACAATGGGTAGCAAATTGTTTTCTACAGCGCGATAAATAATACTGGGATTGCTTTTTAAGTTGTCCTTGTTCTCTTTTAGGGTAGCGATGATGTTGTTAGCAGTTTGCTCTAACATAGGTATAGGAGAGTTTTGTGATGCATTCATTATCGGAGATAAAATCACACTGACAACTAATAAAATTGTTTTTATTATTCTCATGTTCTGACCTTATTTTTTAATGTTAAATAATAGTTGACCAATTAAATTTTCAAGAATAATTGCTTCTTGAGTTTTTCCAATCACATCTCCATTTTGCAAATAAGGATGCTCTTTATTCTCGTCATCCTCAAAGCCTGGAACAATACTAATATAATTTGAACCAAGCAACCCCTCAGTCAAAATGCGTGCTGAAGCATCATCATAAGGTATTTTTTTATCGCTACGCAAACGCATAGTTACCTTTGCGTTCAGGTCTCCCGGCTGCAACTCAATATGAGTTACCTCACCAATCCTAACTCCTGCTACAGTAACAGGTGCCCGGACTTTCAAGCCTCCAATATCGGTAAAATCAGCAGTTACATCATAACTGTCATGAGATCCAAAACTAGAAAAATTACTTACTTTCATTGTCATGACCAGCAAAGCCAATATACCAAGCAACATAAATAGGCCAACACTAAAATCTACGTAACGTTGCTTACTCATTTACCAATCTCCAATCATCATTGCGGTCAACAAAAAATCAAGCCCTAATACAGCAAGCGATGAATAAACTACTGTTTTAGTCGTCGCTTGACTAATACCTTCTGCGGTAGGCACACATTCAAACCCCTGGAATACAGAAATCCAGGTTACAACAAAAGCAAAAACTAAACTTTTAATGATACCACTGAGTACGTCAATTCGGAAATCCACTGCTGCTTGCATATTTGACCAGAAACTTCCTGCATCCACTCCTAACCAATGAACACCAATAAAATAACCACCAAAAATGGCTACAGCAGAAAAAATTAATGCCAAAAGAGGTAAGGTAATAAAACCCGCTATAAAACGAGGATAAATAACTCTGCCTAAAGGATCAACTCCCATCATATCCATACTGGATAATTGTTCGGTGGCTTTCATCAAACCTATTTCGGCAGTTAGGGCAGAACCCGCACGTCCAGCAAACAACAATGCACTAATTACTGGACCAAGTTCTCTTGAAATACTTAAGGCTAATAATTGACCTAGTTGACTGGAAGCACCAAATTTTTGCAAGGTATTATAACCTTGAAGTCCTACTACCATTCCAATAAATAAGGCAGAAACAACAATGATCAAGCACGATAAAACACCAACAAAATGAATTTGATAGCGTAGCAAGGGCCAAAGTTTTGAAATTCCGGGCCGTCTGAACAACATAAAGAACAAAAATAAGCCTGAATTTCCCAAATTTTGCAAAACCCGGGAACTACGATTACCCATACGTGTAATGAACTCAAGCATCTAATAGCTCCTCTATATAGGCTCTGGCAGGATAATGAAAAGGAACAACCCCATCAGCTTCCCCATGCATAAATTGTCTAATCTGAGGTTCAGATGACTGAATGAGCTCATTCGGGGTTCCTTGACCAATGATTTTTGCACCAGAAATTAGGTATATATAATCTGCTATAGAACAAGTTTCTTCAACGTCATGTGAGACAATTATTGTTGTGGTATGCAACAATTCATTTAACCTTTTGATTAAACGAACCAACACCCCCAAAGAAATGGGGTCTTGCCCAGTAAATGGTTCATCGTACATCATAAGTTCAGGATCTAATGCTATAGTACGCGCTAAAGCAACTCGCCTGGCCATGCCACCGGACAACTGAGCAGGCATTAGGTTTGCAGCACCTCGTAATCCTACAGCTTCTAGTTTCATTAATACGATATCACGCAACATGGACTCATTAAGTTGAGTATGCTCCCGCAAAGGAAAAGCCACATTATCAAATACTGAAAGATGGGTAAATAAAGCAGAGCTTTGAAAAAGTAAGCCCATATTACGTCTCGCCTCATACAAAGCTTTGCGAGATAATTGATGCATGTTTTGACCATTGACATGGATGAAGCCACTGTCAGGACTTAGCTGAGCACCTATTAACTGCAATAAAGTTGTTTTTCCAGAACCACTAGGTCCCATAATTGCCGTAATCTTGCCACGCTGAACCCTCATATCAATACCATTAAAAATACAATGGCTTTCGCGAGTGAAGACTAAATTTTTTATTTCTACCCAATTTTCAGGCATGCTCTCTTTCCGATTTAGCCAAAAGTAGAAGTATACCTAAGATACTCTCCAAAATGCTAGGTTTTAAGCGACTTGATTTTTTGTTCACTGCGTTTTTTAAAGAGTGATACTGAGCAAGGTTTTGCAGGAAATCTTAAAAAATTTTGTTCGGAATGTCATTTTGCATTAGCCAAAGCTTTCCCACACTGGATCAATAAAAAAATTGGGGTATTTAATTCTATATATTCAAATATTTTTTTGTTAGAATGAAAAATTAACAAAAAACATCCAATTGCCTATGAATTTTTGTACCCTCGGACTGGCGGTCATTGAAACTGAAGCCCAAGCTGTCTTTGAGTTAACTCAGCGAATTGATAGCAGGTTTGAAAAAGCCTGTGAACTTCTGCTCTCCTGTAGTGGACGGATTGTAGTAACTGGGATGGGTAAGTCCGGTCATATAGCTAATAAAATCGCTGCAACTTTATCCAGTACAGGTAGCCCCTCTTTTTTTATGCACCCGGGCGAAGCAAGTCATGGGGATCTGGGAATGATTACCCGTCAAGATACCGTAATTGCCATTTCTCACTCGGGCAATACATTGGAATTGGTTACATTACTTCCTCTATTAAAAAGACTTGAAGTCCCTTTAATTGCCCTAACTGGAAATTCTGAATCAACTTTAGCAAAAGCAGCCGACGTCAACTTAGACGTTAGTATCAAGCAAGAAGCCTGTCCTCTTGGCCTCGCACCAACAACAAGCACCACTGTAGCCTTGGTAATGGGAGATGCACTAGCAATTGCCTTGCTGCAAGCCAGGGGCTTTAGTGAGGAAGACTTTGCTTTATCACACCCTGGCGGCTCATTGGGCAAACGACTTTTGCTACGTATTGACGAGCTCTGTCACCAAGGGGAACAGCTACCCCTTATTCATGAAAACGCAACCGTAAGTGAAGCGTTACTTGAAGTAACCGATAAAAAATTGGGTATGACTTGTGTGGTTGATAACAAAGGATATCTTGTTGGGGTTTATACCGATGGAGACATCCGACGCACTCTAACCCGTCAATATGATATTAATACCACACCAATAAAAGAAGTTATGACCCGTAATGCTCGTACTATTTCCAGAGGGATGCTTGCTGCGGAGGCTTTGACTATTATGCAAAAACACAGCATCACTTCATTAATTGTCATTGATGAAGAAAAACGACCTTCGGCTGTTCTTCATCTTCATGATTTATTAAAAGCGGGTGTTTTTTAAATGAATACATTAATTGAGCGAGCCAAGAATATTAAATGCCTTATCTGTGACTTAGATGGTGTTCTTACTGATGGTCTCTTATATATTGATAACCACTTTAATGAACAGAAAACATTCCATATTCATGACGGAGTGGGTTTAAAATTACTGATGACCGCTGGAATTGAGGTCGCCGTTATTACGGGTTCGCGGAATGCAGTAGTAGATCATAGAATGCAACAATTAGGAATTGTTCATTACTATAAGGATCAATTGGATAAACAAGAGACCTACAAGCAACTAAAAAGCAAATTAAATCTCCAGGATGAGCACTTTGCTTACATTGGTGATGATATTCCAGATGCACCAATTATGCAGCAAGTTGGGCTTAGTGTCGCAGTGGCCAATGCGGTACATCAAATTAAAGAAATTGCTATGTGGCAAACCACCCTATCAGGAGGCCGTGGAGCGGTACGGGAGTTATGTGAACTTATTTTAAAGGCACAGAATAAGATGGATTCAGCGATAGCAGGTTATCTAAAACAATGAATGCAACAAAACAACTTATATGGCTTTTTTTTACTTTAATTATCCTAGCCTGTTCCGGATGGTATTACAGCCACTCTACGGTTAAAATTCGATTAGATAGCGAGACTTTGGCAAATTCCGTAGACACTACTATTGTTAACGTTACAGTGCGCCAGTTTAATCCAGAAGGTACACTTGCTAATGTCCTCACCGCACCGTTCATGCAACATATTCAAAAAGGTAATGTCTATTTATTACAAAATCCTCATATTATTGTAAGCCAAGAAGAACAACCTCCCTGGGACATTAGCTCACTTAAAGCCAAATCATTTGAAGGGGGCAAACAAATTACTTTTACAGGGAACGTTGTAGTGCGTCAAAAAAAGGGAACGGAGGAAAGTACTTTAAAAACAGAAGAAGTTACCTACTTCCCTAAAGAAAAGAAAGCAAGTTCTGATTTGCTGGTAACCTATCAGCAACCAGGTAATATTGTACAATCAACTGGAATGAATGCTTATCTCGATGAAAAAAGAGTAGAATTACTGCATCAAGCAAGAGGAAGTTATGCTCCAGAGAATGGTTAACTATAGTTTACTCCTTTTTTTCTTGTTCTCATCTGCTGCCTATGCCTTGACGGAGGATAAAGAACAAGTAATGCATGTTATGGCAGACTCAGCTGACTTAAGCCAACAAGATCATAAAGGAACTTATACGGGCAATGTGGAATTAGTACAAGGAACAACAAATTTACATGCCGATAAAGCGGTGACTATTGGGAATGAAAAAAATCAACTGGTTGTTGCCATAGCCAATGGGACTAAAGAAAAACAGGCACACTATTGGACAATAACGGATCCTCAAAAACCTCCCGTACATGCTTATGCCGACACCATTCGATATTATCCCTTACGCCATTTAATTGAGCTAATAGGAAATGCCCGAGTAGAACAAGGAAAAAATTCCTTTTCTGCTGCAAAAATAAGTTATGATACGGTGAAACAACATGTTCTGTCTCAAGGTGATGACAGTAAAAGGATAGTTATTATTTATCACCCAGAAAAGAAATCATCATGAGTATACTGGAAGCCCGAAATCTTAAAAAATCCTTTAAATCGCGAACTGTGGTTAACGGCATCAGTATCCATATAAAAAAAGGTGAGTGCGTTGGTTTGTTGGGTCCCAATGGAGCAGGAAAAACAACGTGTTTTTATATGATCGTCGGTTTGCAGTCCTGTGATGAAGGTCAAATTTTTCTATCTGACCAGGATATAACACTATGTGCCATGCATCAAAGAGCCCGTCTAGGGATTAGCTATCTTCCCCAAGAAGCCTCAGTCTTTCGTAAATTAACTGTAGCAGAAAACATTATGGCCATTCTCGAACTGAGACCTGATTTAAATGAACAGGCACGAGAAGAAAAGCTCGATCTTCTGCTTCAAGAGTTTCATATCACACATCTGCATAAAAGCCTGGGTATGGCTCTATCTGGAGGAGAAAGACGACGTGTGGAGATTGCAAGAGCTCTGGCTATAGAGCCCTCCTTCATCCTTCTTGATGAACCTTTTGCTGGAGTGGACCCGATTTCGGTCATTGATATTAAAAAAATCATTCAACATTTATGTAATAAAGGTATTGGTGTTTTAATCACCGATCATAACGTAAGAGAGACTCTTGATATTTGCGAGCGTGCCTATATTGTCAGTCAAGGAAAAATATTATGTGAAGGAACCCCGGAGTTGATACTAGCCAACCAACAAGTCAGGGCCGTTTATTTAGGAGAAGATTTTACTTTATAAAAGAATAGACTGGATCTGCGCAGTGGATTCAGAATTTATAGTCAGTAGATGTCCGGTATCCTGCGCTGCACCCACATCACCAACCCATATTTAGATTTAACATGCTGCTCATTATCGATAATTATGATTCATTTACCTACAATCTTGTACAATATTTCCAATGCCTCAACCAAGAAGTATTAATTTATACCCATGATCAAATTAATATAAGTCAAATAAAAAAGCTTGCTCCTCAATACTTGGTCATCTCACCAGGGCCAAAAACGCCCAATGAGGCAGGCATTTCCATGGAAGCAATACGCACTTTTTATCGTACTATTCCTATTTTAGGTATTTGCCTTGGTCACCAAAGTATTGCTCAAGTTTTTGGTGGTCGAATAATAACCGCTCCACAAATAATGCATGGAAGAACGTCAACTATAGAACATAATCAACAAAGAATTTTTAAAAACATTCCGAACCCCTTCCAAGCAACACGTTATCATTCTTTGGCAGTTGAGAAACAAAGTCTTCCTGATTGTTTCTCTATTGACGCATGGACAAATGATACAATAATGGCAATTTCACATCGTCAATATCCTGTTTTTGGTCTACAATTCCATCCAGAAGCAATATTAAGCCAACATGGACTGCAATTATTAGAGAATTTCTTAAAATATGAAACCCAATCTTCTATTTGAGCACTTAATCGCGAAAAAAAATTTGAATCCGGAACAAATGCAATCAGTGATTCATGCATGTATGTCCGGTCGATATAATGAGGTACAGATCGCAACATTTTTAGCACTCATGCGCATGAAAGGTGAAACGACCGAAGAATTAATAGCTGCGGCTGAAGTCATGCAGCAATTAGCCCACCCCATCGACTTAGGGACCAATTTAATTGACATCGTTGGAACCGGTGGAGATGGGAAAAATACATTTAACGTCTCTACGGCCTGCAGCTTTGTAGTAGCCGCAGCAGGATTTCCAGTTGCGAAACACGGTAACCGCTCAGTTTCCAGCCGTAGTGGTAGTGCTGATTTATTAGAACAAGCCGGTTTTATATTAAGTCTTTCTGATCAACACATCCAAAGGTGTATTGAACAATGTTGTTTGGCATTCTTATTTGCGCCTCACTATCATCCCGCCATGCAACACGCACGTGTTGCACGTCAACAACTGGGGATTAGAACGTTGTTCAACTTACTTGGACCATTAATCAATCCTGCGCGAGTAAAAAGACAAGTAGTAGGTGTATTTTCAAAAGATTGGCAAAAACCTTTAGCTTCGGTACTGGCTCATATGGGAAGTGAGCGAGCTTTAGTTGTAAACTCTCAAGATGGATTAGATGAAATCAGTATTGCAGCCTCTACAGATGTACTTGAGTATCGAGAAGGTTCCTTTCATCACTGGATTATTAACCCAGAAGACTATGGAATCAAACATCACTCATTAGATGAAGTGATCGTTGATTCCCCCCTGCAAAGTTTAGAATTGATTCAAGGGGTGTTTTCCGGAAAACAAGGAGCCGCTCGCGACATGGTTTTATTAAATTCTGCCGCAGCAATTTACTGCGCTCAGGAACATATTTCTTTCATTCAGGCATTGGAACATGCCAAAGTCGTGATTGACAGCGGTAAAGCCAGCCAATGTTTCACTCAACTCAGCCAACTAACTCAAACTTTAAATAAAGAATCGCATCATGAATAGTGTGTTAGAACGTATTGCCCAACGAAAACAAGAAGAAGTAGCTCTTGCTAAAAAAAATAAGCCCTTAAATTTATTAGCAGAACAACCCTCTATGGAGCGCCGTGATTTCATCGCGGCTCTGAAAGATAAGAATGATCCAGCAATTATTGCAGAAATTAAACGCGCATCTCCAAGCAAAGGGTTGATCAGAGAAGATTTTAATGTAGAAGAGATTGCAACAATCTATGCACGACATGGTGCTCGGTGCCTTTCTGTGCTTACGGATATCGATTTTTTCCAGGGGCATCCTGATTATTTAGCTGTAGCAAAAAACCAGTGCAAACTACCTATTCTGCGAAAGGACTTTATTCTTGATTCGTATCAAATTTATGAAAGTCTGGCCTTAGGCGCAGATTGTATCTTACTCATAGTTGCTTTACTTGATGATATTCAGTTAATGGATTTTTGCCAGCTAGCACATGAGTTGGGGCTTTCCGTACTTGTAGAAAGTCATAACAAAGAAGAGCTGGAGCGCGCTTTACGTTTACCTACTCCACTAATAGGTATTAATAATCGCAGTCTTCATACTTTTAAGACAGACATCCAACTCAGTATTCAATTAAAACAATATATCCCCCAAGATAAAATAACCATTACGGAAAGCGGCATTAACTCACCTATAGACATACATTTAATGCAAGCTCATGGAATTAATACCTTTCTCATTGGGGAAAGCTTAATGAGGGCCAAGGATATAGGCAAAGCTTTGGATCAACTGATAAAAGGGGATTAACTAGGAGGGCTAACCTGAAGACTACCTCGATATCCTCTACAATTTGAATAGGTCTCGTTTTATTGTTTAGTTTCGGTCAAATAAAGCCCCCTGCTTTAAATTGACCTTCCATATGAACAATTGCGAGACAACTACTCCCAGTTTGGTTCGGAAGGTTGTGATGGTTCAGGTTCAGGTAATCCAGGATCATCCGGCTCATAAGGATCCGGTTCTTTTGGATATTCGTCAGGCTGATCAGGATACTCATAAGGCTCTGGTATTTCATGTTCGTTTTTCAAGATAACATCCTTATATTTGTAAGATTTATCAAATTATAGCAAAAGGAAAAAAAATGAAAGTAGCTGTAATCACCGGTGCTGCGAATGGAATTGGCTTAGCGTTAAGCCAAGTCCATCTACAACAAGGTAATACTGTAGTAATGGTAGATAAAGATAGCATAAAACTCAAACAAGAAGCCGAACGACTATTATCTCTCTTCCCGGAACAAATTTTGTCAATATCTTGTGATGTAACCCAAGCTAATGAAGTAGCACAATTGGCCAAACAAGTTGAGGCGAAATTAAGGCGTATCGATTGGCTCTACAATAATGCAGGAATTATAGGCCCATTAGAGCCTATTTGGGATTTGAATCCAGAACAAATCCAGCGGGTGATGGACGTGAACTTACATGGAATGATTCATATGATTCAGGCTTTTATTCCTTTCTTGTTTGAGCAACCCTTTCATTCACATATTATCAATATAGCGAGCTTATATGCATTATGTACCGGTTCACAAACAGCGTGTTACTCCATGTCAAAACATGCGGTACTTGCTTTATCTGAATCATTATATTTTGATCTGATACGTATGAAAAAGCCAGTGGATGTTTCTATCGTTTTTCCTTCATTTACAGATACATCCCTTTTATCCCATACAACAAATGCAAACTCCTCTTTACATGAAGCATTAAAATCTCTTTTGTCACATTCACGCCCTGCTATTGATATTGCAGAACATATCGTACAGGAGGTAGATGATAAGAAATTTTATATATTCCCCGATAAAGAAGTAAAAGGATATTGTGATGATCGAACCAAGGCTATGATTCTTCAAGATAAACCACATGTAACTAATATTGAAAAGTTAATGTCTGCGCTAATTAAACGGCAGGAATCCAGGAATTAATCGTTCTATCCAAGCGAGATCTCCTTCCATGTCAGGAGATCCTGTTTGGAGGTAGGTTCTTTGAATTACGGTAGATTAATAAGATACGTTCCAATCTACCTTAGATCGTTTACCTTCCAGGGGAAACTTTGCTCAATTAGTTTATTCGTATAGACTCCCGGATAAAGGGATGGCCTTCACCCGGGATGAGATATTAAGCTTCTAACATATCCAATAGTTCACGACGAAACTTATGATAATCCACTTCTACAGCATGTCGTATATGAGATTTAAACCGATAATGAGGTTTATTCATTTCTTGAAGTGTCTTTTCATGCAATTTATCAGGTCGTTTTAAAGTGCCCATAATAATGCGTGCCGCGATTTTTGACTGATAATCAGCTAGCGGCCAAATACATCCTTGAGGCTGGCACAAACCGATAAAATAAAGATTATCATAGTCTGGATGCATCATTTTTCTATAAAGTGGGATTTTGGTGGAATTACTAAAGTCAGCAATACCCTTATCGAGGAAAGGAAAACTTATTTTATAGCCTGTGGCAAAAATCACCGTATCAAATTCTTCAGATTCACCATTTGTAAAATGAACTCGACTCCCCTCGAAATGAGTAATTCCTGGACGAGGGAACACTTCTCCATGGCGAATAAAATAAAGTAACTCTGAATTAATAGTAGGATGGATTTCTAAAGGCCCGCAGTCAGGAGTCATTAATTTATATTTGGCATATCGCCCTTGCAAAATACGAGCACAAAAACTCAAAAACTTCTGTCTTAACCAGGAAGGCATCCATCTAATTTTGGCTACCGCTGCATCAGTGGGTTTGCCAAATACAAATTTAGGAAAAATATGATAGCCTCTGCGCATACTAATACACATTTGCGAAGAGACGCGTGCCACCTCTACTGCAATATCACACGCAGAATTACCGCCACCAACAACCAAAACGCGTTGATCTTTAAACGCAGAGGCTTTCTTATATTGATGTGAATGCAGCAGTTGGCCCGAGAATTCCCCTGGATATTCTGGCATAAACGGATCCCAATGATGGCCATTAGCAACTAATAAATAATCAAAAAATTCTTCATGAGTTCCCTGTTCATTTTCAAATACTACTTTCCATTGACGCTGACTAGTATGTTCTACCTTCAAAACATTCGTGTTAAAACGAATATATTTAGTTAAATCAAAATGATCCGCATAGCTTTTAAAATAATCTAAAACCAAGGTATGCGATGGATAATCAGGATAATGCGCTGGCATAGGAAAATCTTCGAATTCTGACCAACGCTTTGAACTAATAATATGAGTCGTTTCATAGACACTGGAATGATCGTTTCGTTCATCATATACCCAGTTACCACCAATTTGATTGTTCTTTTCAAATACCGTGATATCGGTTACACCCTCTTCTTGCAAATTTTTAATCGCAGCAAGACCGCTTGGACCGGCTCCAATTATGCATACACGAGAACAATTTTCTTTACCCTTTTTCTTGATTTGCATTACTCAACACCTTTTTTACTTCTTCCATTATCATTGCTTGCACAACGGGATCTTTATCAATAGTGAAATGATTCACTTCGATGCCTTTTAACGTAGTCACGTTAATGTTGTCAATACGTGTTTGCTCTGGATTTACTGCTCTAAGTTTTAAACCACTAAACATGGGTACATATCCAGGCTTATAAAAATTCATTGCATGCTTCACATTGGGTGGAACAATGGTTTGAGATACTGCATCCACAGTGACCAATAAATCCACAGGAATACCCATTTTGTCCAGATTGCGAGCAACTTTAATCTGCTCATTAGCACCTAAAGAATGTCCCACCAGAACAATAGGCCTGTGCTGTTGATGCTTTTGGTAATAGGTAGCTATAGAACGTGTTACATTACCAGCGTTGTACCACATATCACTAGGTGCGGGTATGTTGCATTCTTCAATAACAGTATCGCTCAGTGTTCTCATTCCAGT
Organism: Legionella nigrisilvae; assembly: GCF_977063395.2. NCBI lineage: Bacteria > Pseudomonadati > Pseudomonadota > Gammaproteobacteria > Legionellales > Legionellaceae > Legionella > Legionella nigrisilvae. Next base: position 682,836 of record NZ_CDRUGZ020000027.1, read on the forward strand.
ACTAAAAAGCCCAAGTCCACCTAACATAGTGTGTACTTCACCATGATAAGGTTGCGACTTACTCACTTTCACGGTTTTTGATGTGGTTTTCCCATTATTTTGAGTTTCGGATTTATGAAACACAGATTGAGCGATCTTTGGTATTGGTCTTTTTTCAGAAGCTCTACCTCCTGATAAGTCGACACAGCCCGACATACTTATAGTTATAAGTAAAAACAAAAATGAGCTGAAAACACCTAATTTTCTATTTTGGAATGAGTTCATTTTATTTTTATTCTTAATTTTTAATGCGAGGATCATAGCTTATTCTTAGAAGGTTTGCCAAGATAGGGTTTAAATGAAGTTAAATTCTTTCACTACTATATGTAAGATATTAATTTTGATACTCTGTAGGTCATGAATGCTTAAAATTTATCTTTGTTTATTATTTATGGAGCATGTATAAATTGATCGTGGAAAAAAGAAATTCAATTCTTACTGTCAGCCAACTTAATCGACAGGTTAAATGCTATCTTGAAAATGAACTGGGTGTTGTTCATGTTGAAGGGGAAATCTCTAATTTAAGTAAGCCGGGATCGGGACATTTTTATTTTACCCTGAAGGATCATCAGGCGCAAATTCGTGCTGTTTTCTTTAAAAGTCGTCAAACCAATGGACTTGCAAACAAATTATGCGACGGCCAACATATAGTTGCCAGTGGACGATTAAGCCTTTATGAAGCACGCGGTGATTATCAATTAATTGTAGAGCTAATTACTGAAGCGGGGTTGGGAGCACTCTACCAACGTTTTGAAGAATTGAAAAACAAACTTGCCAGTGAAGGTTTGTTTGATTCAGTAAAGAAAAAACTCATTCCGGCCATGCCTCGCGCCATTGGCATTATCACGTCAACGTCGGGAGCTGCGATTCGGGATATATTATCTACTCTATCGCGACGTTTCCCATTAGCCGAAGTCTTTATCTATCCAAGCGAAGTTCAGGGTGCCGGCGCAGCACAACAACTGATTAACGCATTAAAACGTGCCAATATAGAAAAACGATGCGATGTGCTTTTGCTTGCGCGAGGAGGCGGAAGTATTGAAGACTTGTGGGCATTTAATGAGGAGAGGCTGGCACGAACTATTGCAAACAGCACAATTCCTATTGTATCTGGGATTGGCCATGAAACAGATTTTACCATTGCCGATTTTGTAGCTGATTACAGAGCAGAAACCCCGACTGCAGCCGCTGCAGCAGTGACCCCCGACTGTATTGAGCTGTTTAAATTATTAAACCATTCCATCTCTCGTTTATCTGCGGCAATGCACCGTTTTTTACAAAAATACCAAGTTAGATTGCATCACTTAATCGATAAAATATCCTCACCACAAAAAGCAATTTCCAGTTATTGGCAAACCACTGATTACTTGGAACGGCAATTGATTGCCTGCATGCGATCATACATCAAACAGAAAACACATCAACTCCACATGTGCATCAATCATTTACACGTCCAAAATCCCAAAAACCAAATTAATCAAACAAAGATGGTTTTACAAAAAATCTTAGCTCAATTAATTCAGCACATGCAAAATAAGATCAGCCAACTTCAATATCAATTTAGAACTCAATTATCTACCTTGCATGCAGTTAGCCCCTTGGCTACACTGGATAGAGGTTATGCTATTGCTACCAAAGAAAATAAAGTATTGTTTTCGCACCAACAAGTACATCTTGGCGATACAATCGATATACGCTTGGCACAAGGGAGTTTGACTTGTGATATTACCCAAATACATGAGTAAAAAATGCTTGAAGAATTAAACAATAGCCTTTACTTGATTATTACCCAAACTAAAAATAACATTCCCATCCTAGAAATTATTTTGGTGATTCCATGGCTTTTTTTCTTTGTGAGTAAGATCTATAGAAACATCTTATTGCTGGGCATTATTCCAAGACATCTCCGTGGCTTGCCTGGTATTATATTTGCCCCTCTTCTGCACTCAAATTTCAATCATATATTTTTTAACTCGATTCCCTTGGTCGTTTTAAGTAATTTCATTTTAATAAATGGGCTTAACTACTTTCTTGTCGTTACCGTAATGATAACTGTTTTAAGTGGAATTGCCATATGGTGTTTCGCTAAACCTGGTTTACATATAGGTGCTAGTGGACTAATCACTGGATATTGGGGTTTTTTAGTTAGTAATATCTATCAGACCGCTACATTAACAACCATAATCCTGGGCATAATTAGTCTCTATTATTTTGCAGGTATATTCTTTGGTATTTTTCCTCGAGATAAAGGCGTATCCTGGGAAGCACATTTATTTGGTCTATTAGCAGGTTTAGCTACTAGTTATTTATTTGTACTTTATCCTAATGTTCTACAAACAATTCAAGTTCCGACTAATAGTTTTTAGAAATATTGGGTTAATTAACTCATTAATTCTTAAATGCTGAATTTCGCGTCCCAAAACGCAGATAATCAGCACAGCTTGAGTAATATAGTAGAAATTTAAACAAACCCTATGTTATTCTAAAAAGAAAAATAATTCGAGAAATCAAGATGCAGTCACTTAAATCTCTTTTTTGTATCGGTATATTAAGTTTTCTTATTTCACCAGCATATTCGCAATCCCAATATATTTCCGGTTGCTGTGGTCAAATGGGAGGAGTAAGCTATTGTGATTCATCAGCAGGCCGTCTTGTTTGTAAAAATGGTTTTTACTCTACATGTTATTGCACCCCACACGCAGTCATGGATTTACAATTATTTCGTGGTTGCTGCTTATGGAAAGGCGGCGTCGTTTCAACCTACAGCGTGACAGGATACGTTGTATGCAATGATGGCTCAATTTCAGAAGAATGTTCTTTACGACCCGAAGAGAAAATTGCAGCTTGGTAGGTATCCAATATATACTTCGGAGCTTATTCTCATGCTGCGAAGTATCGTTTTTCAGGACCCGATATGCTTGAGCACATACAATTCACCCTCACCCGTTTAAAGCAACAAAAACCCTTAATACTTTGCCTTACTAATTACGTTACTATGGATTTTATGGCAAATAGCCTTTTGGCTTTGGGTGCTGCACCCCTCATGTCCGAATCTCAAGTCGAGATTGAAGAACTGATTGATTTAAGTCAAGCTGTATATATTAATATCGGAACTTTGAATGATTCATTTATGGAGAGAGCTCGATTTGCAGCCAACATTGCAAACTCAATAGATAAACCCCTAATTCTCGATCCTGTAGGTGCAGGAGCGAGCAAACTTCGAACATCTGCTGCAATGGAGTTATTTCCTTATGCTCAAGTGATCCGAGGGAATGCGAGTGAAATCATTTCATTAGCTGGTTCAAATGGAAGCACTAAAGGAGTCGAAAGCTCAGATCCTGTAACTAAAGCAATTCAGAGCGCCCATATGCTGGCAAAATCAAAAAAAACAATTGTAATCAGTGGCCCTCAAGATTTTATAACTAACGGAGTGGATGAGATTTTACTTCCATTTGGTTCAAACCTTATGTCCCTGATTACAGGGATGGGTTGCACTATGACTGCTGTCCTGAGTGCCTTTGTTGCTTGCGAAGCAAACCATTTTCACGCTGCAGTTCAAGCAACTGCATATTTTGGCTTGTGTGGACAATTGGCTCATGAACAAGCCAAACGCCCTGCTACATTCAAAGAAGTGTTTATTAATAATTTATTCGATCCCGACTGGATTTTAATGTCAAAAACTGTACAAGAGTCTAGTCATGCAATATAAAGCTTTATCTATAGCAGGTTTTGATGGTTCAGGTGGAGCCGGAATTCAGGCTGATTTAAAAACATTTTCGGCATTAGGCTGCTATGGGATGACGGTACTTACCGCTTTGCCGGTACAAAATACGTGCGGAGTGAGAAACTGTTACCCTATTCCATTGAAGGCAATAGAAGATCAGCTGAACGCTATATTTGACGATATTAAACCGGACAGTATAAAAATAGGGATGCTCTTCAACACGGAAATTATTGAATTAGTGTCATCGTTCCTAAAAAAAAATGCTCTGGATATTCCTATTGTTATTGATCCTGTAACTGTTGCTAAAAGTGGTGATCCATTATTACTACCCGAAGCAGTGAACTCTTTAATCACCCAACTGGTACCACTAGCTACTTTGATTACCCCTAACCTTCCAGAAGCTTTTACTTTCACCGGCCTAAATGCATCATCTGAAATAGAAATGAAGTATATTGGTCAAAAGCTGCTTGAGTTTGGCCCCAAATACGTTTTACTTAAAGGGGGACATCTTTTGCATTCAGTTGAATCGAATGATTTATTAATAGGTGCAAACGGAGACATTCATTGGTTTGCGAGCCCAAGAATTAACTCTAAAAATACTCACGGAACTGGGTGCACCCTATCTGCAGCCATAACAGCCTGTCTTGCCCAAAAAATTGATTTAATTAAAGCGTGCGATATCGCAAAAAACTATTTATTTAATGCCATACAAGCGGCAAAAGAACATTCTGTGGGCTTTGGAAATGGACCCGTTCATCATTTTTACCATCTCTGGCCTATTCAATTATTAGATAATTAAAAGTACAAAGCCGCAACCAGGCATTATTGCTAGAGGTTCGGTTTCGCTTCGCTGCACCAGGCTAAAATCGGAGTTCGTGCTGAGGTTATTTGTACTCATGCGCCTGATCGATTATTGCCTTTTGATTTTCTATGATTTCACCAAAACATAATGCACTGAAAAGAATTAACAAGTAACCTATTGTTGAATAACAAAATATAGTATCTGAGAACGATAAAACACAAAAAGAAACCAATAACCCTAAAAGAATGGGCTTCATTTGGTTAAGCCTGAAGGCAGTTAAAAACAAGGTTCCTATGAAAAAAAGAAACAGAATAATACCTACTAATCCCAGTTCTGCAAGAGTTAACCAATATTGACCATGAGGCTCATTAAGCTTTTTTCCCCAAGCAGGAATAGGCTGATCTTTCTGAAAGCTATATTGAAAACCTCCAGTGCCCACACCTATAAGTGGATTTTTTTCAAATAAAGATTGCGCATATTGATGAAATTGAATTCTAAAACCTAAAGAGGTATCTGCTTGGTTGTGTTTCAGAAGCTTGATATCTGTAATCATTAAATGAACTCCATTTTGCATCACAGGGCTCAAAGTATAAGCTAAACTAATTGCAGCGATAAATCCCAAAATTCCTACCAAAGCCTTTTTAAAGGGAAGTTTTTGCACTATTAGTAAAGACATTAAAACACCATAAATAATGTAACCTGTTCTCCCTGGATTAAGAAAAAATGTCTGATAAGTTCCTAAGATAATCATAAACAGATAAAAAATCCGTAATCCTTTACTCATATTCTGCTGTAATACTAAGATGCCAGCAAAATAAACACCTAGGGCTACCATAAATCCAGTAATAATGTGGTTATAAAATACATCAGCAGGATCTGTGGAATGAAATGTTATTAAATGTTTTGACTTTAGCACTGATATAATACACGTCAATATCATCGTTAATATATAGCTATTTAAAACCCATAATCTAGTCTGTGGTTTAATAAACCCTACGGCAAATACAGGCAGGAAAATTAACTTAGAATATTTATCGATAATGTTGTACTGTAAGGCGTACGGTGCTTCAGACCACAAACAGGCGATAATGACAAAAAGAAATAAACCAATAGCGGCACGAGCCCATAATGTATTAAAAGCATAATACATATATTGTCTGTAGTAAGGCGCTAGCAAAAGAGCCACTATACTAACTACCACTAAAATGGACTTGATGCTGACACTTATTGGGATAAAAAATGCTAACAAAACAAGAAGCGTTGGTATCAATAAATTGTTTTTTTCTTCTAGCAAGCTCAGTCTCAAATTAATTCCTCTGTGCTTTTTGGCAATTGGTCTATATTGCTATCTTGATACAATTGTTTAATACCACGATAAAAAGTACCTTGTGCATTAAACACTGCAAATAAAAAACCTATTCTGCCATCTAAAAAACCACGTTGCAAGATATAACATCTGAAAAACATCCATGTTGTACTGGCTACTGTTTTGCTGAAACTGGATTTTCTCTTATTTAAGATGTATGTTTTCGCGCTATAAGATGAATATTTATTCATCTTATATAAGACATGACTTACATCTTTAAATGAGTGGTGCATAATGACATTTTTGATTTTACCAATTCGTGTACTCTCGGGTAGTACTATTTTTTCATGCACAATGTCATTACTGAAATAGGCGTTTTCCCGTTTAAAAAGGCGAACGTGACGTTTAGGACTAGAAGAGTATTTTAAGGGTTGATTATAGAAATACATTTGAATTGCAATTCTAAAAGCATCGGCTGTATTTGAGGACATGGCTGCCTTGATTTCTTGCTGCAACTCCTCGCTGACAGATTCATCAGCATCAAGATTTAACACCCAATCGCCTGTAGCTTTAGATAATGCTCTTTGCTTTTGAGCACCATAGCCTGGCCAGTCGGTAGAGAAAACATGCTCCGTATATTCTTTGGCAATGGCAACTGTTTTATCAGTACTTCCCGAATCCAGTACAACTACTTCATCAGCAAATCGTACGGATTCGAGACATCTTCTGATATTTCTCTCTTCATTTTTAGTTATTATTATTACAGTCAATGTCATCTAAAAAACGCCCTCTCTATGATCATGACTGACAAAATGTAACTTACCGTCTTTAACTTTTAAGGTGACGTGACCACCATGCATTAACTTACCGAATAAAAGTTCATCAGCGAGAGGTTTTTTTACATTCTCTTGGATCAATCGTGCCATGGGTCGAGCGCCCATTACTTTGTCGTAACCGTGCTCAATAAGCCATTCACGTGCCATTTTATCGACGTTAAAAGTGACACCTTTATGACTTAATTGTTCATCCAACTCCATAATAAATTTATCGACAACTAAACCAATGGTCACTGAATCCAATGGAGCAAAATTAATAATTGCATCGAGCCTATTTCTAAATTCGGGACTAAATTGTTTCTTGATCACTTCAAGCCCGTCATTGCTATTATCCTGTTGGGAGAATCCAATGGAGTTCCGTACTATCTCTCCAGCACCGGCATTAGAGGTCATTACCAGAATAATATGTCTAAAATCGGCTTGACGTCCATTAGTATCCGTTAAAGTACCATGATCCATAATTTGCAACAGCAAATTAAATACATCTGGATGGGCCTTTTCTATTTCATCAAGCAACAATACTGCATGAGGGTTTTTAGTAACTGCTTCGGTCAGCAAACCGCCTTGATCATAACCAACATATCCTGGGGGAGCACCAATCAGACGAGAAACAGTATGTTTTTCCATGTATTCAGACATATCAAAACGTAGCAATTCAATTCCTAAAACGTTAGCCAATTGTCTGGTTACTTCTGTTTTTCCAACCCCTGTTGGTCCAGCAAATAAGAAACAACCCACGGGTTTTTGTGGATCTCTAAGGCCAGAGCGACCTAATTTAATTGCAGAGGCTAACGCAGTGATCGCCTGATCTTGTCCATAAACTAAGAGTTTCAAATCGCGTTCTAAATTCCGTAAAGTATCTTTATCACGAGCAGAAACTTTCTTGATAGGTATGCGTGCAATTTTCGCAACAACACTCTCAATTTCGGTCACACTTATAATTTTTTTGCGTTTGCTCGCCGTTAATAAATTCTGGTAAGCACCTGCCTCGTCAACCACGTCAATTGCTTTATCCGGTAAAAATCGATCATTGATGTATTTCGCAGATAATTCAGCAGCTGCTTTCAGTGCAGGAATAGTGAATTTTACTCCATGATGTTCTTCTAATCGTCCTTTCAATCCCTTCAATATTTCAAACGTTTCGTCAATTGTAGGTTCAGGAATATCAATTTTTTGGAAACGTCTTGCTAAAGCTCTATCTTTCTCAAAAATACCTCGGTATTCTTGGTACGTTGTAGAACCTATACATTTCAGCTCGCCGTTTGCCAATAGGGGTTTAATTAAATTAGAGGCATCCATAACCCCACCGGATGCAGCTCCGGCACCAATAATTGTATGAATTTCATCAATAAACAGTACTGCCCCATCTTGTTGACCTAATTGTTTTAACACTGCTTTCAATCGTTTTTCAAAATCACCCCGATATTTGGTTCCAGCAAGTAATGCCCCTAAATCCAGAGAATAAACAATACAATCCCGGATGGCGTCAGGTATTTCCCCATCTACAATACGTCGAGCGAGGCCTTCTGCAATCGCAGTTTTACCCACTCCCGCTTCACCTACCAGCAAGGGATTATTTTTTCTACGTCGACATAATACCTGAATAGTACGTTGTACTTCTTCATGACGTCCAATCAAGGGATCAATTTTTCCTTGTTTCGCACGTCGGTTGAGGTTCGTACAATAGCTTTCCAAAGGTGACTCATTTCCCTCTGATGAACTCATATCATCTTCCATAGAGTTCATATTTTCATGCATATCATTGTTTTGATACTTAGAAACACCATGAGAAATATAATTAATTACATCAAGTCGCGTAATGTTCTCACGTCGTAAAAAATATACTGCTTGGCTTTCTTGTTCACTAAAAATTGCTGCTAATACGTTAGCGCCAGTTACTTCGGTTTTGCCAGCAGATTGGACGTGAAATACTGCACGTTGTAACACACGTTGAAAGCCAAGTGTAGGTTGTGTTTCTCTATCCAATTCGTCTTCAGGAATTCTAGGAGTTGTTTCGTCAATGAACTCAATTAAATCGCGACGTAATGCTTCAATATTTGCATCACATGCTTGTAATACACTTCCAGCCGCTGGATTATCAAGCAATGACAACAACAAATGCTCTACGGTCATAAATTCATGACGCTTCTCTTTTGCTTCCTTGAACGCTAAATTCAAGGTGAATTCAAGTTCTTTATTTAACATTGTCGTTGCTCCTCTTCAGCCCACAGCAAATTACTCGGGTTCCATGCTGGATAGCAATGGGTGCTGATTCATTCTGGCGTATTCATTTACCAGTGCTACTTTTGTTTCTGCTATATCTCGTGTAAATACCCCACACACGCCTTTTCCTTGGATATGAACCTGTAACATCACCTGAACAGCGATTTCTTCACTTAAGTGAAAAAAATGCTTCAGTACCTCTACTACAAAATCCATAGGTGTATAATCATCATTGAGCAATACTACTTTGTACTTTCTAGGCACTCTGATTTCCGTGCTCAACTCAGGTTCAGCGACTTTATGCCTAACAATTTCCTCTAGATTTTGCCCGCTCATAACATACAACCTCTATACTATTTTTATAGACTCCCTACGCACTTTTGGCCAGTAAAATCATCTATTTTTAATGAAAAAATTAGTCTTTGAAATAATCAAAAACATATTGATTAGATAACATTCATTAAAGGTATAAATTGTAGATGGCACAAAAGTAGCCTTGGTGAAAATACAAAAAAGGGATAATACCAATTTTATTGTATTCCACTAAGGCTCAAATTTATCCATACGATTTACATATGTTTAATTATTTCATCTCCAAAACCAGAGCTACTAACCAAAGTTGCACCGTTCATACCACGCTCAAAATCATAGGTGACTGTTTTAGCTGCAATGGCACCTTGCATGCCTTTGATTATTAAATCAGCAGCTTCATTCCATCCCATGTGACGCAACATCATTTCGGCAGATAGAATAATTGACCCGGGGTTAACTTTATTCTTGCCCGCATATTTTGGTGCCGTGCCATGGGTTGCTTCAAATACAGCAACGTCATCGCTTATATTTGCCCCTGGAGCAATACCGATACCACCTACTTGAGCAGCTAAAGCATCAGAAATATAATCACCATTTAAATTAAGCGTAGCAATTACGCTGTAATCTTCCGGTCTTAAAAGAATTTGTTGCAAGAACGCGTCGGCAATTACATCATTTATAATGATTTGCTTACCTGTCTTAGGATTCTTGAATTCCATCCAAGGACCCCCTTCATATTCTTTAGCACCAAAAACATCACGTGCCACTTGGTAACCCCAATCTTTAAAGGCCCCTTCGGTAAATTTCATGATATTACCTTTGTGAACCAAAGTAACTGTTTGGCGATCATTATCAATGGCATATTGGATTGCAGCTCTTACCAAGCGTGTAGTTCCTTCTTTAGAAACAGGTTTTATACCTATACCACAGTGCTCTGGAAAACGAATTTTTTTAACACCCATATCCTTTCGTAAGAATTCAATCACTTGCTTAGCTTCTGGGGAATCAGCCTTCCATTCAATACCCGCATAAATGTCCTCAGAGTTTTCTCTAAAAATAACCATATCGGTTTTCTCAGGCTCTTTGAGTGGACTTGGGACGCCGTCAAAATAACGAATGGGTCGCAAACAAGTGTAAAGATCCATTTCTTGGCGAATAGCAACGTTTAGTGAACGAATTCCGCCTCCAACTGGAGTAGTCAGGGGACCTTTAATCGAAACAACATATTTTTTCATCGCATCTAAAGTTTCTTTAGGTAACCATTGATCGGAACCATAAACTTCAGTTGCTTTTTCTCCTGCATATACTTCCATCCAGGCAATTTTTCTCTTATCGCCGTATGCCTTTGCAACCGCAGCATCAACAACACGAATCATTGGTGGAGTTACGTCCACACCAATACCATCTCCTTCAATGAAAGGAATAATGGGATTATTAGGTACACGAAGTGACAGATCAGCAGCAACTGTTATAGCCTCACCCTGTGAAGGCACTTTGATTTTATCGTAGGTCATTGACAACTCCGTAAAATTAGAGAAAAGGCAATGATAGCATGTGATAACTTGGAATCCCAAGTACCATTTCTATTTAATTAGCATGTCTTGAATGTTTACTATGCATGTTGCAACATTTTGATCTGTTCAACAAGTTGATCGTATCCTGCTTCGACATTGATATAATCATTTTTTGCCAAATAGATGGATAATGATCCATCATCTGTTGCGGAAGGTTTTTGTAAAATTCCATTATAACCTTTGCTTTTTAAACGAAGGAAATCATTAATTTTGGTGACTAAATAAAAATTACGGAAATAATTTTCGGGGATCATATGTATCGCCTGCGCATCTTTTTCTAACGTGTTTCCGGGTAAATAATCTTTAAGTGAATAAGTTGAATTATTATGAACCGCTACTACTTTACCTTTTGGAAGTAACTGCTTGATTTTAGTGGCCAACTTATTTACTTCTTGATGCGCCCGTGAATTATATTGACCGAACTGTGAGAGCGTTTTTTTGATTCCATTGTCAGTAAAAATCCGATTCGGATCAAATTCAAAACGTTGGTTGTTTAAATGAAAGACTACATTGCGACCGCCAGAATGTACTAAAGTAATAAGACTTCCTCCATCTTTCTGAACCACTGCCTGAGCCGCTTTTAAAGCGGTTTGTTCATTATGATGCAAGTGTATAAAAGTCTTACCTCTTCCAACAATGTGCTTAATTTCTACTTTTTCATCTCCAACCATGACAATATGACTCATGGCATAGGTACATTGACAAAAAAGGAGAGAAATTAAGATTGAATATTTCATAAACAATTTTCACCATAAAGTATAATTTTTGCGTTATTGTACAAGAATTAACCTATTAAAACAATGAATTTAGAATTGCTCATAATAGAAAAAGACCCTACTATACACGCACTTAAGCTTTTTTATATCATACTTAATGCCAGAAATTATACTGTTCAATAAACCCTATGGGGTTGTTAGCCAATTCTCCGGTGAAGCTCCGGAACATACATTAGCTGCTTTCATTAACAAACCTGATTTTTACGCAGCAGGAAGGTTAGATAAGAACAGCGAAGGCCTATTATTATTAACGAATAACGGTACGCTGCAATATCAGTTAACTCACCCCAAATTCAATAAAAGAAAATATTATTGGGTTCAGGTAGAAGGCATCCCTGATGAAATGGATTTAGTTCCGCTGAAAAAAGGTTTAGTACTCAAAGATATTAGCTTTTTACCTGCCGAAGTTAAAATCATTGATGAGCCTCTATTATGGCCACGTAATCCCCCTATTCGCTTTCGTAAAAACATCCCTACAAGCTGGTTGGAAATTATTTTAAAAGAAGGAAAAAATCATCAGGTTCGTAGAATGACTGCTGCTATTGGGTTCCCTACCTTAAGATTGGTTCGCCATAGAATAGGTAATTGGAGCTTAGAGAATTTACAGCCTGGGGAATATAGAACAATACATCACCTATAACCAAACCCTTCATCCCGAGTAAAACCAGGGCCCTTTCATCTTAGTACTGTGATACAGAATGAAGGTTCTTCGCAACGATTGGATGAAGTTTAACGATATACCAAGCGTTTCAACAAAGTATCTTCACCAAGGAGGCGGATCCATGGCCAGATAAACATGCCCACTAAAGCACTCGCTACAGGCATGAACAAACTATAGTTGAAACCAAGTAGGGCCGTAGTTAAAGATATAATTGATTGATATAAAAGGCAAAAAAATCCAATTAAAAATATTTGCTGCATCATAGAGAAGAATTGGAATCGTCTGGATTTGCTGGAAGCAATCCAAGTAACTAAAAGCAAGGCAAACGAGTGTTCTCCAATTACCGTTGCTAATAGAACATCCAATAATAATCCCACAAACAATAAGGTGGTCAATCGAAAATTGCCCGGTAAAAAATATTCTATATAAAGCACGAGTAATAGAACCCAAGGAGGCCTAAAAGCAGAGATTAATTCAGGCATAGGTAATATTGACAATAGAAGAGCCACAATAAATCCCAAGCATAACCGTATGCGAAGATTTCTCATCACATAGTCTCCTTAGCATTTAAACGTTCATTAATTTGCGTATTTAATTGCTCTTGCTCCGCATCTTGCCAGATCAGTAACACCAGCCGATTACGATTAAGTAAGGCAACAGGTTTTACTTTCACCTTAACAAAATCTTCACCAGGAATGCTATTCACCTCTTCTACACGCCCTACAGGATATCCTTCAGGGAAATGCCTGTCCAAGCCTGAGGTCACCAATACATCGCCTGGGTGGATCGAGGAGGTTTTCGGTAAATTAATTAAAGATAATTTCTCTATGTCATTCGTTCCCACAAGAATCGCACGTTCTCCAGTACGATTATTTCGTACCGGGACAGCACTCTTGGAGTCAGAAATAAGTAAGACTGTACTGGTTATAGGACCTACATCAACAATTTGCCCCATAACGCCTTTGGCATCTAAAACGGGTTGCCCAACGTAGGCACCATCACGTTTTCCTTTATTTAAGATAACGACCTGACGTGAATTACTCGTATCAACAGCAAGAATTTGGGCAGCCATTGCACTCATATCTGCTTTTGATGAAGTGAGAAGTAACTCTTTCAGTTGAGAGTTTTCTTTTTGAATGATAATTAATTTTTGTAATTCGGCCTCCAGCATGGTCTGCTGATACCGTAACTGCATGTTTTCGGCTATTAAAGCTTTTTTCGCACTAACCAGAGACTGTACCCAACCAATAACGCGAACAGGATAATCTACTGCATATTGCAAAGGAGCAACAACAAAGGAAAAACCACTCCGCACATTATCTAAATAACGATAATGATAATCTGAAAACATCAAAAAAACAGAAAAGACAAGCGCGAGCACAAATCCAATAGAACTGTACCCGCGCCTACTAAATAATCTGTTATACGTATTATTCTGTTGAGAGGAAATCACCGCCGCGCAAATCCATGGTTTCTAAAGCTTTACCACCACCACGTGCTACGCAGGTCAGCGGATCTTCAGCAATTAATACAGGTAAACCGGTTTCTTCCATGAGCAAAGTATCTATGTTTTTCAACAGAGCCCCGCCTCCGGTTAAAACCATACCTCGTTCAGCAATATCAGCAGCCAACTCAGGTGGAGCTAATTCCAACGCAGCTCTCACTGCGCCAACAATACCTGATAAGGGCTCTTGAAGAGCTTCTAAAATTTCTGCACTGGTAAGGATGAAACTACGAGGAACTCCTTCAGCCAGGTTTCTTCCTCGGACTTCTATTTCAAACAAATCACGACTTGGAAATGCGGAGCCAATTTCATGTTTAATACGCTCTGCGGTGGTTTCACCAATAAGGGTTCCATAGTTTCGACGTACATAAGATACAATCGCATCATCAAACTTATCACCACCTATACGAACGGATTGGTGGTAAACAATTCCACTTAAGGAAATAATCGCAACTTCGGTTGTACCGCCACCTATATCGACAACCATAGAGCCACTGGCTTCCTCAACCGGCATTCCAGACCCTAAAGCAGCAGCCATAGGTTCTTCAATCAAAAATACTTCACGAGCACCAGCACCCATTGCAGATTCACGAATCGCACGACGTTCAACTTGGGTCGAACCACAGGGAACACAAACCAAAACACGAGGACTTGGACGTAAAAATTTGTTTTCATGAACTTTATGAATGAAATGCTGCAGCATTTTTTCAGTAACAAAAAAGTCAGCGATCACACCATCTTTCATTGGTCTAATCGCATTTATGTTTCCTGGGGTTCTTCCCAACATACGCTTCGCTTCAAGACCTACTGCCGCAACGCGCTTTTGTCCTGATTCATTACGTAAAGCCACTACAGAGGGTTCATTTAGAACAATCCCTTTATCTCTCACATAAATCAATGTATTAGCTGTTCCCAAATCAATTGATAAATCATTGGAGAACACGCCCCTTAATTTTCTGAACATAAGCTGCACTATCCCGTTCTTTTTTTTGCGCTACTTTATACTAAATTTGGATAAAAATCGACAGTTCTTACACAACAATTTAAAATTAAAGAGTGAATTTTTATACATGAAGAGAGTTTTCAATTTTGGTAAGCATCGGAATCAAAAATAAGTAGCTTTTGATACTATTATGCATCAACAATCACAAATTATTTTTAAAATTATACGCTTAAAATGAGTCAAAATTTCCCATATGCTCTAATTTTGTTAAATTAAAAAATATTCTGAAATCAATTTGATTATATTAAATATTCCTTTATGGTTCAATTTCCAATTAAAAATATATTTTGTAATCAAATTGATTATATAATACACTACCATTCCCAAAATAGATAATCTTAACTTGAGGTTTTAATTTATTATGCCCAGCAGCTTACAATCAAATGAATTATCACAATGGACTCAAGGCGAACCGGATCTAATAGCTAAACTTCTTTTCAATCTTTTTTGTTTTTTAAAAGAAGCAACCAATAAAGGAAAAGATACTCCTGAATATAAAAAGATAATGGACAACATTGCTAATTTTATAAGCCTGAGAGGAGATCAGCGACTTCATATCCCCCAGCCAGGCAAAGCCGCAATTGATGCATCAGCGCTGTTGGGTGCTTATTTACGCTTAGGAATAAAATTGAACGACAAGCCGATTGTTGAGTTGAGTGAGGAACAAATCGACATAGTTCATACTTTTGTTAAACCATTAATTCCTGAAGGTTTTACACCTCAAAAATTTTTTGACAGTCTCGAGGGTACTCCATCTCAAAAACATAAAAAAATATTACATCTTCTACTATTTAAAGACATTGCTCCCCAACGTCCAAAAGAGTTATTCGAAGGTAAGTATGCAGACAAAGTAAATAACCTCCTTGATTCAATCCTTAATTTAGCTGACTTCATGCGAACCCCTTTTAGTGTATTACCCGAAGAGGAAAGAGCAGCTGTAGCTGAAGCAAAGAGAACAGGTAAAGGACAAGCGCAGACATCTGGGATAGATTTGCAATGGACCTCGATGTGCAAAGCAATTGAGCAAAGTCTGCAAGATATTATCAATTTAAAAAAGAGTAAAGCAAAACAAGCCCTAATATTCAGTGATGAAATAAGAGCATCATTAGAACAATGTAGAAAATGTTTTGGAATAGCTAATGCCCGTTACGAAGTTGTGAAAGAATTTGCCAAGGAAGCAAAAAGGCATGAAGAAGTCCTTAATGAGACTTTTCAAAATCTTGGTTTCCCGCAAGGAAATCAAGAGAAAATCAATCAATATATTCGTGATTTTAGAAAAAGTTTGATGGAGAAAGAGCCTCAAAGAGCCGAAGCCTTGCAAGACATGCCCCTCACTCAACTTATCAATGTTTATCACGCACAATGGCAAGCCGTTTTAGATAAAATTAGAAAAGAATTATCTGCTTCTCAGGAAGAATTACAACAGACAAATCAAACCCTAAAACAAACAACGCTCACTTTAGAGGAATCTAATAAACAGCTAGAACTGTTAAAGCAAGAACACGCGAAGCTTGAGCATGACGCTGATGAAACGAGCAAAAAGCTTGAGCAACAGAAACTTGAACTTATACGATTACAAAAAGTTGAATCATCGTCTCAAGAACTCATTGAGCAGCAAAAAAAGGAAATAGAAAAAACCCGTAGCACTGTTCAACAAAACAGCAGAACTTTAGAAGAGTTGAAGAAACAATTACAGATTGTTCAAAACGAAAATAACGAATTAAAAAGAAACATTAATTCTGCACAAAAACACGAGCAAACTATCGTTGAACTTACAAAACAGTTAGAAACCTTACAGCACGAAAACATTTCATTACAACAACAACTCAAGATAGTGGAACAAACTACCATACCATCTAGTGAAGTTGTATCCGAGACAGCCGCGCTTAAATCTGAGTTGGAGTTTTTACGAAAAGAAAATAGCTTACTTAAGCGAGTTGAAAAAGGGAAACAAATCCAAGAACCTGAAACTGATGTGATTGATCTTAAACCTCAGTTAGAATCTTTGCGGCAAGAGAACGCTCAACTCAAGGAATTATTACTTAAAAAACAACCAATACCCGAACCAGAACGTTTAAATCAGCCCGTTGAATTACCTGCTGATAATATAAAACCTGATCTGTTAATCGCTCTTGGAAGATTGCGTCTAAATAAAACAGATACAAGCAAAATAAAACAAGAAATAATGAGCTGTAACGAAAAAGAAAGTTTAGCAAAGATAGTCACTGAAATTAAACGCTTGGAAAAGATTAATGAATTTATAGAAACAGTAAATAAAGGGATTTTAGAGAGAGCGGGTTTCTTTTCTTCTGATCCACATAAGAAAATTGAGGCAATTGAAACAGCGTTCCAACAGCTGTCTATTGAAGACAAAAATAAATTAGCTACTTTGACTGAAATTGAAATAAATAATGAGTTGAGCAAAGAAAAAGATAAAGAAAGTGATATCGGGAAACTTCTTAAAGCCATTCAGCATAAAAGAGGGTTTATTCCGATTCGATCAGCAACGAGCTTTACATTCTTTAAGAGCGAAATAAGTCATTTAAAACATGATTTAGATGAAATTAACACACCAATACAGACACTCTAAATCACGTTCTTCACTTGTGTGTCACTGTTGTAATTAATTAATACTTACAACAGCGACATAAAAGTGTTCCACTTAATTTATATAATTCTTATTCTATTTTATTAATAACAAACACTTGATTTAATTTATCACGATTCAATGTCACAAAATGTTGGCCTAAGCCCTTCACATCAGCCAGCTCTTCCAAAGACTTAAAACCATGATGACTTTTACGATATGCGATAATCGCTTCAGCTCGCTTTTTTCCTATGCCTTTAACTGAACCGGTAAGCATTGATAAATCAGCTGTGTTGAGATCAATTTTATGAATTACTACAGGGGTTTTTTTTTTGACTGAGATTTCTTTAGTGACAACTGCATGAGTAGAGCAAGTAACTACAGATAATGACAAAACAGTAGCAATAAATTTTGCTTTCATAATTTTCTCCTAATTGTTGGACTAAGTGGCTCGTTCCAGAGCCGGCAAAAGTATCCCAAGATTTGTACTTTATGTCGAGAGTTTTTTAATTTTTTTTGCTTTAAGTTCAATACGTAACAAAATTTGGATGAAATTTTCTGCTCGTTTCAATAGATTAAATAGCATGAGTTTTAGATCAAGAAGTATTATCTCTCATCACTTGCTTTACCCATTCTGCGGGAATCTTCTTCCGAGAGAAGGTAGAATTTATCAAAATTATAATATATAACCCCCTCTTTAATGGAGAGGGTTAACTTGAGGAAATGCTTAGCTTAACAAATACATTACCTTACATGATAAAGTACATATGCCACCGATGCAGTTAATTTTCTCACCATATCTAAGTGCAAGAATTCATTAGGACCATGAGCATTGGAATGAGGGCCCAAAACTCCGGTAATCATAAATTGAGCATCTGGGAATTTCTTACCTAACATCCCCATGAAAGGAATAGTACCCCCTTCTCCCAAATAAGCAGCTGGCTTTCCATAGTAAGCCATTGAAGCCGCATCGGCCGCTTGTTCTAACCAAGAAGCAAGTTGAGGCGCATTCCACCCCTGTGAACCATCTCCGATATTAAAACTCACTTTAGCTTGATACGGTGGTTCTTTAGTTAATACATCGTGCATCACTGTTGCTGCAAGTCTAGGGTTTACTAAAGGGGGCAAACGCATAGATAATTTTAGTGCAGTTTTTGGTCGTAAAACATTGCCTGCGTTCTCTATAGAAGGAAATCCATCAGCTCCGGTGACAGTTAACGCAGGTCTCCATGTCCGATTTAGAATCAATTGAGTCTTATTCTTCGTTAACGGCTCAACTCCTTCATGCAAGGGAAATTCTGCATAAACAGACTCTCCTAATACTTGAGCACACTGGTCTGCTTGTTTTATTCGTTCTTCGGGAATATCACAATACAACTCGGATAGTTTTATTTCTCCTGAAATCTCATCCTCAATACGACTAATTAATTGCCGAGCGACGCGAAAACTGTCTGCTACGATACCGCTTGCAGCACCTGAATGAACACCCTCATGGATGAGCTCAACGGATAACTCACCGACTAAGTTTCCTCGTAATGAGGTAGTCATCCACAATTGCTCGTAGTTCCCAGCTCCTGAATCAAGGCAGATCACTAACTTGGGTTTGCCAATCCGATCATTTAATTGCTCGATATAATAAGGCAGATCATAACTACCACTCTCTTCACACGCTTCGATAATCAAAACACAACGCGGGATGGGTAATCCTTGATTCTGCAAAGCACAAATTGCAGTTAATGAGGCATAGGCAGCATAACCATCATCTGCCGCTCCCCGACCATATAAACGCCCATCTTTTAACACAGGTTTCCACGGGTGCAAATCTTCATTCCATCCAGACATTTCCGGCTGTTTATCGAGATGACCATACAACAAAACGGTTTCATCAATTTCGCCAGGGATTTCAATAAAAATTAATGGAGTACGCCCCTCCAGTCTCATAATCTCCAGCATCATTCCTTTAGGAGCATGAGACTTACACCAATCAGCAATATGAGAAACTGCCTTGTCCATAAAACCATGTTCCTGCCATTTAGGATCAAAGTGAGGTGATTTATTAGGAATTTTTATGTAATCACATAAACTAGGGATAATTTCTTGTTCCCATTGATGACAAACGAATTCATACAGTGCTTGCGGATTGAACATGAACTTGCTCCTCGATAATAGCTACGAGTTGGTCTGTAGCGGACTTAATATTTAATTCATTGATTTTATTATTAATATCCCTTTTATTATTCTCCAGTTCATGTAAAGTTTGTAGTAAAATATCCGTATTCAAAGCGCTATCTTCAATCACAAGACTAATGCCTATTTTTTGAAAATAACGAGCATTTTGAATTTGATCTCCTCGGCTGACCTCAGCGGGTAAAGGAATTAAGATATGCGGTTTTCCAAGAGCTAAAATTTCATAAAGAGAATTAGCACCAGCTCGCGAAATTATAACTGATGCTGCAGCAAATAAATCAGCTAATTCTTCGTTAGCATATTCAAACTGCTTGTAGTTCTTAAGGTTAACTAAAGAAGCCTCTAGTTTTCCTTTTCCACATATATGAATAACTTGATATTCCCTGGTCAATTGGGGTAACGCCTTACGAATACTCCGATTAATAGATCCTGCTCCTAAACTGCCTCCTATAACTAATAGACAGGGTTTCTCTGCATGAAACCCACAAAGCTCACGTCCATGGTCGCTATTACCGACAAATAACTGCTTGCGGATTGGGGTTCCTGTTACTTCTATTTTATCTTGTTTTTTAAAATGCTTTTTTCCTGCCGCAAAAGTTAAACAAATTTTATTCACGAAAGGAAAACACAAACGATTTGCCAGTCCCGGACTCATATCGGACTCATGAGCCACCACCGGAATTCGATTTAACCAAGCACCTAGTACAACCGGAAATGCAACAAAACCACCCTTTGAAAAAACTACATCCGGTTTTAATTTATTAAGCAAGAAAAAAGATTGCACAATACCAAATACGATCTTAAAAGGATCGAATAAGTTTTTTAGACTTAAATACCGACGTAATTTGCCACTGCTTATGCCATAAAATGGTATTTTAAGAGGTTCTATCATTTGCTTTTCAATTCCATGAGCAGAACCTATATAAGCAATTTCCCAACCTTTATTGCTGAATTCGTGTATTAATGCCAGGTTAGGTGCCACATGCCCTGCTGTACCTCCTCCGGTAAAAACTATCATTGGCATCATAAAATATTCCTAATAAGTAAGCTTAAGTCTATAGCCTGGATTGATTTAGTAATTGCACCTACAGAAATGAAATCCACCCCTAATTGGCTAATTGTAGCAATATTTTCTAGGGTAACTCCTCCAGACACTTCTAAAGCACAACATTTGGGCTGATTTATTTTAATCGCCTCTTCAAGCATATGATGATTAAAATTATCCAGCATAATTCTATCAGGGCGAGCACCAATTGCTTCACGTAACTCATCCAGAGTTTCAACTTCCACTTCAACTAATACATTTTTATAATTTTTTCTTGCCAATGCAACGGCTTGTGCCACCGAACCACAGGCTTTGATGTGATTTTCTTTAATTAAAATAGCATCATAAAGCCCCATACGGTGATTGAAGCCACCTCCGCAAGTCACCGCATATTTTTGTGCTGCTCTTAATCCAGGAAGTGTTTTCCGGGTATCGAGTAATCGAGTCTGTGTACCACGAAGCTGTTGCGCATAATGATAGGTTTGGGTAGCCGTAGCAGACAGCGTTTGTAGAAAATTCAAGGCAGTACGCTCTCCAGTTAAGACGCTTCGTGCTGGGCCATATAACCTACATAAAGTAGTCGGAGCCTCTAACCATTCTCCTTCAGTAACTTGCCACTCTAGTTTGACTTGATTATCAAGTTGATTAAATACTTCATTCACCCAACGTTGGCCGCATACAACCATAGCTTCTCGGGAGATAATTTCTGCTTCAGCTCGAAGATCAGCGGATAATAAAGTTGCAGTAATATCTCCATCACCTACATCTTCGTGTAAAGCACGGGTCACCTCTGTCTCTATCTGTAAAGAAGTTTTACTCATGTAATTTTCCTGTCTTTCTGAGCGTAACGTATTTTTAATAAAAGAGGAGCAATAAATGTCGTCACCATGACCATTAAAACAATTGCTGAAAATAAATCATCAGAAATAACACCTAAAGTTCGACCAATCGAAGCGAAAACTAACCCGACTTCACCGCGGGGTAGCATGCCGATACCAATTAGTAGACGATCATTTGAGGAGCGCGCGCCATATCCACTCACTAGCTTGCCAATCACTGCTGCAATGGTTAAACCTGTGGCCAAAACAATTACATTTAAGTGATAAAAACTCTCTAATTTCACTTGGATGCCAATTACCACAAAAAACATAGGAGCTAAGATAGACTCTAAGGGCGATAATAAATGATAAATACTCCGATTTTCTTGTTGGCTTAAAGGTACGCCATCAAAATAGTCATCATGAAGAAGGACTCCGGCAGTGAATGCCCCAATAATTGTGGCAAGTTCAAGCACTGAAGCTAACCAAGAAAGAGTCATGATGAACAAGAAGGAAATGAATAATTTTGCTTCCCAAGGCTCGAGAAAACGAAAAAAATGAATCGCCTTGCGTAAAACAATGGGACCTAAAAATAAGCTGCCTGAAAAAAAGAGCATTGCGCTTACGATAATACGCAATACAATCATAAGATCTACTACCCCACTAATCACTAAGGAGCTGACGACAGCTAAAATAATTAGGCCCAAGACATCATCTAACATTGCCGCACCCAATATAGTCCTTGCTTCTTTAGTGCGTAATTTTTTCATTTCGGTAAGCACCCGTGCAGTAATTCCGATACTGGTTGCACTCAAGGTCGCCGCAATGAATAAATCGGATTGGTAGGAGGCATCGGGCATCAATAAATAAACGGTACCAAATCCTAAAAACATTGGGGCAATCACACCAATCAAAGCAACAATAAGCGAATCGCGACCTGTATGTTTCATTTCCTCTAGCGAGCTTTCCAACCCCACCATAAATAGCAGAAAAATAACCCCATATCTTGAAAAAATATCAACTATATAAGCAATTTTGAGATAATCGGAACCATGCGGTCCACTCAAAGCACCTACAACTTGCTGTGCATAATTTGGGTTAGGAATAACCGAACTAACTGCCTGATTTAATGGCACTCCATGAAGTATTTCCTTAACGGCATCAAAAATTGAGGAACCTTCTCGTAATAAAATTGCTAAGGGGGATCCGTAATAATAGAATAAATTTCCAATAAGAATTCCTATGAGCAATTCCCCAAGTACGCTAGGCTGATTGATGCGTCTTGCCGTATAACGGCCAATAATTGCAAAGAAAAAAATAGTAGTAACGCCGAGTAAAACAAATGCAACCGGATCAGCATGGCTAGCCTCAGGAGAAGCAAAAGCAATAACAGGGATTATTCCTGCAATTAGAAGCAACCATTTTAAAACTTGCATTAATATTTTATACCTCGCTAAAGCTATGATAATTAGACTGGAGTAGAAGACCTCTTTACAAATTTAAGATCACTGTTCCATACACGTAATGAGGCTTCTATTCTGCAGCTTAGGCCACAAATTTTGATTGCTTAAACTGCGAATAGGTTTTTTTGTGCTCAGGCTTCTCAGTTACATTGACTTCCACCCAATTCTATTGCTTTGCCAAAAATAAACATGTTTCTAAAACTGAATCTGGGTTAAGTGAAACGCTTTCTATCCCTTCTTTCATTAACCATTGAGCAAAGTCTTGATGATCCGAGGGACCTTGTCCACAGATGCCTATATATTTGTTAGCCTTTTTACATGCAGTAATTGCCATATGCAAAAGAAGCTTCACTGCTTCATTACGTTCATCAAATTGAGCTGCGATTAATCCTGAATCCCTATCTAATCCTAAGGTCAACTGCGTTAAATCATTAGAACCTATAGAAAACCCATCAAAATGCTCTAAGAATTCTTTAGCTAATAATGCATTGGAAGGTAATTCGCACATCATAATCACCCGTAACCCATGCTTACCTCGCTCAAGTCCATGTTGCTTCAAAACTTGAATTACATTAGCCGCCTCATCTACTGTTCGTACGAATGGAATCATGACTTCTACGTTAGTTAAACCCATATCTTCGCGAACCCGTCGTACGGCTTTACATTCCAAAGCAAAACATTCTGCAAATGACTCAGAAACATATCGTGATGCACCTCTAAAACCCAACATTGGATTTTCTTCATGCGGCTCATATAAATTTCCACCGACAAGATTTGCATATTCATTTGATTTAAAGTCTGACAATCTTACAATGACTGGTTTTGGATAAAACGCAGCAGCAATCGTTGCGATTCCTTCCTTCAAGCGCTCAATATAGTATTCAACGGGAGAATTATAAGCTGCTGTTTTTTCAGTAATGAATTGCTTTAATTCCTTATCTTCCAATTGATCAAAATCAAGTAAGGCACGGGGATGGATCCCAATCGTATTGGAAATTAAAAATTCCAAACGCGCCAAACCTACTCCTGAGTTAGGTATGGATTGAAATGTAAAGGCTCTTTCAGGGTTACCTACATTCAACATAATTTTCATTGGCAATTCAGGCATGGTGTCTACATCAAGACGTGCTTGTTCGTATGGCAACAATCCTTCATAAACGTAGCCGTTATCTCCCTCCGCACAGCTGACCGTAACCTCATCACCGTCACGTATCGTTTTCGTGGCATCCCCACAGCCCACTACGGCCGGAATACCCAATTCACGAGCAATAATAGCCGCATGACATGTTCTACCACCA
This sequence comes from Legionella nigrisilvae, assembly GCF_977063395.2. Lineage (NCBI taxonomy): Bacteria > Pseudomonadati > Pseudomonadota > Gammaproteobacteria > Legionellales > Legionellaceae > Legionella > Legionella nigrisilvae. Next base: position 706,994 of record NZ_CDRUGZ020000027.1, read on the forward strand.
CGATTAGTCACAATAGCGGCAGCACGTTTCATTACGGGTTCCCAATCAGGATCCGTCATATCGGAAATCAACACATCACCAGGTTGCACCCGATCCATTTCATTTACATCTTTAATAATTCTTGCCTTACCTTGGCCTATACGTTGTCCGATACTTCGTCCTTCAGCCAACACTTTACCTTTTTGTTGTAAGGTATAGCGCTCCAATATTTGTTTATTGTCTCGGCTTTTAACGGTTTCCGGACGAGCTTGCAAAATATATAATTGACCATTTAAACCATCTTTTGCCCACTCTATATCCATCGGTCTACCATAATGTTTTTCAATAATTATGGCTTGATGAGCTAAAAGCTCTACTTCACTTTGCGTTAAAGAAAACAGTAATCTCTCTTTCGGATCAACCTCTACGGTTTTAACTCGTTCTGGCTTGCTGAGATCATCATTGTAGATCATTTTTAGAGCTTTACTTCCGAGATTTCTTCGAATAACCGCAGGTCTTCCTGCTAGGATACCTGGTTTATGTACGTAATACTCATCAGGATTGACTGCTCCTTGGACAACCATCTCTCCCAAACCATAAGAAGATGTAATAAATACCACTTGATCAAAACCAGACTCAGTATCCATAGTAAACATCACACCACTTACAGCCATATCACTGCGAATCATTTGTTGAATACCCGCGGATAAAGCTACTTCATGGTGAGCAAACTGATGGTGAGTACGATAAGTAATCGCTCTATCGTTAAAAAGTGATGCGAAAACATGTTTTATCGAGAGCAAAACTTGATCAATTCCTTTGACGTTTAAAAAAGTTTCTTGTTGACCCGCAAATGATGCATCCGGTAAATCTTCAGCTGTGGCTGATGAGCGAACGGCTACACTGAAATTATCATGGCCGATGGACTGTGACAGCTGGTCATAAGCCTCTCGAACAGCACGTTCAAAATCAGGGGTAAATGGTGTATTAACAATCATTTCTCTGATTTCTTTCCCAATAACCGCTAATTGCTGTACATTGTCTGCATCTAAAGAAGCCAATTTTGCATAGATTTTTTTATCTAAATTATCTTGAGACAGAAATTCTCTGAACGAATCCGCAGTAGTCGCAAATCCACCCGGAACAGATACGCCTGCTGAGGATAAATGACTGATCATCTCTCCAAGGGAAGCATTTTTTCCACCAACCTGCTCTAGGTCATGCATGCCAAGATGTGCTAAATCAATAATATGTGTTTTGACCGTCATAACTACCCCAAGTCCATAAAATGATAATCATTTTACTTAAAATGTGGGGCTATGGGAAATAGAAACTTTAGTTACCCGAAACATTAGTACTCATATCCCAGAATAAAGTAGTTTTTAAGCTACTCCTGAGCATGAGTACCGATATTTGAATGAGATTATGCATTACATGCAATTAATGCTTGGGAAAATTCTTTATGGAAATTGGCGTTACCTAAAAGTTTAATAATACCGCCCTTACGCAACTTTTCCTCTACCAGGGGATTAGCCCCACTTAAAATGACTCTCACATTACGTTCCTGCAAATCTTCAATAATTTCTTCTAAAGTTTGTAACCCCGTAACATCCATAAAGGGAACCCAGCGCATTCTAATAATTAAAGTTTTAGGATCGGTATGAGTTACAGCTAAAGCATGTTGGAATGCTTCCGCTGCTCCAAAGAAAAAAGGCCCTTCTACAGCATAAACCAATACCCCATCGGGTAAGGTTTCTATATTTTGGCGTGCCAATTCATGTGCTAATTCTTCCTGAGTCATTTGCTGCACCTCAACACTGGTCGCCATTCCCCGTATGAAGTGTAATATAGCTATAATTACGCCAATATTTACTGCGACTACCAAATCCACAAACACTGTAAGGAAAAAGGTAACCAACAAAATCACTACATCAGCTTTTGGAGCACACTTAATTAATTTAATGAAATGTTTTACTTCACTCATATTCCAAGCCACCACAAATAAAACTGCGGCCAATACGGTAAGTGGGATATTCACGGCCAAAGGAGCTAGAAAAAGAATAATTAAAATTAAAGTGAGCGCATGGATGATACCCGCTAAAGGGCTATTACCCCCATTACGAATGTTTGTCGCAGTACGTGCAATCGCTCCGGTTGCTGCGAATCCTCCAAACAAGGGTGCAAAAATATTTGCAATTCCCTGGCCGAGTAACTCCCGATTGGAATTGTGTTTTGTACCGGCCATCCCATCCGCTACAACTGCTGATAAAAGCGACTCTATAGCACCAAGCATCGCGATAGTAAACGCTGGGCCAATCAACTCAATCACTCGATCGATTGTCAAGTTGGGTAATTTAAATTCAGGTAGGCCTTGAGGTATCCCACCAAATAAGGAACCTATAGTCGCAACTCCAGAAAAATGACAAACCGATTGCAATCCTGTCACAATTAATAGAGCCACGAGAGGACCTGGAACACGCTTCAGTCCAGGAATTTTATTTGCAAAAATGACGGTGAAGAGTGAAAAAAAGCCTAAAATGGTTGTAGTTGTATTAAGCTGAGGGAGAGTCTGTATTAAATACCATAATTTTTCATGAAAATGACCGCTTCCTCCTGAAGGAAGACCAAAAAAGTAATGCCATTGCCCTACCCAGATGACTACGCCAATACCTGCCGTAAAACCAATAATCACTGGAGCAGGTATAAACTTGATAATGCCTCCCAGACGAGCAAGGCCAAAAAATAACAACATGAACCCGGCGAGTATCGTTGAAATTTGTAAGCCAGAAACTCCATACTTCGCTGTGATACCTGACAGCACTACAATAAAAGCTCCGGTTGGGCCAGCGATTTGTAACCGGCTTCCTCCCATAATAGAAACAATCAAACCAGCAATAATTGCTGTATAAATCCCTTGTTCTGGTCTCACACCCGAAGCAATAGCAAATGCCATTGCTAAAGGCAAAGCGACAACCCCTACGATAATTCCGGAGATAATATTTTGGAGCCAATACTTCTTCTGAAACAAGCCTGCTTGATAGGATTCAATGATTGTTTTCATGAAATGCCGTGATTCATTTTTAAAAATGAAATCATTATACACAATCATATTAAAAAAATATCAATTTCTGATAAAATTCCTCACTTTAATTCACATCTGCTCGCGCATCTAATATTATATGTGCTTTACCATTAGGGCTAGCTACTTATGACTCTTACTGCTTTAAATGCGATCTCTCCAATCGACGGGCGTTATATTAATAAAACACGGGCTTTGAGTCCTTATTTTAGTGAATTCGCCTTAATTTATTATCGCCTGACTGTAGAAATCCGCTGGCTTGAATCTTTAGCAGCTAATCAAGCTATTACCGAGGTCCCCCCATTAGATCAAAAGACTAAACAGTTCCTCAATAATCTGATTACCAATTTTGATGAGGATGAAGCTCTTAAAATTAAGGAATTTGAGCGACAGACAAATCATGATGTGAAAGCAATTGAATATTATTTAAAAGACAAATTCCAACATCATGCTACTTTGAAGGCCATTACTGCCTTTATTCATTTCGCATGCACTTCAGAAGACATCAATAATTTAGCTTATGCATTAATGGTAAAACAGGCCATTGCCCAGGTCATTCAACCTACCCTTGCTGAAATTATGGGTGGCATTACGCTGCTTGGTAAGCAACATGCTGATGTGCCTATGTTATCCAGAACCCATGGCCAACCAGCAACTCCCACAACCATGGGCAAGGAGTTAGTCAATTTTGTCGCTCGACTCAAAAGACCCCAACAGCAATTATGTGAAGTCTTGATTCCTGGTAAATTCAATGGTGCTGTTGGTAACTATAACGCCCATACTATTGCTTATCCCGAGGTAGATTGGCGAAAACATTGTGCTAACTTTGTTACATCACTGGGTTTATCTTTCAATGCTTATACGACCCAAATTGAGCCACATGACGGTTTGGCAGAAGTATCACAAATTATGGTGCGTATTAACAATATATTGCTCGACTATACTCAAGACATTTGGAGTTATATTTCTCTTGGCTACTTTAAACAAAAAACTGTAGCTGAAGAAGTGGGATCCTCCACCATGCCTCATAAAGTTAATCCCATTGACTTTGAAAATGCAGAAGGAAATTTAGGGATGGCCAATGCTCTATTTATTCATTTTGCCAATAAGCTTACTCAATCACGATTACAACGAGATTTATCAGATTCTACTGTATTGCGTAATATAGGGATGGCGTTTTCTTATAGCCTAATTGCCTACTTATCTCTAGCAAAAGGCAATGATAAATTACAAATAAATAAACGTGCTTTACAAGAGGATTTAAAGGCAAATTGGGAAGTATTGGCAGAAGCAGTACAAACCATGATGCGACGTTATAATTTGCCTGATGCATATGAACAATTAAAATCGTTAACCCGTGGCCATGGAATTGATGAGCAAAGTCTCAAACAATTCATTCAAGAGTTAGCAATACCTGAAAAAGCCAAAGAGCAATTACTAAAACTTACCCCAGAGAACTATACGGGCCTAGCAACCCAGTTAGTAAAGGCCTTTTTATGAGTAATATGCTCTCCCAACAAGGGCAAACCTTTGAATTTGATGTCCTTGTTATGGGTACAGGGCTGGCAGGACTGCAATATTGTTTACAGCTTATCAGCCTGCAACCCCGATTAAAAATTGCTCTGATCAGTAAGGCTGAAGCGATTGAGTGTAACAGTCGCTATGCTCAAGGTGGAATTGCTGCTGTTTTTTCTGCAGAAGACTCCTTAGAATCACACATTTCGGATACTTTGGTAGCCGGCGATGGATTGTGTTATTTACCCGCAGTTGAATTCATAATTCGACAAGGTCCCGACATGATAAAACAACTGGGCCAGTATAATGTCCACTTTAAACAAGACAACAAAGGAAGTTTTCATCTTGCAAAAGAAGGCGGGCATTCACACCGACGTATTTTTAATTGCGGTGATCAAACCGGTTTATCGATTACGCAAACAATGAATCAGTTGGCAAAACAACAGCCCCAAATTCATTTTTTTGAGCATCACGTCGCTGTAAACCTAATTACTTATTACCATCCCCATCGTACCGACATTCAAGGAGAGATTTTAGGAGCTTATGTTCTGGATTGTGCCGCAAATCGAATTCATACTTTTTTAGCCAACTGTGTGGTGTTAGCAACAGGCGGTGCAGGTAAAACCTACCGGTATACGACCAATCCCATGGTTGCGACCGGAGATGGCGTGGCGATGGCATATCGAGCTGGGGCTCGTGTTGGGAATATGGAATTTTACCAATTCCACCCTACTCTTCTGCATCATCATACTTTAAATAATTTCCTCATCTCAGAAGCGGTACGCGGAGAAGGTGCTTTCCTTAAAAACGCTGAAACAGGCGAACGATTCATGAAACGTTATGCTCCAGAGCAAATGGAGCTGTCAACACGTGATGTAGTCGCACGTGCTATTTTTAGTGAGATTGAACGCAGTCAAATGGGATATGTTTATCTTGATATTACCCATCAGTCCAAAGAATTCTTAAAAAAACGTTTTCCACAAATTTATGCGACATTATTATCCATTGGCATTGATATGAGCCAAGATATGATTCCGGTTGTCCCCGCGGCCCATTATCAGTGTGGGGGTGTACTAACAGACATTGATGGACGTACTGATTTAAAACGACTTTACGCCATTGGCGAAGTTGCTTTTACAGGGTTACATGGCGCCAATCGTCTCGCAAGTAATTCGTTGCTCGAAGCATTAGTCATGGGATCCAATGCAGCTCGGTGTACTTTAAAAGATATTTCTGCTCCTTGGAAATACTCGGAACATATTCCAAATTGGAGCGCGCCCAGTGAAGTCAACGCCAGACGTGCCAGCCAAATCAATGCACAGTGGCGTGGCCTAAGAGGAGAAATGACTTCTTATGCGGGCATTGTGCGAACAGAGGCAGGACTTGAAGATCTACTACAATTAATAATGAAGCGTAAAAAAATAATTGAAGAATATTATTGGAAGCATTCCATCACTCGAGATTTTATTGAGCTAAGAAATATTATTCTCAATGCTGAATTAATTGTAAGGGCAGCTCTAGCAAGACGAGAATCACGTGGGGGACACTTTCGTGAAGATTATCCGAATAAAAAAGCCGAGGCACAAGAAAGCATTGCTAAACTTGGTCTGATGGATACTTCACCAGAATAATAAATTAGCCTGGGTAGCGAAAGTATAACCAAGCTACAATATACTTAAGAGATCAGTTTAAATTGAATTGAGGCCAATAGATGTTTAAAAACTCCACACTTTACAAACCTGAAGCCACATTAATGCACATCAGAAATGATATGAGCATTTGTCAGAGTGACTACCCAATTGACTGGTATCAAGAAGAGTTTATTCCATATGCCCAGGAATACCAAGCTCTTCCAGATCGAAAACTTACGACCGTTTTAGCATGGATGACTCCTTATCTTAAAAAAGCTCAGGATCATTTTGGTGAGCGATTACTCCTTTTAGCTCATTATTACATGGGTGGGGATATTGTTCGCCTGGTTGAACAATTTGGAGGACTTATCGGTGACTCCTATCAATTAGCTTTGATGGCAGCGGAACACCCGGAAAAATCCGTCATCATTGAATCTGCAGTGCATTTCATGGCGGAATCAATTAGTATTTTGGCGAATAAAAACCAACACGTTTATATCACCAATCCTAAGTCCGGTTGCACAATGGAAATGCTTGCCAAAGATTTCATGGTTGAACCTGCTTTCCTTGATTTGAATGAGCGGTATGGTTCCGAAAATATTTTACCGGTTTGCTATATGAACACATCAGGTCGAGTCAAGGCGTTGACTGGTGCTCAAGGTGGAGCCGTTTGCACAAGTTCCAACGTAAAAAAAATATTTCAATGGGCACTAAAACAAAATAAAAAGATTCTTTTTATTCCGGATCAACATATGGGTGAAAACGTCGCCTATTGGTTAGGGATAAAAAATCTTGCCTATTGGCCGGGTGGAACTGCTGGAGCTCAATATTCACTTGCGAATCAAGATTCAAAAACTTTAAAACAGTTTGATGAAGCACAGTTAATATTATTCGCAAGCCAATGCGCCGTGCATACCCATTATCAACCCGAAATGTGCGATTATTGGCATAATCAAGGATACACCACAATCGTTCATCCAGAATGCCGAAACTCCGTAATTAAAATAGCACAACACTCAGGTTCCACAGCGTTCATCTGGGATTATGTAGTTCATGATCGCGCCAAAACCAAACGTTATGCTATTGGTACCGAAAATCACATGGTAGAAAATCTAAAACAACACTGTAAAAGTTTGAATATAGACGTAGTTAACTTAGCGGAAGCCCCTAACAAAGAAAATGAAAAAGGAATAGGTTGTGGCTGCGCTACGATGTCACGCAACGACCCCCCGCATCTGGTTGCACTGGTCGATTTACTTAGACAAGGAAAAACCATGTCTTATAATGAAGTTAAAGCTGGTGATGTAGTCAATGAATTTACCGGAAGTAGAAACAGATTGCCTGAACAGGATCAGCAATGGGTTATCAATAATGCTAAAAAGTCCCTCCAAATGATGATCGATATCACTGAGGATCGTATTTAAGCCTCTAAAATATAATTGGATTAATTTTAAGCCCGGATGTTCGATCCGGGCTACAATTATCCCACTAATAGCCGAGTGATAAATGCTTAATGACAAGCACAAGAAGGTGATTGTACACCGTCCTTACATCTTAAATAACCTGTAGATGTATCACATTGAGCTACTCCTCCATGTTTTGAACAACAGCCTTTAGCACTTGTAGTTGTTGTGGTAGTTGATTTAGTTTTAGTAGCGGGTGTAGTAGTTGATTTTCCACCCCACCAGCTTTTTGATTTCGTTGTTGTCGTTGTAGTGGTTGCTGGAGCTGTTTTTTTAATGGTACGGGATTTTATAGTAGTTGTACTCTTGGTTTTCTTACACTTACACGAGGGAGAAGCGGTACCATCCTTACACATCTGGACTCCAGTAGTACCATTACAAGAAGCAACTCCCCCATGACCTGAACAACAAGCAGCATAGGCTCCAATCACTGGACTGCTCATTAAAAAAAGAACTGCTATAAATCGATTTGCCCATCTTGAAGCTAAATTAGCATTTTTCATTTGCAAACTCCATTTCAGTAAATGACATTAAATAATATAGACCATATTTATTAAAGCCATGATATTGAATGGAACTTCAGAAAACTTAAAAACTTGCAAAATCATATGAAGGTCTAGCTCATGTTGTATAAAATTGGCATTGCTCTAATCCTTGCGTACAGACGAAGCCTCCCATGGTATCAATCCAATTATAGTCAAGACGCGATGGAATTTTGGTACGCACTTGCCACCAAATTGAGTAATCGCCTGCTGAATTTCTATAAGTGCAAACCACTCCTTGACCATATCCAGCAATTAAAATATTTGCCCGTAGGAAATAAGTATCTTTATCCCCCTGTGGGCGATTAGGTGAATAGGGATTCTCTTCCCAAGGAGGTGGAGGAATACCCCATTTTAAAGATGTGCTTTGTGGATCTGGGCAATTCACTGCATAACTAAGAGTCATCAGCTGTGCAAGAAAAAAACTAAAAATAATAAAATGATATCTCTTCACAAATCCCTCTTTAATCCTTCGTTATTTTTTAAATAATATATACAAAAATCCATTGTGAGAATTTATTTCTTTGTTATAATGGCCGCTCAAATGCCTGGGTGGCGGAATTGGTAGACGCGCCGGATTCAAAATCCGGTGGTGGTGACACCGTGTGGGTTCGAGTCCCACCCTAGGTACCATAATTTATTCTCTTATTATTCCCTCTCTTATTAAAATTTTTCATAATAAATTCATAAAGACATCGCATCCTCAAGCCTAATTGTATTCATCTAAATTTCGTATTCACTTAACTTTAATCCCTCTTCCTAATATTACATTTAGATAATTTAAATTAATTGTTCTATATTTAACCTTATAGGTGAATGTTTAATCGTTAAAAGGAATAGGTGATCATTATGAATAAAAAGGTATCGAGCGACTATGAAGCGCTTCTAAAGCATGTAACTCAAAGTAAAAATATGGATCTCCCTCTTACAATTACACAAAAAGAGGCAGAGGCCATTTTACATGTCGTTCATGACGTGGGCGGAGAACCCGATGGTCCACTTGATAAATCGGAACATAAAACTGCTTTCTGGGAAAAAAGTACTCATTGTGTTGCAGAGTGTTTGGCTTGGCGTGGACATTGGTGTTCTGAAGAAAGACGTCGTCGGGAGAATGATTTGGGTGAAACCATATATTTCGCCACCCCTTACTATGCACGTTGGTTGTTGGCTATAGCAAAGATGCTAATTGAAAAAGGTTTGATTACTCCAGATGAGTTAATTCAGAAAATGGATGTAATCCGTCGACGGGAGGGATATATCAAATGAATAAATTTAAGATTGGTGATCGTGTCATTGTTAAAGATTTACCCTCATTATTTCATACACGGACACAGGGTTATACCCGCAACCATATAGGTGAAGTTGTTATGTTAAGACCAGATTGGGTTATTCCTGAGGATGAAGCCTGGGGACGAGAAGATGGTCGAGCTGAACCTTTTTATATGGTTCGATTTAAACTTGCTGATTTATGGTCAGATTATACAGGAGAGCCAATTGATACCTTAGAAACAGAGTTTTCTGAGCGTTGGCTTGACTTTCCACCAGACAAATAAATCAGGATAACTTAAAGAGAGGATGCTATGAGCAAGCAACATGAACATGAGCATGAGCATGATAAAATCGAAGAGAACGATGAAGCTTATGAATTTACTGTTTTAGAGGCTACTATTAGAGAATTAGCCATTGAAAAAGGGTTATTTTCGGCCGAAGATTATCGTCGATTTATGGAATGGCATGATGATATGGAGTCCTCCAAAGGCGGAGCACGAGTTGTGGCGCGTGCCTGGGTCGATCCGGAATTTAAAAAGCGACTGCTCGCAGATGGCGTAGCGGCCTGTAAAGAGTTGGGCATTGATTGGCTTAGACCAACTGGTTCTGGTACTCCCAGTGATTATACTTATTTCGTTGTCTATGAAAATACACCAAAATTGCATAATACAATGGTTTGCACCTTGTGTTCTTGCTACCCGAGGCCTGTATTAGGGTTTGCACCAGCTTGGTATGAACGGCCTAATTATAGACGCCGCTTAGTTCGATGGCCACGAGAGGTGTTGGCTGAATTCGGTACTATAATTCCGCCTGATGTAGAAGTGCGTGTGCATGATTCGAATCAGAAATCGCGCTTTATGATGTTACCTTTGCGACCTAAAGGCACGGAAGATTGGAGTGAAGAAAAATTAGCAACAATCGTGACTCGAGATACGATGATAGGAGTATCCATTCCTCGTATTGATTGGACATCATCATCAACTCCAGGAAAATAACCACATGATTGAAAAATGTCGTGAGGATTTATTATCCCTACTTTACGCCGCGGGCCAGGGACATATCGATATAATAAAACGGTTTATTAAATCGGGTATGGACATTAATCAAGCTGGAAAAAATGGCATGAGCGCATTAATGGTCGCGGCGGAATATGGCCAATCTGATGTTGTAGCCGCCCTTTTAGAAGCAGGAGTAAACATAGATCAAAGTAATCATACTGGGCATACCGCTTTGATGTTTGCCGCAGAATACGGTCACGAAGACGTTGTAAACCAGTTATTAAAAGCTCGAGCTGACGCTTCACTGACTAATTATAATGGCGCAACTGCTCTAAGTCTTGCCAAAAAATATGAACATTTTACGGTAGTTAACCTATTATCAAAGCAAGATGGTATTTCCGATGAGACGTACACAGCAAATTGAACTGCTTTAACTGGGGATGATGCTGTTGTTCACTTATGTTTATGCCGATGGTGGATATCAGGATAATGCGGATGCGAATGCTTCATAAGCGGATGCACATGAGCATGAATGTGAGGCTCCTTACCGTCCCATGGGAAATCATGACTATGCTGGTGGTGTTCATCATGGAGATGAGAATGGGTATGAGCAAGCGTTTCATGCGTGTGTATATGTTGATGGTGTTCCGAGAGATGCAACCAAACACCAATGACAATTAGCACCATTGCAATCCAAAAAGAAATTGAGGTAGCCTCATGAAAAAATACAATTGCAATAAGTGCGCCGATAAATGGTGCGGTAGAAAAATAAGCTCCGGTTCTTCCAGTACCAAGCTCACGTATAGCAAGCACGAATAAAACCAGGCTGGCTCCGTAACCAATAAAACCAGTTAACAAGGCATAACTCATAATTACGTAATCGGGTAATTTTATTCCCCAGGAAAGAGATATAGCGACAATTACAATTCCCGAAACGAGTCCTTTAATTCCCGCTATGAAAAAAGGGTCCCCAGCAGAAATTTTTTGAGTCAAATTATTGTCTATAGCCCAAAATAAGCATGCACCTGCGATGCAAATAAAGCCAAATATATTTTCTGGAGTCAGAGTGCCATGAGGGACAGATAATAAAATACCTCCGGCGACAATTAAAAACATACCAAGCACAATACGCTTTGTTGTATGTTCTTTAAAAATAAACCAAGCAATCAAAGCAGTAAAAACTGCTTCCAAATTCAAAAGTAAGGATGCACTTGCTGCATTTATTTGTTGCAAACCCTCCATTAATAAAATGGGACCCAGTACTCCGCCACAAATCATCGTACCTAATAACCAAAACCAATCGCCTTTTACCAGACCAGAAGGGCTAAAGCCCCGATCTTTGATCACGCGGATTATAATTAATCCTGAACCACTACCAATGTAAAGTAACCCAGCCAACAATATAGGAGAAATTTGACCAACAAGATATTTTGCGAATGGAGTACTTGCACCAAAAAATAGGGCCGCGACCAGTACGGCTAAGGTTGGAGAAGTAGCAGCAAACCTAAACAATAGATTCGTGCTATTTTTTAAGTAACGATTCAATTTTAGATACCTGTACATGGGTCATTGAATAAGTAAGAAATAAATATCGCATATTTTTTATTATGTTTCCTTATAATCAGGGGTTACTAAAATTATAGCAACATTCCTTATTTACAAGATGGCAGAATAGGGCAAGGATTTCATTGTGAACGAGCTTCCTACTATTTGGGATTAGCTTGGTTTGATTTTAATAGCCACTATAGAAAGCAGTCGCATTTATTTATAAATACTAACTTGACAATGTTGTGCTAATTTTATTACACCATGCCATAGTACGGCCAATAATCTAAATTATCACTGGACTTCTCTTATCGCGTTCAGTGTATTGCGACCAGACTAAAAAATACATGCAATTAACTTATTATTGTATTGGATTTAATTGGCCTTCTTTCTCTACAGTGTTTAGGTCTTGTCGGATTTCTTTAGTTTGATTTTTGATCAAAATCAAAAAAGGGATAAACGCTAAAGCAAATAAAATAGAAAGTTCATACAAACCAACCCACCCTATCGCCATTTGAATGCTTGCAGCAACAGGTCCAGAAATAATACGGGGTATTGTTGATAAAGCCACAAGCATCGAAAATTGAGTTCCAGTATATTGCTTATTCACTAAGCGCATGAATAAAGCAACTAGAGCTGTAGAGCCCATTCCTGCTGCGAAATTGTCAAAAAATACTGCAATGGCCAGTAAGGTAACGTTCTTCCCTACCATGGCCAATACAAGAAATAGCACATTGGTTAATGCTTGTAATAAGCCAAAAAAAAGTAAGGAACGATATAACGAACAACGTATTAATAAAAAGCCCGCCCCCAAACCTCCAAGCAAAATGGCTCCAACCCCTAACATTTTATTGATGTAGCCAATGGTCTCTAAAGAAAAACCAAGCCCTTGGATTAAGAAAGGCATAACAATCCCACTTGTAGTGGTTGTAAATGCTTCACCCATCTTATAACAAAAAATAAACAGCAAAAGAGGAATTATGCCGGGACGTAGAAGCAATTCCTTAAGCGGAGCGATAAAAGACATACCAAAATTATTCTTTTCTTTGGTTTCAAGACTCGGTTCTTTACTAAAGACCACAGCAAACATGCCCGCAATCATCAGAATACCCATAAATCGATAGGTTAAAGCCCAACCGAGCTTCTGCGCCATAATCAAGGCCAAACCACCCGATAACAATAACGCAATCCGGTACCCTAATACTGCTAAAGAAGCTCCTAACCCATGTTCACTAACGGGTAAATATTCAGCTCGATGTGCATCGATCGCAATATCTTGAGTAGCAGAAAAGCAAGCTAAAACTAAAGCAATTAACGCCATCAATTTAGGGTATTGTTCGGGGGTAAACCAGGCGATTAAGTTAAATCCAAGAAGCAATAAACATTGCATACTTATAATCCAACTCCGCCTTTTACCCATGCTGAATAAAGAATAGCGATCGAGAATAGGTCCCCAAAAAATTCGATAAGCATAGGGTAAACTAATTAGACTTAATGTTCCGGTAGCAAGGACTGACATTCCACTGTATGCAAACCATGCCTGTAAGGTACTACTGACTAATGCCATCGGTAAGCCAGAGGAAAAACCTAAAATGAAAATAATAAATAGGCGTTTATTCACATGCAGATCTCTTAAAGGCAGTAGAATTTTTATCTAAAAGAAAAATCCTACTCCCATTTTTAAGGAGTAGGATACAATAAGGAAGGAAATCCCTTCTACATTGATTAGGCTTTTTTCACAGAGATTAAATGAATTTTGAAAATTAAAGTTTCATTTGGACCTATAGGACCACCTACACTACGTGGGCCGTAGGCTAAGTCTGAAGGTACATAAATTTCCCATGTAGAACCAGCAGGCATCAATTGTAATGCTTCTGTCCAACCAGGAATTACTTGTGATACTTGGAATGTAGCAGGTTTACCTGATTTCTCAGTGCTATCAAATACAGTACCGTCAATTAAAGTACCTGTGTATTCGACAGTTACTGTATCAGATTTACTAGGCTTGTTACCTGTACCTGCTTCAATAACTTTATATTGCAAACCACTAGGCAATACAACTACACCAGATTTTGACTTGTTAGTTGACAAAAAAGCGTCGCCTTTAGATTTGTTCTCTTCAGCTTTCTTGTTAAATTCTGCGCTGCGTTTTGCCATCAGATCTTTCTGAAATTTATTCAGAACATCTTTCATTTGTTGTTCGGTCAAAATCAATTGGGCACCAGACATACCATCTTGCATTCCTTTAGCCAATGCTTCCGGATTAATATCAATACCTTGATTTTTGAAGTTTTTTCCTAAATCAGCACCAATACTATAAGATAATTTATCCTTATCCGTAACAAGCGATGTAGCATCAGTAGCAGCCATTGCAGTAGACATTGCCAGCCCCATAATGGCCGCAGTGACCAATTTCATCTTCATAAAGAATCCCCTTGTAGTCTTTCTATTGTGCATATCTTCTCAATTTTTATATTGAAGACATTGCATTCTAACTAAAATGCATCATAATTCTGCCTAAAATTACATGAAATTACCAGCATTTGTATACGATTAATTGTAACTATATTATAAAGTACATCGCATTAGAAACTCTTAATACATTTCTCCGATGTCGATTTCAGTCGCTGCAAAAATATATGACAAATTATAAAGTCAATAGTTAACTATAATTAAAATAGACAAATAATTAAGATCCCTCTACACTTTGCACTAATTGTAACTAGAGATGAACACATGAACATCAGTGTATTTGATTTATTTTCCATTGGAATTGGCCCATCAAGTTCTCATACTGTAGGTCCAATGCTTGCAGCTAATGCCTTTTTAAAATTACTTGAAGACCGACAACTCATGAATGAGGTTCAACGAGTAAAAATAGAACTCTATGGTTCACTTGCTTTAACCGGAAAAGGCCATGGTACCGATAAGGCGATTTTAAATGGGTTGGAAAATAAAACACCCGAGACTGTAGCTCCAGAATCTATGGTGCCTCGTATGCACGAAATACTTAGTTCTCATACGCTTAACCTAGCAGATAAAAAGAACATTAATTTTAACGAAGCTACTGATTTTCTCTTTTTACAAAAAGAGCTCTTACCCAAACATTCAAATGGCATGCGTTTCTCAGCCTTTGACGCTCACGATAATGTATTAATTGAACAAGTTTATTATTCAATTGGTGGTGGTTTTATCACTACGGAAGAAGATTTTTCCAAAGCCACTGAAGATACGAATCCACCTCCTTACCCTTTTTCTACAGCCACCCAACTGTTAGAACTTTGCCAAAAAAATAACTTGAGTATTGCTGAATTAATGCTTCTCAATGAAAAAACATGGCGTAGCGTAGATGAAATCCATTCCGGTATTTTAGCCATTGCCAAAGTAATGGATGATTGCATTACCAATGGATGCCAACACGAAGGGATCTTGCCAGGAGGGCTTAATTTAAAAAGACGTGCTCCTGATTTATATAAAAAGCTTATGAACGAAAAAGGAGTGAAGAGCGTTTTCGAACAATCTGATATCATGAATTGGTTAAATCTTTATGCCATGGCTGTGAATGAAGAAAATGCGGCCGGTGGCCGTATTGTTACTGCGCCGACCAATGGTGCCGCAGGTATTATTCCTGCCGTACTTAAATATTGCCAACGCGCCCATGATAAAATGAGCCATGAGGATATTTATACCTATTTTCTTACTGCGGCTGCGATAGGCATACTTTATAAAAAGGGTGCATCCATTTCAGGTGCTGAAGTAGGATGTCAAGGTGAAGTGGGCGTTGCTTCTTCTATGGCTGCAGCAGGTCTTACTGCTGTTCTTGGTGGCACTGTAGCTCAAGTAGAAAATGCTGCAGAAATTGCAATGGAGCATCATTTAGGTATGACCTGTGATCCAGTATTAGGTTTAGTACAAATCCCTTGCATCGAACGAAACGCTATGGGTGCTGTAAAAGCCGTGAATGCAACACGAATGGCTCTCATTGGTGATGGTCAACATCAAATTTCTTTGGATAAAGTAATCAAAACTATGAAACAAACTGGAATGGACATGCAAAGTATTTATAAGGAAACTTCTATGGGAGGCTTAGCAGTTAATTTGCCAGAGTGCTAAGAATAACTTAGATGGCATTGATCGCTGTCTTGTTTTATTAATTTTTCTAAACCGGATATACGATGTCTCTGTATTCCTTCATTGATCTGTTGAACATCCTCTGAGGAACTCAATAAAGAGGATGTTTCACTCACGGCTCCTACCACCTTTTCCATTTTCTTATTGACCCTTAGGTTTCTGTACTGCTCTTGGTCTAGGCGGTCTCTAACAAAAAATAGATTTCTATCAATAGATCCCCATGCAGTTTCTTCTTTACTGTTTACAATTTCATCTCTAAATTCAGAGTCTCGAACTTCGCGTTCTAGATCGCTAGTTGATTGTTTCATGCGTAAAAGTCGAACGGGTAAAGAACTAACAACGAGATTAAACTGATATATACTATCAAGCTCATCCTCCATATAACAACAAGACATAGACGTACGAAATTTATTCAACGTGTCAACAGCGGCGCGTATTTTTTCTTGTTGTTGATGAGAGTCCATATAATCATAAATTGGACAGTAACTCTCTTGATTGGATAGCATCGAAATACTATCGGTAACAAAATAGGCACAGATACGACCTTTGATTTGCAAAATATCTGTAGGGATATAAACCTTTAACGCGCATCCTTCACTTAAAATACCAAATTTCATTTTACTGCTTAATAAGCTCGTTAAAACAAGCGATTGATCGAAGCCCAATGGATCACAAATCAAAATATCCAATGTCGGACGACTCGTGATTCTCTTAAAATTAAACTCTAAAAAAGACCAATGATTTAATTGTTCACTTCCATCCCATTTTGAAATTGCGATTTGAAATTTTAGGTCGCTTTTGCAATATTCAATCATATGTTCAATAAGTTCATGTAACAAATCTATTTCATCGGTGCTGATTGCGAATGCTTTAAAGTTTCCCCTTTTTTTCACTCGCTTCATTTCTTTTAAATATAAGAAAAAAGCCATAAGGTCTACTGATATGTTGGCGGGGTTGTCGCATAGGGCAAGTAATTTTTTAATTTCTGAGATGCTTTTCATGACGAACACCATTGAAATTTTATGAATCTATTAATCTAAATGAGATTAATAAAAATCAAAATGATTTAGTGAGCAAAACAAAATTATTTAATTTCATTTGCTTGATACTTGTGTTTTATGCTTTACCATGAGCCATCTCGCTCTTTTTTAGATCATGGTAAAATAATGAAATTACTGCTCGCGAGTGGATGAGTGAAGAGGGAGAATTTAATCTTATTTTTAAAACTCAAAAAAATTAGCACAAAGCTAAACAGGACAGCACGTTTAATCAAAATATTGACTCCTCAAGATAAATGGTTTGACAACAAACGCGCAAGAGCTAAGGAATAATGTGAACAATGCTATGGAAATTGCATACGAATAAGATACAGAGCTCACCCAAAAAGAGCGAGGTGATCTAGAAAGTCCCAGTTTCGGTTTCTAATTAAATCTAAAATAAAGACTTGAAACAAGTTTTCTCAAGTCTATATTTCTAAATACTATTGCATTTAGCTATAGCCTTGGTGAAGCGAAGCAGAAGCCGGGGAATGTTTCTACCAGGAAATTACGGTTCCGCTTCTAAGGCTACACCATAGTATCAATTAACGAAAATCCACCCCTCAGGGTGCTCTTTAGAAAAAAATAAATCACTCATTGCGAAACCTACAACTGCCGCAAGTGTATCATTAAAATAAACCAAGGGAACTTGCTCTCTCAACCATGGGGGAACCCCCCACTCTTGGAATAATTTTTTTAGCCGTTTGGTCTGCCCATGCCAAAAAAACTCTTCTCCTCCTTGCCTAAAACGGACAAATATTTTGGTATTAGCAGGTATTACTAATCCCTGGCTGCTTTTTTTTGCCAGTAAATTAATGCCAGTATTAGGTAGGATTAAGGGTAAGGGAAATGCAGACCATTCAACGCAGGAAGTTAAAGTGCTCACATTTTTTTTATCTAAATATAAATACTTCTGATAACGACGGATGATCACTTCCCCCCAACTCACTTCAGGAGCTGCATCTTGACTGGCAAAAATTACTTCATCAATCAAACGTCGAAAAGTGGCAGCTGAAGGGAGTTGGACTTGATTATTCTTCAACCACACTCTTAGCACATTTGCAATACGGTCCCGACTGAATTGATGTAATGGGGTGAGCAATAAAAAATCCCTTTCTAATGCCTCTTGGCTTTCTTCTACGACCATATCTTGCGCTGCAAGTACCTCTAGGTTACGTTTTGCCTGTTGGCAATGAAGCGCCGTTCTTGCAATATTACCCACAACTCCAGGCCATTTTTGTTGCAACTCAGGTATAATTTGTTGACGGAGGTAATTGCGAGAATAGCTAATATCTTGGTTACTCTCATCGTCAATCCAGCTTAATTGATGTAACGCAGCATAATGCTGCAATTGCTCACGAGAATGGCTTAAAAAAGGTCTGGCAATCGCTCCTACTTCAAGTTGACTAAAATCAGTCATAGCAGCCAAACCGTCAATTCCGGCTCCGCGAAAAAGTTGTAAAAGTACTGTTTCTGCCTGATCGTCGAGATGATGTCCTAAAATCAAGCAATCTTGTGCTGCCATTAATGAAGAAAAAACCGCATAACGTGCAATACGTGCACCCTCTTCAACATTTGCAGAACGATCAAATTGAACTGACTGGGTAATGAAAGGAATTCCCAAATCATGACAAAACTGCTCGCAGTGAACTTGCCAAAGAGAGGCCTTGGCATTAATACCATGATTCACATGCACTGCGACTAATTTGGTCAGTAAAGTGGGGTGGGAAGCAAGAGCATGCAAGAGCACTGTTGAATCAAGCCCACCACTAAAACCCACAACTAATTTATTAAAATGACTCAGGCGAGAACACCACTCGGCACTTAATAAAGGTTTAATCACTTGCTCCCATTGCCATGAATTTTTGATATCGTTTTTCGACTAGCTGATCTAAAGATAATTTCTTTAAGTTGCGTAACTCACTCACTAAAAGATCCTTTAATCGAGCAGCCATCTCATCCACATTACGATGAGCGCCACCTAGCGGTTCAGGCACTACGAGATCAATTAATTTATTTTCGAAAATTTTATCTGCAGTTATTCTCATTGCACGTGCAGCTTCACTTGCTTTGGATGCATCCTTCCATAGAATTGACGCACAACCCTCGGGAGAAATTACTGAATAAATGCCAAACTGGAGCATTAAAATACGATCTCCAACCCCAATCGCTAATGCACCTCCAGATCCTGCTTCTCCTGTAACCACACAAATGATGGGTGTCTTAAGACGTGACATAACAAATAGATTACGGGCAATTGCTTCAGATTGATTGCGTTCCTCGGCACCGATCCCTGGGTATGCTCCGGCGGTATCGATGAAAGTAAAAACAGGCAATTTGAATTTTTCAGCCATATTCATCAAGCGTAGAGCCTTTCGATACTCTTCTGGACGCGCCATACCAAAATTACGGTACACTTTTTCTTTAGTACGTTTACCTTTCTGATGACCAAGGACCATTACAGGTTCACCATTTAAACGCGCCAAGCCCCCAATAATTGCAGGAGCTGAAGAACAGCTCCTGTCTCCATGGAGTTCCTGGAAATCAGTAAAAATACGTTCGATATAATCTGTTGTTTGTGGCCTTAGCGGATGTCTTGCCATTTGTGCCACTTGCCAAGGTTCTAAGTTTGAAAAAACTTGTGAAGTTAGCTCAGAACATTTTGCTTGAAGTCGCGCTATTTCATCACTTAAATTCACTTCGTTATCATGACCTATCATGCGAAGTGCTTCAATTTTTTGATTCAACTCTTCGATGGGTTGCTCAAAATCCAAAAATTGTCGGCTCATTGAATACTCTTTGGTGAATTAAATATCATGGTATATGATAACCTTAACCGACAATTGATGCCAGATTCAAACAAAGCATATGATCATTACTGGATTCAACCCTTTAAATACAGAAAACTGCGTCTTAAACGAAGCTCGAATTGACCTTTGGCAATTTTCTTTAACACATGAACTAAGAAATGCATATGAATTTTTAAATCGAGATGAGCAAGCGCGTGCCGAACGATTTTATTTTAGTAGACACAAACGCCGTTTTTCTACTGCTAGAGCAACTATGAGAATCATCTTAGCAAAATATCTAAATATTCCAGCGGAACATTTGGAATTTACCTATAATGATCACGGTAAGCCCGAGGTAATTAATGCAACAAAGTTGCAATTTAATATCAGCCATACTGGCGATTTGGCATTACTGGCAGTGGGAAAGAACTTCCCCATGGGTGTGGACATAGAACAATACTCCGCTCGGCCTTATGAAGGGATCGCAAAAAATTTATTTTCTGATCAAGAATATGAAGAGTTTATTAAAGTTCCACCTGCTCTAAAACCTGCCATTTTCTTTCATGTTTGGGCCCAAAAAGAAGCATTTATTAAAGCGTGTGGCTTAGGTCTTTCATACCCAACCAAACATTTTAGTGTTCCCATCTCTATGCCAACCAAACAATTGGTAGATGATCCCTTACATAACATAACTTGGCAATTACGCTCTTTTATGCCTGAAGTTGCCTGCAGTGGCGCATTATGCCATCACCCTACAGTAAGAGAAATCAGACATGGATTTATTCATCTACAAGAAAATAACACTTTAATTTTTTAGGTTTAAACCAATGTACTTCACTTCTTCACAACTCAATTTATTACAGTTGCTTGGCGACGGAAACTGCCATAGTGGTTCTGAATTGGGAGCAACTATAGGTATCACCCGCTCGGCAATATGGAAACAAATTAATCAATTAATTGCGGCAGGAATTCCTATAAAAAGAATAAGACATCAAGGATATCAACTCACTAGCCCTCTGCTTTTATTAAATAAAGAACACATTACGGAGCACCTTGAGTTACAAAAAAAAATGCCTCCATACAATGTACATGTGGTTACTTCTATTGATTCTACAAATCGCTATCTTAAAGATTTGCCTCCTACAAATACTGTAGATATTTGTTGTGCTGAAATTCAAACTCAAGGGAGAGGTCGGTTTGGCCGCCACTGGCACTCGCCATTTGGCGAAAATATTTATTGCTCAAGTCGTTGGAATCTCAATTACGATTTGACCAAACTTTCAGGGTTAAGTTTGGTGACCAGTTTGGCAATAGCAGCAACGCTCAATGAATTAGATATCTCATCGAATATCAAAATTAAATGGCCAAATGATATTTTGTGGTTCCATAAAAAGTTATGCGGTAGCTTGATTGAAATATTGGCAGAATCCAATGGTAGTATTCAAGTTATCATCGGTATTGGTTTAAATGTTAATACGGATACACAAAACCACCCTCTTCCAGAGAAACCCTGGTGCTCCTTATATGAAATAACCCAACAATACTTTGATCGTAATATTCTCATTGCAAAGCTGATTATCAATTTGGAACGTTATTTGAATAAATTTATTCACCATGACCTAAACTATTTTATGGATGAATGGAATAAATCGGATTATTTGTTTGGAAAAAATATAAAAGTCACACAATCTTTAGACACACTATCTGGAGTTGCTTGTGGAATTAATCCATTAGGACAATTAATACTGCAAGATGAAGGAGGAACTATGCATTTTCTTTCTTCAGGAGATACATCACTTCATGAAAAATGATATGGAATTATTAAATGTGAGGATATAAATAAAAATTAAGGGTTCGTCCCGAGCATTTTTACATGCTCGGAACTGGATGAACTGCGAGGAAATCGATTTATACTGCTTCTTCAGACTCGTCTGATTGTTTTTCTTGTTGTATGCGTAAATAAATTTCTTCACGATGTACAGATACATCTTTAGGTGCATTAATACCTAAGCGAACTTGGTTACCTTTCACACCTAACACGGTAATATTAACATCATCACCAATAATTAAGGTTTCACCGATGCGCCGAGTCAAAATTAACATAAAAATCTCCCTAACAAAGCAGCTATCTATTCCTCCACAGAACGCTATCCATGGTATTCTTGATAGCCAAAAAAGACTAAGACAAAAAAATACTTGCTATACGAATTTAATTTTACACTGTGATTATTAACAGAGTATTAAGAAAACGGGTAAATTATCTCTTTTTACACGGTTTCGTGCAAAAATTTTTTCTCTAACTTCCCTTAAAACCAATTAAATTAGTAAATTGAAGATTAATTGCATACATACGTGTGACCCATTTATTTTAGATATATAAAGGATTATCCCTCAAACAAAAATAATATTAGGGTCTATTTTGAGCGAAAAAGAGCAAAATATAATCTGAAAAAATGATTGTCTGTAAGTCCGAAAAAACGAATTAATTAATTTTTCCTTGATGACCAGTCGCAAATTTCCTTCATTTAGGGATATACTTACCAAACATTATTAAACGGGAAATTTTGCATGTCCTTGAAGGCCATGTACAACGACATCGCTGAACACTATGCTATGGCTAATCGTTTTGGTGCAATTAGCCAGAGTCACCAAGTCGCAATTGAACAAATGAAGCGCTTTTATTTGGGAATGAAACCTCATTATAAAATTCTTGATTTGGGGGTTGGTGATGGTGCGTTTCTAAAAAAACTGCAACAAATTATGCCGCAGGCAGAATTCACTGGAATTGATGTATCTGCAGAGATGTTAAAACATGCTAGTGAAACATTACCCCTCATCACCATAGAAGGTAGTGCTGCACAAGCCAGTAAATTCTTACCACCCCATAGCCAAGATTTAATTTTGGCTCATTTTATTAATGCTTATATTCCGATTAAAGTTTTATTTAACGAAGCCAAACTACTTACTCGAGCAAATGGTCATTTTTCAATGATTACCACAACCTATGATTCATTTCCTGTCGCTCAACAACGTCTAGCAGAATTTATTACAGAGGACTCCATATTAAGCAGTGTTGTGGGTCATTATTATAAATCTATTGTAAAAAATACCACAGTGGCTGCGAATAATAATGAATTGATGCACGCATTCAAGCACCACCAATTTGAAGTCATCGCTCATCAACGTCTAGAAATACCCATAACATTAAACACGATTGATGAATTAGCCCTTTTCGGTATAGAGGGAACATGGTTTCTTAATACTTTATCCATAAGAATGCTGCCAAAAATTTTTTTGATTCAAAGACTTAAGCGTCTATTTAGCAAAATATTCACTTTTCCTTATCACGATACTCACATAATTGATGTCGTTCTTGCTAGAAAATGATAATCTGATAATTATCTTTGGGTAGTGAGGTAGGAAAAATGATTTCTCAAGAAGTGAAGAATTATTTACCTGAATTGGCTCTCCGACAAAAACAAGCCAATAACATCATATTTATTACCTTCTGGAGCCAATTCTCTGTCTATGCACTGAACACCATCTTAGTTTTGTTTTTAACCCGCCCTGTATGGTCTCAAGGTCTAGGGTATAGCCAAGCCAAAGCCTATGCTTTTATTGGAGTAGCCCATGCCATGGGTTATTTGATGCCCATGTTAGGTGGGTATATGGCTGACACGGTAGTGGGAATTAGGAGATCCATACTTCTTGGAAGTATCTTATTAGCGCTTGCCTATTTACTGATTATGCTTAGTGGCTACACAGTCAGTTCTCTAGGAGATACTTTTTTTATTGCTGCATATGCATTTATTCCTGCCACTAACTCTCTTTTAATGGGAACTTCTTCAAGCATGGTCTCGCATATTTATTCAGATGATGCCATTAAGGCAAAATCAGCGATGACATACTACTACATAGCAATTAATGTGGGCGCACTGTTAGCTACTTTAATAGCCCCACTACTCTTTGAAAGTCGCTATGGACCGCTTTCTATTCTGACTTTGACTTTCGTAGGAAAATCGATTGCTGCTTTAAATTTTGCTAAGCGCTATTCCATTTATGAAAATGTCATTTGGGGTAAAGACCAATCTAAATTTTCCAAGTCAGGCATAGTTCGTTTAATTGCTTATATAGCCACTATCTATACTCTCACTTTATTTGCCTATTCTCATGTTTACATTGCCAGCACAATTATCGCCACCGGATGTGGTATAGGAATTGTATGGTTTTTAAGAAAAACGTTAACTCTTCATGGTATTGTTCGTGACAAACAAATGGTTGCGTTGCTACTCATTGTTGAAGCCGTTGTTTTTTTTGTTATTTATAACCAAATGAATAGCACATTAATTTTATTTGCTGAAAATAATTCCGACCATAATTTATTTGGTTTAACCGTTTCACCAGCTCATTATCAAATATTAAATCCACTACTTATCTTAGCTATTGGCAGTCAACTACCGCGTTTCTATAAAATATTTCCACACTTTACCATTCCCTATCAATTTGCAGCAGGTACGGCGCTTGCAGGAATTGCACTTTTAGTGATGTCCTGCGCGGCTTCGACAACCACCACCGGCATAATTAATGGCAACTATATTGCTTTAACCTATATCCTCATTTCTATTGCAGAATTATGGGTCAGTGCGATCGGCTTAAGCATGGTAGGTTTATATTGTGATAAACACTCAATTGCCTTTGCCATGGGTGTGTGGTACCTCGCCAGTTCTTTAGCACATGCTATATCGGGAAGAATTGCTGCATGGGTAGCTATTCCTAATACCATCCATTCACCTATTGAAAGTCTTCCTTATTATCAAAACTATTATTTGGTTCTAGGTCTCTGTGCTATGGGACTAGGTATTATGATGTATCTTTTCGCCTATGTTTTGCAAAAAATAATGAAAAAACGCGGCGTGATTTTAGGTTAGAGTGCAGAGCAGCTATTAAACGATTCAAATATATCCTTCAGGTGCCAAGCAGAAGCTTGGCGCTCTACACAAAACAGAGTCCTCTTATAGTCTTCCTATGCATTTAACATTTATTTAAATAAATACCTCCTCTGTTTTTACTATAAAAATATAAAGATAGGCTTGCTTGTTAAGTACGTAATTCGTACCATGCTTTTTTTAACTAGAGTGCATTCATATGAAGATTTATTTTCGAGATATTACATTCGAGGGACATCCACTAGTTTGGGAATTGAATGAAAAAACCAATCAAGCCACATGCTTATTGTATTGCATCAAAAAGGACAATGAAGTTCAATTTTTACCTAAAATGTCTCTTGAACTATTTAAGAAATTTTCGGGAATTACCCATGACAAGGGTGAAATTATAATTAAAGACGTTAAAACTTTCGGCCAGCCCTACCAAAGCGTCGATCATCTTTACGAAATAAAGGATAAAATCACTGCCCCTAAAGCCACTATTACAAGACAAAAAAGTTCTTTTTTCCTGCAACAAAAAAATAAGTTGCAAGACGAAGCTTCCACTTCTAAACCTCTCAAACGCAGCTTAAGTTTAAGCAATACAAACCACCCTCTTTTTACGCATATTACTTTGGATGAATTGATAAAAAATGATGAATCTACGTGTGCTTTATGGGGTGATACTGTTGCTTATGAGAATTATTTTGAAAAAAAGACCAGCACTGACGCTAAAGCTCGAGGCGCAAAATTCTTAAAGTCTTCAATGGCATTCAATGTTATGGTGCAGTATGAAAAAAATCGTCATCTTTATCCTTTAAAATCAAAAGTGATTAAAGAAATACGTGCTTTATTAGAGGTGCTTGATCCAATCTATACAAATTGGTATTCGGACAAAAATGTTCAGGTGAACAGAGAGTGGATTTTTCATTATTTTCAAAATGCAGTATTAGAAGCGATGCTCAATGGTAATCTCAATAACAAGCCGACAGAGTTTGAAACCAAAGAACCACCAAAATTGAATGCGGCACTACGAAAATATGCAATAGAAAAAGCTCGCTCTTTGCGTGCCGAATTAATGTTAATGAAGTTTAATATATTAATTAACCCAGAATTACCTCCTGAGCTTGCACTGAGTGAGAAAGAAGTACACACTCTAACCGAAATCACTTCCTTACGCGAATTTGTACTCAAACAGCCTAAAGAAATCCTAGAAGGCATAAGTGCACAATTAAATAAGATTGCTCAATTGATTATTGAGTCGGGAATGGTTGAAGAATCCTATACGGAATTAAGCACACAATTAAATGATTCATTAAGTATTGATGCACCTGTGATCATGAATTTTCATTCATTCAAAACACTGATACAAACTCTCTTGGAGCAGCAACTAACCAGTAGTAGCAGTAAAAAAGAATTAAAAATTGAAAAAGAATTAATACCTGAAATTGTTACTCAAGTAACCATAGAAACAATAACCCAAATCTCTAAAATTCTTAACTCAACACATGGTCAATATATCGCTCAATTATACAAGATAGATAGAAATTTTTACTTATGTAAGGAGTGGGCTGATAAATTAGCTGTTGAATTGGCAGATGTTAAACTCAAGCATCCTAAAGATGAGAAAAAAGTAATGGCTTATAGTCAGATGATTGCTAATAAAGTTGTGGGTTTCTTGCAACATCAATTGCAAAAATATCAACCTCCTCAAGATGAAAACTCAAACACCGACTCTTTGTCCATTAAGTTATAAAGAAATTTACTTTTATAAACACATGGAACCTGGGAAAAATTCTTTTCCCGGGTTTCAACTCCACCCGAGCAAAATATGGAGTTAATTATCTAAACCTAAATTATCTTGTTTAAATATTCGGTCTGCTCGATAACTTGAACGCACTAAAGGCCCGGAAGCTACTTCAAAAAAGCCTTTCTTTAATCCTATCTGCCTCAATTCAGCAAAGGTTTCGGGAGTCACGTACCGCGCAATGGGTAAATGATTTCTTGTTGGTTGCAAATATTGCCCCAGCGTAAGAATATCTACATTATGGACACGCAAGTCATCCATTGTCTGGATAACTTCTTCATCCGTTTCACCTAAACCTAGCATCAAGCTAGTTTTGGTCAAAACGTCAGGTCTGTAGCGTTTAGCAAATGAAAGAACATTTAATGTTTGTGCATATCCGGCTCTATTGTCTCGTACTGGATGAGTCAAACGTTCTACTGTTTCAACATTTTGTGCAAATACATCGACACCACTATCCAATAATACGGCAATATCTTTTTCTACTCCTTGAAAATCAGGAGTTAATGCTTCCACTTTAGTTTTAGGAGAGCGTCGTTTAATCGCACGGATAGTTTGCGCATAATGATGGGCGCCACCATCTGATAAATCATCTCTGTTTACGGAAGTTAACACGACATAATCTAAATTCATTAAGGCAACTGTATTGGCTGTATTTTCTGGTTCTTGCAAATCCAACCAACCATGAGGATTCCCAGTGTCTACTGCGCAAAAACGACAGGCGCGTGTGCACACAGCTCCCATTAACATAATTGTAGCAGTACCATGCGACCAACATTCAGCAATATTAGGACACTTTGCTTCCTCGCAAACAGTCGCTAAACGATGTTTTTGCACCTGCTCTTTTACTTGATGATATTCAGGAGTAGTATGATTTACCACGCGCAGCCATTTAGGTTTCGGTAAACGCTCATAGATTAGCCCTGTTGGTTTTACTCCGTCTTTAATTGCTGTTACCCCGTGAGATGTTTTATATTTTTTTCCACTCTCTACGACCACGGGAATATTAATGGGCTTGCTCATGTTATCACCTGAAAAACAAAGGTAGTGCTCAGCTTCTTCTTCTGAAGGGTCGAATTGGCGCATCTTGTACGCAAATCCAACCATTCGAGTAAACATTCGAATGGGAACCAGAGCTATTACAAACAAAGAAAGATGATAATCCCAAATCATCTAACTAAGATCAAGTCAAATTTAAAAAGTTACCAATAATCATTAAGATAAATAAAAGCACAATTGAGATTCCCAAATTCGACAATACGAAGGGATAGACCACTAAACTAACAGCGATAGCAAGCAAAAATAATAACCCAATAGTGGCTAGTCTTGTTCTTAAAGCGGCAAAGCGTTTGATCCGGCACAAGAGAAAATAAATAAGTAAAATCAGGAGTAGAGGTAGTATGTATACTCCTTGATACAGCAATTGATACATACTGGCTTGCCCACTGGGTAAATGCTGATCATTCAACCATTGTTCAAAGATTGTAGACCAATTCATCACACAGGTTTGCTGATATATAGTAGTAATTAGCCCTAGGAAAAAGGCTAATACAAAATACAAAGTTTTAGGATGCTGTTTTTTATAATATTGCCTAACAAAGTAAATAGTCATCAAGCCTAATAGTACTGCGGGTATACGCATCCAGGGCAACAATTCAAAAAAAGCACTGGGGTACACTTGTTGAAAATAGTGGACTATAGCTACAGAAGAGGCAAACAAAAATGCTGCAGTAATCTGACTTTTCCTTTGTGTCTCAATTAAAAGAAAAGCTAGAAATCCTGCAAAACAAAAAAAAGCGCAAGGAGCAAAGGAGTCCATAAGCGCAATGGTAGTTGTAAATTGAAGCCTTGACGGTTTTTCTACTATTCCTGTAATAAATCGATTTGCATTGGCCAAATGACGCAAAGTATTAACCGTTTCAATAGTTAATTCACCTTTATGTTCAATTTGCTTCTTACAATAGTTAATCGCTTGCAACAAATCTTTTCCAGTGGTATCTGCTGAAGCAAAACCAACCCAACGCGAATTACAAAAAAAGATTGATGGAACAGCAAAATCGTCCATTTGCTGTGCGCTCAATAATTGATAAAAACGACCTAATGAGTCTTTATCCTGATTAATATAATATCGTTGAACCTGTAAATCCGGATATTTTTTTTCCATTTCATGGAAAAAAGCATCAGCCTTTTGACAGTGGGGACAGGTGGTCGACAGAAACATTTCTACCTTTATGATCGCTTTATGATCTGTGATCGAATACCATGTGGGCAAAGGTTGAGCAGCCCACCCTGTAGCGCAAACAATAAAGAGCATTATGAGCAATTTGAAAGCAATTTTCATAGGATTCGTAGGTGCATTAAAAGGATACTATATCATCCTAAAAAACTCTGTTAATAGGTATGAATGTAATTTTCTAATTGTTCTATCACTCTAGCCTTATCTTCTAATAGATGATAAAGCAAATCACCTATTGATAAAATAGCGACCAACTCATCATTTTCATCACGAATTAACACATGTCTTCTTTTAGTGGCGGTCATAGCTTGCATTGCTTTTTCTACAACATCGTTAGGGCTAAGTATCGTTATATCTCTATGCACCACATCGTCAACCGTTCCTGTGTCGAGATTAATGCATTTGTGCAAGCAAGAACGAACTATGTCTCGCTCACTTACGATACCTACTAATTGATTGTCGTTATCTACTACAACTAAGGCACCGATATCTAATTCCGTCATCATATTAATGCATTTTCTTACAGAATCTTCTGGATGGATAAAAATAATTTTTCGCTTCGGTACTGGTAAGGCATTATGGATTAGGTCAGCCATTTTATTCTCCATTTGAACATACTTAACCTATTTTATAAATATAGTACAAATGGAGAGCTTTAAAGACTATTGTCGGACAATTATATGATTTTCTACACCACGTACACCAGGTACCTGACGCGCTATTTGTTCTGCAGTATCACTAAGTCTTATTTTTTTAACGTATCCAGTTAAAATTACAACATCTTGTCTTGTTTGAACATGCACTTGCGACACAGCAAGATCATCATTACGCATTAAAGCTTCTTGTACAGTTTGTGTTAAATCTGCGCCTGGAGTAGCCATAGGTGAAAACGACCTAAATATATTAGGAGTTGCTTGGTTCGACTGACAACCAACCAAAGAAAATAAAACAAAAACCACCAAGATATTTAGTACGTACTTTTGCATAAAGGTCTCCAATATTAATTCATAACGGTACTGTGATACTTCATGTAGTTGTTAACATCTAGCTAAAGTTCTCAGCAACAAGAAACCATTGCTCAAACTAAACAAAGTCAACCTAGAAAAGAGTCCTGAAGTACAGGATTACAACTCATGACAACATCCAGAAGTATGTGGATAGTATGTACTTTAACTGATTAATATACAAATAAATATCCAAGAGACTATACAATTTTATAACAAAACGGTGATGAAAAACTGAAACCATGTAAAAATGTTTAGATGGTTGCGCATAATAGAAAAACAGTCACATAAAATATAAGAAATAAAAGAGTCAACTAAGCTCTGACTTTAAAGTAAACGCATCCGATATTGCCAAACTAGGAAAAAGCTCATTGTGGATTGCCTGACATGATTGACTAGTGAGACAATTGAGTTGTGGTTGAGCACACCACCTAAAATAGATAAAACATTACCTAACGCGCCGGGAAAATATGTGTTACAAAAATGAATGATATTTAAATTGAGTAAACAAATATGGATAAAGACTATTATAAAATAATGGGAGTAAGTGAGGATGCCTCTGATAAAGACATTAAGATGGCATATCGAAAATTGGCTCGGAAATATCATCCTGATATAAGTAAAGAGCCAAACGCAGAAGAGCGCTTTAAAGAAATGGGAGAAGCCTACGAGGTTTTAAGAGACCCAGTGAAAAAAGCAGAGTATGATAATTATCGAAGAAATAAAGCGTTTCATCAGCAAGGAGGATCAACGCATTGGCGACCGGAAGAATCCGAACATTACTACAGTGGCCAATTTAATGAGGACTTATTTGAAAATTTATTCGGGCATTCTCGCTATCGCCAGCAACCGATGGCCGGACAAGATTATCATGGAAAAATAAATATCAGCCTGGAAAATGCATTTAAAGGAACGGTGACAAACATACAAATTCCTATGACAAACGGATCAGAAGTCACCATGCAAACCCTAAAAGTGAAAATACCTCCAGGAGTCAAATCGGGCCAACAAATTCGGCTTGCAGGACAAGGAGCCCCAGGAATTCATGGGGGCCCACGCGGTGATATTTATTTAACGATACAAATTGAGAAACATCCACTCTTTGATCTTATGGATGGTGATATCTACCTCACACTCCCTATTACTCCATGGGAGGCGGCGTTGGGTGCAACTGTGGTCGTTCCTACATTAGGAGGAAAAATCGATTTAAAAATTCCTCCTGGCTCTCAAGGGGGGCAAAAGTTAAGACTTAAAAATCGTGGGTTACCTGGTAAAACACCTGGACACCAATACGTACTTTTAAAAATTATTACCCCACCAGCAACCACTGAAGCTGCTACAGAGCTCTATAAAAAAATGGAGCAAGTAATGCCTTTTAATCCACGTGACAAAATGGGAGTATAAGCATGAAACAAGACAATACAATTATTGGCGTGCTTATCGAAGAAACGATGACCATATCATTTGATGAAGTATGTCAAAAATATCAGATACCTGAAGAATTGTTACATGAAATGGTTGAGTACGGTTTATTTTCTACAGAAACCACAAAAACAGAGCACCTGGAGTTAAATCCGAACGATCTCCGAAAAATTGAGTCGGCATTTCGCCTCCACCAGGATTTGGGAATTAATCTTCCGGGGGTAGCCCTTGCACTGGACTTAATAGAAAAAATAGATCAATTAAACGAAGAGCTTAACATTTTACGTAAACATTTTTGATTGCTTGATTGATAGTATTAGCCAGTAGCCTGGTTGGAACCAGGTTACTGGCTCAATCAATAACGTTTTTTTAGTTATAGATTTAACTCCCTAATCTAACTAGTTTTTCTGTAATTTTATGTTTTTTATGTCTAAAGTAAAAAAATTCCTCGAGCACATATTGCTACACATTGTGATATGGTAATACAATGGCAAAAGGATACCTTTTAATTAAGCAAAACCTATGCGCCCTTTGTTTATAATTTTAATTGTTTCCCTGGTCGTTTTACAGCATAAGCTGTGGCTGGGCGATGGAAATTTAATTCAATGGCAAAATCTTGAAAAAAAACTGGTTGTTCACGAACAAGAAAACAATAAACTGGCAACACGAAATCGAGCGCTTGAAGCAGATATTAGAGAATTAAAAGGTGGCGAGCAAGCTCTGGAAGAACAAGCACGCTATGAACTTGGAATGGTAAAAGGGACAGAAGTCTATTATCAATTTGTAGACTGATCATTCTCCGTTAAGCACTTAGTAATTCAAGATATTCAGGTGGTTGTTTGTCCCAAAGACTTAGCACAAATCCCCCTCCTCCAGAACCTGTCGGTTTTACAGCCAAGGCTCCTTCAGCAGTTAATCGATTCATATGTTGCTGCAAACTCTCGCTAACTAAGTTCCATTGATAAAAACAATCTGCCGCCTTATTAATTGCTTGCGCTAAAGAAGGGATTGCATCTGTTCCCCCCAGTTCTAAAGCATTTCTAGCTTCCTCAACTGCTACAACCATTTGTGCATCGATTTGCTCAGCTAATGTAGGATTTTTAGTCCATAAATCCTGGACCTGATGAATACAATGTGAGGTAATTCCGATTTGCTTACAGGAAGATAAAAAAAATTGAGGACGAATTTTTTGCTGAAGTGGTATAATTTTTCCCAATTTGAAATAAACCCCTCCCTCAGTAGCGACGCCTGCAACATCGAGCCCACTACTTTTTCCATGGAACAAATGTTCTAGTTCTTTTGCAAAATCATTACATTGACTTTGTTCTATCATTTTTTGCGCACAAAACCAGCGACTCATTGCCACACAAAGAGCTGCTGAAGCTCCCATTCCGGCTCCTACAGGAATTGTGCTATCTAAATGAAAATAACCACCTAATTGATTTAAAGAACGTCCCAATAATTGCATGCCATGTTCCAATACACTCCAAAACAAAAGCTGCATATCAGCACCACTAGTTCCCGTATAATCTGCCCCTAAAGAAGTTGCATTAACAGAATAAGTTAAGGTTAACTTTTTTTCCTTGATCGGAAATACAAGAGCTGGATGTCCCCGTACTACAGCATGTTCACCTGCTAAAATCCATTTGCCAAACGTTGTGGTTTCAAAATCACAGAACATCATAATTGCCTATTAAATAATCACGTTTAAATTCACGTGCCAATTCTGATTGGTTAGAACGATACAACAAATGAATATTTGGTCCTGCATCCATAGTCACTATAGGTCCATCGCCTTTTTTATGCCAAAAATTCTCTAAATGACGCAATAAATCAATGCAATTTTCAGTCATGTAGGAAAAAGGTTGCTCGCACGTATTAAATAACCGGTGCATATCTTGAAATTCACGCCAACAGATTTGGTAGGCCGAAGTCCAATCTTGGCTCATCAAGGCGTCTAATAAAAGTTTTAAGTTCTCTTTTGCTCTTTGACTACGTGTTTCATAAAAAGGACTACTCTTTACTCGTTGATGTGCTTCACTGGAGGGAACTTCCTTTTTCTTACTGCTAATAATCACCCCTTGATAAATTAACTCTGGGTAAGGCAAATCTACTGCTTTAACTTCATGATCATCCCATAGAGCCCAGGGAGAATAAAAAGAGCGACAGGATGATCCTGAGCCTAAACGGCTTAATTGTGCTTGTTCATCAACAGACGGCGTGGGTTTATTAGTTAATTCGCTCAAAGCGATCACAGCACAGCGAGTTAATGCCGCGAAGCTCGAAGCAGAGCTCGCCATTCCACTACTGTGAGGAAAATTATTACAAGACTGTACTAAGAACCCACCATCATAGCCAAAATATGCTTTTATGCGAGCGAGATGATCAAGAAACCTTTTCTGTCCTTCTGCAGAAAGAACAAAATTGTCAATTCCGCCAGGTATAAGCAATGGTTCCCAAATGTCTTTTTTCGAACTTGCTTTTTCAAGTCGAACTGTGCTTTTAAGTTCATTTAACGTATAAGACAAAGAAGGATTATCAGGACTATTAGAACTATCATCCTTTTTTCCCATATATTTGATCAAAGCAATATTAGCTGGGGCATGAGCTAGCCAATACATAATTTCTCCTTGGGATCCGTAAACTATTTCAATAGAGCCAGGTAAAGGCCTATAAGCGGTAACTCAAGAAATTTTCAATAGAAAAACCCGGGTTACGGTGTGCCTCACCCAGGCTACAAATACAAATTCTGAGTTACATTTTCATTTAATTATATTGTACGTAATTTTGAATTAGCCAATTGTGCTGTTGGGGTACCAGGATAAGCTCGTACAACTTGTTGTAGAAACTTCTTAGCCTCTTGTTTGTCACCTCGTTCAGCGTAGGCATAGCCAACTTTTAACATGCTCGCAGCCGATTTACTTGAAGTGGGAAATTGTTGTAGTACAGCGTTAAAATGCTCTATGGCTTGAGAATAATCTTTTTTAACTAAGTAAAGCTCGCCTAGCCAATATTGTGCATTAGCAGTGTAACCACCTCTTGGATATTTTTGTACGAATAAATTCATTGCACTCAAAGCATCATCATATCGTTTATTTTTTACCAATTCATATGCAGCTAAATAGCTAATTTGTTCATCAGCAGGGTTTGCTCTGGAAGCAGTAGATACAGGTACGGTAACAGGCGTAGTAACCGCTTTATTTGCTTGAACATCAGGAGCAGATACAGTTTTCTTAGGCGCAACGGGTTCCTTAGAGCCTACTGAAAGATCCAATGAAGGTTTATTTGAAGAGGCTTTCGCAGAAGTGGTCCCACTTAAACGTGAATCCAAATCCTTATAAAAAGCGACTTGCTGTTGCTGTAATAACTTCAAATCATGAGCCTGTACTTCTAATTGTCCACGTAGTTCTTGGATTTCTTGTTGTAAACTTTGGATTTTGTCAATCAGCTTGGCACTATCAGTAATATTATTATTTGAATCATTTGCTTGATCATCTTTAGCAAGCGCAGGTTCATCATCGGTTTGAGAATGATCTATTGTGTAATTCTCGTTACGAGCGATTTCAAACTGACCATTATCAATTTGTGGTTCATCGTACTTAGGGCCAACAGACGTTTCATACGCCTGTTGGTCAATCATTGCAAAATTTTCACTGTCATCAACCACAGGTGCCACGGACCAACTGGTCAAAGGTAGCAGAAAAATAAAACCTGTAGCGATAAGGTGTTTTTTGCAATTTATCATCTTGTTGCCTCATAAGTAAATTCAACGCGTCGATTTTGTGCATGTGACGCATCATCATGTCCTAAATTAATTGGACGCTCTTTACCGTAACTCACAACACGCATTTGTTGTCTATTAACACCGGCCATACGTAAAATGTCAGCTACAGTATTTGCGCGACGCTCACCAAGAGCTACGTTATATTCACGACTACCTCGTTCGTCAGTATGTCCAGCAATTAACACACGAGCACCTGGATGAGTCTTCAAGTATTCTGCCTGAGCATTGACGGAGGGTAAATACTTGGGAGCTAAGTTACTATCATCATAAGAGAACAGGTACAATTGATTATGAGGTGCCTTGGTTGTATAAGATTCACCTGGTTCTTGACCCGCAAAATGAGTGAACTGTCCTAAACCTTGAGCAGAAGCTTCGGCATCAGTAACTCCTACGCCATCTGCACTACCTGGTGTTTTGGAGCACGCAGCAACTAAAACAACACTCGCTACAAGCAGACCTAATTTACATAATGATCCGGCTTTCATCCTCAATCTCCTCGTTCTTTTTATTATTAACAAATTTCAAAGTTCCCATATAGGGTTCATGGGGCCACATTGTACAATTCTTTTTATTTTTTGGCTACACTAACTAATTAAACCAATTTCATCTTAATTCATGACCAGGTGCAGCGTATGAATCTTCTAGCTTGCTAAAAGCCGCCTGCTTTATCCTAAGGTCCGTCCCTGTTCGCGGTCTTCTCCAGAAGATCTGCCTAAAACATTGACTAAGCGGGCAGCATGGGAGTGGAACCCGGTCTTGAGAACTTTTTGTTCAAAACTTGGATTCCATTATACTAACCAGATTACGACGTAATTTACTGGAAACGAATCGATTAATGTTCAATATGAGATACTACAAAATGTGCTAAGATCGCAGTAAATTGTTGTGTTGCTCTATTGGCTGCGATTACACCTCCGTAAGGTGTATCACTAGGGCATGGAATTTGTAAATTGATAATTTTTGAAGCCAGTACTTTGTTATCACTTACATGGGTTAAAACCATTTTGGCTGAAAACTCCAGGACACTTGGTTTTTTAAGAAAATTCTGTTCAAGCGCCAACAATTGGGTATCTAATCGGTAATTTACACCTAAGGTATAGGCATTCGATGTAACCGCTTTAAATAGGTTGGTTCGTTGCAAGCTTTGCAGGATTAAAGGATAAAGCATATCTGCGGGTGGATTTACCCATGCATTTTTTGCAAACGGTTCCAATTCATAAGGTTTTTTACTGTAGAGCATTTGCTCTGTTTGATATCCGGCAGCGGCATCCGGTGGCGTAACCAATAAAGTAATAGGCATCGGTTCTTTCACCAACTGTTTCGAACTGTATGCATTCAATTGATACTGATTTTTTACAGAGACTTTAACAGGTGAGCATGCACTTAGTAATGCTGTACTCAAGCCCACGAGAAACACGGTCAACTTTTTCATCTTTATTCTCCAGGCCCAGGTTTTGGCGGTTTAGTTCCACGAATAACCACAGCAGGGTTTTGGCGCATTTCACTACTTACCTTTTCCAAGTTTGCAGAAATTGCATTCAATCTTCGTAATAAGATGACCGCTGGTGGGAGCGCTTCTTCAGAAATTTTATCAATAGCATTTTTTCCTGTACCCATAGTTTTTGATACACTGTTCCCAGCTTTACTCAAACTTTCCGCCATTGTATTAAATTTAGCTATTCCTACTCTTAACTCCTCAAGCATATGCGGGAAATCACGACTTGTTTTGGCAAGATTATCCATTAAAACATTAACATTCTTCCCGTTACTTGCAAGATCTTTAGAAAAATGATCAATATTAGTTAAGATATGCCGTACATGTTTTGCATTTTCTTCATTAAATATGCGTTTTGCTTCAGTACTTACAGAGTCTACGTCCTCGGACACCCTTTTTAAAATACCATCCAATTGAGTAAAAACAGAAGGTTTTGAAGGAATAACTGGATAGGGCTCACCTGGCATTTTTTGAATTGGGGTCAGATCAGAAGTGCTTGCGCTCAAACCAATATAGGTGACGCCAGTGATCCCTTGAGAATTTAACGTGGCGTATGTACTTGTTGTAATAGGTGTCCCTTCTTCGATATCCAACAAGATTTCAACTTGTCTTGGATCGCTTTGATTTAATTTTATTTCTTTTACATGCCCCACTTGTACTCCATTGTATTTCACAGGAGCATCCTGAGTCAGGCCAGATGCCGCTTCATGCATGAAAACGGTATAAGTAATATATTTTTTTTGATTAAAACCAACAGATAACCACAGCATTGTAGCTACTAAACCTACCAGCAATATAAGTACGACTACACCGACGATCGTGTAATTGGTTTTCGCTTCCAAGTATTCTGTCTCCAGTTACGCTTAGTGCCTTTCATACAATTAATGTTGGGAGGCTCTAGATTACATTTTACTGAAATAACCAGCAATTATTTTATTCTTATTTTTCATTAAATCATTAATCGGCTCAACACTTAAAATTTTTCCATCACCAATAAAGGCCACGCGATCTGTCGTCCGCTTTAAAGATTCTATATCATGACTCACCATGACTATAGTAAGTTTTAAAGAATCTCTTAAAAAAATAATCAATTCATCGAAAAGCCTAGCACTAAGTGGGTCTAATCCTGTGGTCGGCTCATCTAAAAACAACAATTCCGGATCCATTGCGATGGCACGTGCAGCTGCTGCCCTTCTTTGCATTCCCCCACTCAATTCTGATGGCAATTTGCCTGCGGCTTCTTTAGGTAACCCCACTAAAGCAATTTTTAACAAAGCCAATTCATACATGAATTGAGTATCAAGACTAGTGAATTCTCGCATAGGAAACATAACGTTTTCTATTACATTCATGGATGAAAATAATGCGCTATGCTGAAAAAGCATCCCCCAGCGACGCCGAAGCAAGAATGATTGCTCCATATCGAGATGACTAATGTCTTGGCCAAATATTTTAATGGTACCGGCTGTAGGCTTCAGTAACATGAGTAGACTACGTAATATGGTTGTTTTTCCGCTTCCTGAACCACCAATAATGGCTAAAATTTCGCCTTTTTCCACAGTCAAATTTACATCAGAGTGTACCCATTGACCACCGAGGCAATTCTTCAGTCCTTTAATTTCGATAATGGGTTCACTCATTTATAAATGCATCCGACTGTAAATGACTGAATAAATCGCGTCAGCAATTATTATTAAAAATAATGCTTGCACTACGCTTTTGGTAGTTTGGCTCCCAATATTTTTTTCCGTACCGGCCTCAACTCTGAATCCCTGAAAACAACCAACTAGCGCAATCAACATTGCAAAAGCGGGTGCTTTATATAAACCTAAATTCAATTGTGAAAGTCCCACAGAATCTTTCAATCGTTGCAAGAAATCGATGAAGGTAATGCCCAGCATGTTATTAGCCATTATCATTGCACCTAAAATACTAAAAACATCAGACCAAAAAATCAATAAAGGGAATGCGAGCAATAAGCCAATAACTTTAGGAAGGACTAATAATTCCGTGGGAGAAAGTCCCATAGTTAAAAGTGCATCCACTTCTTCATTCAGTTTCATACTGCCAATTTGTGCCGTAAATGCAGAACTTGTACGCCCAGCAACAATAATAGCTGTAATCAAAGGCGCAAATTCCCGAAAAATAGCCATCCCTGATAAATAAGCAATGAAGCTGTTCGCTCCATAAGTTTGTAATTGCAATCCCATTTGATAGGCCAAAACGACACCAATTAAAAAAGAAAGCAAAGCAAGGATGGGTAAAGCAGTAACACCCGTAGCATGTACATTTGCGATTATGCTTGGTAATTGAAATCGTCGCCAATTACCAAATGCTTCGAATAATTTAGTAGCCAAATCACCTATTAAAGCGACAAAACCATCTGCTTGTCGGAATTTATTCTCTGATTCTTTACCTAATTGATAAAGTAGATTTTTTTTATCGGGGACAGGAATATGATAATCTAAAACATCTTTTTTTGATTTAATTAAATCAATGAGTTGTTGTTGGGTTTCGCTAAAATCAGACAGCTGAACTTGATTTCCTCGTTGTTCGAGCAGGTCAATGCATTTAATTAAAGTTAAAGCGCCTGCACTATCAAAATCACTGATGCTTTCGCCGTTAATAATCACTTTTTGTTTTTTGGGTAATTCCTGTTCTTGGAACTGTGATAATAAATTCCCAATTCTCAAAACAGACCAGTGACCTGTACAGTGAACTCTGGCAAGTTCCTTATCGAACGTGATTTGCGCGCTGTTTTGTACCATAGTCATATTTATTGAGAAATAGCTTCAAGAATAATAGAAATATTCAGGAAGAGCAAAAACAATAAAACATGGTAACACAATAATATATTATTGGGGAGGTAAAAAAGGAACCTGAGTCAAGGTAATTAACTCAGGTAATTATTGTTAGAAATTAAACTATGCCTTTAGAGAACTAATTGAATTATTTAGTTCGGTAACTTTCTTGCCTCCATCAGCAAGAGGTTTAAACAGTGATAATTTAGGCAAATGCACTGAGGAACCTGCGCGATCCAATCCGGTATTAATAAGATTCACGAGATCATCCAAAAATTTTTCCCACCATCCACGATGTGTCCTTAATGTTTTTACAGAGCTTTTCTCATCGCCTAGAACCTCTTGGCTTTTTGATTTAAAAGTAACTAAATCACCATCATGGAGATATGTGTCTTTTAAGGCATTTATTTGGTTATAAATACTTTTTGCGGCTTGTGCAGCTTGTTGATATTTATATGCTTCTTTAAAATTGTTTTGTTGTTTATATTTTTTTGCTTTTGCTTCATATATGCCCAACTTAGTATAAATAGCCTTTAATTTTACATCAACATCAAAAAGCTGAATTTTTCGTTGCCTCAGGATTCTATTATCAACATTAGTTTCTTTGGCCAACTTATTATCACCTAAAATTTTTTTATGTCGCTGATGATCTTCTGAAATTAAAAATGTAACGGCTTTTTTATTGTCATCTGCTATGCTAGATTTCTCTTTTTCTATTTTCATCCCTTGTAAATTGCCTTTAAGTGGCGATTTAGTCTGAGTTGAGACCAGAGCTCCTCCTTTATCTTTCTCGAGAGAAACCTCGATTTTATGCTCATTCAGTTGAGGAGGATGTTTTTTTCCAGGCTCTGCTAATGAAGTCGTATTTAGACTTGAATTTTCTTCTACGACAGCAGATACCACTACAGGTTGATCACTACTTGTTGGAATGGTTTCAATTCGAACCTCTGGTGCGAACCGTTTTCTTAAATTCTTGATCAATTCATCGATTTCTGCATCCAGTTTTTTGATCTCTCCTTGGTGGAAAACAGTCAAATTTGTAGTACTTCTGCCCTTCTGTTTATCATTAAATTTCTTTAGAAATCCCTCCAAAGCTACAAGAGAGTTGCATTTTTTCAATTGCCCGATAAGTGTTTCCCTTATGCTTTTTGCCCAGGTAAACGACTCCATTTCTCTCGATTTCCCCATAACTTCTCCAACAGTTGAATCTAATTAAGTGCGCTTAATTTACACTTCATGCCAAAAAAACACCAGGGGAATTCAATAAAAAAAGGAGCAATTATAGAAAGTTACGTTATCTTAAA
Source organism: Legionella nigrisilvae (assembly GCF_977063395.2). Taxonomy (NCBI): domain Bacteria; kingdom Pseudomonadati; phylum Pseudomonadota; class Gammaproteobacteria; order Legionellales; family Legionellaceae; genus Legionella; species Legionella nigrisilvae. Next base: position 747,747 of record NZ_CDRUGZ020000027.1, read on the forward strand.
CAAAAATTTCTATTGTTTCACAAAATAAATTACTTCTTCAGGAACAGACCAACTGCATGAGGTGATCATGTACCCAAGAGCCTAAAAACAAAATCCAATATAAGCTACGATTTTCGAGTAGTTTGCGGTCCTATTTTATGATAAAATTGCTTTTATTTTTTTCAAGACACTTAATTCAGGTATGCAAGAAAATTACAGCCAATTTGAACAACGCAAACATGGCATTACAAAAACTTGCGTTAATGCCGGCTACTCAAAGGAGAAAGCATGCCTTTAACTTCTAATACTGATGAGCTATTCCGTGGATTTTCTAAACTTTCTAGAGAAGAACGTTTTAAGCGCTTGTTAGCCTTAGGGGCAATCACCTCTGAAGACATTGCATTTCTTAAAAATGGAGGCATAAAGGATTTAAATTTAGCAGATAAACTGATTGAAAACGTCATTGGTTATTTTCAATTACCTTTAGGTGTAGCAACTAATTTTAACATTAACGGCCAAGACTATGTGATTCCAATGGCTGTTGAAGAAACTTCAATTATTGCCGCCCTATCAAAATCTGCCAAATGGATTAGACAATGTGGCGAAATAAAGACCTGGGTTCAAGGTGAGTGCATTATAGGTCAAATTCAATTAGCCAACGTAAAAGATTTCTCTAAATTTTCACAAATTTTCCATGAAAACCGTGCTTATCTCATCAGTAAAGCCAATAAAGATGTTGCTGAAAACATGGTAAAACGCGGCGGTGGCGTCATGGATTTGCAATTACGCCAACTCAAAAGAGAAGATAATCAAGATATGGCTGTCATTCACTTGACCATGAATAGCTGTGATGCCATGGGTGCCAACATTATTAATCAAGTTCTTGAATATTTGAAAACACCTATAGAGCAGTTAACTGGTGAAGAAGTCACTATGTGTATTTTATCCAATTTGAATGATCAAAAGTTAACAACCGCTCAAGTCACGATCCATACCATCGACCCAGTACTTGGTCAAAAACTGCAAGAAGCATCCCTTTTTGCAGAAATGGATCCTTATCGAGCCGCTACCCACAATAAAGGGGTAATGAATGGCATCGATCCTGTTTTGATTGCAACAGGTAATGACTGGCGTGCAGTAGAGGCTGGAGTACATGCTTATGCGGCTCGTGATGGCCAATATAGAGCAATTACCCGTTGGCGTTATCATGATGGAATACTTACTGGACAACTCACAGCTCCAATTATTGTAGGAACTATAGGGGGTGTTACTTCACTGCACCCTACTGCAAAAATGTGTTTACGAATGATGAATATTTCTTCAGCGAATGAATTAGCTCAAGTCATTGCGGCTGTAGGCCTAGTCCAAAATCTAGGTGCAATTAAAGCCTTATGTACTGAAGGCATTATTCAGGGCCATATGAAATTACATATTGATAATTTGCTCTTGGCTGCAGGAGCCAATGAAAATGAAATGCCTGTACTCAAAGAACATTTACAAAAATGGCTGGATTTGCATAAAAGAATTAGCCTTAACAATGCCCATGATTTACTGGCCAAAATCAGACAAACACCAATTGCCGTATGAAATGGTTAATCCCAGCAAAAACTTTTCTATTAGGTGAATATGCTGCCGTAGCTCAAGCTTCAGCATTTCTCATCACCACTGCCCCCTGCTTCGAGCTTACGTTTACAAAACAAGAAAATCACTCGGGAATTCACCCAGAATCTCCAGCTGGGCTTTGGTGGCAGCAACAACACTTAGAACAAAATCTTGTATGGAAGGATCCTTATGCAGGCCGAGGTGGTTTAGGAGCCTCGAGTGCACAATTTTTGGCAAGCTATTTAGCAGGTTGTTTCATAAAAAACACTATACCCAATTTAGACCAGATGCTTAAGGCATACTATGCATCATCATGGGCTGGGAAAGGATTAAGGCCAAGTGGTTATGACGTAATGGCACAATCTCAACAAGGCTGCGTTTACATTAATAAGCAACACAATATAATGAAATCCTACGACTGGCCCTTTCATGATTTGTCTTTCTTTCTCATCCATACTGGCGTAAAACTCGCTACTCATCATCATTTACAGGCCACTGACTTACCCGATCAGATTGATTATTTGTCACTTTTAGTTGATGAAGCAAAACAAGCATTCGAACATGCTAATTCCCAAAAATTGATTAGGACGATCAATCTCTATCATCAAAAACTCGCCGAGTTAAATTTGGTTGCAGAACATAGCCTAAAAATTATAAGTGAATTTAAAAAAGAGCCGGAGATACTCGCCATCAAAGGTTGTGGCGCTTTAGGAGCTGATGTTTTATTACTCATTACTGCAACCAAAAATGCGCAATTCCTTGCCAATAAATTAAAAATGCATCATTGGACTGTATTGGCTACAGAAAAAAATATTTATGTTCATGCTCCATTAATTAAATAATCTTATTTTTTATAATGCCAATTTTGCCTAAAAAAAATATTTGTGCCCTTTAAAATAACAAAAATTTAAGAAACATTATAAAAAGACTTGAAATTCTGTGCTAATACGGTATTATTCCAGCCTCTTTAGGGCCGTTAGCTCAGGTGGTAGAGCAGGAGGCTTTTAACCTCTGTGTCATAGGTTCGAATCCTATACGGCCCACCAGTTTTAGAGTACAGTTTAAAAAATATTTTGCCTTAAGGGCCGTTAGCTCAGGTGGTAGAGCAGGAGGCTTTTAACCTCTGTGTCATAGGTTCGAATCCTATACGGCCCACCATTCTGGTTATCAGCATACAATATCAACCAGAACCTAATATGGCAAAATATTAAACCCATACCTTATTGCGCTCGTAGCTCAGCTGGATAGAGTACTTGGCTTCGAACCAAGGTGTCGGGGGTTCGAGTCCCTCCGAGCGCGCCATTTAAAAGGCTCTTTCCCATCCAGTAGATGAACACGAACCTTATATTCTGGAACAACAGGGTATAGATCCCTGGAATCCACATGATTAATTTCATACCTAAACTAATTAACTAATCACTTAATACAATACGGCGTCATGTCTGAATTGCTGGGTAACTACTGTTACCACGAGTTTTTCCAATCAAATTCAGATTTAACAGCACAGCACCCTAACACGAGTTCTGTAAATTTCAAAGTTACTAAAGCCATAAGCTCTTCTTTGTATTAGTTTCATCTTTCGATGGAAACCTTCGGTCGCTAGAACCCCTACTTCCCAGGTTTAAGCGTATTCTGACGCTCTTCTTCTTCTTTAGCCAGCTCATTTGCCTCTTTTCGTGTTTGGGCTAAATTAGCTCCATCCTTGCGCCCAAGAAAAGAACCAATATAGCTTGATACTTCCGGTGGCAATTTTTGGGAAAGTTCTCCGCCAGCTAAAGCACCTACGGTTGCTCCTCTTGTAAATGCTTTAGCGGAGGAGACAGTTTGTACTACTTGAAGGCGCTGCGATTCAAAGTTGTCTTCTTTGAATACGTTATATTTGTTAAATGCTTCTTTTATTGATTTAAACTCATATTCGTTTTTAATCAACCGGTCGAACGCCTCGATATTGGATAGCACCCGACTCATCCTTATCAGATCTGGCTTATATGGTGCATATTGCCTAGCGGTATCTATAAACTCCTTGTTGTTTTTAATCAACCGGTCGAACGCCTCGGGATCGGATAGCACCCGGCTCATCGTTATCAGCGCTTCCTTATGTGACGGCAAATCACGCGTGATCATCATGAAGTCCTTGTGGTCTTTGATCAACCGGTTGAACACATCGGGCTCAGATAAGAATTCCACCAATGATGCTTCATAATCTGGGAAAGAACGCACAGCCGATTTGAAATCATCTACGTTTTCAATTAGCTGCTTTAAATCGTTATAGTTATGCTCTTTTAATGCTTGCTGTATTTGTATATTCATAACTTACTCCTTTTGATTCATTATCTATCATTATAGCTTACAATCGAAAACCTCAGTTTGGGCATGTTTAATACAGAACGATTAATTTTCTTCTGTGGCCAAAACGTGTCTCAACTGTGGCGCTACTACGCTGTAATAGGCAGTTTTAGGCAGTTCCTGGTGAGTTTGACGCTTTACAATGTATTGATTTATAACGAATTTAAAACAAGAGGATCAGGCTTCGAACCAAGGTGTCGGGGGTTTCGAGTCCCTCCGAGCGCGCCATTTTTTAGGGTCTTTCCCAATTACGGGGCACTCAGATTTAACAGCACAGCACCCTAATCACCCGCAGAGCACCTTAACACGCACTCTGTAATTTTCAAAATTTCTAAAACCATAAGCTCTATGTTGAATGAGTTTCATTTTGCGATGGAACCCTTCTGTTATTCCATTAGATTTACTAAACCGCCACATTCTGGCGACTTCATCTTTCCAAGCGCTAAGTGTTGGCTCATCCCCAAATCCGGGGGCACTTTACTCATCCACATAGCACTCTAACTCTTAATCTATAGCTTTCAAAATTTCTAAACCGGCTGTTAATTTGAGAATTTTTTAACTATTGTGTGTTGAGCTTTTAACCTAAAATTAACCCAGATAAGTATTATAAAAAGCTTTAAATAAGATCTGTTGTGAAATAATAAACGATTATGTAAAGTGTTAAACAAGTTCATAGATTGATATATAGTAAATAGCTTATTTAAATAATGGAAAGCATTAAAGATGCGCAGTTTTTTTATGAATATCACTTCCATGACCAACCTCAACAATAAGATTGGATATTCGAAACACATGAACTTGATCAAATTGGCTTAGATCTATTCCCTATTGGAGTTCTTATATATGAAACATAAAGAATATCATCGAATTGAACGAATTGGGTGGTTACGAGCTGCAGTTTTGGGAGCGAATGACGGTATTATCTCTACTGCAAGCTTATTGATTGGTGTTGCTGCTGCTCATACACCATATGATGGAATATTTGTAGCAGGGATTGCAGGTTTAATTGCTGGTGCCATGTCTATGGCTGCAGGTGAATATATATCAGTAAGCTCTCAAGCGGATACAGAAAAATCAGCCTTACAGCGAGAGAAGAAAGAACTTGCAGAAAGCTTACCGAATGAAGTTGAAGAGTTAACAGCTATATACGTTAATCGTGGATTGGAACGCAGTTTTGCCCAAGAAGTTGTAAAACAATTGATGTCTAAAGATGCATTAGGTGCTCATGCTCGCGACGAGCTTGGTATTACAGAAATAACAACTGCGCGTCCACTTCAGGCTGCAATTTTTTCTGCCTGCAGTTTTACTCTTGGCTCATTATTACCTTTGTTAATTATTTTTCTTGTTCCAAGAATCTACCTTATTCCATCAGTATCAATAATGGCGGTTCTATTTTTAGCATTACTCGGAGCAATTGCTGCAAAAGTTGGCGGGGCTCGAATATTATTAGGATCATTGCGTGTTGTAATCTGGGGAACAATAGCGATGCTTGTAAGTGCAGGTATTGGCTCGCTGTTAGGTATAGCAGTATAAAATGGACTACTAGGTCTGCAATGGCTCTAATCGGCCTAGAGTGCCGGAACTTGGGCTGCTATGCAAAAATTAAATAATCGAAGTGCGTAAGGCAAAAAAACCACTAGTTAACCTCATGTAGAATCATATTTTTATTCGGCAACTGCACATAATAACCTACTACCCACAATAGATTTTTGTTATAGCGAGAATGTCCATGTTCTCGGCTTATTAATTCTCTAGCCCGACGATCCCATTCTCGTTTTTAATTTTACTAGGTAACATTAAAGTTTTTTCCTACGTCACTGCACGATACTTTTAGTGGAGCAGAGGTATATAATATAAGAGAAGTGTTGTTATTAGGGCTGATTTATTTAGCAGTAGATTTACGCGATTTGCCTTTTGATGAGTATTTTTTAAATAATGGCATATTTAAAGAATAATACCTTTCTACTATTAATCAGCTACATTATACAAGCTGTTTAACGATTTCAGGGTGAGAGAATCGAACATAACTATGGAGATAAACAATTATGTATCATTTCAATGTTAAACGACACGACTCATTTAAAAATGTCATTGCAGAAGTAACAGAAGCACTTACAACAGAAGGATTTGGAGTTTTAACTGAAATTGACGTACAAGCAACCATGAAAAAGAAATTAGGCATTGAAAGAAAACCATACATTATTCTCGGTGCCTGCAATCCTCAATTAGCACATCGAGCGTTAGAAATAGATCCAAATATCGGGTTGTTATTACCTTGCAACGTAGTTGTTAGTGAAGAAAATGATGGTAGCGTGCTTGTTTCTTTTATGGATCCACTTGCTGTCATGGGCCTTGTTAACAAACCAGAAATTTTGGAAATAGCGCAGGATGCTTACGATCGGCTAAAGCGCATCCAGACAAAATTAAGTTAAGTTGCTTTCTACGATAACGAGGGAATTAGCTATCTTGCCAACTCCCTGGTAAACAGCATCATTCTAAGTCAATTATTACTTTTAGCGCATGAGTATTAGCTGCATTTTCGAATGTTTCATAAGCATCCATAATATCTTCAAATTTAAAGTGATGACTAATCAATAAGCATGGATTAATCTTTTTCGCACATACTGTTTTGAGCAACATGGGTGTAGTGACTGTATCAACAAGTCGGGTAGTAATCGCGATGTTCTGTGACCACAATCTCTCTAGATGTAAATCTACTTTCGCACCATGGACACCAATATTAGCAATAGTACCACCTGGCGCCACAATGTCCTGACATATAAGAAATGTATTGGCAATGCCAACGGCTTCAATAGCCGTGTCTACTCCACGCCCGTCGGTCATTTTCATTATTTTTTCTGCAGCTTTGCCATCTTGACTATTGATTGTGGCTGTTGCTCCAAATCGTTTTGCTATTTCCAGACGGTTATTATCTAAATCAATCATTATAATTTCAGCCGGAGAGTAAAATTGGGCAGTAAGAAGAGCAGCCAAGCCAATAGGCCCTGCGCCAACAATCGCAACTGTATTACCTGGTTGTATTTTTCCGTTGAGTACGCCACATTCAAAACCTGTAGGTAAAATATCACTCAGCATTACCAGAGCGTCTTTATCTACTCCTTTAGGAATTTTATAAAGACTGGTATCTGCAAAAGGTATTCGAACATACTCAGCTTGTGTCCCGTCAATTGAGTTACCAAGGATCCAACCACCGTTTACACAGTGTGAGAACATTCCTTTGCGACAATAATCACACTTGCTGCAGGATGTGATACAAGAAATAAGAACATGATCTCCTTTCTTAAATCCAGTTACTCCTGGACCAATTTGATCGACCACTCCTATGCCTTCATGGCCAAGAATTCGCCCAGGCTGGCATGTTGTTACATCTCCTTTAAGAATATGAAGATCAGTGCCACAAATTGTAGTCTTTGTGATCTTAATGACCGCGTCAGTTGCATGTATTATTTCGGGAACGGGCCGCTCCTCTAAAGATTTTTTCCCTGGTCCTTGGTATATGAGTGCTTTCATCGCGATACTCCTTAAGATCTTTTGGATTGGTTTTCAACCAGCTTTGTTGTAATAATAATTTTGGACGTTAATGTTCGATGCACTGGACATTTATTGGCTATTTCTAATAGTTGAGTACGTTGTTCTTGAGTCAGTGTTCCTTCTAGCTCAATTAAACGCTCAATATGATCGATTTTTGAATTATTGTTTTCACACCCAATACAATCCTCAACATGAATTTTTTCATGTTTTAATCTCACAGTAACTTGTTCCAAGGGAAATTTCTTAAGTTTTGCATACATACGTAACGTCATCGAAGTACATGAGCCTAATGCAGCAAGTAAAAAATCATAGGGTGAGGGACCAGTATCTTTTCCACCATTTATAATAGGCTCATCAGCTCTTAAAACATGATTTCCTATAATAATTTTCTGTGTAAACTGACCATCTTCTGTTTCAGAGACAACCGTTTCCTGGAGAATGTTCATTTGCTAAGCTCCTTAAGGTAAACTCAGGATCTACCTGAGTAAGCAGGAGTTATATGAATTAATGTTTGTAACGGATTTTCCATAAAACCTCCCTTTATTTACTATCTTCCATAAACCTTAATATTAGCAGAAATTAATGGGGATAATTTTGAGCCTCCCAGTTCAAAAAGAACGACTGTTGAGCGGTCACTAAGTAATTTCAATATTAGATTATAGTCATTGCTTTAGAGTTGTTCCTAAAAACCAGCGCATTCTCAACCAAAATGCAACATTCACAAGTAAAATAAGAACCGGTACTTCTACAAGAGGCCCAATGACCATTGTAAAGGCAATGGCAGAATTAAGTCCAAAGGTAGCAATTGCAACAGCAATAGCCAATTCAAAATTTATTACTGGCTGAGGCCGTTGTCTTTCCATAACTGGCACCAAAATAAACTTTCCCATAGCAAAACTGACAAAAACCATCACCACAAAATAAATAGCCAATGGAATGGCAATACGAAGGACATCTACTGGAAGTTGCAACACCATAGAGCCTTTCAAAGAAAACATCGCAAGAATCGTAAAAAGTAGAGCGATCAAGGTAATGGGAGAAATTTTTGGTAAAAAATTGGTTTCATACCAGGTTAACCCTTTTCGTTTTATCAATACAATACGAGTCAGAAAACCTGAAAAAAAAAGGGTATACCTAGATAAATAAAGACGCTTTCGGCAATCGTCATAAAATTGATATGGACTATTTGCCCACTCATGCCAACAAGAGGGGCAAGACGTTTAGAAAAAACAGGCATAAACACTGAAGAAAAGCAGTTGAAAAATACTCTTAAATGCCACTAAGGCCGCAACATACTGATTATCCCCTTCTGCCAGCTGATTCCAATGTTTTGGGTGCAATAGAAAAAATTGGCGTCTTTTAAATTTAAATATTGAAAAATCTGCGTTTTTTTCGGGTTAATTTAAAACAAAATGATTAATTTTCTTCTGTGACCAAAACATGTCTCAACTGTGGCGGCACTACGCTATAATAGGTAGTTTTGGGCAGTTCCTGGAAATACTTAAATTGCTTTTCCATTGATGTAAAGTAAATAAGGGATCATTGTCTAAACTTAAGTATTTTGGTAACGCATTTTTTTGAAATTATTGTATAAAACATGCGGCAGACTGCTATTCCATTCAATTCGCCTGTGTGTGTTGCAAAACCGATGATTCGTCGTGTGTATTGATCCATTATTACCATGACCCGATGCGATTTTAATAAAACGGATTCGCAACAAAATAAATCTAATGACCATAACGAACCTTTTGTATTGCCAAAGAAAGAGAGCAATTAGGGACCAACATCGTTAAAGCTTGGTTGTAATGCTTGGATAAAATGCGTCAGACGACATCTTTATTAATATTTATGCCAAACATGTTACTCATTTGCATGACAATCTGCAGTCAAAACGAGAATTTCTTTTTTTCATTTCAAGTATAGTATTAATTCTTGAGATGGACCAGGGTCCTGTTTTTTTGCATTTTGACTGATTGGAAAATAAGGTACTATATTTTCTTTTAACCATAGCTTTGTGAAACTTGATTAATGCAGATGGTTTTATAACAATGCCAATCTTGGGCAAATGTTTTATAGAAACTAGCCCTGTTATAAAAGCAAAGCATAGGAGATCCCATAGACCTAAGTTTGGTGATCTATTACATTGACGACTAACAATAATTAACTGTTTATGAAGCATGATATTCTCTGCTATCAGTCTCTTGGTGACCCATGTTAGCTAGCTAGAGCAAGGTACGCAAAAAATAAAATGTCAACATAAAAACTTTCTTCATTCCCGCTTAATTGGTGATGAATTTGATATTTTCAACAGTTAATAATTCCGATTCAGTTCAGTCATATCAATTCGAGACGTATACCTTCAGTATGCGAGATATTTAAAGATTAAGTCCCTTAAAGGATAAGTCTAGAATTAATAAAGCGATAGATATATTGATGGATCATCATGTTATTAGTGAGATAACTCAGGGGAATAAAACTGTTTTGGAAATGAATCTTCATTGTTATCAATAAATTTTGCGACACTGCGACAATTGCGACAAACGTTGAATTAGATAATATTATTTAATAGCGAACTGTCGCAGTGTAGCTTGTTGATGGTATTATCTTGTCGAATCGTTTAAAGAGTGTAATAAATCCTTTTTTGTCCCGCACTCTATAGATAAATTTATTTCTGATTTGCTTTAACCACATTAGTTTTAACTAAGATATCTGCGAGATCATTAAACGGCATAGGCTTGAAATAATAAAATCCTTGAACCATATCGCATTTTTCTTGGATTAAAAATTCAACCTCAGCTTTTGTCTCAGCGCCTTCAGCAACAACGATTTTATCTAAAGAATGAACCATAGCGATGATTGCCTTTACAATTTTTGCATTTGCTAAATCAACAGGCAGCCCGGTAATAAAGGACTTATCAATTTTTATTTTATGAACTGGTAGCCGTTTAAGGTAGTTGAACGATGAAAAGCCCGTGCCAAAATCATCAATTGAGATTTCAAAACCCAGCTCATGGATCGCGGTTAAAACCGCGATATTATGTTCAGTATCTCTCGTGAGCATGTTTTCGGTAATTTCCAACTCGATTTGTTTGGGTAGTACGGGGTATTCTTTTATAAGCGACTCAAGGTATTCTACTATATGAAATCCGTTATCAAATTGCTGAGCCGAAATATTGATTGAAACTGGAAGTTCTATTGCCATCAAGCTTATTTGTTGAAAAACCATGCGCATAATGTGTTCGTTGAGAGATACAATAAAACCTATCTTTTCTGCATATGGAATAAATATACCAGGATTTATTAATCCCCTTGTGGGATGCTGCCATCGTACCAAGACTTCGGCAGCACAAATTTTTCCAGACTTTAGATCGACTTGGGGTTGATAAGCCAGAATCAATTGATTGCCATTTATAACTTGGCGTAAATCAGCTTCCATGGCGATTGCTGTGGAAGTGACAAAAGGCAGCTCTTTGGTGAAAAAATTAATTCTATTTCCTCCCTGATCTTTAGCATGAATCATTGCCAAATCAGCATTCATGACTAAAGATTTACTATCAAGACCGTCTTGTGGATAAATAGCGATTCCTAAAGTTGCTGTTATATATATTTTATTATTATCAAGTTCGAATGGCTCACGGAACTTATGATTAATCAACTGGGCATAGCTAAAAGCATCTTCTTTATTTGATTCAGAAATATATAAGATGAATTTGTCAGCCCCTAGTCTTGCTATGTCCATCGTCTTAACTTCACTGAATTTCCTCAATCTTATTGCGATCAAATTTAACAGGATATCGCCAAATTCATGTCCGTATGCCTCATTGATTAATTTAAACCGGTCAATATCAAGTACCATAACAGCGATGTATTTTGGTTTTTGACTGACTATCAGATGATCTATATCATCTTCTAATGCTGAACGGTTTAAGAGTTTTGTTAACGCGTCTTGCCGAGAAAGTTCATAAATTTGTTCAATGCTATAGATACGAGCCAGAAAATCACCAATTTTTTTACCGATATTTTCCATCAAATCGGATAAATCAGGATCAGGATTAACTAGGTAATGACTGAAAAATTCAATAACTCCAAAAAATCTGTCTTGAAAAATAATAGGGAATGCTAGTGCGCTTTTTAATCCCGCAATTCTTGCCTCATTTGATCGAGAGAACGCTTTAGTAGATGTATAATCTGATATCCAGACGGCCTTCTTTTCATTCCAGATTCTTCCAGGCAAGCCTTCACCAAGACCAAAGGTAGATTGACGACTTTTTTTAGAAAAGTCATTCAATAACACATCATTTTTATGCCAAACATCAATACATCTCAATCTATTCTTGGCTTTGTCTATTAGCCATAACTCAGCTAAATCCCAATCGAACGCGCGACATATCATTTTTAGAAATTTTGGTGTAAATTCCTCAATGTTCTTTTCATTTTCTATTAAGAGTAATGTATCATGATCGATTTGATTACATACTTTACCTATTTTAATACTGGACATGTCGACTGCTATGCCGATAATGCAAAATACATTATGACTTTCATCCTTTACCTTATAAAGTCGAGTTAGAATAGACCGTATTGAGCCGTCTGGTCTTTTAATTCGATAATCAGCAAAAGCACTGTAATCCTCTTTTTTGAAGCCAGTAAAAAAAGCTTTGTATGCTTTTTTTTGATCCTCAGGAAGAATAGATTCAAACCAGTCCTTAGGGTTTTTATACAAGGACTCTATACTTTTCCCCCAGATTTTTTCATAAGCTGGGCTGACATAAAGCATTTGGCTTAAATCAGGTGAAGTTGTATAAAAAACGAGATCGATATTTTTTGCAAATTGATGAAATATCATTGCATTATGCTGGACTTGCATCTGATATTCTTCGAGCTTTTTATCTTTACGAGAAAGAATGATGGATGCGAATAGAGTCGTGATTCCAATGATGAAAAAAATACTTACCTCTGATACAACCACAATGGTATCTGAATTGAGTAATCCTCTTGTTTTAATAAATAATTCCAGAAAAAATAATAAGATTGCCAGAATAATAGTAAGTGGTACTGCCCGACGCAATAAATAACCGCTATAGTTATCTTTGGTCAAGATACCAATAATACCCGAATGGGGAAATTTTAATACAATACCTATACTTGTCATGATAAATAGCAGAGCAGCTTGGACTGAGGTATATTTGATATAGTAGTTATTGTTGTATCTGTAGAGATAGTGAAATAAGGAAAACAGAGCTAGTAACATCACCAAAAATGCAAATGTTTGTACTATCCATATTGATACCCATTTTTCTAATACAAATATAAAAGTGACGGCAATAAGGATGAAACAAATTGCGCTAATAAAGGTCATTTGTCCTGTAAACATTGTGCCTTGAGACCGCGACATATAATTTGCTACTAATTGATCGATACCTAAATCTACACCTGACATATACTCGTATATGGTTATGCTACTTATCAGCAGAATACTAATTGAAATAACATCAAAAACTATTCGGGTAATAAATCCAGGGTTTCGCTTGCTTATGACTAAAAGTGCAGATCCAGTCAAAAGAAAACAAGTGGCTGTATTTATTTCCATATTTATATTAGAAGAAATACTGGTTAGCCCAGGAATATTAAATAAGATTCCAAAATAAACAGACAAGCTTGCGAAAATTATAACGGTCCCAATAAATACCGTTATAATATGACATATATTTAAGAGCTTAGTTTCACCATTTTCCATGATTCCATGATTCCATGATTCCATGATTCCGTCCATAGAACCGGCGTCCATTATCCTAGCTTAAAGATTAGATTATAATGATGAAAATTGCCATTTTGCTAATCGGTTCTAGCCGTGTTCAGAAATTTCAGGACAGTTTTTAGTCATTCCATTTGCAATTTGACCCCCGGATTTTGAATAGGCTCCACTCTTGCTGATAAAATGATGCACTTGAAACAGTAAAAGATGCCAAAGCTGAACGTCTCGAGTTGTTATTTTAGGCCGCGATTGGCAGGCTAACCAAACCTTGATAATGTTGTTCCATTTATAATTGTTGAGATTGGCCACTCTCATAAATTGTGACATAACTGTGGCAGTGCTAACAGAAATAGGCTGTTCTTGGCAGTTTTTTACGATTTTGATACATCGTAGCATGTTGATTATTAATGACTTTAAATGGTGAGCATCAGGCTTCGAACCAAGGTGTCGGGGTTGAAGTCCCTCCGAGCGCGCCATTTATCGGCTCTTTCCAATTTAAGGGGGCAGATATTATTCCACTTCTAAGCTTGCAAATAATATTGGCTGTCTTTATATATAAAAAGATCGCGATGAGTTGCCATGTTATCACGTGTTTCTTCTGCAAATGCCAATAATTGATTAATTTCATTTAAATCAATCACTTCTCGAATAGACTCTTTTACATTCCCGGTTTTAAAAAGAGAGGGGGCTCGATTATCAGCTGCTTTAATCAAGGTTTTTAAATCCCGTTTAATTTGCTTAAGCTCCTGTATTTTTTGAGGTAGTTCAAAAAAATAATCTCTTAAGCGATGGTTGTATTCCGTAAACGCTGATGCTGTTAATTGATCAGTACCAAGACAAAGTTTGGCATAGTTATTCATTTTTTCATTTTTAAAATAGTCTTGATTATTTGATGTCTTTAGATCTTGTATGGTTTTTTCATAGATGTTTTTTTGCATCAAATAATTATGCAGAGAGCTCGGTATAAATGCACCGGGATCAGTTATGGCCTCAATAGATTTTTTTAACTCGGCAAACCGAACCTTTAGGTCACTTGCATCAACAATATAAGACAGTTTCCTTTTCTTTCCCATGACTGTAGTTTTATTAATAACATATAGAAATTGTATTTTATAATTGCATTTTTAACAAGTTTTGACCATTATGGATGCCGTTTTTTATAGACTACTTGTGGACATTTGACTCACCTTTCAATTGATGATGTTCCAATATCCGAAGTTGATTATCACATAAAGATTAGTGTCGGTGGGATAATTAGCATTATATTAAATATTATAGAGGGGAAAGAACTGGAACCTGCTTTTATAAAAAATAATTCTACATGAAAAAGTCCTGGCGAAGCTTCAAGCAGTTTTAGGCAGTAATTGCTAAAATTGTTACACCGCAATTAACTGATTTTATTAATATTTATACTCGATTAATTTGGCTTCGAACCAAAATGTCGGGGGCTCGAGTCCCTCCGAGCGCACCATTTTTGTCATTTACAATCAATAAGTTAATCCGATCGTTTTAATACAGCACTTGGTTTTAGTTTAATTGGGAAGAAACGTGTTTTGGTACGGTTTCGAAAATGGGCCCTTTCCCATTTAAGCGGATGGATATAATCACCTACAGAGTAACTTTAAACGCCATCAGTGAGTTTTAATTCAAAGTTGTTCTATACTTTCTAATGAGAAAACTCCAAACAAAATTGGTGTATGTTCGGTTGCATGAACCCTGTTTGATCATAAATGCTGGAGATACTTAACATGGGGCAAGAACATCCACTCAATAGCTCTATAGAGTCCACATCAAAAGAATTAGCTAACTTATTATTTGAAGTCCAATCTCTTATTGATTCGTATCCCCAGGGTAGATATTCATTCCCTACCCACCTGGATTTCAACATGTATATTTTACAACAAGCTAAATTTGCAGCTGATTCAGAAAAACCCTGTGAACTCCTGGTTAATGGAACCCAAAAATCTCTCGTAAAAATGCGTTTGCTAGAATTTATTGGTAGTGATAATCCAAGTTTTAAAGGATATCTAGTACTGAGTTTTAGGGATAAAACCAAATTTGTCCTACCGATTAATTCCGTAAATTGTTTAGTCCTTAAAGAGTTATTCACAGTTTATGGATGCAACCTTGATCGTATTTATTCAAGAAAATCGGCACTTGCTGTGGATTGGATTAAATCGAATGTAGATACTGTCTACGATTCATACGCTTCCCGTCGTGATAAAGTTGATGAATTCTATGATGCCGAACATCTAAAAATTATTAACGAAATTAGACGAATACTAGCAAAAGAGCCAGCACTGAAAACAATAAATATTATTGATGGTGGTTGTGGTAACGGGAAGTTCATTAATGCAGCGGCAAACGCATTTAATGAAATTGATGTTCATTTGGCGGGCTTTGATTTTAATGAGTCTAATATTGAGCAAGCACAATCTAAATATTCAGATAAAGGAACATTTATTAGAGGAGATTTGCTGAATTTCCAAGAGGTTCTAGACCAATGCGCTCACGTGTTGGATGAGAATGCCCCAACTTTTATTGTGTTATCGGGCTCTCTAACACGCCTTGTATTAGCCGATGGTTTTCAAGCACTAAAGGCATTACAGGGTTTTGCAAATAGTGATTCTGCTGATTATTTAGTGGGTTGTGGTGTTGGTGAACCATTGATTAACCGACATATTGCCAAGCAAGTTGGATATCGTATGGAACCCTCCACAACTACGGCTAGTGAATTATTTTCTTGTAAAAAAATGACCCAGGAAGAATTTATTGAACAAAAATTAAAAAAGCTCAAACAATATAATACGCTTGATTTGTCGTTATACCACAACCCTACTGCTTTGCTCCTTAATCAACAATTAGTAAAACACCTTGCTGATGACAGCATTATCGATCTTTCATTTACAACATTAACACCTGAGTTGATAGACACGATAAAATTAATTATTAAAGAGAAGCCTAAGCTTAAACTCGTATTTTGGCATAATACAATCGATCAGCTTCAAGAATTTTATGATTTATTTCCAAAAGAAAATATTAAATCATTGTATTATACAAGAGATGAGCATTTCCTTGGGGCATCATGGTGGTTTAACTCTTCCTTTGAACCGGATCTTTCTGATTTACGCGATATATATCATGGATCATCCAAATTTTCCGATTTTTATATTAAAAGTTTATTGTTAAACAGTAAAAACGAACGTTCTGTTTTGCTTAATTTAATTGATTTGTCTGCTCAATTTGGACTTAGAAATTGGGTATTTGATAATACAAACTTTCTAGAACATATAAAGAATGAAAAATTTCATAATACATCAGCTCAAAAAAGGGATGAGTTAGTTAATTCAGCTGTAAAAGAAATCAATTCTTCTAATTTTGAATTAGTAACCTACATATTAGAGAAATTGAATCTAATTAACAGCAATACTGAGCCGGAATTATATTATCTTTTAAATATATACAAACAAGACGAATATGAGTCTGGAATTTTTGGATCTGGCCTTATCTGTAGAACAATCTCATCTACCAAAAATAGAGAAGACAGAGTGATAGAATCTTTAAAATTTTATAGCCGAGATTTTGAAGATACTTATCGAAATCTTATTAAACTTGTAAAAAATATCAGTTTAGATACTCCCAATGAAGTGCACAACAGTTTAGAAGAATTAGTGTTTTGGGCCATGAAGAATTGGTCTAAGTTTGAAGATGTGGAGCATCTGATTAAGATCTTAGAAGAATCTAATTTAATTGATCCTCAAAGGAATCTCATAATTTATTACATGCTGGCTTTTTTTAAACAAAATCCAGGCAGACGAGCTGATATATCGAGTGAACCTATCCTAAATAATGAGAAAGAACGTTTAATTGAAGCATTAAAATTTTATGATGAGAAACATCATGATATGTACCTACAAATGGTTACAATGCTGGTAGAAAACCCATGGCAAAAAGAGTTTGATTTTCTTGCAGTACACGGACAAAATCAGAAGCTAATAACGGCATTAAGTCACTCATATTATCCTGAATTTAGAATAATGGAACTTCTTCCTTATTTGAATGCCGATAGCCACATTTTTTTTAGTTATAATTGGTCATCAAACTCTTTAGAGATTCAGCGTCAATCTGATTACTGGGATGTGAATGCGAAAGCTGAAGTGGATGTAAAATTACAACGATTAGGCTTCACTGATACAGAAATAGCCGATATTATCAACCCCTTTCACTTTTCTGATGGAACATCAGATTCACTCATTATTCCATTAAAGGAAGAACGGGTGCAGTTACTTCTTGCAGATCTTGATAAAGTAAAAACTAGACCAGAAAAAAATATTTTGGAGTCCGCTTTTTACCAACCATTGATTCCTCTCCCTTCAGACGAGTTTGACGATGAAGAGCAATCTAGCATTGTAAATCGGGTGCCAACATTTTTTGGTTCTTCTCAAAAATCGAGTCTATATGATGATAATGGTATGGACGATTATGCACGACTTGGGTTAACCCGGGAACAAGCCCATTCCTTATTAATTCAAAATATACAAGATATCCAAGAACATCTTACTCCACTTATAAATGAAAAATTATTAGATAAACAGTTTTTGGAATACCTTAATGCAAAACAATTAAGTCCCCCAAATAGTCCATTAGATAATTTGATTTCACAAGCGAATCAATTTGCATCTGCCCCAGAAATTATCCAAGGATATATAGATTATGAAATTCATGATGGAAAATCAAAACCTGCCGTAATTGAACCTATATTATTTAAAATATTGCAGGATTTAACAAATAAAACTCCAAAATTGGGTTGATAACAGCCCACATTGTTTGAAGAAAAATTGCCATAAAATAACAATCAATTTGATCACAAAATTATCTATAGCCATTGATATAAAAAAACGAGGGAGCTAATCAACGAACCATACCAAAGTTCCACAGGATCAAATCTTCAGATCCACCGATGATGGCAGCGATTACTTCCGCAATGAATGCCATAAAAAGGAGCTATAAAGCGCATTGGTTGCATTGAAACGCTAGGGTGAGGTTATCAATGGATAAAAATATTGCCGCCTTATGGATGATATTTATAAGAGTGACCATTTCTCATAAATAACCTCAAAATGGGGTGTTTTTTTTGAATCAAAAATGGCCAACAAGACAGTCTTTAAATGTTGTTTATGAGCATCCCGTGGATCTTTGGTATCGTTCGTTGATTAGCACTCACTTCCATTGAACTATACTTTAAAGAACGCGCATCAGTGATTGGCATCTAAAAGGAGTTAGTTTATGAAAACCATCTTACTATTTATATTATCGTTTTGCGCTTTTACCTTCATCCTATTAGTGCCTGTAAGCACCTATGCAGACAAGTGCAATGTAGATTGCAAAGGGGATTCCAACTCCATTGAATGTCCGGGGGGGTGCGGATGTTATTGTTCAGAAGGAAATACAGGTAAAGCAATCTGTCAATGCACAGAGGAAAATGTTAAGTCTTGCGATGTTCAGTGTAAAAACGGCTCAAAATCCATAACGTGCCAGGGCGGCAGTTGTGGCTGTTATTGCGACGGTGATTCACCCATTTGCGAATGCACTAAAGGTGGGTCATAAGAAGTAAGTTGTGTAACTGTCCTAAACCATGCCTGCCAAAGCAACCTTGGCGGGTCTTTTTTTCCCTTGCCCGAATATTCTGTAACATAAACAAGATAATCAAATGAGACACTGGTTTCATGATGCTTCCTATAAAAGAAACCGCATACGCCAGATATCTGTATGTTAGTCCTGAAAATATACTCCACATATTCATATTAATTGCAATAGAATCCTCCCTCCGCCCGTGACGTGTCCATCATGCCCCAGAGATCTAATCCAGAAAAGGGCTCCCTTAGAGCTATTGGATAAGACGTGGGTTGGGGACGTAATACCATTCGAGTCGGTTCGATATACAATACTATCCTGTCAGTTTTTGGCAATAAGATCGCTTACCCTCCCTACAGTGTAAATCAAATACAAAAGGGACCTTTGGATGAGGCGAGATCCTGCTTTTAAAATACGGAATCTAACTAAAATATATCAAATGGGTGAGATTCAAATCCACGCTTTGCAAAAAAATGGCAGACCTGAATTATTAGTAGAAAGCACTTCACAATATATTGATTTATAACGAATTTAAAACCAGAGCATAAGGCCTCGTACTAAGGCTTATGGAGGTCGAATCCTTTCGAGCGCGCCATTTAAAATTAAATACTTAGTTCTAGTTTGTGACGAAAAACCAAGTTACTGTCCCCACGTGTCTAAACAACTCTCTGCCGCAGCTCTTAGATGTGCACTTTGAAAATGTGCATAACGCACACCATTTCATAATTGGCCCACCCACCCAACTTGTTGTAACCCATGTAACGGGGCAACCTTTCGTAAATTTTCACTTAGGATCCTCGCATAATGTTGCAAAATCTAGATAAGAAGGAATGTCACATGTCCAATGGAATTGTTGTTCTATTTTAGCTTTTAGTGCTTGTGCTGCCTCTAATTCACCATGGGTGATGAATAGTTTACGAGGAGCTTTTTTTAGATGGCCCAACCAATTAAGCATTTCAGCAGAATCTGCATGTGCAGATATATTTTCTATCTGTGCTATTTCAGCACGTATTGGAATCATTTGTCCAAACATCTTTATTTCTCTCTCGCCTCGAATCATCCTATCTCCCCGAGTTCCACCTACTTGAAAGCCACTAAATAAAATCGTATTTCTAGGGTTTGGTGCAAAATGACGAATGTGATGAATAACGCGGCCACCGGTTGCCATTCCACTTGCTGAAATAATAATGACTGGGTATTTTGAGTGATCTAAAGCTATAGACTCATCGACTGAGTTAACATAATGAGCTACCGCGCACACCGCTTGGTTTTGTTCTTTAGTTAAGCGGTTTTGTTCCGCATAACGAGCAAAAATTTTTGTGGCATTACTTGCCATTGGACTATCAACAAATACTGGAATATCAGGAATTTCTTTTTTAGATTTTAATTCATGAAGATAATAAAGTAAGGACTGGGTTCTTCCCACTGCAAAAGAAGGGATAATTATAGAGCCGCCACGCTTTACAGTACGATTAATAATTGCTTTTAACTGAATCAAGGGATCAGTATTGTCGTGAATGCGATTGCCATAAGTTGATTCAATAACCAAGAACTCAGAAGATGGAGGCTCTTTGGGTGCAAACATCAAAGGATCTGTTGACCTACCGAGATCACCCGAAAATAATATAGACGTATCACCCTGCTCTAAACGAATGAAGGATGCACCTAAAATGTGGCCACCGTAATAGAATACCGCGTATAGATTTTTAGCAATTTGAATGCGATCTCCAAAAGAAATGGCCTGAAAATATTTTAATGAATCTTCGGCTTCTTTTTGCGTATAAAGTGGTAAAGCAGGGTGATGTTTAGAGTAGCCTTTCCGATTTGCATAACGTGCATCCTCTTCATGAAGATGACCACTGTCTGGCAATAAAATATTGCACAAATCTTTTGTGGCGGCTGTGCATAAGACTTTTCCCCGAAAACCATTTTTTATCAACAGAGGAATATAGCCACTATGATCAATATGAGCATGAGTCAATAACACATAATCAATTTTCTGAGGGTTAAAAGGTAAATTAGCCCAATTTCGTAACCTCAACTCTTTATATCCTTGGAAAAGGCCACAATCTATCAAAATGTTAATTTGATTGGTTTGAATAAGGTATTTCGATCCTGTGACTGTTTGTACTGCGCCCAAAAATTGGATTCTCATATAGGCTCTAGTAAAAAGGTAATATATTGATTATAGATTAGTTTTTTGTTCTAATAAAATTACCAAGATTTATAAAGATATTGGTTTGATTAAAGATCACAAAAATCTAGCCCTAGACATATAAAACTAAAAATTAGAAAAGTTATTAATAATGTTGTAACTATAAATTTGATATTTAGTGGGGTTTTAGGTTTTCGAAAAAAGGAATAGGCACCTAGCAATCCACAAGAAACTCCAAGTAAAGCCCCGCCTAAGACATCTGATAGCCAATGAACTTGGAGGGCTATGCGGGAATATGACTCAAGTATTATGAGAAAACCAGCAATAATTACTCCGAACCAAGGACGCTTCATTTGCGGTACAATGAGTGAGGTTAGAAAAGTAACATACGCGGAGCATAAAGTCACATGGCGACTAGGGAATGCATAACTGTGTAATATGCTTGTTATTATTTCTGGTCTAGGAACGGCTATGACATTTTTAAAAATGTAAGCAAGAAGAGCTGCGATTGAAATGAACCCAATCAAATGCAGACCTATCCACTTTTGGTTCTTGATGTATAAGATGGCACCCGTGCTTATGAAAGAAGGTACAATAATGTATTTATCACCAAATAGCGAAATGAAATTACTAAGAATGTGAGTGGAATTGTTTTGTATTTTATTGCTTAATAAATATAGCTCATGATTAATTGATAAAAATGAGCTTTGAGAATAGACAGCAAACAAAAGTACCGTAAATAAAAAAAGACTTAAAATTCCGCCTATTAATAAATAAAAGCTATTGTTTCTTATTATTTCTTTCATCATTATTTAATCTTAATTTTTATAAAAAATATGAGACTACAACCAATTTAAAAGTTATCATTCATAAAATTGTATGTAATCTCGCGCTTCAAATCTTCTCTTCGTGCATCCACCCTAAAACCATCGAATTGCGGCTTTACGTCCTTCCTCTAAAATCAATATAGAAGAAGAAATGCCAATGGCTATTAACCACTGAGTAAGAGTCAAATGGGACGTCCCGAAAATTGACTGTGCCGGTATCCAGTATACTGCCAGTACCTGAAGAATGATGACGGATGTGAGCGATAGCCATAACATGCGATTTTTGAAGAAACCTTTGTCAAAAGCCGAGTCATTCTCAGCACGGGCATTGAACACATTAAAAAACTGGAATAGCACAAATGTGGTAAATGCAAGTGTCAGTGCTGTTTGCTCATTGTAATTGTTTACTGCATAGTACAGCACACCAAGTGTTCCCACCATCATGGTTAAACCGAACATAAGGATGCGTGACAAACGCAACCATGGCAATACGGGTTCCGAACGATTACGTGGCAACTCATTCATAATTCCTGGACGTCCCACATCTAAGGCCAGGGATACTGCAGGTGGGCCATCCATGATTAGTGCGACCCATAAGATCTGGATTGGATTAAAGGGTTCCGGTAATCCTAGTATGGGCGCGAAAAACACTGTCAGAATTGCGCCCACAGTGGTGGAAAGTTGGAAGCGGATGAATTTAAGGATATTATCATAGAGTATTCGCCCCTGCTGTATCGCTCCAACGATTGTGGAGAAATTGTCGTCCATGAGCACCATAGTAGCAGCTTCTTTTGCAACGGCCGTACCCACAACACCCATCGCCACACCAATATCTGCATTTTTTAAGGCAGGGGCATCATTCAGACCATCACCAGTCATCGCCACTATATGCCCTTTATTCTGCAGCACTTGCACGATTTTCACTTTATGAGCAGGCGACACTCGCGCAAATACGGTAATATCGTCGATGACTTCGGCAAGCTGTCGATCATCCAACTGATCGAGTTCTTTACCAGAGAGAGCCCCACCTTGAAGACCAAGTTCATGTGCGATAGCCACTCCCGTATCCCTATGATCACCCGTAATCATTTTGACCGCGATGCCTGCCGCTTTACAGTCCGCGATAGCTTGCTTTGCCTCGGGTCGTGGGGGGTCCTGGAATCCGATGAGACCTAAAAAAGTGAGATCGTCAACCCAAATCGATAAGTTATCTGACACCACAAATTCTTTTGCATCCAAAGTACGAGAGGCTATAAGCAGACATCGAAGACCACGGGAGGCCATGATGCTGTACTGATCTTCTATTTCCTTTTTTTGCTTACTGTCCAACAAACCATTGTGCTCATCATCAATAATAAAATGGCTGCAACGAGCCAGAAGAACATCTGGGGCTCCTTTAACGAAAATGCGAACATGTTCTCCAACACGGTGAAATGTAGCCATGAATTTATAGGCTGAATCAAAAGGTATCTCGGCCATGCGTGGGTATTCATTCAATAAGGATTCATGGTGAAATCCTGCTTTTGCCGTAAGTACTAGAAGAGCTGCTTCAGTCGGATCTCCAATGATTCGCCCATCCTCAACATGGCTATCATTGCAAGCGGCTAAGGGGACCAAAATTGGACGCATGTCTGGCAGCAATGAGTTCTCCGTCTCATGAAGCACTGAACCCGCAGTACTGTAGCCCTCGCCAGTAACTTTGAACCGCTGGCCAAGGTAGAACAATTCACGTACAGTCATTTGGTTAAGGGTCAGTGTTCCAGTCTTATCCGAGCAAATGACCGTTGTGCACCCTAAGATCTCAACACCTGCCAGACGCTTAACAATCACATTGTGTCGTGCCATCTGATACATACCCAAAGCCAGAGTTACCGTGACAACTACAGGCAAACCCTCTGGCATTGCGGCGACAGCCAGCGCGATAGCATCAATAATAGCATCTGTGAGATCCTCACCACGAAGTAGTTGAAATATAAAAAGAAGACTTATCAACATTAAAGCTATCGCGCCCAAGCGTTTGCCGAGCTGGTCTAACTGAACTTGTAGTGGGCTAAGAGTCTCTGGTGTCAAAGCCAGCTGTTGCGATAACTTTCCCATCTCAGTTCGCACTCCAGTCTCCGTAACCAGAAGTTCTGCTCGTCCGCGAGTGACCATCGTATTCATATAGGCCATATTTAACCGGTCAGCTACTGAAAGATCTCTTTCTAACATGGCATCCACACATTTGCTAATGGGTTGTGACTCACCGGTCAAAGTTGACTCATCAACATCAAAATTGGCTACAACGACCAACCTGCCATCAGCAGGAAGTCGGTCACCAGCTTCCACCAGTATTATATCACCAGGCACTACGGCTTCAGCATTAATCAAATGTTTCTTACCTCCACGCCGAACATGGGTTTTCAATGGAAGCATCTTGCGAAGTGCAGCTAAACTTTGTTCTGCCCGGTACTCTTGATAAAAACCGACGAAGGCGTTAATAATTACAATCGCCAGGATCACACTGGCATCCTTGAAGTTCCCTATTAAAGTGGCGAGTACAGCAGCTCCGATTAGGATGAGAATCAAGGCGCTTTTAAACTGGGTCAGAAATAGCAAGACAGGTGATCGCGACGGTTTTATTGGGATTTGATTAATACCCACCGAAGCTAATCTTGTTGCTGCTTCTTGCTCCCTAAGTCCTTTAGATAGATCAACATTCAAACGCTGCGCAACTTCACTGATTTGAAGGGTATGCCATGAATCGGTTTGACTCAGACCAGAATCTTTCGATGATTTCCCATTAAGTTGCATAGCAAATCCCTTTTTAGCAAGTCAGAAGCAAATATAGTTCTGCAACTAACAATCTCATCACACTAATTTAGCAAGCCCATATGAAAAACAATACATAGGTGCTCCAAATTTTTTAGACGACCTAATACTAGTAGCACAACCTATTAATAAAGTTATTTTTGGAGTGAAGTTCCTCGCATTTCAACGGTAATGTCTTTTGTTTTTGCGCTCTCTGTAAAATTGTTAATCACTTCCTGCACATCGTTATCGATGTATTTTGAGCTGCTGCTGTCAATGATTAGAGTAGATTTAGGTGGGATTTTTCGAAATTGATGGATGATGCTACCTTTATTTAAAAAAGATACTTCCTCAGCTAGCTCCATGTGATACACCATTCCTTTTTCCATAACAATACTAGTGTCATGAGCGTTTAAATAATGGTGGCGTAAAATAATGAAAATAGCTACAGCAAAGCCCACACTAATACCAAAAAGTAAATCGTCTACTACAATACCAACTACAGTAACAATGAATGGTAGAAATTGCTCCCATCCCATTTGATACATTTGCTTAAATACAGAGGGGCTAGCTAGTTTATATCCAATCATAACTAAGATTGCCGCTAATGAAGCCAGTGGAATTTTATTTAAGATCATAGGAATAGTGAGTATGCAAACTAAAAGCAATAGACCATGCAAAATCGTGGATAACTTAGTTTTAGCGCCAAAGGTAATATTTGTAGAACTACGTATAATTACCTGAGTGATAGGTAATCCACCAATTAAACTAGAAAGCATATTTCCTATCCCTTGAGCTTTCAATTCTCGATCTGTTGGTGTAACTCTTTTATATGGGTCCAGCTTATCAGTGGCTTCAACACATAATAAAGTTTCTAAGCTTGAAACTAAAGCAATAATGGCCGCTACTTGATATACCTTCATATTACCCAGTTGTGAGAAATCAGGTAAAGTTATAGATTCAGCCAAATCTGTAATACTTTTAAACTCAGGAATTTGTACGAGCTCTGATGGCTCTAAATGAAAGGGAAGCCAACCTTTTTTATAAAGCAAAGACAGAGCAAGTCCACACAACACGACTACTAAAGGAGCTTGTAAAGTCTCGAATAGTTTGTATCCCCTATTAATTAAGTATTGCCATAGTATCAAGATTAAAAGTGAGATCATGCTAATGATGACAACTCCTGAGTTAATATTCTCAATCGCTTTATTAATATAAAAAAATTCGAGTCGACCATTAGTTAAATCTGTTAAAATAGGAGAAATATCATATCCAATTAAATGCGGAATCTGCTTTAATATTATGATAATCCCAATCCCGCTCAACATGCCCTTTATTACCGATGAAGGAAAATAATAAGCAATTATTCCCCCACGTAGAAATCCGGCTACAATTTGAAAAATTCCTGCGATAAATCCGGTCAATAAAAATGTGTTCCATGAACCTAAGGATTGTTGCGCAGCGAGAACTATTGCCACAAGGCCGGCAGCAGGACCACTAACACCAAGGGCTGAACCGCTAAGAAACCCCACAACAGTACCACCTATTATTCCAGCAATAATACCAGAAAATAAAGGTGCTTCTGATGCCAGAGCAATACCAAGACACAAAGGCAAAGCGACTAAAAATACAACTATTGAAGCTTGAAAGTCATATTTAAAATTGGAAAAAAATCCTTTTTTCATTTCTAAATCCTTAAATAATTCCACGTTCATGTTTGAATTGAAACGAGCTTTAATTTCTTGTCTTTGTTTCTTTAGAAAAATATGTATAAAACATTATAGTACACTACGAAATAATTATATTGGGCTGTTGACCATCATATTTATGATGCGAATTAAAACCATTTTTAATCTGAATCCAATCTAATTGAATGATTTCAGGATAAGCCGATTAATATTGTTCTAAAGAGTCTAACTATTTTTAGCTCACTGAGAATCAAAGTTGAACTACGTATTGCGCTTATTTTTCAGCATTAAATCGACAGGAGGACAAGGAACCCATCTCATTTTTCTGAGTCTTATTGACTACATTTTTTCTTGGTTCCCTGGAAAGACAACTTACTGTTAAGATTCATGCATTTATTAAGGTTTTTTTAATTGAGGCTTCATTTGAAAAGAAATTTGCCCCCCTCTTTCAAGAATAGCAGTATTTACTAATCGAAGATTACTTAGACCAGATTGCAATCTTAATGACTGCATTATATCGTTTCGTGTAATTCGTGTACATTCAAGGTTCTTTTTAATAAATTTCCCATTTTTTATGAGTATAATTTTTTCTCCTTTAATATATTTTCCTATCCGATGACTTTTATACGTTAAAAAAGCCAAAAATCGATACATAGTAATAATAAGTGTACACACTATTATAGAAGGCAATAGAGGAATATTATTTACAATAGCTTCACCCAGAATGGCACCTAAGATTATATAAATAATAAAATCAAGGGCGCTATGATTTCCATAAAGTCGGGACAAGTTCATTCTGAAAATAACAATTGCATACAAGGTAATTACTATCCCTCGTAGATAGAGGCCATAATCCAAGAGCTTGTCTATTCCTAAAAAATTACCCATGATCGCTCAGTTTTCGGTTCTATACTCATTATCATTTGACAATCCTTTCGATAATATCCTTATCATTGCCTATTTTTTATGGTCAAAAATAAAGGGAATAATAATTTTTAATAGGTGGGGAAATTAGTATATCACTAATAATCAATAAGTTATTTTAAGATACCGGGCTTCGAACCCAGGTGTCAAGGGGTTTGAAGTCCGGTATTTAAATCAATGGCTTGGTCCGACCTTTTATTCGATTATCCTGTACTATATTCCATACAATTATCTAATTGAGGTGGCTCTTTTTTCTCTTCTTTAGTACCAAAGAAACCAAGGTTAGACTCTCCTGATAAATTTATCTTTTTTGCTGGTGGTTTTTGAAGAGCATTTTTATAATTTTCTTCAATCAACTTTTTGACTAAAATGTTGGAGTAAAGATTTTTTGTTTGTTTAAAACCCTTAGGCGCCCCATCTGCTGGTGGTGTCATTCCATTATGATCGGCTAAATATTTTGTAATCCATGCCTCTTCATATGATTTACCATCCAGCGCAACAACAGGGTTTCTATATATTTCGTTAGTTTCTTTACAAATCAAACATGGGGGTAGTTGAGAAACATTTACTCCCGGACGTTTGTAATGGGTTAATAAATCCTTTACCAATAGATTGGGAATTAAATCTTCTTTAGTTAATGGTTGTCGCGATAAGGGATCCATTTTCAAGGTAGTTGCTGTTTGTAAATCGTAAGTAATACCCGTAGGAACAATAACGGGCTCTTCAATAGGAGTAAATGATACTGAATCTTCAAACAGCTCTTCTAATTCAGAAGGCAATTTACCAAATTTAAATAACAAAGGATTGATAACTTCTGGTCGTCCTTCTGTGATTAATAAAGTAAGAATTTCTTTTTGTTGCGTCTCAATTAGTTTTTTGAAATATTCCTCACCCTCTTCAAGTGTAAAATAGGACATCGGAGCACCAGCTTTTAATAGAGCTCGAGCTACTTCAATTTGATCAGCCTGTAATGCATGGATCAAAGGAGTATCATATTGAGAAAGCATGCTTTTATCATTGGGATGAAGGACAGCAATTGCCCCAATGCAATTCCAGGCTTTACGAGTAACTGCCAGTTTCATGGGTGACAAACCCGATTTATTCAACATTGTCAAACTGGCTCCATGATCGAGGAGTAGTTTAATTAGCTCAATACTCCCCTCTTCCACCGCTTTATGCAATCCAGTATTTGCATTGGCATCGAGAGGGGTATTTGGAGAAACTTTTGCCTTTAAAGATTCTTCCACTGCTTTTAAATTTCTCTCTGAAAATGCTTTTTTGTAATTTTCCCTATTTTTTTCTTCCACCATTTTCTCAAGGGAATACTTTTCTTCAACTAACATTTTAACCAGTCGATTTTTGTATAAAGGCCTATTAAGCTGCGAATAACCACCAGGAGTTTTATTATTATTTTTTTGCAAATAATCAGTAATCCATGCTTTTTCGTACGTGACTCCATCACCAGTAACAACGGGTTCTTTATAGACATCCTTGGTCTCTGGGCATATTAAACAAGGGGGTACTTCCATAAGATTAACTTGCGGATGTTTATAATAAGCTAACAACTCATAGACGATTAGATTTGGAACTAATTCACTCTGTTGCAATGGTGCTCTGCTAATTGGATCATGAACCAGCTTTTTGATATCTTGTGCGTTATAGGTTGTTCCTTGCTTGGTAATAACGGGATTTGTTAACTCTTCCCCCATAATAATTTCTTCAAAATAGTCTTTTACTTGATCAGGTAAAACACCAAATTTCATTCGAAATTCTTTACTTCCTATCAATAAAACATGAATCATATCATTCCATTGATTAGCAACCATTCGTTGGTAATCTTGTACGCATTCATCAGAATTAAAGTAACCGGGAAGTACTTGCATACCTTGCCTGAGCAATATCATCAGTATGTCTGGCTGATTCGCTTTTAAAGCTTGCATAAAAATACATTGATATTGAGCCATATTACTTTTATCAAGCGGTCGTTTTTCCAAAATGATTTTAATAAGATCCCAGGACTGCAACTTCAAGGCTAACTCAATGGCTGTCAATTGATTAATGTCTCGTGTGTTAAGCTGAACATGGTTATCTAAAAATAATTTAACCATATCCGCCCTCTTATTAGTAATGGCGGCGTGTAACCCGGTTTCTTTATTGGGCCCTAATAGAGCATCCACAGATACGTCCTTTCGTGACAAAGCACCTGCAACAGCAAAAATGTCATTATTACTGATTGCAGCTAAGTACATTAATTCTTGAACCACCGGAGATATAGATAAAACGGCGAGCATTTCATCTTGTTTGTTAGCTATCAATTTTTCAAAATAAAGTTTGCCTGCAAGAGTAGTAAAATAGTTCATCGAGGCACCAGCATTAATTAAAACCTGCACTATCTCAACCTGATGGGCACGTAAGGCAGCGAGTAATGCCGTATCAAGAGATTCGTTATGTACAAAATCATTTTCAACAATTGTTTTAATACAGCTCCAGGCTCTATTCTCCAGTGCCAACTCTAAAGGAGTTTTACCCCATTTATTTTTACGATTTGAAACAGCTCCGTTTTGCAGTGCAAGCCGAATTAATTCTAGATTTTGCATTTTTACACCGATATGCAGAATTGTATTGAACTCACTGTCCATTACATCAATTAAAGATTTATTTTTCTTTAATAATTCTTGCACCAAATTGAGGTTACTTTTGCTAATAGCATCCAGGAACAGGAATTTTTGGACTATAGGGGATTGGCTCAAAACAGCCAGCATGTCCTGCTGATTGTTGCTCATCAGCCAGTTAATGTAATTGATGCCTGCACTGGTGTTGAAATACTCCATTGAAACATTGGCATCAATTAATATTTTTACTGTATTCACCTGATTTGCATGGACTGCGATTTTTAATATTTCTGGACTTATTTCCTGACTCGCAAAGTCTTTAGATGCAGCCATTACTTCAATACAACCCCAGTTTTGGCTAGATAAAGCTAACTCTAGTGCTGTTTGGCCTTGTCTATTTGGACGATTGATTAAAGCACCATAAGCTATTGCCAATTTTACTAATTCTAAATTTTGTGTTTTTACGCCAACATGCAAAAGGGTATTTAGTTGAGCATCTACGACTGTATTAACAGATACCTTGGCATCTAATAGTTGGGCAATTTCTGTACTATTACCCTGACGAACCGCTTCTTGATATGCCACTCTCGGAGATGTTTTTTTCGCAATCTTGGGTTGATCCATCTCCATTATGTTATTATTAATGTTGCTAGATGTTTCCAACTTATTCGTGTAATCAGCAATGAGTTGATAGCACTCCCAATCCTCTATTTCTGCTGCCAATTGAAGTGGTATTCTCTGTTTTTTATCGGTAAGATTAAGATTAGGTCCATATTGTAATAATAACGCAATTAATTCTTTATTTTGTTGTTTTACTGCCTCATGCAGTGCTGTGCTCGACTCATTATCAATGATCATGTCGACGGATGAACCTGATTCAAGGCATTTTTTTACTTGGGTAAGCTCCCCTCTCTTCACAGCCTCTATGAATGGATTTGTCACCGATTCGTTTTGAGAGGAATGGAAAACTTCTAGTAAATTCTTATCGGCTGCCTCTAATTTCAAATTGTTATTTAGTAAACAAAAATCGGCTATGATGGATAAACATTCATAACTTTCATTAAAAGCCGCTAGCTGAATAGGGGTTAAGCCCTTTCTGTTTTTAAGACTAATGTCAGCATTATGTTTTAATAATAATTTTAATAAATCTTTATTCTTTGACACAACAGCAAGATGCAAGCCTGTATTCAGCTCTTTATCGCGGATATTGGGGGAAACTTTATTGACAGTTAAGCAACCTTCTACAGTTGAGGTATCATTATTAGATAAAGCAGTTAAATAAATTTCACGTACAGATTTAGTAGTATACACAGCGGTATCTCCGTAAAAATTGAATTACTGAGGTAGAATTTTTGCATCCCACCTCAAGGTATTAATTTCTATTTTTAATTGCCATTAGCAAAAAATGTTGGGTTATCCTTGTCCGATAAGGATCCATTCTGAGATGACGCTTCATAGGAGGTACAACCTTTGAGTAATGAGTCAACCTTTCTCTTGAAAAATCCCACCTTGCTAACAAAATGTTGATAACTCTGGCTAATATCTTCCATGTATTCCGCCATACGAATATTATTTGCCACCTGAGATTTGAATTTTTGATGGATGGCTTCACTGGCATTAACCTGTTTTAACACATCGATTAGTTCTTCAGTCGATAATTCTTTTTGGAAATCTCGTAATGCCAAAAGTCCTTTACGTACTCGCATTAAATAGCTGGTCGGCTCACCCGATTTAATCGCTTTTTGTATATGCTTTGTTAACAGCAGGTCGAAGCTGGTATGAAACAGTTTGTTTTTTATAGCCGCTTGGGGAATATCGGAGAGGACATTGGCTAATTGCTTTAACTCCACCGCATTGGGCGGTTGTAAGGACATTTCACCAAAATCATATAATCCCAGCTGATGGTTCTGATGACGCAATTGATTACCATGGCGATCAGAATCAAAACACCCCCCCTGAAGAATGTTAATGAGCTCCACCGTGATGATTGCTTTAGCAATGGCGCGACGAATTTCATTGTCTTCCGGGGTTTGATTAGGAAGCTCATTAAATTCCGTTCCATAAATACGTTCAATGAATCGATAACCTTCCCCACTTTTAATCAAATGAGCGGGATTCATAGTAAAAGTATGGGTTTTTTCATCAACCTTCACTGTAATGGAACGAGCGTATAAGTTAGCTGCAATCTGGTTTTGCTGCTCACTTAACTTCCTGTTCATTTCAATTTTCGAAAGTTCTTTGGCTTCACTGATAATCGATAAAATGCTCTCCCGAATGGGATTCATATCAACGTGGGAGCAAGATTCAATGGTCTTTTGCAAATGCATGAAACCCTCTTGCGCATTTTTTGCTGCATTTTCACGCAACATCAATAGCACCACATCTTGTCCATCTTCTAACTCTGCTTCTAGAGCTAGGTTATAAGAAGCCGAGCCTAAAAGAGCTCCGACACGTTTAATCATTTTACGATCCTCACGAGAAACTACTTCGCGCAAGAGTCGCCATAATTGCCAACGATGAGGTGGGTTCGCTCTTCCCTTCAGGTGATCCAGATCCCGACGAATATGTTCCGGCGTATTCGGATGACTATGAACTGCCTGAGCCAGTTTGACATAGGCAGGACCCATGTGTTCACATAACATGGCTAATTTTTTACCCGCACTAGGTGATTGCCCCATTTCATTCGACTGATTGGTGGCTACTAACATCCCAGCTAACAAATGGCTGCGTATGTATTTATCGGCGGTGTCCAGATAAGTCTTTAGCAAAGCACAAGCAAAATTCTCCTCTCTATCTGTTTCGGCATGAGGAAATAATTTTTGAACAACATAGGAAAAGGCTTCTTCGTAGGCATCCTCCATCTCATCAGCGGTTTTTACCTTATTGGCAGGAATAAGCAAGTGATCCACAATAACTGCTCGTTCCTCCAGGCTTACATCCCAAAACTGTGCATAAAAAGTTCTTAACATTAAGGCGACAGTTCCTGGCTTTTCCTTTTCCATTTCTGCCAGATCATCACCATAGCCTAATAGTTTTGCCAGGTTGTTTATTTTGTTATGTCTGAGCAAATAGCTGGAAAACTTCTCTGTTGTTTGATAACTGATAGGAGAGGAAATAAAATCCAAAAATTCCTTTACGTCGTTCTTATCTTCACTAAGTTTCCGAGATGCTGCGGCAAGATTACTAATAGAAAAATCGATTTTCGACTCTTGATGTGTCGGTAAATATTTATCAGGCTCTAACAAAATACCTAAATGTTCCGTCACTTCCCACTGAGACTCGATAGCATTGGCCAATCGGGAAAGCAATAAAGTGACATCTCGTTTGGAACTGTTTTTATAGAGACGATCAATCACTGCAATCATCTTTTCTCTATAATCCTGGGATTGGTCATCACGTCCATATTTATCTGTTAGATCTTTGACTAGCAGTTCAATGGCTTCATTACGCATAGAAATATAGCTAATCGGGAGACTTATTGAATTCTCTACAAAGAGAAGCTCTTCCAAGGCCTGAATACGCTCATCGAGCTCTGAAATCCCTTTTATCCGTTCGATAACCAGGTGAGCAAAATGCTCTTGCACTTCGGTAGAAGGAAATATCAGTTGTGAATCAAACAAGCGATAGAGAAGAATTAAATCATTAGGTGTTAAATGATTTGTTCCCTTAACATCTTGAGGTAAAGTCCATTGGAATGATTTAAATAGCTCCATACGGTCAACAGGATTGCGGACATATTGAATGGAAAGTTTTACTAAGGTTATAGCCTCTTTAGTTAATACCTCATAATTTCCATGTTGTTTGATATGTTCCTTAAAAAAATTGATTTCCAAATTATGGAACCGCATCCATTCTTGATCTTTAGTTAAAATGAGTAACTGCTCTAAACAATCAAAACTAAGTGATTCAAAAGGTAAGCGAAAAATTTGAATAAACGCCTGTGGGGGAACTTCAAACAAATACATGGTAATGGTATCAAGTAATTTAAGTTGCTCTTCTGTGGTAAATAAATCAAATTTTTTGTCTTGAAACTGTTGATGAATAAAGAAATTCACATAGGGAGTATTAGCATGTAAAACGGATTTAAGTTCGTTAGAAACCTCCTGCAAGTGCTGCAAATCCCGATTATCCGCTCGTCCCAGGAAAAAGCTTTTAACGACGGCCTTTTCTTCTGGCGTTCCATTTATAGCGATATTGGCAAACTCAGAAAGCAAAAATTGAACGGCCAGGTTGTCAATATTACGGTTTTCATATTCGGAGGGTTTGATTAACACAGGCCAATTCAAATCATAATACTGCTTAAATTTATTTTCAAAAGAGTCCTCAATAAAAAACATATCGAAGTTGATATTAAACTTTTGAATCATATTTTCAGATAGAAATCTTAATATGGCTTCATAATAATCACTACTACCATAGGCGGAAAATTGATGAGGCAATTTAGTGATTGGGTGATATTCGCGATAATTTAGGATGAAAGACAATAGTTTTTTTTCAGGAAATAAAAGCCATAAGTTTTGATCGGTAGTCACCCCCAAACGCCACAATGTCTCAGCAATGGTAAAACTTTCATCTTTTTGTACCCATTCAAGATGACTCGACCAAGGCACCTCAGTACTATTATCCTGCGGTTTGAAAGTGTTCCAATCGATGTGCTCGCCGATAATTGAACCGAAAAATCTTTCGTTTCCTGCAGGCATACGCCCATGCAATTTCTCAAATTGATAGGTATGAGCTCTTGCTCGACCATGCGAGAGATTAAAATGACCGATGTATTTATCTTGTAACTGTTTTAATGTCTGTGCCGCCTCTTTCGCTTCCTCAAAACTTTTTGCTTTCACAAACACGTCAATTAGATTATTTATGATCTTAAAAAGTCCCAGTGGAGGTACCCTAACTTTATCATCTAAATAATTTTGACTCGTGAAATGTTGATGAACAAGAGCTAAATAAATACGCTCAAAGGCTGGAACTCGCAACTCAAAAGCTCGCGCAATCAAATCTTCCGTTGCTTTTGCCACTTCCGGATCCTGCAAATTAATATCCATTGCATACAATAATTGACAGAAATCCCTAACCTTGATTCCCATACTAAAGGTTACTTCATACGGGAGTAATTCAATTGCAAGTTCTGGTAGTTTGGATTCTAAAAATTTGAGTTTTGCTACAGTATTGTCACATGCATCACATTCTTTTTTAAAAAAAATTTCCCGGTTAATCGGAGCAACCTCTTCTAAAATGGGAATTGGTAAAAACGTATTTTGTTTTTCATCACGTTCATTTTCTTTGATAGCTAACCAGGTTAACAAATTTTTTATTCGTTGATGATAATCCGCCAATGCACCATTAAAATAATTACGAATCAAATAAGGTGGATTCACATGGCTTACGTCCCATTGATGTTGCTCTTGAAAGATTATGCTTTTTCTTAAGTAACTAATACCTGCGGCTGTATTGTGACATTGTTCAATGGTTAATTTATCAAGTTTAAATTGCTCATTGGCTGAAATTTCATGATAAATTCCAACACCCTCATGTTTCATGTAAAGTAACTCATTAGCTAATGCGAATTCTAATTCTTCAACCGTATAAACACCCTCTTGCATTTGCTTAAGAAAATCGCTGTGAATGGTAATTGCGGGTTTAGAGAACCCGGCCAGGGAATTGACTAATTTATTGCCTGTTGATGTTATAAAAATTTCAAGGGGTTCCTTAAAGTTATCAGGCCGTACTTGATCAACCATTTTATAAAGAAAAGCCTTGGTTTCTTCGAGTCCTGCTTCATCTAATGAATGTAACTGATGCTCTTCCATAAGCAGCAGTCTACGTTTTTCTGGGTCCCCGTTTCCTGTCATCCGGTAGAATTTGTTCGCATCTCGAATCCCACTACGTAGATCATAATCAGCATCCGTAAAACAAATGGATTCCCAGGTTGCTCCTTTTGGGTAAGAAATATAAAAATAGGGTAAGGAATTGTAATCTTCAGTCAAACAAGCTATCCCATTCCATGGATCTAAAAGAATACCATCCCATTTGCTGATGTCATTGAGAGGACTATCAGGATTACGGTCAATGACCAAAAAGGTGTGGCCATCTGCTGGGTTACCGTCATTATCAAGATAACCAATATTAATTTTCTCTACGCGAGTATCACTATCAATTAGATATTCATCATATAGTCTTTTTAAAGCAATGGAGGTATGTTCATCACAGAAACCTGTATTGATTTCAGGCTTATCAAAATACTCAGCGGTTGCAAATACACTGCATTTTCGGATTGTTTCTGTAACTTTTCTATCCCCTCCCCATTGAAAAAGCAGAGCATTTTCTCGTCTAAACTCTTTTTGTAAAGCATCTCGATGCTCCACTAATTCAAGGCTTTTTTTAAAACGATAAGCTAATGCTTCATCAGCAATCGTTAATTCCTCTCCCTGCTCTAAAATGTGAATGAAATGATCGGCATGTTCTTCAAGATAGTCTTCCATTTCATTGACATTAATATCGCTACGTTCTTTTCCCAACAGTTTTTGTGCTCTTGCTATTTTCTCGCACAAAATCGAAGATTGCTTAAGAATCATTTGCTTGAAGCATTGCTTTTGATTTTCGTTTAGATTGCTGGGCGATTGTACCTTCTCATCCAGACAAAATTCCTTGAAGCACTCATTGATGAAATCAAAAATATAGTATTCGGTTTGCTTTTGCTTTACGTAAATTTCAAACGCTTCATACTTCTCATCATGTTCTTCAAGATATTCCATTTCGTATATGCATGATTCCAATTGTTCGGCTTCTGGGGTATTTGCCCTTCGGGCCTGCTCATAGGCTTGTAGTTTGGTGCGTTCAATCTGTTCAAACTCTGCATATCGATTCGCTGCCAAAGGAATTTGTTGATTAATTGAATCTTTAATTTCAATACATTTCTTTAATAATTTATTTCTCTGTTCTTTATCTTTCATATGAATCCCGCTAATAGTCAGTTAAATTTGTTAAAAGATTGGTTAATTTGTAACAAACAAGAACTATTAATCAAATATTAAAAAGATATTAAGACCCATATAAAGGTATCGTTCGCCTTTTACACTACGTTGCATTTTCATTTATCAACCTAACTTACTGTATGTTTAAATCTTATTGCTACGATTTGGATACAGTGGTTATTTTTATCTTCCAGATGAGAGAGAACGTACACGCTATATGAAAATTTGACTTTGCAGATACAAAGACCCCTTTAAAGCTCATTAGCTTTGCGGTCTTAGGTATGTACGTGACTCCCAACAGATTCCAGTTGAGACTGAGCTAATCTCAGACTAGAGAAAAGACTTGAACGTTTGGGGATCGGGAGGAGTGGTAGCAATTCTAACGATGTCAATAACATCAGAAGGTGGAAATTGAAATAAGTATCTTCCGAGAGAAGAAAGAGTAATGCTGTAATCAATGTTCAGCTCATACATTTTCCTATTTTGAGCTTCACCTTGTAGCTTCTTACTAATAACTAGCTCAGGAACGATACTTATTCCTAAGTTGTTAGAAGCTGTATTTAAAGCTTGGGAGGGTAAAATAGTCATGTAAAAACATTATTTGCGAACATATTGGTGAATTATTACACAGAGAGAATAATTTAACAATAGGAAAAAGAGTTTTTTTAAATTTTTAAAACCAGGCGGGAGGCTTTAGGCTCGTTTTATAAAGTTTTATTGAACTCTAGACTAAACTGTTTACCACCAGTTAATTCAGAAGTTATTCCTCACTTATATCACCCTTAACAAACAATTGTCCTTTTGCGGGTGCAATATTTGCTCCGTTTCAACAATTTTGTGTCTATAATGACTTTGATAGCTGTGGAATTCGTATTCGGAAGATGCATTTAATTTCTTATACTTGTATTAGAAAAAAACCATTGCCGAGAGGTAAATATCGTGATGCCTTTTAAACGAATTAACTTAAATTTAATATTGCATTTAGATGCATTATTAAGTGAAAAAAGCGTGAGCGCGGCTGCTTCTAAAGTGTGCATAAGTCAACCTGCAATGAGTTCTTCTTTAAAGCAACTCAGAGAATTCTTTAAAGATCCACTATTAATTCCTGGTAAAGGTGAATACTTTCTTTCCCCCAAAGCGAAAGAATTACAAGACCAATTAGAACAGGTAATGTCTGGTTTAAAAAATATCTTATTACCTAGTGAAAAATTTGACCCTCTTCAATCCAAGAGATCATTTAAAATTGCTTTACCTGATTATGTTGAATTAATTTTGTTACCTTCTTTGATTTCAGCGCTAGAAAAGCTGCCTCACATCGTCATTGAAACCACGATCGAGTCCATGGCAGATGATCCTCTTCTATTCATCGATGAGGGGGTGGATATAGCTATTGGTGCGATTGATCAAAATGCTCTATCATCGCAACTTACGATTGAAAAATTATATGAAGAAGAAATTATTTGTTTTGCGAGTACAAATAATCCACTTATTAATAAGCCCTTATCTTTAAAAAGTTATCTGACCAGTAAACATATTGCATTTAGTTTTAATCAGGAAAGATACAGCCATTCAGCGGAATATTTACTCAAAAGAAAATTGAGCCGCAATGATAAACTCTTTGTAAAAAACATTTTGCCTGCTATTTTTGCCGTTGCAAATTCGGATACCGTTATATCCACAGCGCCAAGTTTTTTAATTAATATTTTTTCAAAGCAATTCGGTTTGAGTATACAACCTTTGCCGTTCAACCTTGAACCCACCCCAATTTACCTTGTTATCCATAGTAAGAGTCAATATGATGAGGGAGTGCATTGGTTATCCCGATTAATAAGTTCGAGCATTAATGATCTGAAAACATGGTGAAGTTTAATCGCATCCCCATCACTGCGATCTAATAGAGGTTTGAATAGTCCTGTTCTCTCCCCCAGCTCCCATGGAAAAGTAGTAATCTGGTTTATTGGTCAAAAAAATGTTATTATTGATTGGTATTATGTTGATCATATCTTCTATTATCTTCTTATTGCCTATCTAGGGAAATTCCTTTTTTATTCGTAATTTCTTTACTTTTTCTCATAGTCATTAAGAGCTATTAGCTACTTATAAAGGAAAATCTATGAGCTGCCAAACATGTCATTATTGTTTAGAAATTAAAAATAATTTTTCTTTAATGGGTAAATCTCGCGCTAAGAACGGGAGGTTACTTTATTATCATCTATGCCCTTCATGCACGCAAAAATTAATTGGAATTAATAGTTTCTCTGATAGAGAGGGTCGGCAATTTTTTATAAATACAGTAAAAGAAAACGCTCAAAAAAATCCCATATATGTTGATGAATAATTTCTTTATCTACTTTTCATGGGATTGATGTTTTTCTTTATCTACCTATCTTTATATGGAAGTGCAGAGACGTCCAAAATTAGAGAAAAACAAGAAGATAAATGTTCAAACTTTTTTATATTAAAGCATTAAAAAGGGTTTTCGAGGGGATTTGAACAACGCATGTATAATAAGATTTGACTTTTGATATTAAAGAGTAGTAACCTAGTCTCAGCTAGAAAATGTCTATTTTATATTCTCCAAATCGTCGTTTTATTCATTTAATCCCTCGTTCGGTAGTTTTTTAATTCTTGACCGGTTTCCGGCTAATTCGCCTATACAGGCATTATCATAAACACTTAAGGATACTTATGTCTAAAACAGTAAACGGAGTCGTTAAATGGTTTAACGAATCTAAAGGATTTGGTTTTATCGAGCAAGAATCTGGCCCGGATGTATTTGCGCACTTTAAAGAAATTTTAAGTTCTGGATTTAAAACGCTCACAGAAGGTCAACGAGTACAATTCATTGTGACTCAAGGAACCAAAGGTCTTCAAGCACAAAATATAGTAGCTCTTTAATTTAAGCAGTTAATATTATTAACCGCTATCTCACTGTGGTTTAAGTGGTTACTTTATGGAGACGACAGTGAGACAAAACAAAATTTATGTAGGCAACTTACCCTTTGGAATTACTGAAGAGTCATTACAAGCAGCGTTTTCTAAATATGGTAAGGTAAATGAGCTTCTTTTAATCAGAGATCGCTTTACAGGTCACATCAAAGGATTTGGTTTTATAACCTTTAGCTCGCAGCAAGAAGCTCAATCCTCTTTAGATATGAATGGTAAAATACTTGACGGCCGCCCCTTGAAAGTCACTATGGCCCAGGAGAAGCATCCCCCTGGAAGGCGTCATCGATAATTTATACAATTTAAAATAAAGGCTTTGGCATCACACAGTTTATCCTATGTATTATTATTACCTAAATATACCAAACCATTCTGAACCATTTATTCAATTGGAACAATTACCGTAACAAATAACAATACATATAGCAATTAAGTAAAAGAGAGAACAGCTTCATGATTCAAATAGAACACACCGACCAAAACCCATCATTCGCTCAACTCCCTCTTCGAGAAGAATTAATACAAAGCCTTGCTTCTTCAAATTATGAATATATGACCGCAATTCAAATGCAAAGTCTCCCCATAATTCTTAGAAATGAAGATATTATTGCTCAAGCAAAAACAGGGAGTGGAAAGACCGCGGCCTTTGCTTTGTCTTTATTAAATAATTTAAAAATTTCTTTTTTTGCAGTACAAGGCTTAGTTCTGTGCCCTACCCGTGAACTAGCCGAACAAGTAAGCCAAGCTATTCGACGTTTAGCCTGTCTGATGCCTAATGTCAAAATTATCAATTTATCTGGTGGTATACCCATGAAGCCTCAGCTGGATTCTTTACGACATGGAGCTCATATCATTGTAGGAACTCCCGGGAGAGTCCTTAAGCATTTAAGAATGGGCTCTTTAGACTTATCTAAGGTGCAAACTTTAGTTTTAGATGAGGCAGACCGAATGCTGGATATGGGCTTTTTTGATGACATTAAAAACATCATTTCGGTGTGTCCCGAACAACGACAAACTCTACTTTTTTCTGCGACTTATCCTGAAGAAATCAAACAACTTTCAAAACAATTTATGAAGGACCCGCAAGAGGTTCATGTAGTAACTCCTCCTGAAGAAATGGATATCGAACAATATTTTTATGAAGTCCCAAAACAGGCTCAGAAGTATCCCTTATTAAAATCATTGTTGTTGCATTATCGCCCCCAATCCTCTTTAATCTTCTGTAATACCAAGCAACAAACAATGGAAGTAACAGACCAGCTTATCCACGAAGGCTTTAGTGCCATTGCATTAAATGGAGACATGGAGCAAGCTGATCGGGATCTCGCTGTCTTGCGTTTTGCTAACCAAAGTTGCTCTATCCTTGTCGCCACTGATGTTGCAGCACGTGGACTTGATATCAAAGAACTTGCTGCAGTAATAAATTTTGATCTTGCTTTTGATCACGATGTCCATATCCATCGCATTGGTCGAACCGGACGAGCCGGAAGTAAAGGTATTGCCTTAAATATTACAACACCCGCAGATGCCCAACGAGTTTGCACCATTGAAAACAACTACCCACACCCAATTCATTGGGGAAACATTAATGAATTAGAAAATCATCCTCCTACTCACTTAGCGCCAGAAATGGTTACACTTTGTCTTGCTTCCGGTAAAAAAGATAAAATTCGCCCCGGTGACATATTGGGGGCTTTAACCAAAGATGCAGGATTACCAGGCAACACTATTGGCAAAATTAATATCACCGCCATGTACTCCTATGTTGCAATCCACCACAGCCAAGCAGATCAAGCGTACCAATATTTACAAAGTGGAAAATTAAAAGGACGCAAAGTGAATGTGCGTAAAATAAGCTGATTTTTCTTAACCCTGCGACGTTTTGACTGCAGCAATTGGGAAAAGAATCAGCTACTAGGAAACAATTCACTCACATCAGCCTATGGATTTATTAGTAGCTTGAAGCAATAATATACAGTAAATAAAGCAATTATTAATATCAGGATATCACTCAAATGAAAAAGCAAGAGGGACTTCATGAACGAAGAGCTCTTAAAATTTCAATAGCTGCTACCTTTCTCTTATCCGTGGCAGGAATTCTATTTGGGCTATTGTCGGGCTCATTAGCCATCGTCTTTGATGGTATGTTCAATATGGTGGATACCGTTATATCAACCCTCGCCTTTTTTGTAGCTCGTCTTTTAACAAGTAAGGGGAATCGGCGGTTCCAATATGGATACTGGCATATTGAACCGATGGTTCTTGTTTTGAATGGTAGTATTCTTATACTTCTTTGTGCTTATGCGATGATAAATGCGATTGGTAGTTTAATGTCGGGTGGGCATGAGCTGGATTTTGATTGTGCATTTGTGTTTGCTCTTTTGGTATTTTTTTTATCAACCGGCATGTATTTTTATTTGATTAAAAAAAACCGCAAAATTAAATCGGAATTCTTGCGATTAGACATTCAAAGTTGGTTAATGTCTGCATTAATTTCTTCCTCTCTCCTATTGGCATTTGGTCTGGCAACTTTGTTGCAGGGTGGTGACTACCGACATTTTACCCCCTATATTGACCCCCTTATTTTAGCGATTCTTACGGCGTGTTTGATTTTTGTGCCTATGGCTACAGTCCGTGATGCCACACGGGACATCTTTCGGATGGCGCCTTTGGATCTTGACGAAAAAATAAGAGAATTTTTAGACGAACTTATCAGACAACGTAATTTCAAAACTTATACCAGCTATGTTGCGAAAATAGGAAGGGCACAATTTATTGAGATACATATAATAGTACCCAAAGATTATCCAATTTCTAATATTGAAACCTTGGATGAAATTCGAAATGAAATCGCCTTGGCAATAGGGGAAGACACGCCACAACGTTGGCTAACCATCGCCTTTACCGCAAATGAAAACTGGGCTTAGCAATCGTTTTATTCAGTTTTTTCTCAATATCCAAAACTAAAGATATAACTTAAATACTTGAAATTCTATCGCCTAGTGTGTTGGGTTAAATATTTATGGTCCAAATATTCTTATAGCACTGGGTTTAGACAATATGACGTAGTATCCATAGGGGTTACTTCGTTTTCTAAGTTAAAAAGAGCTGGCATTTTTTCATGAATTTGTTCCATAAAAAAGTCTTCTGTTTGTAGATTATTCTCAAATCGTATGATGTCATGGGAAGGAGTCTCAAAAAACTTATCCATTTCTTTTGCATACCTCGGGCTTACTTTACTTTCTTTATTTTGAAATCGTTGGGTGATGAAATGTTCACGAACCTTTGGTTCGACATCAATCATTACAAATTTAAGCTCAGGTATAGCATGTAATAATTTAAGTCGATATTTGTCGAGGTACATTGCTTGGGAGATAACGAAACTCCGTGCCGGATCTTTTTCTTTTTGGGTCTTGATGACCTCAATTAAAACAGAGACGTATTCATCAATCATCTCAGGAGTCATTTGTTCATCTTCAATGAG
This sequence comes from Legionella nigrisilvae, assembly GCF_977063395.2. Classification (NCBI taxonomy): domain Bacteria; kingdom Pseudomonadati; phylum Pseudomonadota; class Gammaproteobacteria; order Legionellales; family Legionellaceae; genus Legionella; species Legionella nigrisilvae. The sequence goes on from NZ_CDRUGZ020000027.1 coordinate 791,018, forward strand.
ACAGTCCAGCATCCTGGGAGTAATGTGTTTATCGCCATCGATATGAATGATGTCGAGCTTTTCGAGCATTTTTCCTATATAACTTTTTCCAGAGCCAGTTTTACCAAACAAAAAATAGACAGTCATCGATGGGTACCGAGTGATAAATATTTTATTATAAATGATTCAACCAGCGTAGCAAACATGATTAATGGTGCTAAAATCATAGTACTCGCCTCCTAATGTTAACCCCAAAAGTAAAATTCTTTTAACATGGTCGGATTGTTTTAAGTTAACATAATTAAGGGTTTTCCAAAGCGAGGTGTCCACTTTTTAATAAATGTTTTCCCTAGTAGGTAGCTTTTAGGTGCTAAAATTTTATATAAATTTATTAGTTTATTACTATAGGCTTAAGTATGACCTCACCATCAACGGATATGAGCTTAGAGGAGCAACATAAAATCTTAAAAGAATGGAATCAAACCCGCTCTAAATATACTTATGACAAAATCATCCCCGCATTGTTCGAGACACAAATCGAGCAGGTAGTAAAGCAAGTGGCGTTAATCTATAAATCAAATACCCTTAATTATGAAGATCTCAACAATCAAGCCAATCAATTGGCTCATTATTTAAGAGACATTGGAGTTAAACAAAATACTTTAGTCGCCCTATGCATGGATCCGGGTTTTGAATTATTAATCGGCATCCTGGGAATTTTGAAATCGGGGGGAGCATATATTCCATTGGATCCTAATAACCCTGTTCTTCGCCAAAAAACTATATTATCTGATTCAAATACAAAAATTATAATTACTCATTCAAAACTAGCGGATCAATTTGATGATATGGCCAAATCTCAAGTAATTTGTTGGGAAGCAATCCAATCAAAGAGAGCCATGTACCCTACCAACAATCCAACCCACATAAATAAATCAACAGATTTGGCTTATGTAATCTACACTTCCGGATCAACTGGTACCCCAAAAGGCGTAATGATAACTCATCGTAATGTTCATCATTTTGTGCATTGGTTTGGTAAAGCTATTTCAGTTTCATCGGACGACATCATTGATTTTTCATCTTCTATCTCTTTCGATTTTGCAGTGGCATGTACGTTATTCCCCTTGTTAAAAGGTCTTAAAATTGCCATTTGTCCTGAAACAGATAAAAGAGATCCCTATTTATATTTAAAGCATTTGCAAGATGCACATGTGTCTATCATCAAAATCACACCAAGTCGTTTCAGACAATTAAACAGCATTGTATTGAACGAGGAAAAAAGGCTGGATTTAAAATACATTGTCTTTGGTGGAGAGACTTTGTTAGCAAAAGATATCCATGACTGGTTAAAAAAATTTCCAACTCATAAACTATTTTGTGAATATGGTCCCACTGAAGCCACTGTTGCCTCATCATGGATTCTCATTGATGAACATAATATAGATCAGTATAAGCATCGAATTCCAATTGGAAAACCCGCTTTAAATACCAAGTTGTATATATTAGATAAAAATATGCAACCAGTATCCGTTGAGGCGTTGGGAGAGCTATATATCGGGGGGGATGGTATTGCTAAAGGTTACTTGAATAAACAACAATTAACTGAGAAAAAATTTGTTAAAAATCCTTTTGGCACGGGTAGGTTGTACAAGACCGGAGATTTATGTTGTTATTTACACGACGGTAATATTGAATTTGTCGAAAGGATAGATGATCAAATTAAAATTAGAGGATTTCGAGTTGAAATTGGTGAAATTGAGAAGTGTTTGGCATCTTATCCTGGCATTCAAAATGTTGTTATTTTAGCAAGAGCCGAGCACGGGGAACTAGAAGAAAAACAATTAGTTGCCTATTGTATTCCCAAAGACCCTAGAAAATTAGACACGTATGATTTGCGTGATTATCTTAAAAACCTATTACCTAATTATATGGTTCCAACACATTTTGTGGTTATGGAAGAGCTCCCCTTATCTGCGAGTGGAAAATTAGATAAAAGTAAATTACCTAAACCAGAAGCTAAGGAGCCTCAGCAAGTTATACCCCCACGAAACGAAACTGAAACCATACTCAAAAAAATCTGGTTAGAATCTTTAAACTTAAAGGATATTAGCATCCACGATAATTTTTTTGATTTAGGAGGCAATTCATTATCAGCGGCTAGGCTCATTACAAAGATTAGGAAAGTCGCCCATAAAAAAATTTACTTACAGGATTTATATCATTCCGAAACAATTGCTCGTCTCGCTGGTGTAATTGATGCAGCAGACGATATTTTGGAAGATGAAAATGGAAAGGATCGCCTCCCATCTTTAAAGGAAATGCCCTTAAATGAATTGCAATTTTTATTCTGGTTAATGAAACTGTTTTACCCTAGATCGAATCTATCCAATATCGTAATTAGAAAACGAATCTCGGGTAATTTGGATAAAAAGAAATTAGATATTATTTTTGAATTGCTGTGTAAAAATCATCCAGTTCTATGCTCTACAATCCCAAGATATTCGCCATTACAACGTCCACAAAAGAATATTCTTCAATTTGAAGTAATTGAACAGGATATTAGAGATTTAAAATTGGAAGAACAAGAACACGAACTACATGAATCACTAGTTGAATTAGAACATCGAAAATGGAACAGAAAATTACCTATGATTCTGTTTAAATTATTTCGATTAGGAACTAATTCTTGTGAAATTCAAATAGCTATATCTCATTTTATCTCAGATGAAATATCCGCAGAAATCCTAATGAATGAGGTTTCTAATGCATATGTTGACTATAAAAACGAATCAGAGTTTGTCGAGAAAAGAACTGAATTAGTTTTTTACGATTACATTCAACAAGAACAAAGAGAGCTTAGTAAAAACTTACTAAAATATATGGATTTCTGGGATCATTATTTAGCCGATATTCCCTCACTGGCTTTTCCACAGAATGAAATTTTAAACAGCATAACTTCATCGTGTACTACCTATTTTGAAATACCCCATAATATCTTGCAGGGGCTACAGAGCTTTTGCAAAAAAAACCGAATTGGTATTGGAGATACTTTAATCGCAGCCACGGGTTATGTTTTGGCACCCTATCTCGATGAGAAAAACAAAATAGCGATTATTAATTTTGTAAAATCGATTCGTGATCATGAGGCTTATGATCATGCGATAGGACTTTTTGTGCGAAATGATGTTATTAAAATCGACTTAAATCACTCAGTCACTCTACTCGAATTAGCAAAGCAAGTCCAAAATTCACGAATAGAAAATTATTATTACCAATCATGTCCCACTATAATAAAAATTGCCTTTCTGATGCAAAAAAACTGGAAAAATAAAAAAGTTGGCAATTTTTTTATAAAACTTTTCGCGAAAATATATACAGGCATTTTTCATAAATATAAGTTAAATTATGAAATTTTAGTAATGTTTGGGCGAGTGTTTTTGGCACGGAAAAATAATAGTTTTTTTGTTAATGTGAACATCCTGAATCATTTCCTTAATAATAACTCTGAAACAAAGCTGTTTGGGTTTAGTCAAATGCCAATTAAAGCGTATCATGATGATAAAATAGTTGAAAAAAACGTATTAAATATTTGGTTTGATCGAGATGAACAGGGTAAATCCTATCTCATCATATCGGGTAATTTAAGACCAGAATTTCGCAGAGTTATTGGTTCCAATTTATTAGAAATAATGGGCTCATCATTATTATGAGCTTTTAATGAGTACTCCTTCCGATAAAGTGATCAGCCATTGCTCAGTTGTAATTTTGCTGTGCATAGTTTGAAATAATTTATATACCTGAATAAGGTACTCCAACATTCGAGACGGATGGTTGGATCATTCGCATTCACGGTGCACACTGTATCTAAATCAGTAACCTGTTGATCAGTCACATAGTAGCATTTATTTTCTTTCAATGAGGAGATAACACCTACTAAATTAAAATTTTCGAAATGGAGCATGCAATTATCCGTCACAGCAAAGCCGGATGGTAATAATCCTTGTCTTACTGCGATTATGTACGCATCCATGCGCTCTAAATATTGATTATCGCTGTACGCACAAAGCGATTTTCTTTTCGAATTAGCATGAGGACAGAAACTTTCTTTAAACCAACCTAAGCAAGACATTGCTGTATATTGTCCTGGTGTAGAATCACTCAATCCCGAATGAAAAGGATACATTCCACCCGCACTTACACCGGCTAAAAGGGGCAATCGATTTTCAGATTTCAATTTATCTAAGATAAAGCTAAATCCCGATTTGTTCCATATTTCCAACATTTTTTCGGTATCACCACCGCCAATAAAAAGTATATCTTGTTGAGTAATGTAGTCTTCCAGTTGTTTTTCTGTGCGCCGTGATTTTGTCAAGGATAATTCGGAAGTGGTGATATTTTTTCCAAATTTTGCACGAACAAATCGAGTAAAAAAAACTCGTTCGATCCATTTATCGTTACCGGCGGTGCCAATGTAACAAAAATGGATATTAGTCTTATTAATTAAACCGAACGCATACTCCATAAATCGATTAAGGGTACAATTTAGATTCAAAAAATTACTATCATCAAAACTCATTAACAACATATGAGTCATGGAGGCTCACTATTAAAAAAAGGAATCGGTAAGAATATATTGTGCGTATATGTCTCTCATACTAAGTATAGCAGGTATTACTAATATACTACTCAGAGGCGATGACACATTTTATGAATTTCCATTCCTACTGTCTTAGAAAAATTCCAAGACAGTTCCTACACTGGCGCTTCGTCAAAAATGTGAGGGGCTTTCAGCACGAACTATTTCTTGCAAGGTAAGTTCAGACTTAAGCTCAGAAATCATGAACTCAGTTAGTGCTTCAGCATTGCCGATTGCAATTTCCCGTGGAACATCTCTAAATACAAGCGTTCTATCCGCAGTGTAATCTCGTGAAAATTCTTCCAGTATACCGGCTCTCATAACCCCCTTTACATCATCAATAGTCATCAGTCTTCTATCAGAAGAAGTTATCAAACCTAATTCATCGGCTCGTCTATTCATGCGCTCATAAGCGGATTTAAACTCAGGAAGATCTGAACTCCTGGTGGTTGCAATCTCTAGAGCCCATGGGCGTTTTACAAATTCCTCATTATCGATGGTTCGACTGTGAACTTTTTTAGCAGCCATAAACTTTCCTAGAAACTTACCAGGAGCGGTAATTTCAACAATTTTCATGATATCGGTACCAATTATTGGCCTCCAATTATCTTGTTTATCAGTTCCTAATACGATAGTCACTTCATTGTTTCTCTGTGCTGTGGTCACAATTGAATTATATACATGACGGATTCCCGGTTCCTCCTTTTCATTTTTCAACCTTGCGTATTCCTCATATAGCTCCCTATCGAGATGAAGTACTAGCTGAGGGCGAATAGAGACTTTAGGCAAGCCCATCACAATAATATACCCTTTGGTAGGTAGTACCGATAAGCCTTCAGCATAGTCTTGTACTGTGTGAGGGCAAGGAGATGCAGAGAGAAGATAACAACTATTATTCTCCTCAATAAACTCCGGTATTTCTAAACTTGGTTCTCTTCTGGAATATTTTCCTGTTCCCATTTCACCTGAGCGCATAATCTCATTTATTTCCTCTGTACCTGGTGTACCCCGAAAATAAATATCTTCGGCTACCGGTAAACTGTTTAATAATTCGGAATGCCCTATATTCTGTCTTTCAGTGGACTTATAAGGATAATCTGTGGATGAAAATAAAGTACCCGATTGGGTAGCATGACTTATAACTGCTCGGCGAAAAGCAATGCCTACACCCGTTAATTTATCCACCTCTAAGAAACGCCTTCTCATAGTGATCTCCTTACAAAAGATGTAAATAGTTGTTGTCTGTAACAAGATCGCCAAACAAGGGAAATACACGTAAAGATTTCAATCTTTCGCTGTAAGAACGAGGACTCAATCGAAGATAACTTGCTACAAGTGATAAAAAAGCACGGTTGCATGCCCCAACAAAGAACATTGCTCTTTTCATGACCGCCACAATGACTCCATAAAATACACTAAGCCCATTTAATAATCATAGCACAGGCAATTTAACTGAACAAAAAATAATCAATTAAAAATATCCTCGGATTTAGTGTGCATGGAATTCTATTTTTCCTGAAACGTGTAAACGCGATTGATTCGAATGAACGAGCTTAAGTTGCAAAAAGATTAATAATTCCCGGAATTATATTTAAATAGGTTTCTCATAAGATGATACCCAACGATTTAAGCCACCAACCACTATGAAAAAAAACCATAATATGGGATAATAATTGGCCAGTTTAAATAATATTAGTCTAGTTATATGAAAATAAAAGCAGTATTTCTAATGGTTTCCATTTTTTTTCCTATGGCTTTGTGGTCGAGTTCTGCGCCCTGTCCCTTAGCAAACGGAATCAATGTACATACTAAAAAACGAATTTTAAATATATGTAAACAAGGCACTGTAATTAAGACATTTAAAATTGCCATCGGAAATAAAGGTGTAGGGAAAAAACGTGCGGGTGATAATAAAACTCCGATAGGTTTATATGGGTTAGCTCATCCAAGAAAATCAAATCAATTTAAAGTATTTATTCCAATTCTCTATCCAACTCCAAAGCAATTAGCTGCAGGATATTCAGGAAGAGATGTTGGTATCCATGGACCTACCCAGTCCTCCAGTCGTTTTAGTTGGTTAAGTAACTTACCTTGGTCAACGCGTGGATGCATTGCAGTTGGCAAAAATAACCATATCGAGTATGTCGCTCATTGGGTAAAAGCTAATCCAGGAACTAAAGTTTTAATTATATAGAGAATTAGGCAGCTATCTCCCAAAAAAACCTCAAAGATGAAGTAATGCATAACATCCGTTTTGGTGGAATGATTTATCTACGACATGAGTTTTTGCGTTAATTGAACCTTTTAATATTTATAACGTATGAATGTTTAGGAGATGTAATAGATCGAACAAAGAAAGGCGATTAAATTCTTTGTAATTTCAACAGCTTTTTTCAGGATTATGAGGCATATTTAATAGGGCTGTAACTTTCGCACTTTCAAAGAAAAAAACACAAATTCCATCAATATCCATACGTTGCTCCTCATCTTGAACACTATGTTTCATATAAAAGCTAGTACGTACTAAATATTCACCACGAGAAGCTAGATAGCTTAAATTAGGAGCTTCATTATTAGTACTGATCCTAAGTGTCATTTTTTTATGCAAAATATTATCAAGAACTGATATATAACCTAATGCATTTAAAAAACAGCTGACAATTATATTTCCCGACTCCAGCAATGCAGACTCTTCAATACTTCCGAGTTGAGTTGTTGATCCAAGCTTTCTATGTAAAAGAACATCACATAATCTAAAAGCGGATGTAACGGGTAAGATAAATGAAGCAATCCCCTCTAAAGTGCCGATTAAGGGGGTCGTCATAATTATCGCGCCCCCGGTGTTAGGGTTAATTTTAGCTAACTCTTCTTTTATATTATCTTTTATACTATTTTGTACCTCACTTACTTTAACGGTCACATCGACATGCGCTAGTTTTATCTGCTGGTCTAACAATCCTGAAAGTGCAAAGGTTGCTTCTGATGCTGCAAAGCTCATTAATTCGTTAAATCGTTTCCCTATCTTCATAATAGTTCATCCCTCCTGTTTAGATTTTAAGCATAGAAAAAGCTCATCGACATCGATAATTAAAATGGTTTCACCCGATCCCAATAATGCTGTGCCAGAAAATAATTTACTACCTCGAATAGTTGGATTTATGGGCTGGGTAATAATTTCTTCTGTTGTCAGCAAGCTATCTACAATTACACCTAATAATTCTTCTTCTTTTCTTAAGACGACTATAAATTGCCGGCTCTCTTCTAATGTTACTTTTTCTTTAAAAATAACGGACAAGCGTAAGAGAGGGACATTCATTTCATCATATACAAAAGACTCTTGGTGCAAGAGAGATGCTATGTCCTGATATGGTATCGTTATTAAGCGTTCTATACTATTTAAGGGTAATGCATAAATCTGATTACCTTGACGTATTAATAAAACAAGAATAACGGTTAAGGTTAAAGGAATTTTTATTATAAATTGAGTCCCCTTTCCCTTTTCGGTCTCGACTTCAATCGATCCATTAATGGATTCGATTGTTTGTTTAACAATAGATAAGCCTAACCCTCTTCCTGAAATATCTGTAACTTTTTCTGCAGTAGAAATCCCAGAAAAGATGGCCTTGGTTACTTCTGCTTTTGCTGCGGTTGTGGATAATAAATTGTGACGTACAGCAATAGTTTTAATCGCTTCGAGATCGAGTCCAGCACCATCATCACTTACTTCAATAACTACTGATTCTTTCTGGCGTTTAGCTCTTAATTTGATGCTTCCTTCTACAGATTTTCTTCGGGTCTTCCTGATTTCGCTGGTTTCCAAGCCATGATCAATCGCATTTTTGATTAAGTGGGCAAGTGACTCGCTTATTGCGTCGATTAAGGAACGATCAACCTCAATTTCTCTGCCTTCAGTGTAAAATTCTACTTGCTTTTTTTGTTGTTCGGCGAGATCTCTGACCATACGGGAAAAACGATCGAAAACAAATCCTATAGGGACTAGACGTATTTGCATTACATAATACTGTAACTCATTTAGTGTTTGATTCAGACTACCAAGGGTTGCAGTTAATTCAGAGGATTGAAGGGTTTCGCTTAAACTTTCCAACCTCATTTTGTTAATAAGTAATTCTTTGGTTAGATTGAGCAATTTATCGAGACGGTCCACATTCACTTCGACGCTTGTGATTGATTCCATGCCGCTAAATAATTCAAGCGATGAGAGATCCGCTCCTTGTTTCTCATTATTCGTTAATATCAAATTTATTTTTTCAATCAGTGAGGCTGTATCAAATTCGGGCTGCCCTTTAGCAATTTTTTTTATGTTTTCTTTTAGAAAATCAAAGCAATTAAATAAAAGATTTATACACTTTTTCAGTGTAATTTTTTTAGTGCGAATCGCATCTAATAAATCTTCAATTGCATGATTTAAATTTGCTATTTGTTGAAATCCCATAGTGGCAGAAATACTTTTGAATGTATGGGCATTGCGAAAAATATCTTGAAGATTTTTCTTGTTACCTGGATGTTTTTCCCAATTAATAAGAGCTAAGTTCATATTTTTAATATGATTATTTGCCTCACTAAGAAAAGCTTCCATATATTTATTTATGTCTTCATTCATTTACAACACCTATAACGAGTTATAAATAGCTCTTAAGTTCATTTTTGATTTGTTCAATCTCAAACGGTTTTTGAATATATCCTTTCGCTCCTAAGGCTTTACACTGTTCTTTAATCGATGCGTGACCAATCGATGTAATCATTAATACATTGAGATGGGGATATTTATCATGAATGTTTTCTAAGAGTTTAATTCCTTCTATTTCACTTGTGTTCATGACTATGTCCAATAACACGAGGTCGGGTGATTTTTTTTTAAGATGAAGTAGAGCGGCTTTTTCTCCATCAGCCTCTATGATATCGAGATCTGCAAAATTACTCTTTAAAATATCTTTTAAAATTATCCGCATAAATTTGGAATCATCTACAATCATGACCATCTTCCCCATTATGTTCTCCTAAACTGAGATCTACCCTATCTTTCCTTAGTTTTCTCATATTCCAGTTACCGATTAGTTGTTGCAAACTCTTAAATAGAAGACGCTCTTTGTGAGCGACTCGATGTTGCAACCACAACTGATGACCGGTGTTTCCGGAAATCATTCTTTAATTACGTTCTATGACTGATAATTTTATAAGTTCCTCTTGAGTTAGGATGCTTGATAAATCTAATAAAATGATTAAACGATTTTCATAGATAACAACTCCACCCACGTATTTTTCATGAATATTTACAATACTGGATGGATTTTGATTTATATCTGTTCCATTTACGCGCAAAACTTCTACTACTTCATCAACAATGAGACCAAAAATTCCACTTCTTTGCTTTGTGATAATAATATGCTTCGGATTATCGATATCGATACTGGGTAGAGAAAATAGTTTCTTAATATCAATAATTGCTACAATATCCCCACGTACATTGATCAACCCTCGCATAAAATAAGGAGAATCTGGAATAGGTGTGATCGGTACAACCTTAATAATTTCTTGTGCGTCATTGATTGGGATACAAAATTCTTCATTCCCAGTGCGAAATACAATAAGTTGCACCAATTGTTGTTCTTTCGTTTTCAGGGTTAGGTGTGATTTATTCGGCATTATTCACTCCTAAGCACGTGTGTCTCAGAGGCCATATATGCCACTTTAAATCGCTTCAATGCTGTTCTTAACTCATCAGATAAGACCGATAGATTCGAAGCAGACACAGACATTTGTTGCATGCTGGCTGTTTGCTGTTGAATTGAAGAAGACATCTGCTCTGCACCAACTGCTGCTTGTTCTGAAGTGGCCGATATTTCTTCTGTGGTTTTGGCAACAGCTAAAGCTGCCTTCGCTTGCTCTGATGTAGCAGTAGAAATTTCTTGCGCTTTGACTGTGATCTCTTGAGTCCCTGAACTAATTTGACTAAGAATCCTTAATGCTTCATTGACGATATCGATTGATTCAGTTACTTTTTGTGTACCCGTGGTCATTCCTTCTACTACTTGTGTCGTTGATTCAAGAATGGTATTAACCATGCCTTCAATCTGGACCGCTGCTTTTTTAGTCCCTTCCGCAAGTTTCCTAATTTCATCGGCCACAACCGCAAACCCTCGACCAGCTTCCCCCGCACGTGCAGCTTCTATTGCCGCATTTAATGCGAGAAGGTTCGTTTGGTCGGCAATACCTTTTGTCGTGCCGACGATTACTCCAATTTCTTTAGCGCGTTTATCCAGATCTTTTACCGTATCGGTATTTGATTTCACAATATCATCAATAGACTTCAGCCTGGTAGCCGCCTGTTTTCCTGCATCAGTTCCTCTGCTTGCAAGTTTTGCAGCTTCTTGGGTCACTTCTGCTGCACTACGTGAATTGGTAGCCCCTTGTTGAATTGATTTAGACAGTTCCGTAACGATTCGCGTACTCGATTCTAGTTTTTTCGCCTGTTCTTTCGCACCAACAGCTATTTGCTGTGTGGTACTTGCAGCTTGCTGTAACGTCGTACTAACTTGCTTGGAAATATCCGCTAACTGTACTGACGCGCTGGAAACTTTGGTAGAACTATCCATAGCAAAACGAATTAACGCTCCTAAATCATCGAAAGATTTATTCAGTGCATCGGATAAAGTTCTGATATCGCCTTGGGTTTCGATACTGACTCGTTGCGATACATCTCCCATAGACAATGCGACCGCGAGGCGAATAACCTCTTGCACGGGAGTGGCAATTGAATTAAGAAGATTATTTAATTTGTCTACGATATCTTTCCAACTGCCCCCCACGCCCTCAACATTTGCACGCTCATTCAATCGGCCTTCTTTACCCGCGACTTGAGCCACACGAGATACCTCACTTGCTAAGCGATTGAGGTCATCCACCATTTTATTAATGGTTTCTTTTAGAAGTAATACTTCTCCTTTAGCTTCTACAGTAATTTTTTGCGTTAAATCACCTGCACTAATTGCAATAGCAACTTTTGAAATATTACGTACTTGATCGGTAAGGTTAGAGGCCATTGCATTAACGTTTGCAGTTAACTCTTTCCAAGTCCCACCTACTTCTGGCACTGATGCCTGCCCACCTAATTTTCCTTCGGTACCCACTTCTTTTGCAACTCGGGTTACTTCAGCGGCGAACAAATTTAAGTTATCTACCATCTTGTTCAGTGTTTCTTTAAGCTGGAGAATTTCTCCACTTACCTCCACAGTAATCTTTTGATTGAGATCACCATCCGCCACAGCAGTTGCAACTTGGGCAATATTACGAACTTGGCTGGTTAAATTTGCTGCCATTGCATTAACGTTATCGGTTAACTCCTTCCATGTTCCGGTAACTCCAGGAACTTGTGCTTGACCACCTAATTTACCTTCGGTACCGACCTCTTTCGCGACTCGGGTTACCTCGCCTGAAAAGGATCTTAAGTTATCCACCATGTCGTTAATGGTATTTTTTAATTCGGATACTTCACCTTTTACTTCAACAGTAATCTTCTGGTTAAGATTGCCGCTCGCTACAGCTGTCGTAACTTGGGCAATATTTCGGACTTGGCTCGTCAAATTTGCAGCCATTGCATTGACATTATCGGTTAATTCTTTCCAGGTGCCGGTAACATTGGGGACTTGTGCCTGCCCACCTAATTTTCCTTCGGTACCTACTTCTTTTGCAACCCGGGTTACTTCTGAAGCAAAAATCGTCAAGCTATCTACCATCTTGTTAATTGTTTCTTTTAGTTGCAATACCTCACCTTGTACTTCTACGGTAATTTTCTGATTCAAATCCCCTTTTGCAACGGCGGTAGCAACTTGGGCAATATTGCGCACTTGACTGGTTAAATTAGCTGCCATCGCATTCACGTTATCCGTTAATTCTTTCCATGTACCCGTAACACCTGGTACTTGTGCTTGACCGCCAAGTTTTCCTTCCGTACCAACTTCTTTAGCCACCCGGGTTACTTCTGAAGCAAAGATGGTCAAACTATCCACCATTTTATTAAGCGTTTCTTTGAGTTGCAGCATTTCACCTTGTACTTCAACCGTTATCTTTTGATTCAAATCACCTTTTGCGACTGCTGTCGCTACCTGGGCAATATTGCGTACTTGGTTCGTTAAATTGGCAGCCATCGCGTTGACGTTATCAGTCAATTCTTTCCAGGTGCCTGTAACACCGGGAACCTGTGCCTGACCTCCTAATTTCCCTTCAGTACCAACCTCTTTCGCAACCCGGGTTACTTCACCAGAAAATGATCTCAAATTATCAACCATTTTGTTGATGGTATTTTTTAATTCCAACACTTCGCCTTTAACTTCAACCGTGATCTTTTGATTAAGATCCCCACTCGCAACAGCTGTAGTTACTTGTGCAATATTGCGCACTTGGCTAGTTAAATTTGCAGCCATTGCATTGACATTATCAGTTAATTCTTTCCAGGTGCCGGTAACACCAGGAACCTGTGCTTGACCACCTAATTTCCCCTCGGTACCTACTTCGCGGGCAACACGGGTAACTTCTGAAGTAAAGCTGCTTAATCCTTCCATCATACTATTATACGAATCAGCGATTTCCCCAAAAATATCATATTGATCTTTCTTTAATCGCTTAGACAAATCACCTCGTCTTACAGACTCAATTGCCTCGAGAATATCGCGCAATCTACTTTCCATAAAGGCATTACTTTTGTCGAATGGCTGTTCTTTTATCTCAACTTCCTGTCTTTCTTTTTGCCGAGACATCCTTAAATTCCCTTCAAGAGATAATATGATAAATATAGTAACAAAATGTTTTTTTTACAAAAATGGATTGGTCATTTAGGCGCTTAACAATACATTCATAGGCTTATTAATGTGATAAGTTCTCAAGTCTAAGATATATGAATTCCAGTGGGTATACACAGACTTATCCACAGAAAATGGGGATAAGTTATTGAAGAAACAAACAGGATTTTTCAAGAAATACATCTATCATAGATAACTTATATCGAGCGGAGGGTTAAGATATCCACAAAGGAACAATTGAAGAATCTTTAGATTGTGGGTTGGCTATGATATCTAAAAAAATAAGTGAAAAACAGTCTTGACGAGATAATTTTTAATTTTTTCATTAGAGGGGCTTGTAAACTTTTCCCTTCTACTGGTCTTTCCTCCCAATTCCAAACTGAAATCCATGATTGAGTTTGCTAACAATCAACTACTGAGGTAGCAAATATTTCTCTCCCTGTCTTGCTCATCTTGGGCTTGTATAAGCCCTCCCTCAATTTCTCTTTTTCGCTGGATTTCTTGATTTAAAGTTTGCTCCATTCGTTCATAGGTTTGCTGAGTTCCTGTTTTCATTTTAAACCCAAACATTTCAACAATACTACTCAGCAAATTGTGCCCCCTTCGGGTCTCGAATAATACTTTATTATTTTTCCGATGCTCGATTATTTTACGTAAAAGCTGGCTCAACGATAACTTAGGCTCAACTGCTACTTCCAGATATAGTTTTTTTAATTCATTAAATTTTCGGCGTGTTGCGTCTGATCCTGGTTCTTTTTTAGGTAAATCTTCAAGCTTATTATATAGTTCATCCAGTATTTTCCTTTTCGAAGAAGGCACGCGAAAACAATTGGGGGGCTTGGGCAGGATATAAAAGGTATTCGACTTTAAAGTATTCCCATACCATAGTCTTGTATTATAATTTAAACCGATAGTAAATAAACTAGAAACATTGGCAGGATAATGTAAGGTATAATTAAGGAGAGATCGGGCTGTAGTACGACAAGTATTAGAGCTATGAATTTCTTTTGACTCATCAATTATATCTTGGCGAAGCTTGGCATCGTGACTACTGTGTTGTTTAAAAGTCCCAATCTCTTGATATCTTAGAATGATTTTTCCCGGAGTTTCTTCTTCTGCAGGAATATAACAATGAATGCCTTCTCTGAGTTTGTACACTCCCAGTTCTGGGAAGGTCATTTTTTTATATTCACCAACGGGATTAGGTCTATTTTTATAGAAATCCAATTGCTCCTGATGGATATCTCTGGTGATCTCTAAAAATTCCAAATATTGATCAAAAGAGATAGCATAGGCTTGATAACTAATTTCGGGAAATTTGTTGGTAGCTCCAAGACCTTCATCCAATAATACAGCATCTGAATGACTTCCAACCATTTTTCCAAACAAAGTGAATTGCTGAACACAGCTTGAGCCAAAGCTTTTATCAATAATATTTCCCTTACCAACCTTCGCTAACAACTTAGGTTCGCCGTCAACCATGACACCTAACATTATGAAACTATGAACACCTTTTTTAGCGATGGCGATAAAAAATTCGCTATTTTTATCAATAACGATTGATTGATCAATTTTCACATCCACAGTATTTTCAAGTGTCATAGGACATCTCATTGAGATTTGAATTTGACATTATAGCGTCTTTTTTGGACATTTGAAACATTGCAAATCTCATCTGAGCTGGAATGTTTTCCTCTCTTTAAATCGATTTTATCTGCTCAATTAAATTACGTAATGCTTAATTAATAATTGAAATGTATAATATCATTCATTTTAATATTTAAGTATTCCCATGACTAGACTATCTAACACAGACGAAAAAACGAACGATGTGCAGGAACCAATTATACTCATTAATCCAACTGCGTTAACTAAAGAACAGAGCATATTCCTAAAAGAATTTTTAGAGGAGGATGATCAACCAGAAGTATTTTTAGTGGATAACCTTTATATATATAAACAAATTCATTTTAAATTAACACATGAGCTGAATTGGCGTTCAGGGAAAGATGGCATCAGTGAGTGTTTTGAAGTGATGAAAAATAGTCGCGCAGGCAGCGGAAGATATGCTGCAGTGGACCACATTGAAGGAAAATTAATTTTTCTTAACGAGGAAGTGGAGTTTATACCTGCTCATACAAAACCTCATAAGGAAAGAGTTAGAAAACTCATGTTCTTTAAACAAGATAAAGAGGAAGGACAATGGCGTGAGAGCATTAAACAAGAATATAAACGAACGAAGCAAGCAGGACATTTAAATGCCAGGGAGCCCGTTTTTTTTATAGACGGATCGGGCAAGCTTGGTGCTTACATGTTCATCAAAAAAGCATCAGGTACCACGTTACATGATATTTTATATGGTAGCCCTAAGATAGAACTTGATATCGCAACACGTAAAAAAATCTCTATCGCCATTCTTAATGCTTACATAGAGCAAGTAGAAAATAAGGGATTGGTGCATAATGATATTTCGCTTAAAAATATAATGCTTGATATTTCTGACCCCAAAAAACCAATCGTAACTTTTATTGATTTTGCATTTTCTAAGAAAATTCATAAAAATGATGCAGGTCCCGACATAAGAGGTACTCCTTTGTATATGGCCCCTGAACGGTTTGTAGGGGATGGCACCAGCACAGCCAGTGATGTATTTGCTTTAGGCCATATTCTTGGGGAACTTTTTGGAGGGCATCGAATCACACCTCGACGCAGCTGGGGGTTAAAAGAAATATGCCGTTTAAATATGAAAGGCCGCTTTGATAACGATCTAATCTTTCTTGATGAAGAAGAAGAAAGAGACATCATCACTGATCATCTTTTACCCATGGTATCGTCACGTCCGGAGAATAGACCTACGCCCCTGGAAATTAAAGAAACTCTTATGGCTGAATATGACTTTTCTCAAGAACCAATATGTTCCCCACAGCCTCCACTCTTCCACTGAGTTGCGAGTATTCGAAATTTAAAGCATAAGTCAAAAAAGGCGAAATTGATCCAATATGGATCAATTTCGCCTTGTTTCTTAGGAGGGATAGCTTTGGTCTTCAAAGAATGACAGAGCTAGCTCTTTTTATTTTTAGGATTATTATATAATTATGTAGCTCTTGTTCATCCAACATAAAATGGATTAAAAATTAATAGAATATTACAGGGATAAAACATGGATCCAGTCACGCATGCGGTCTTGGGAGCCGCCTGTTCTCAGGCAATTTTATATAAGAAAGACAAACAGAATGCTTGGCTTGTTGGTGGATTAGCAGCAATGGCACCTGATTTAGACGTATTAATTCAGGAATCAGGCAACCCCATGCTTTTTTTTCTCTATCACCGGCACTTCACCCACTCTTTGCTCTTTATTCCGATAGGCGCTTTGATTGTTACTTTAGGGCTATTAATTTTTAAGCGCTTCCGAACCAATTGGCAATTCACTTTTTTAGCAGCACTAATAGGTTATGCGACCCATGGGGTGCTCGACGCATGTACCAATTACGGGACCGTCTTATTTTGGCCGTTTTCCGAAACCAGAGTAAGTTGGGATATAGTTTCTATTGTGGATCCCTTCGTTACAATACCTTTATGTTTAGGAGTGATTTGCACTATTGTTTTTAAAAAAAGAAAACCGGTGATTCTTGCTTTAATATTAGTTAGCCTATTTATGCTATTCAATGGGTTTCAACATTATCGAGCAATGGCAGCCATTCAGGAGGAACTTGTTAGGCTGCAGATAAATTCTCAGAAGGTACGTGTGTTCCCTCAATTTTTAAGTTCAACTTCATGGAGAGGAATTGCCTTAACTTCAAATCGCCTATTTATCATGAATGTTGAAACCCCAATTTTTAAAGAATCAAGGATCCCACTGATTAAAAATTATCCTTTTTTCTCATCGCCAAAATTTCCCGAATATGTCAAAGGCTCCCCTTCTTTATTAAACGATTTTAGGATTTTTAAATGGTTTACTGATAACTTCCTCATTATGGTCAATAATAAGCCACTCATACTCGCTGATGGGCGGTTTTTAGGTTATGATGGAACCATTGCATTGTGGAGTATCCAGTTTTTATCTACCCTACCTCATGTTGAGATGTTTTATTCCCTAGATATAAATAATTACAAACTTAATTCCTTATAACCGGTATTCCGTAGAATTAATAATTTAATCTACTTAATAATCCCTTAATTTGAGAATTATATAATTTACTAAATTTATTAGTTCTGCTCACTCATGTTAAAAAAAATTGACTCAAACCTGCCGAAACAAAAAATTGTGTTGTTTATTCCATTTACTGCCAGTGAAAATAATTTTTCTCTCTATATAAGAGCCCTAGACTGGAGATATAACTTAAGAACTTCAGAGGACAAAAGTGATAAAATTCCTAGTATCGTAATGTATCAAGATCCTGATGAAAAAGAAGAAGATTACGAATATTATGATCAAGCACAGTTTCATTTTAATCAGGAAAATTTGGGAGGCAACGCAAAAATTTATATTCTTGCTGATGGAACAGGGGATCCTGAGCATGTCATAAATATTAATCAAGCCTATTATCAATATCTTTCGCAAGAACCTTATCAGCTATCGATCCATGCAATGGCCTGGCGATTAAAACAAAGTGGTCTTACATCGAAACTAGCTCAGAGTGTATCAGCAATAAATTTATATATTTGTGATCATCATAATACCAATAAACAATTAGCCGTTTATTTTGGTCAAGGTTTAGGTGAGCATTACAAAGACACCACTATTAACTATTACTCAGCAGAAGTGTATATACCGAGTTTAGTTTCATTAGATGGGTTTTACTATGAGACCAAAAAACTCGCGTACTTCTACCACAACACAATTCTTAAAGCGGGTTATGCCCATGAGCATAAGCATACCCTAAAGGTTAGCGACACCTTGGTGCAGCCAAGCTCCCCAAATGCTACCGATTCGTTAAACTCGAAAGCGCGATCGTTACCCACATTTAAAGAGACAGTCTCTGATGCAAGTTCTGTAAGTGTTGTAGAAATTTTAGATTCTGAGAGTACAGAGCATAGTTTGATGCAAGGAACTCAAACAATTACTTTTCCAGATGAAGAATTAGATATTGCCTATGGAACTGAAGCAGAATCTCAAACTGAAATTAGAACTTCAAGTACTGCACTCATCGTACGGCAAGATAGAAGTATGATTTCATTTTTTAAAGATGTTAAAAAAGTCGATTCACAAAATCATCCAAAATTGCAGGATGACTTTGCTTCCTTGACATTATAAATAAGATAAAATACTACATAACAATTGTATTTTAATTATTTGTATAAGCCATTCATACTGTTCACATTCTAAGTAGTGAAGATGAATCGTTCATACAACGGAATTATATAACCTTTTTTATTATAAAATTTATGTTTCATATTGCTTTATATCAACCAGAAATTCCTCCAAACACAGGAAACATCATTCGACTATGCGCCAATACAGGAGCAAAATTACATTTAATACATCCTCTTGGTTTTTCTTTACAAGAAAAAGCATTAAGGCGAGCGGGGCTCGACTATCACGAATGGACTTCCATAGCTCAATATGAGAATTGGGAAGCATTTATTCAACAACCATCAAAAAACGATTTATGCTTTCAGTGCTCGGGCACAGAAGTGTTACTCGAAAGTTCAATATACTTCTGAAGACATGTTTTTATTCGGCCCCGAATCCAATGGCTTACCTAAAGAGATTCTACAAGCCTATACCTCTCTTTCTATTCCAATGCGTGAAAATAATCGCAGTTTAAATCTTTCAAATTCAGTTGCGGTCGTTTTATACGAAGCATGGAGGCAATTAGATTTTGCTCAATAGTTAAGTAAAACTTCCTAAAAACACAGTTTGCATATCCAAGCTCTCTACATTGAATACGCATTCTACATATTGGAATTATATTCATTCTATATTGACATTAAAATAAATGATCTATATATTCATTAAATGGATAAATATCGGATTGAAATTCAAATGAGACAATTATTGAAGCTTGCATTACTAGCAACAACCCTTCTCATATATGCATGCGATAAAAAAGAAAACCCAAACTCACTCCATTTTGCCACCGCTGCAGAGTATCCACCATTTGAATATAGCGATCATGGGGATATAAAAGGATTCGATATTGATTTAGCAAAACTAATCGCTAAGGAACTTGGCAAAAACGCTGTTTTTGACAATATGCAATTCAGCACAGTTCTTCCTGCTATAAGCTCGGGTCAAGATGATATTGCCATAGCTACAATCTCAATTACTGAACCTAGAAAAATCAATTTTGATTTCTCTGACCCGTACTATTTTGAAGGCATGGCCGCTGTCTATCATTCCAATCAACCGGTTAGGATCCCAAACCAACTCAAAGATAAGAAAATAGCGGTGCAACTGGGCAGTATTATGGAGATCTGGGTGCGAGAAAATTTTCCTCAGGCCGAAATTACTGTTCTTGATAATAACAATCAAGCTATTGAAGCATTAAGTGCAGGGCTAGTTGATGTCGTTTTAATGGATGGATCTCAGGGTAAGATCTACTGTAAAAAACATACAGATCTTTCTCATTCTGTAATTGCCAAAGCGGATCATGGATATGCATTGGTAGTCAAAAAGGGTTCTCCTTTAACGATAAAAATTAACCAAGCATTACAAAAGCTTAAAGAAAATGGAGAAATTCAAAAATTGGAAAATATGTGGTTAAAGGACTCATTATAAATGAATTGATGGAGGCTAATATGTCCCTTACTATCCCAGAAAATCACAATGCGATTGCAGAAAATCCTTCTCAATCTATCAGTGAAGTAACAACGAATACCTTTGTTATTAATTTACAACAAGCACGATTTGCTCTGGAGTCAAATTGTCCTCCATCCCAATCAGAAGACTTAAACAATTCCTCTTTCTCAAAGAAACCAAAGCATCTACTGACAGGAACTGAATTAAGTACATCAGAATTGTTGCAAATTTTGGAGAACGCTAAAGCGCTTAAACACTCCCCTTCCTTATACCATCAGGCTTTAGCGAGTAAAAGTCTTGCAATGATTTTTGAAAAGCCTTCTTTTCGAACTCGCTTAAGTTTTGCAATGGCGATTCAAAGTATGGGGGGAATCGCCATTGAAAGCGTAGGTAATACCAGAAAACAAGAAACACCGGCCGATATGGCAAGAGTCCTAAACGGTTATGCCGATTTTATTATGGTAAGAACCCATGCTGACGAAGTATTACAGGAAATGGCTGCTTACGCCAAAGTACCGGTAATTAACGGTCTTTCGGCATTGCATCACCCCTGCCAGATTCTTGCAGACTTACTAAGCCTATGGGAGCAATTCGACTCTCTTGATGGACTAACAGTAACTTATATTGGTGATGGAAATAATATTCTCCACAGTTTGATGCTCCTTGCTCCTCAATTAGGAATAACCATTAATTACTGCTGTCCTCAAGATCACCAACCGAATGATTCAATTGTCAAACAAGCACAAAGTAGCACCACAGGAATGATTCATGTTTTTTCTAAGCCGGAAGAAGCGGTTAAAAATGCCGATGCAGTTTATACGGATGTATGGACCAGTATGGGCTTTGAGGAGCAAGAAAATGCTCAAGCCTTTCAAGGATTTCAGGTAACGGAATCTTTAATGTCTTATGCCAAACCCGAAGCAGTGTTTATGCATTGTATGCCCATGGAGCGAGGAAAAGAAGTATCCGAGACATTGCCAGACAGTCCTGCTTCAATAATTTTTAATCAAAGTGAAAATAGGATGCACGTACAAAAAGCCTTACTTCTATTTCTAAATTTATAAAAATACTTATGAGCCAAGTTATATATCTTGGCTCATAAGCTTATTTTTTCTGGAATTGACTTTAGATGTTTTTATTTAGTCAAATTTTAACTGAGGGTATGCT
Source organism: Legionella nigrisilvae (assembly GCF_977063395.2). Taxonomy (NCBI): domain Bacteria; kingdom Pseudomonadati; phylum Pseudomonadota; class Gammaproteobacteria; order Legionellales; family Legionellaceae; genus Legionella; species Legionella nigrisilvae. The sequence continues at coordinate 812,361 of NZ_CDRUGZ020000027.1, forward strand.
TCTGTATAAGCCGGAATATTCTCTTTATCAATTGTTTTATCTTTAGAATAAATTGTTTTTAAATTTCTTCGATCTACTTTATCCCCTTCTAAATTCACTAAATAAGCTGGCATGTTGTAGATATGTAATGTCACACTAATCCCTTTCCCCAAACCTTTTCTTCGCTTAAGCTGATGTACATAAATTCCACTTAAATCGTCACGATTGCAATGGAACCGAAAACGGTCAATGCGATTCTCTAAACACGCGGTAGATTCACTTGTGGGTCGATAGTATTTCTCAGATATTGGCCCTTCAAGAACGGTTACAGTACCTTTATATTTATGGTCATGAATTGTGGTTTGTTGTCGTTCCGCAAAGGCAAATGCCCAGATAGAAAAAGGATTTTTTTCATCGGCATGATCGTAAATAAGATACCGCCCTACACCATTCGCTTTCACTGTACTGCAATCAAGAGGCATGTAAACACTATGATCTAATTCTAATGAGCCCTCTGCAAGCTTCGTAGGTAAAGACATTGAAACGGTCTCGTAAGTTATATCTTCGAGTTCAAATATTGCTTTTATCACTTTTTTCTTATTTTTTTCTCTTATCTGATCTATTTTTGAAAACATGTCGCTTCCTTTTAGTTCTGTATATTGTTCAAATAGAGTTATCCTTTGAGAACATCATAATGATGTATTTCAGTTATATCTTATAACTAAGTATAATGGCAAAAAATTACCACTATGATTAGTAATACATATTAAAAAAATTGGGGTATTCATGCCAACTACAAAGCGCAAATATAAAATTACTTAGCTTACACTGATCAACTTTTAATATTTTGCTAATATATAAGTAGATTTATAACTTAGGAGAGAGCCAGAATGTCTAAAAAAATTCCAAAAAATTTTGGGAAATCGATTGACTGGACGGTGACCTCGGATAAAAAACAAATAAATTCCCTAAATAAAAACACCCGAACAATTGCCAAAGAGTTAGATACCAATCCATTGCCTGATAAAAATGAATTAAATCCACAAAAAAAACAATAGATTACCTCTTTAGTTGGTAAATAAAATAACACTTGCATATTTTTTATAAAAATTTATCCTAGTAAAGCATAATTTGATAAAAAGGATTTTAGAGATGATGATGTTTTTTAAAAGGTTCGCTACTTCTGCTCCTCAAAAAATGCTGAAGAATAACTCTACTTCCAGTAGTTTTTTTAAAGAGATGAATTTATCAATAGTTAAGGAAAAAGGAGTTAAAATAAAATTAAATGAATCTACTAAAATAATTGTGAACGAGCTCGAAAGCACTTCCACCGTTGATGCTCAAGGACCCGTTCCAAAATTAATGTAATCCAAGCGAATCTTGGTTTTCTGATATAAAATTCCTAGGTTATGGCTTGCACCTTCAATCAGGCTCCTAGGCTTATTTCCCCTATGCTGAGGCACTTAGGCATTCACTTTAGACCCAGTGAACATTGGGATATAGAACGCTCTAATACTTCGAAATGTTCAGGAGCACTAGATTTTAATGCAGCAAACTCTTCTTCATCAAGAACACTGAATACACCATCTTGGACGGTAGCCACTATATTTTTTTCCAAGTTATTAATCGCAGTTGAACCAAGGTCCTGACAAACAAATGCAATTTTAGCTGCTCCAAATTTAACTGGATCGATTGCTCTTGCTATGCCCGCGGTAATGGAAATATCTGCATTTTCATAAAGTTCTTGTACGGATGTTGCTTTGCTATTAAGTTGGCTTTGATTGAGAAAATCCATATATTGTGGAAGATTTATTACATAGATTGTGTTTGTCTCACAATCGACGACCACAGCGGGTTTGTTATCCTCCGTATCAGTCTCTTGCTCTTCCTTACGACTGAATTTTTTCTCAATCGCCATTTCATTATTCACCACACTAATAATCACTTTTTTGGACTGATTTTCTTGTATTACCACTGGAAAACGTTCACTAACGCTCCGATATGAATTTAAAACATATTCAGGTGGTGTAATAAAATCATTATTCGAAATACCTCTTTGAATCACCCCATCCACTGCATTCTCTGGTTTTCGTGTCGAAACGGTTATCAGATAAGTTCCATCTTTTTTTAAGCCTATATCAAGCCATTTAGGCCATATATTACACATCTCTTTGAATACATTGGGGACTTTTTTATTTTGATCCATACGACGCGTTAAAAATTCACCGCTCATATTATAAGTCACAACAGCTTCAGTATGCGTCAAAGCCCCAATATACCTCTTGGGGGCGGCTTTAACGCACTCATCTTCATAATAAATGGTTCGTTTTCTATCAACCGTTAGCAAAGCTAGTTCATCTAATGCATATCCTGTTTGTTGCTGCAATTGTAAAGCAAAACTCTCTGTTGTTATTGATTTACCGCTACCAGGTCCACCTGCCATCAAAACGGTGAACCGGTCAGGGTAATGTGTAGGTTCTTTCTCGGGAACACCAATAAACGTATTAGCCTGTATCGCAGAAACCAAAGGTAAAGCCTCATATTTGCATTGTTTAAGAAGAGACTCAATTATGGTCTCTGAAACAGTATAGATTCGTTCATCCATTTCCTTTTTTAGTAACTCATCTGCTACTCGAATTACGGCCAATTCACCTATCCCAAGATCCGAAGCATCAATAACTCCTCCCTCTCTTCGTTTGATGAGTTCTGCTTTCAATTTATGATAATGCTTATGAATCTGTGGATGGTGCTGCTCCGTCCAAGGATCATGTAACATTTTAGATACCCAATCCAGATATTTCTTTCGCTCAGAGACCATATTTATTTCAGGAATCGCAGGAACAATATGTTTTGAGTGGAAATCACGGACAAAGCAGCCAAATTCCAAATTTTTAGGTGGTGTTTTAACTAATAAAGGAATCAAAGCGCCTGTTATTTGTAATGAGCGTCGATAGCTTTCATAAAGGATTAAATCACCTATGGACGTACCGCTATATCCTTTATAATGTCCAAAACCTTTTAACATTAACTTTAATTCTTCTTTCTTTTGTACCGAATTTTTTAAGGCCGTAAATTCAACCGTGGGCTCATTAAAAATATCTGGAAATGCTTCTTTACCTGATTGAAGTACCCCCTCAATATCACAAGACCCTTCATTAAATTTCTTCCAATTGTACTTAGAATAATAACGAACAATGTGGGTATTGCCGCCTAAATTTACATGTTTTGCTTTTGATTTGAAATATTTAGTCGCTCTAGGGGCTTTAGAGAGCATCATTAACTCACTATTTAAAGTAAAGTGTATCTTGTATACTTTTAATATTACACAAGACAACTTAACTAAATATTAAGCATTAAGCTAATTTGTCAGGCACGGTAATAAAAAAAGACAAATCTCTAACTCATACTATTAATGTAACATTGAAATTAGTTATGAAAGCAACCAAGAATGAATGCTACTTATTTATAATAAAAAACGATAAGATAAATACAAACACGGCTACAGCGTTTATAACCCGAAAAGGATAAATCACATGGTAGTCATTTATTACCAAACTGATACTCGTATACAGTCCAAAGTTCTGAACGATGAGAATAAAGATCTACTTCAAAATGCTCTTTGGATTGATTTACTGTGCCCGACAAAGGAAGAAGAACAACTAGTCGAAGAGCAATTAAAAATTGAAATACCGACTAAAGAAGAGGTTGAAGAAATCGAGCCTTCCAGTAGATTGTACACTGATAATAATGTCCTATATATGACAGCAACAATGGTTGCACTATCCGATTTACCTGAAGTTAAAACGGATGTGGTCACTTTTATGCTTGCCGAAAAATGCTTGATTACCTTGCGCTATGTCGAGCTGTATCCATTTAAATTATTTATTAAAAAATTGGTGCGCTCTAGAACAAAAAATTACAATGCAAAAGCCATACTAATAGAATTATTAGATGCCGTCGTAGACAGACTTGCTGATATTTTAGAAAAAATAAGCAATAAATTTGATGAAATATCGAAAATTATTTTTCATCCAAAACAAAATAATAATACAACAGCTGAAACAAACTATAAGCATATATTACAATACATAGGAGCCAATGGAGACCTTGGTACTAAAGCCAGTGAAAGTTTAATATCCTTCACTCGCTTAATTTCTTACTTAGAACAAGTAAGTGACTCAGATATTTCTAAAGAGATGCACATAATCCAAAAAGATATTAATGCGCTTCGAGAACATGCAAGTTTCCTCTCTACGAAATTTAGCTTCTTACTCGATGCTACTTTAGGCATGATCAATATCGAGCAAAATAGTATAATCAAAATTTTCTCAGTTGCCGCCGTTATTTTCCTGCCCCCAACTCTCATAGCAAGCATCTATGGAATGAATTTCAATGCCATGCCTGAGTTACGTTGGCATATAGGCTACCCGCTGGCGATACTGATGATGGTCATTTCAGCATGGTTGCCATTCAGGTATTTTAAAAAGAAAAAATGGTTATAAATTTTAAATTGGCTCCAAAGTAAAAAAGTATTATCTATACTTTTGCAATGCTTCAATTCGTTTTTCAAGCGGAGGATGGCTTGAGAACAGAGCAAGCCAACTTCCGTGGCTCGATATTTTCATGGTATTAAACGCAGGTGCGCGATCGTCTGTTGGGGTTTTATCCATGAGTTGTTGCAAACGTTGTAACGCCTTAATCATCTTATCTTTACCAACATATTGCGCAGAACCTCTGTCTGCTCGAAATTCACGATAGCGAGAAAACCACATAACGATCAAAGAGGCTAAAATTCCAAACAGCAATTCAAATATGAGAGCCACCCCATAATAAACAAAACCACCTTGTATCTCTTCATCACCGTCTTTTCTAAAAAACTGCATCACAAAAAATGCAGCAATACGGGCAAAAAAGATTACAAATGTATTGACTACTCCTTGAATCAAAGCAAGCGTTACCATATCTCCATTGGCAACATGTGACATTTCATGCCCTAAAACGGCTTGTACTTCATCTTCCTGCATCGAATTGAGTAATCCTGTTGAAACGGCAACAAGTGCATTATTTTTATTCCATCCAGTTGCAAACGCATTAGGCTCTGGGCTGTCGTAAATTCCGACATCAGGCATGCCGATGTTTCTTTTTTTCGCCAAATCCCTTACTTGATTCATTAGCCAAGATTCTGCTTCAGTGGTTGGTTTCTCAATTAATTGGACATTAAACGCATGAATCGCCATCCATTTTGAGATAAAAAGTGAAATCAAGGATCCTGTGAAACCAACAATCGCCGCATAAATTAATAGAACTTTATAATTTAAACCATATTGTGTCAGGTATGGGCTAATATTGAATAAACTTAGTATAAAAGAAATAACTATGAGTATGGCCAAGTTCGTAGCTAGAAATAAAACAATTCTTTTAAACATAATTTTTGTCCCCTTGCTTAGCTAATCTGTTCTTCCTTATCTTAATTATAGAAGGTTGCCTGAGTTTAGGAGAGTTTTTTGGGTGCTTTTAAGTTAATTTAAAAAAAAGAAATCATTATGCGATATTTGGAATAAATGAATTAAATGTGCCATATTAATAATCGGTTATTTTTCATAAATTAAAAGGAGGTTGTTTATGAATTATGTGGATGGATTTATTGTTGCAGTGCCTAAAGCAAATAAAGCGCAATACATTGCACAAGCAACTAAAGCGGGCATGGTATTTAAAGAACATGGTGCGTTAAAACTAATTGAATGCTGGGGAGATGATGTACCTGAAGGGAAAATTACATCTTTTCCTATGGCGGTTAAGTGTAAAGAAGATGAAATCGTTGTTTTTTCATGGATCCTTTGGCCATCGAAGCAAGTTCGGGATGAAGGAATGAAAAAAGCTATGAAAGATCCTCGGTTAAACCCCGATAACAACCCGATGCCTTTTGATGGCAAACGTTTGATTTATGGGGGATTCAATATGGTGGTTGATGTCTAATTTGAATTCAATAACATTTAAGTTATATAACTGTTTTTGAACATTATAAACCGAAACATTATCGTTCATTTTATTCATCTGGAGAATTTATGCCTGGCCCTTACAACACCCATGTCATAGTGAATGTATTTCGAAGCATTGTTCAATTAGTATCTCAAAATCCCGAATTATTAAAAATCTCTGGAGCTTTTCGAGTTGCTGGTTCTAAAGAGGAAACGGAGAAATTACTGGATCAACTTATCCATGAACAATTTGACGTAGATATTCTAAGTCACTATGTAATGGAAAAAAATAAAGTACATAGTGAGCATCTCCACAACATTTTAGGAATGATACCCACACTTTTTAAAAACACCCAATTATTAGATTCAGGAGACAAATTACTTGGAACCTTCGCTAAAAAATTAAAATCGCTGTTGGACTTACCCGATGAGAAAAACCTTAGTGCGGCAACTCAATTATTCGATGATTTTATTGATGATCTCCTCCTTTCAAAGAGAATAGATCATCAACGCGCAGGAGAGATTCTTGATCATTACTGTTACTTAATGCACCAAGTGGGCAGATTTCAAGAAATTAACCGAATGACATATGCCAATCTTGCGATTATTATGGCCCCGCGTTTGACTCAGGATTTAGATCTATTCCCGGTGACGGACTTTTTGGGTTTAAGTGGATTTATGAGTCAGTTAACACCTGTATTAGAAAATTATATAACCGACAAAAAATGGGATGAGGAGTTCAAAGAACGTCACGCAGATAAATTGGAACATTTAGCAAACACCAGACATTTAATACGAGACCAACTGGAACATATGAAAGTAGCCTCCAAAAAATCAGTAACCATTCCAATGGGTAGTTTGATGTTGCAAGCATCGATGCTGAAACACCAGATAGAAATTATAGAACAGCAGAAGCAGGATTCTTCAATGAAACGAAAAATGAAGAAAGAATTAAGTAAGCAGCAGAAGCAATTAAAAGATGAGCTAAATGCGCTTGAGCCCAAAATTGCTGAATTAAACTCTCAAATATCTCTTGTGAATCTTGGACATAAAAAAATACAGGAAGAAATCAATCTGATCTCTCTTTCGGAAAAAGGATTAACATTTGCAAAAAATACTTCTGGAACTAAATTTAGCAGTGCGAATCTTACTCAGTTTAGTATTTTTGAGGGTGATAATGACAAGATTGCCGCTCCTACTTTTTTATTCCCAAATTCAGAAAAACAGGAGATAGTGGATAATGACACCTTGCAATCCACCTCTCTTGATGGTCCGAAGTAACCCTTAGGTATTGCAGAAGTTTTAATAAAAATAACTGAGTGCATTCATCGCAGTGGAACCCGAGTTTTAATCACGGGATCCACTGCAGGCTGTGGGTTCCTTTCGGTTAAGTCAACCCCGGAACAATAATACCAGAATTAGAATAAGGAGAATTAAACCTACTCCACCACTAGGATAATAACCCCAACCGCTACTATAAGGCCATGTCGGAAGTACGGCTAATAAAATAACAATTAAGACAATAAATAGAAGTAAGTTCAGGGTAAAATTCCTTTTTTTAAAGATGATATTCGTGTTAATTATAGTTTAAACACTGAAGGGGTAGATATTTTTTAACCATACCGAAATTTATTTACTCAAGTTATATTAAAAAAGCATCGAACTACGAGAAATAATTTATTCCGTGATCAATTTGATTTACTATACCCCAACCTTTCGCGAGGTAAGAATACATTGAAATATTTATGTTTTTCTTTGTTTCACATTGGTATTTTCAAAATTATTTAATCAAAGGGGTCCATATATGCGTAAATCATTGGTGTCGTATTTGTTTTTCCTGATTACAATATCCTATGCAACTCTTGCTAATAGTTATGGTGTTCATGAAGACCACCCTTATGATTTTGTAGTTACAAAAGATGTTTATAAGTTTTCAGAAATTTATCAAATTAAATCACCTCAAAAAGAGACATATCCTGGCTCAGTAAAAAAAAGTGCATTTCGTATCCGTACCAACTATGATTTATCCAATAAAGATGGATGGCAAGCAACGGGAATTACACGAATCATTTCTTTAGGTTCTCTTTATGCATGGGCGAAGGAAATTGATATTTATGATACCCGTGGAGTACAAATTGGCTTTATTGATGGAAATTTAGCAACACTCGAATCAGCAAAATTCACTATTTATGACTATGATGAGTCAGGAAAATCCACTGAAATTGGCTTTGCTTATGCGAATCCAAGCTTTGACCGATTTGTTATTTTATCATCAACCAACAATCCCCACCCTATCGCTGAATTAAATCGCAACTTTGGGGACAAAACCTGGGAAGTCTCTGTACACTATCCTGAAAAAATTGATGATCGCATCATTCGTATTTTTGCCGGTTTTGTGATTGATTATGAAGATAAGTTTTTAGCAGGTCCTGATGATTCAGATGACAGCGATGATGATTTCATCGCAAATCAACCTACTCCTTAATCTATGCAAAGGTTGGGTAATGACCCAACCTTTTACAGCTAAAGCTTTATCCAAATAATTGGTTTGATTAGAATAACCAATGTTCCCCAGCCAGCCTAAGTTACACTCAAATGCTTTTTAACTTGATGTCAATTTTTTATCAAGGAAGTGCTGATTTGTACCCAATAAACAATAAAGCACCTATAATAACTATTAAAGTGCTAAATTACGAGATATCATCATGAGTACGGAAAAAGTTTCAAAAGAAAAAACTAAAATAATGGTAGGATTTTTTGGTAGCACAGAGGCAGGAAAGACAAAACTTATTGATGCACTATCATCGAAAGAAAACCGTTTTAGTTCAGACGAAGGCTATGTACCAACAGACGGTACAGCTTTTAAGAAAATAACACCAATAGAAAATCTTGAAATATTTCTTGCTGATAATTCAGGGGCGAAGAAACTGCCCGATCCGCCTTATAATATGTTCAAGGAAGAAGTAAATGTCATTTGTATTAATCAAAACGATCCTGACTCTTTAAAAATAGCTGGTTATCATGCAAAAAAGATTAAGGAGCTCGATAAAAATGCTCAAATTATTATTGCTATTACTAAAACAGACCTACCACCCAAAATTTCGGCTGAAGCAATTGAGGATTTTAAGGAAAAGCAAAATATTACCTCCAAAACCATTGAAACAAGCGCCAAACAGGGTACGGGTATAAACGAACTACGCACTAGCATCATTGACCTAGCCCGAGACTTGAAAGCTGAGAAATCGGGAAAAATAACACCTGATAGAGTCTTTTTAAATGCTTTTAAATCCGGATTCTTAGACTATTTAAAGCAGCACGTATATGTACGAGAAAAGCTTGAACAGGCTGAATTTAATATAGGACAGTTATCAAGAATTTTTGATAACTTAGACTTACCCGTAGTAGATAGAACTGTTTTGGAGCAGAAACTCGAAAAAGTAGGCAGTGCTCTGGCTTACATGCGTCCTATATTAAATGAAGTTGCAGAAAAATTGCTCAACAAAGAAAGAACCCGCTTAAGTGATGAAGTAATCGAAGCTATTGGCGAAGAACGATATAAGCAGATGATTACTGCAATTATGGAGTCAGAACAAATTGGTAATAATCGAGCTTTAGTAGAAGAAGAGGTTGCCAAACATATGCTAGCAGCTATCATGACAGTCTATGCGTTGAATCTTCAAGAGTATAGCTTAACTCCCAAAGAAAAGGATTGTCGTCAAAATAATCAACTTCTCTTTGACCAGATCGAAGCCCTAAAAAATAAGATAAAAGACCTCCGTGGCGAACTTCCTAGTTATGAAAAACAAAAGGTTAAAGTAGAAGATATAGAGATAGATGATGCCAATCGACGAATCATAGATCTAAGTGATAAAATTCAAAAATTCCTAGACTCTCCTAAGGAGAAAATAAGCGAATCTGACGTAAGTGACATGCTTGAGATACTTAGTGAAGCAGAGCCTTTGCGTCAAGCAATAGATTCAAAGATAAGTGACACTCTGAATAAATTCACAAATTCAGTAGTCATTCCAATACAAGTTATGGCTACAAATTTTAGCTTAATCATGTTAGATGAACCGAAAGAAAATATACCCCTCGATGTCATTGAAGCAAAAGCGGATATTTTTTTTACTTTAGTTGATGACTCTTTTAAAAAGCTAAGGAAAAAACTCTCCGACGATTTTAGCGCCAAAAATCCTAATCATCAGGGCGCAATTCCTGATGATTATTTTAAAACCTCTGAGCCTTTGGAGGCATTAAGACTCTTAAAAGATAGGTTAGAAACAGCAAGATCAGTCAATGTAGTAATGGAATCAGCCTCAGACAATACAAAAAGAGATTACGTACTTAATAAATATCAAGATGCAATTAATATATTTCTAAAGAGCGTAGATGATGATACTTTAAAAGTAGAATCTCCAAATGTACGAGATCTTTGGGATAAAATAAAAGAGGCAATCAAAAGTTTCAGTTTCGCTCCTCTTTGGGATACCCAAGCAGAAAAAGAAGAAAAGAAACGTTTTGAAAATCAAACCAATTTAAAACTGGAATTAGAATCTATCAAAGAGGCAACCAAGAAAGAACCATCGGAAAAGCAGAGTACTAAGTTAGATATACCTCCATCCCTTTAAAAATTTATATTTATATTTCAGGTTCAGGTTAGACCGAGATATTCGAAATGTGTCATTACTTATATATAATTTTTTTAATTAAGTAATTTTAATTTTTAAATCCAATGTTTTTCATTTCATATCGAATACTCTATTTCACCCATGTTAAAGTAATGTACTCTAACTAATGCTTAAAGATTAATATGTAGTCAATATGATTAATAGAGAGAAATGGGATAAATTAAACGATTTAATGGTTCAACTTCATATCCAAGAAGCAGATCTGTTCGAAAAATTTATCGTAGGCAGTGGTAAAGGAGGCCAGAAGCTGCATAAAACAGCCTCTACGGTTTATTTAAAACATATACCTTCTGGTTTGGAAATAAAATGTCAAGAATCAAGAAGTCGAGAAGACAATCGGTATTTTGCTAGACTACGCCTTTGTAACAAATTACATTCGATAGTCAGTGATGAACAAACAAAAGAACAGCAAAAAATTGAACGATTGAAACGCCAAAAGAAAAGACGTTCGAGGCGAGCGAAACAAAAGATTTTAGATGAAAAATCCAGACAAAGTGAGATTAAGGTCCTGAGAAAAAAACCTTCATCTTATGAATAACTTTTAATAGAATCTAAAGAGTTTAATTCATAAAAAATCAAAAGGCTGCATTTCTGGTCTAATCCAGATGCCTATGAATTATATTACATTCCATTCCTATAATTTAGGATGTTTTTTCTCCATACCTCATAAAATTAACTCTCTCCAAGCTGGTATAATTTTGCACGTAGTGTATAATTTTAGAACATCATTTTTGAAATGGAGTTCAAAATGGGGTACCGCGACGGATTAAAATTCCAATTTACTAAAATGGATGCTTTACACGCGTTGAGTCAACCCGTTTCTTCGTTGTTGGGAATCTCAAATCAAACCGAACAAACCTTAAATAAACTAGGGATTAAAACGGTATATGATTTAGCAACCTGTGCTTTATTCCAAGTTGCTCAGGATATTGCTGCTGCAGCTAATGGAGAAGGAAATTCTATCGTTGCACGCTCCGGAAAGATTTCCTCGAGTTTTATTGATTCAGATGCCCCAAAAACACCAGACGCTTTAGTTGGAGCGGGAATCGATGCTTTTAGAGACATTAGCACTCCTCTTGCTAACGAGATAAAGAATAATCTGCAAGTTGAAACCATTGGTGATTTAGGTCGATGGCCTCCATTTTGTGCCGCCCAAGTTATATTGGATGTTGGAATTCCAGATTTGAATCAAGAGGAAGAAGAAAAAGGTAGTGAATTAGTCCCTAAGCTAGGTGAGTATCCAACTGAACGCCATTATTACCGCTCGATTGTGATTGATCAGGTATCCCCACAGGAAACAAGTGATTTAAATAATGCAGGCCCCATTGATATTTCCCCTACTGTTTCATCTGATTTCGGCTTTAAAAAACCTGCGGTCGGGGCAATGCTTACCTTTGCTCAATCTTGGTTTGCTCAAGGCGTAACTTTAGGTAATTTACTCCATAGTGTCGCCCTTGCACCCGGTGAAAGTACACGTATTGCAGTCATGGACTGGTCACGTCAGGTCAAAGCATCAGGGCAAGAATCCATTTCTGAATCAGAAAATCTAACCAATACCTCCACTCATAATCGCGCGATAAGTGAAGTACAAGATGCGGTTGCTTCCGAAGTGCAAACTGGCTTTTCCAAAACAAGTGGCAGTTCCACCACCTCGGCAGGGGGCGGTGGTTTAGGATTGAGTTTAGGCCCATTAACATTGGGAGGAAGCGGATCCTCCGCGACATCAAGTTCCAATGCCGAAAGTTTTTCAACTTCTTCTGGAACTCGCAATCTTTCTGCAACGATGAATCAACGAGTTTCTGATGCGACACAACAAGCGGCATCTTCAGTGCGAAATCGTCGAGCCTCTATTGTTAAAGAGGTTTCTGAGGAAGAGCATCAATCAGTCTCTACACGGATTATCGCCAACTACAACCATATGCATGCCTTAACGATCCAATATTATGAAGTCATTGAAATTTATAGGGTCAATGTTCAATTACAACAAGTGGAGCGTTGTCTTTTTGTGCCGATGAAATTGATTCAATTTGATCATGCAACGATTAAACGCTATCAAGGAATACTCGCCAACGCAGCGATAAGTCAGCGGGCCAAGGAGTTGTTAAGCAGGGAATTTGGTTCGGTAATAATTCAACCTACCCTACCACTTCGGCCTACACGTTCTGTGTTTGATCATGTTGCGGCAATTGATCGAATAGCCCTCAATGTTTCGATGCGAGCATCCACAAACATCACGAACGCTGTCGAAGATGGAGCAAATACCCCTCCGCCCGCAGCAGAACCTACAAATCCCCCACCCTCTCCAACTCCAAGCGGACCATATTGGCTCAATGATGAATTAATCAGAGCATCTCGTATCACTTTAGCGAGTATAACAAAACCGGGAACTACCAATGTCTCCTTGCCAGGTGAAACAGAATTTTACGGAATTTCACTGGATTTAACCGCGCAAAATCGTTCATCCTTCTCAATCACTGCAGTAAATGTAGATCTGCAATCCGGTACTATAATTAAATTGAATAGCATCAGCCCGATTACCTGGATTACTACTGAACCAATTCCAATTCAAGAGTTAGCAGCAATTAGGATTACCTCAGCGAATACAAGCTACTTAACAGGAAGATTAACTCTGCAGCTCAGTTATAACAGCGCAAAATTCCCTATTAGTTTACCTGTGGAAGTGAGTCCTAATGCAGTTGAATTACAGCTTTGCCGTTTTGCAGTGAACCAAAGCGATGAAGCTGAATTAAAAATGCACCTTGAACAAAACCGACTGTATTACAGTCAAGTGGTTTGGCGCGCTCTCGATCCGTCACAAATTGCGTTGCTCTTATCGGCATTTACCTTTGAAGATAAACCTATAGGTAATTTAATTGATCCAAATCCAGTGATGGTTGCAAGTAATTATTTAGTATTTCGCATGCCAAGTTTTATCAAAGCAGTAGGCATTGAAGATACTGAATCAGATACAGAAGATGAAGCTCATAAAAGCTGGCGGGGTTGGTTAAAGGATCGTGGGTTAGTATTAGGTGCAAATGCAGCGGTCGAACAACTTATTCCTATTCCAACTGGAGGAGTTTTTGCAGAAGCAGTCTTGGGTCGCTCCAATTGTGCAGAACGACTCGATGCAACACGCTTTTGGAATTGGCAAGACTCGCCAATACCTTTACAACCTCCTGAAATTGCTGCAATTCAAATGGAATCTCGAGCTCAGCCAATTGATGTTACCCCGGGACAATTGGGGGCTCCTGTTTTAAATATTATGAATCCTACAACACTTCCTGATCCAACTGGAGTGGGAGCAATATTAAATGCGGTGCAAAATGGTAGCATGTTCCGCGATATGGCAGGTCTTGCAAGCACTGCTGCATTAGCTCAAGCTTTAGGAAGTAATTCAACCAGCGCTGGTATTGAAGCGGGTAAACAAGCCGCAGCGAATTTAGCCGTCGCCGCCCAAAAAGACATTGAAGAAAAAAGAATTGCTGCACAACTTGCCATGGCTGCAATGGGGTTACCTTCCGCAAATGCAGGCGCCAGTAAAAATATTTCTGAGGGTGGTGCTTTATTGAATACTGCCACAGAAATGGATAAACGTTCACCCAGAACTGCCCCTTCTTCTACAGGTTCTGAAGGTGGCGGCTCAACTTCCGAAGGTTCAGGCGGCAGTTCAGGAGGAACAAGTGAACCCACCATGCCTGGAGTACCAGACGAAGTTCGTAGCCTATTTGGCGGTACTAGTCGAGCAGATGAAGTACTTTCCAAAATGAACTGGGGAAGTTTAGGGCAATCAGGTGCTTCCATTATCCCCGCCAGTTACTCCGATAAAGGTGGCGGTGGGGGCGCCGGCACCACTAAACCCTCTGTAATTCAATTTGAGCTGGCTTTCTATGCAAGTTTTCCCAAACCCTGGGCTACTGAAGCAGACGAAGTCCAAGGTCTAGCGAATGGTAAATGGCTTCCCTCCGAAGAGGATTTTGACAGTATTAGTCCTGCTGCAACAAGCGCCAACAATCAAGGCACTAAACCTTTTGGTCAAGTGATCACTTCTGTAGAAGATTTAATCAATACAGTGCTCTACTTTGCACCCCAAGTGCCCGGTTTTGGAACAACCCATGCTTCCACAGTAGTACGACTTAATCTGTTCTTATATGCAGAAAGTGGAGATGTAGCATTTAAAGGCACCTTAACCACTACGGGAAAATGGGATGCCGTATTGGGCAATGATATTAAATCGGCAGGCTTGGATTCAGCATTAATAACCGCCCTTAGTAAAAAATCAGCCACAAAAGCCTTGCAAGCTAAACTCAAGAAAGCCTGGGCTCCTAACGCTGAAATTTGGTTATATTCTTGTTCGGCTGTGGTCAGTAATGCCTTTGGTAAAAAATTGGCAAAACTACTTGGGGTAAAAATTCGGGCTTTTGATGACCCATTCTGGGTCTTACCTTCTTTTGATACCAGTCAACAAAAAATCCTATCCCGAGTCGAGTTTGGTATTGGTGCTGATTTTGCAGCGGCTGCCGCAACTAAAACAAAAGATCTCCACAGCTTGGATGTTTTATCAAAAAGAACCTTTAAACCTTAATCTTCAAATCAAGCTCCTCCCACCCGGGACGAGCTTGATGCATAAACCAATAATACTTGCATTGATAAGACTTAGTATTCTTTGAATCTTACCTTCAATCTATGGCAGATTAGCATCCTATTCCCCGACCTCCACTTCTCATCATGCAAGATAAGTAATATTGAATAAAACCCCATTTGTGTAGAAATGATTTAATTCCAAACCCTCACCTATGGTTTGGCCTGAGGCTCGACCAAGTTGACTTTTACCCCAATCGGCAAATTCATAACCAACCCCAACTTGCCAATTTTGACTCAATGCCTTTTGTATCCCTCCGCCCACTGTATAAGTAAAAGCAGTTTGAGTATGAGAGGCAAAATTAGGATTAGGTAAGGCTTCAAAAATCTTCGGAGTATTTATAAAAGAACTTGCTTCATTAAAGCCTACACCAATGCTACCACTCACCCAAGGTATCACTATAAACCCCATATCAGCCAATAATTTCCCTTTTGCTGCAACATGAGTATGTTTCATTTTGTAGCTGTAGGTAAAATTATCAAACTCAGGATCTGCATCATCCCAAATGTCTCCTGAAAGCCTCGCATTAGTCGTTGCAGCTGCTGCTATTCCTAACTGCCCCCAGAATGTAGCAGTTAATGCTTTTTGCAAGCCAAAAAACACTTCAAAATCTGCGAGTGCGTGTGTCGATTTATCTGCGGTATAGGTTTTTTCAATTTCAGGAGCCAAAAAAAAGGTTTGCGCAGCGCCCTCATTTTCCCATACAGGACCAATGCTCAATGCCGCAACATAATTCCAAGGCGAGACAGATTCACCCATGGCACCAGCCATTACGCTAGCGCTTAAAAGGTTCATCATTAATACTAAATAGCACTTTTTCCTCATCAAAACTCCTTACATGAGATAAGTTAATAAACAAACCATCCTAATTTATTCATAAAATGAACTCAAAATCTTTTGTGAAGTGACATTAAGCCAGCTTCCATAACCCCATCCATAAAGTGAGTAAATCTGATCTAAATTAATCAAATTCATAAACCCAGATTAGAATCTAAGTCCTATCCGGGTTATAAAGTTTTATTTTTTTATAGGGAGAACACATGCATCAATGGTTACACCTCCAGGAATGTTTCCTGGATTATATAGCGCGATGTTATCACCTATATTCGCTTGGTTGCCGAAAAAAGTGTTTGAAGAGACACAGGCATGAGCCAAATTCATAGTTAATGGGGTTCCTGCTGAGCCGCCTACTAATATCGCGCCCCCTCTAGTATCCTCTCCCAATGATTTCTTCAGTGCCGTATTTTTTTCAAAAATATTATTAACAATCTTAGCATTTCCAGAAAACTCAACCGCTATTGCGCCTCCTCCTGGTGCCATAGTACTTACTGAAGAAGTACCTCCACTAAAGAAATTGGCGATCTCATTAAAGAAAAGTAATGGTGAAATTGTACCAGGAGGTACTCCCTCAATTGTATTAAGTACAAATTTATTATTTGAGATTTGTGCCAGTGGTTTTAAAGGAGAGGCAAATAAAGCATTCCCAAAGTTAGAGGCGAAAATTCCTCCTCCTTCTAATTCTGCTTTATTCTTCGAGAAAATAGATTGGGTTACGGTGGTTGCTATCGAGTCAATGTAAATTGCCCCACCGACACCACCAAAGTTGTTAGTAAATTCAGAATTTAAGATCTGAGCTCGCGAATTGGGATGGGGAAGTATCCCGAACACATTAACACCACCCCCTCCAAATGCTGCAGCAGCATTATCTATAAATTTAGAATTTACAACAGTTAAAAAATAAGGAGTGCCATCATTAAAAGGAATGTGGAAAAAAACTGCTCCACCACCAAAACCGGTACTGGTGGTTTGATTTTGTGTAAACGTTGAATCGGATATAGATACATTAGTATTAATAACCCCCAAAGCGCCGCCACTTGCATCTGGGACTGGACCCTTTAAAGCATTGCCCTTGAAATTACTTGATGCAATGATGATATCACCACCATCTTTACCCCGAATGGCTCCCCCATTACGAAAAGCAATATTTTGTTCAAATTGACTTGAAGTAACCGTATATGCAGCATCAATCAAATTTTCTAAAGCGCCACCACTACCTCCTGGAAATACGGCTAGATTATTAATAAATTTGGACTCTTTTATCGTAATGGAGGTATTGGTATCTATTCCTGCAACTGCCCCTCCCCCGGACGCTAATGCAAGGAAATCACCAGCGAGAATTTCAGTCACTGTTGCATTAGAACCATCACTTATATTTTGCTCAAAAAGCATATTACTAAGTTCAATCACTGAACCATATCGTGCCAAAAGCCCCCCGCCTGCAGCATGTTCATAATCCAGACTCTCAAGCATATTTAAAGGTCCTAAAACCCCTCTATCGGGACCAACTGCATATCCTCCCCTGACTATGAGACTATCAAGAGTAACGTTTTTAACCCCTTCTCCCGGAGGAACATCACTTCCAGCCATAAGCACATGCCATACCCTATCGTTGGTACTCTTAACTACATAAGGAGTTAGACAAGTTGAAGTCATGTCACCACATAAAATGGTGGGGAAACGTTGCCCATCTCTTTGTCGACGACTTGTTTCCTTTCCTGAAAATCCTCCGTATATTGCTGTATTACTTGGGAGATTAAATGTCCTTAGTTTCGGAGTGTTAATTCCATATGCTCCTCCAACCACTCCTTGGGGCGCATAGACGCGTGTGGGTTTATAAACTCCTTGAGCTACCCAGATTTCAACCGAGCCTGGATCAGCATCTGCAGCTTCTAGTGCAGACTCTAAATTATTAAAGGAATTGGCCCAACTACTTCCATTACCGTTTGTAGAGTTATGCCCATTGACATAGAATCTCGTTGCTTTACCTTGAGTAATATTTAAACTGTTCGTAGAGCTCGGTTGATAGCATTGCAAGCGATTACCTTGGTTGCAAACCACAGGACCACCTGAGATATTTCCCACTAATTCAGAACCAATTACTTCTAAGGTTAGAGTACAGGATTGCTTAGATCCTAATGAAAAAGGATTGCTACAGTTCCCCGTCCCTGTAGTCACCTGTTTAATTCCATTAATAGGACTCATAATCAAAATCTTTGGTTTTTTTGATTGATTGGTTAGGGTATATTTTATGGTAGCCGTTCCTGTGGGGCTTACAGTTACCTTGGGAGGAAATTTTGCATTGGGGACAAATGTCCATAAAGGATTAGAAGCTTGAGTCGTAGAAACATGAGTCTCTGCGAAAACATTATGGTTTAGAAAAGTTGAGAATAAAATGAAAAATAGAGAATATCTTTTCAATTAATGCTCCTTGCAAAAAAGTTATCAAATATCAAAGTTAGGGAGTAGAAATTAAGAATAATCGATGAGTTCTTGGATAGCGGCTCAATATTATCTTATCATTCGTTATTTTTCTTTAACCGCTCAGCTAACAAACATCTGTTTTCGGACTTCCCTGAGTTGCAGTGATTGTTGGAATGCATCTAAACATAAAATTTTATGAAGATCAATAAAGCAATCTTATCGTTCCAAAACTCATTTGCTGCTAATTATCAATAGAAACCCCCAACTCATCAAAGAGATTTTTTGTTCTTCGATGAAAACTTTAATGACACATCTTGGATGGAGTCTTTAGGTGCCTCTGAGTTCGATACGCGCGCCTCAACTTATTTTAAAGTAAGATGAAAGTCTTCAACGATATCACTAGGGGAAAATCCATCTCTATATTTAAAATGTTCGCAAATATGAGTAACAATAATATAATTTGATTGTTTGGTTTGTTTTAAAATCCACGTATGACTTAAATCGGCAATTAATTGTTGACTGTAGGCCGCTGGAGATTGCCAAATTCGTGCATACCACACTCCTTTGGTACTAAGCGTAATTTGCTCCTCCTGAGTTTCACTTTTAACAAGTTCACAATCAAATTTTTGATCAAAATATATTAATTTACCTATTTGATGATCAGCAAAACCTGCAATTCCCTTAAATACAATATCGCTACCACGTAAGGTAATAATTAAATGTTCTGGATCAACGATGGGTAAAAAAGCAGATATTGGTGCTCGTGAAGCATTTAAATGGTTAAATTGCTCCACGACTTGGTACGCAGTTTTTTCACAATGTGTTATTTTCTTCATAAATTAGTCTTTTAGTGTATTAATGGCCTACTCTAAATAGGGCAAAGCACTTATCTAGAGATCACATACTTCTGTTGCAGAACTATTATATTTTCTACCTAAATTTTAATGATGTCTGAAAATAAAATTTCGTGCAAGAAACATTCTAAGGACAGAATAATCTGTCCTTAGCTTTATTTCTTAATTATAGGAACTTACATTTTACTGCCGATATCTAAAATCATGTAAGCTCCTGCTGTAGACAATGATTTGTGCATTAATCGACAATTAAATCCTTTAAAAAACGCACTTACGCCATGATTTCTATAAATTTCTGTTGCAAGGTCTTTTATTGTTGGCTTGGATGAATCCAAGCGAGCCTGTTGTTGACTCTTAATTACATCAAGTGGAGTTGTCGATAAAGCGATAGGGATTGAGGCTGTGGTTGCCCATAGAATCGTAGATAAGAAACTTTGCTTTTCCCGTTTTGTGTTAATTGCATGATACGTCGTATATAGATAAAGCCAACTAGGAAATGATTTTGCAAGAGTTGCATTACTACCTGAAAAGAAACCAGGCAATCCTTTTTGTTGGTAGATGGTTTGCATAGCCTGAATAGGTTTTATTGGCTTAGCCTGGCTTGCTATCGACCGCATTTGTACGGTTTTAATATTCTCAAGAGGACTGAGCACTAAAGTATCAAAAGTAGCGGAAATGGCTGCTTTGAATAGTCCCCCAATCATCGGAGGCCATTGTAATTTATCAACTTCTTTTGGCATGTGAGTAATCAATAAAGGTCTGTATATCACTTTTCCTTGTTGACGAAGGATGCAAGACAAAAACCCTGTCGAAAAATGGTTTAAATTAGCGCCTATAAATTGTTTAGTAACAGCATATGAACCTTGCCAAAGATTGGTTTGAATGGCAACCTTAAGTCGTTCTGCGGGATGTCCTACCAATGTTGTAATTCCGGTGTATGTCACACTAAAAGCATAAGCATCCCAAAGTGTCTTTTTCTCTTTCTTCTCTGAGCCCATAAATACATTACCTCTTAATAAAAATCGCAAATACTACATAATGTCCTTTTTAAAATCACTAAGTTTTTTATGAGGCTTAACTCAATTAAGAACCCGTGAAATTTCATTCATTCTATTAAGGATTTAATAATTAGATGTAGCAAATTTGTATTGCATTATTTAGTATGATGTCCTGCTTCAAAATAAAATGGGTCAGGAACGTTACATTTTATGAAAAGAAGGGACGCAGTGCCGGAATTGTCCTAGCAATTGAATAACTCATTCAATTTTCAGAGTGGCATTTCTTATGGTTAAGTTATTATTACAAAAAGGGAACATTAGAGTGAAAATGAATCAATTCCAATTAGCAACCACTTTGTTTTTGATGGTGAGTCCGGTTTTTGCAAGTAATCCTGTCCTTCATTCTTTAGATCAACCATTTCCTAAAAAAATTTCCACTTTAGGGGGAAGTGTTACTTCTACATATATTTTTACCAATAATCTTCCCTTTGCTTTTAAAAATCCATTCCGAGTCATACCCATACTGTGCCCTTCTCCTAATCAAGCGTGTACTGCTACAGGAGCAGAATTTAAATATAAAGATTTATGCAGTGGTAAAAAACTACAGCCCAAAGAAAAGTGTAGCTATACCATCACTCTAACCCCTCAGAGCATAGGTCGAAAAACTATTTTAGTTGCTTACAATGGATATGATAATAATGTAGTTCATGTTCAACCTGCCTTAACAACAACTGCGACCCAAGCTCCGGCAGGCCTTCTTGGTACCGTCGATTTTCCTTTAGCACAACCCTTACCCAGTCAAGTATTTAAAAACTCCAATTATGCGGTAACGTTTACATTCAAAAACCATGATCCTTCAGCAGTCAGTTTTACCCAAAATATACTTCAAAATAATAATCCGCTTCATCCCAATTTCTTAATCACCAGCAACAGCTGTGTTCCATCAGGAACAACAGGAACCTTAGCAAGCGGTGAACAATGCAGTATTACCGGTACATTCAATTCACCTACGAATGGGACGTTCACTCTGACAGCTGAATTAATTGGTTACCTAAGTTCTAATAAACTTAGCACCTCAACCACAGTACAATCCTTTTCATTCAATAAGCTTATTGGTGTTGATTATAATCCTAATCATTATACGAATAATTATCCCTTCAATTTTCATGATGTTTTTTATACAGGAACACCCAATAGCGCAACAGCTACGAATGTCTATGCAGAACTCCAACAATTGCAAAATGCCGGATTTACAACGGTTCGTTCCTATCAAACTGAACCTTATAGTTGGATTGATATTATCAAACAAGCCAATCTCTTAGGAATGAAGGTTATTTATGAGGCAGATATTCCTCAGTTGCCAGTGGACACTATTTACCCTAAATGTCCATTTGGTTCTAAAGATTATATACCCTGCGCACAAGACACATTAAATTCGGTGATTAATGCAGTTACGCCTTCTGTGTTTAATAAAACCGTCATTCTTGTCTTTGCAGGACACGAAAATTATTGTAGTGCAGGTGATACCATTCCTCCGTGCAATGGAACCTCCAATATTAACTATTTAACCAGTGCAGTCTCTGCTTTGAAAGCAACATTAACGGCACATAATTTGACAACTCCAGTAGGTTCAGCGGTTGTCAGCGGAAATTTTGTCACACCCAGTGCTGCAATTTCTGCAGATATGAAAACATTAATTGACTCCTATTCTTCCACTGCCCCTTTAGCTTATGATCCATATCCTTTTCAATTTGGAGTAATACCAGCAACTACAGCAGTATGGATGCCTCCATTAAACTCAACGGTTCAACATATTAATTCACTTGCCTGGGATTACATTCAAGTTGTAGGTTCGACAACCCCTCCTGCTTTACCCAAGGCTAATCCAAAGCCATTTTATACATCTGGACGAGTCCTATTGACAGCAGAAACAGGATGGGCAACAGCGGGAACAACTACAGGATACGCATGTAACTCTCCAGGACCATGTGAACCCTCAATAGCAAATGCAACTGAATACTTCAAAACCCTTTATCAACTGAATACGAGTAATTTTGTAAAAAATTCCGGGTATAACATAGGAGTTCTTGCATTCGAAGCCTATGATGAACCAGCAAAAGGAGGTCCTACTGCAGAACAAAACTACGGTCTTTTTAATTCGAATTGTGTTCAAAAAGGAGCTGGGTTTGTTCCAAACAATGCTCTAGTATCCGCTAAAGGATGTCAAGGGTATACCAGTGGTACATTATTGACTATTTTTGGCACAACACCCCCAACTCAGAAATCATTTAAAGTGCAAATTACTTATCCTTCCGGACAACATCCAATGATAAACGTGACAATACCTGCAAACTCGGGTTCATCCCCTGAGATCAGCGCAGTGACCCCATGGCCACAATTTTTAATTTATAAAGGAGCTCACATTACTGTTTCTGCGACAACCGGTACTCAATCCTGTACGACCACAGCTCTCGAAGTAACTGCTTCTCCTGCATCAATCACATTTGGATCAGTAAAGTGTAAAAATCCTCCTCCGAGCAGTATGGGATGTTTTGGGCTAGGTTGCCAATTATCTAACCCTTATTAAGACTACGTCCTGATAAGCTCAAGAGACTCATACGAAATTTAATCTCTACCTACCACGCACAAGACGCGGTAGGTAGAGATTGAATTGGTTTTAGGTTTTAGGTTTTAGGTTTTAGGTTTTAGGTTTTAGGTTTTAGGTTTTAGGTTTTAGGTTTTAGGTTTTAGGTTCCATCATGTTGCGGACAAGCCGCAACAGATTAGAACTTTAGATTTAAATATAGGAAAACTGAGGATCTTGATGATGATCAGCCAAAAATGACTTTTGAGCAATATTACTAATCTTTTCTATATCTTCCTTCATGATAGTCGCAGCACAAAAATTAATGGAATACTTAATTAATACTTTTGAGTCTTGTTCATCAAGTAATGTCGTGTTGTTTGTTGCAATTGAAGAGGCTAATATCGCAACGTCGTTGCTCTTTTGTTTAGTCGATCCCATATAATTTAATACGATTCGCTGGCGCGCTTTCTGCTGATCTTGATAATATCCAAGTATTACCTGTAGGGATTCTTTTACTTTACAAACATCACCGAACAAAGATTTATAAGGTTTCTCATCGTTTACAGCGTCTTGTAATTTTTGCAAACGCGCTTCTAGGTCAGCAATGAATTCTTGATTATTAGTTATTCTTCCATCACGAAGAGCGTGAGATTTTAAAACGCTTTTTTCAACATCAACCAAGTTCTTGAAATGAAATACTATTTGTTCCATATCTGCAAGATCCGTAGAACAACTTAAAATGTCGAACGCTTCCTGACTGGTTTTAGGAATACTTTCCTTTTTAAAAAATGATGTTAACTTAGCTTGCATAATAAATTCTCCAAATATGTTCAATTCTTAAACAAAGTGGATACATTTTAATACAATCAGATCGATTAGTCAACTTTATTTACATGTTGTGCTAAATTAGAACAATTAAATTGGGAAAAGAGAATCATAAAAAATAATAAGCTGTTTCTTTTTTCGTTATGCTTTACTGTATTAGGATGCTGCTCATTTTAGTGAGAATCTCATTTAAGCAACTAAAAAGTTTTTCCTCCTAATCCATAATAAACATTAGGAGTTTGCAGCTCATTATTCTGTTTCAATAGAGTCATGTGTTGAATTGCCTGGATTTTTTGTGGACCATAATCCATTATCCTAAGAGATATTTGATCTGCTGAACCAATTCGCATTAATTGTGCTTCACAAAAATTCAAATTTTTCATTATCGGTCCAATAGGGGTAATTTTTTTAGCTAACGACATTTTTAAATTTTGTGTATCGTTTTGCCTCACATCTAGGTCTGTTCTAATGCATTTAATTGCACAAATAATGGATCGAGGCAATACACGATATGCCAAGGCTTCATAAGCATAGAGAGGCCACCCTGCACTTAGCGACATTGATGAATTAAAAAACTCATTAATATTTCTTGTCTGAACTATTTGTAATCCATTTAAATCAACCACAATTTCTGTATTGTGCGCTGGGGTATTTTTAGTTCTTGATAAACTGACTTGCCCTGTGGAGCCGATGTATTCAGTTTGTGTAAGATCAGGAAGTGCGATGGCATAAATATAAGTATCTTCATTATTGAGGGGAAAAATCGCAGCACTCTCAAACTTGGTACTCATACAGACACAGACCGCGGGATCCGCATCCACCGCTCGATCGTCAATTCCTCGATTATTAACATATCCTCTATATTTAATTGCTTCTTTCCACCACTCTGCCTCAAACTCTGTAATTTTTGGAGAAAATCCTTCTTTAAAAATAACTTCTGGTGGTCGCTTATCAGAGCGGTAGTAGACGCGTCCTTGTAAATCTAAATCATTTTCTTTATTAAGTATCTTGGTAAAAAGCATCCCGATTTCCTTTCTATAAATTTAATGATTTTTATCCTTTCCATCAGAATACGCTCAAATAACCCTAACTACTAGTCAAAACCGTTTCTGGGTTATTTATGAAAGTTTCCTTTCCAATTATGAACAATTGAAATTATATATTTCCTTGTTGATTAAAAAAATTGCTAAGCTACAATATCAATTTTTTCTGGATCTTCATTATGGGATTTTACTTTAATACGTACAGACAACAAGAAGGCGATAAGGCATACAATGAGGGACGATATGAGGATGCACTTGTACATTATTCAGAGGCACTGAAAACATTGCAACTACATGCTGCTGCTCAAACAACGCGGCATGCTGATTTTTATGATGCTTTGGTTTATGTACTCTCCGAAATTCTAAGTACCAAATTATTAATAATACAACGTGAAGCTCTAACTGCGAATTTTGAGGCAGTTACAAACTATTGGCGGGATCTCCCTGGTTTGTTTCATGAGATGGAACTAACCCACAAGGAGCATCTTAAAAAAACCCGCCACGCATTTAGCAACCAAGAAGACGTAGTTAAACGGGTCAACATATTATGTGCAACAGTTTGTGAGAAGGTAAGTGACGAGTTAGCGGATCAATTAGAAGATGATGAAGAAGTCACTTTAGAGAGCATTTCACCATCCATTGAGTGGATGAAGCGAGCCATTCAATTCCAGATAAAAACAGAAAGCACTCCTAAACTCTCAAGCAGTTTAGGATATTTAAATCTACTTGAGCGTCTCTATAAAAAAACACAAGATGGAAATTATCTCCAAGTAATATCTGAGTATATAAACCAACATAATCTTTTAGAAAGGACTATCAGATCTCCCTTGCGCAAACTAGAACTTCTAAGCTATGTCGCGAGAGTAGCAATTTTCAATCGTCAAGATACGGATGGTCTTATTAGTGAATGCAAGGCACTTTATGATTTGGTTCCGAAAGAGGAACGAGACAATCCTATCCTAGAAGATCTTCAAAATTTACTTGATATAGTACCACAAGAGGAAAAGGAAAAGGAAAATGAGTTAGAGGATGATATGCCAGACGTTATGGAAACTAACTCCTCGGACTTAGAAGATCTTAGCGATTATCCCCAACCCTTTCAATTTGATGTGATCGATGCCAGTACCTGTCCTGTCGATATGCTGTTAGAGCTTCAAAAAAGCGGACCTGAACCCTCAGGGATTCCTCTGCCTCTCTCACCAGAAAATACGCTGACCTCTGATCAGGAGATGACACAAAGCCCCTCAATCAGTCAGTCATTTAGCTCCCGTGTTTTTGACGGAATGCCAACACAAACTTTTTTTAGCCCCCATCCCCAATTACAAGCAGAAGATGAACTTCCCCATAGCAGGGCGCTTCAACTCGGATTAGAGAAAATAACCGCTCACTCAAGGGATCCAAGATTTTTAGCCAATTTACTTTGTCTAATAGCGGATTTTTTCAATAAATATAAAGCGCATTATATCCAAAAACAAAATGCAATTGTGTTAGCTCATGATCTTTATAAACAAGTATTTAAAATAGATCCACACCACCACAGAGCCATTGAAAAATTCAGAAATATAGGCATCCAACATTCGAGATTGATAAATTCGTATAGACTCTTTAGTAATGCACCACAAAGTCCTATCCCTAGCGCGGCTATTGATATTGCAGGAGCAAAAAATTATTTTAACCAGGCCCTCGAAGAGTTAACAATTCAGCTTGAAAGCTTTTTATTGAATCAACCAGCCAAAGTTCGGATCACTATTGATGAACTAGTCTGCTTTATTGGTGAGCAACTTACTAAAGGGGTCATAACCAGTAAGCCACGCCCTGAAATAGGAGAAATGTTGACGAACACGTTTGAGGAAGAACTTAGGAATCCAGTACGCTCAGACAATCCGTTGGGAAATATTTAACTGGGTTACCCTATTCATATTTTGAAGTGTTGCTTCAAAATATGAATTCGTTATGAATTATAGGCTCTTACTTTATCTTTACCGGACTGTTTCGCTGCGTAAAGCGCATGGTCAGCAGCCTTGATTATCTCGTCAATAGTAGCACCGTGTTTTGGTGCTTCTGCTACGCCAATGGAGATGGTAATTTTATTTAGAGGATGACCTTTAAAAAATATGGGTGCGGTTCTTATTCGTTCGCATAGTTCTTCCATTTTACTTACCGCATTATTCAATGTTGTATTTAACAACACAACAACAAATTCTTCGCCTCCAAAGCGGAAAGAAATATCACTTTCGCGGAAGCTTTCCTTCAATATTTTTCCGATCAATTTAAGAACTTCATCCCCAGCTAAGTGACTATATGTATCATTAAATTTCTTGAAGTTGTCGATATCGAGCATCGCCACACACAATGAAGTTTGTTCTCGAGCAATTCGAATTAATTCTCGAGATAAAATATCATTTAAGTACCGGCGATTATATAAATTAGTTAATGGATCATGTAATGATAGTTCACTTAAAGATACGCGCAAATTAATATTCGCAATGGCAAGCTTGACGATATTACCAAATGAATTTGCCATGTCTTGTTGATGTTGTGTTAACTTTTTTCCTTTCGGAGCAAGTAGATGGATAACCCCAATTAATTCATTTTGCACCATGAGTGGTAATGCCATATTTCCTCCTTGAGGAGGGGTCTTATAATGGGAGCAAGGAACTGATTTATTTGGATCATCAATCACGTTGATAGTTGCTTCACGAATTGAAAAACAATCCATGGTAAGAAAGGTCTTGGGGAGTAATTGTTCTGTTCCCCACTGTACAACAGTTTCCATTTGATTCATTCCCTTGTTGTAAATGGATAAGCCGCCGCTTAAATCAGGAAATAACTCTTGGGCGATTAGATTAATTCGTGGATAGGCCTCTTCTGTTGTAATACAAATTTGCAAGGAACGATTTAATTTATTTAATAAACTTTCATCATGTTCCAATAACTTCAATTCATTTAAAGTTTCCATCGTTTTCTCATTCAGCTCCCGCATTTTTTCTTCATTTTGAATGCGATCACTGACGTCTTTCATTTGCATAATAAAATTATCAGGTTCTCCGTTCTCATTCCGAATTAACGTGGCACTAACCATCGCCCAGATAATACTGCCATCTTTTCGAATATAACGTTTTTCCATGTGTGAAATGCGTAACTCGCCTTTTAGAAGCTTATCCAAAGCATCTTGTGTCATAGCTATATCATCAGCATAAGTAATATCCAGTATATTCTTACTATTTAATTCCTCACTGCTGTACCCCAAAATTTCTTGCAACGTCCGATTCGTATGGATGAATTTTCCTTCAGGTTTTACAAGAGCCATCCCAATAGGTGCATTCTCAATCGTATTGCGAAAACTCTCTTCACTGCGTCTTAGATCGGATAAAAGATTCGAACTATATACCTCCAGATAAATTGACTTCATTAAAAATTGATTTACCATTGTGGTTCCATAAAGCACAACAACTGCGTAGAGCACCGTCGCCAGAAATAAGATTAACGATATTGAAGGTGTAATGGATACTGATAAAAAAATCAGGAGCAACCATATTGGAACCATGAACGCAAGAAAAGCACTGTGGATGGTTAGCAATTTAGCTGCGGGGGCTCCAATCAGTCCAATCAGATAGACAAAAATAGCCATTCGCGAAAGAGGATTCTCTATATAAAGAAATAAAAATCCACCTAAAGCCCATAAGATTCCAGATTGTAAGTTATTAATTATAAAATAATTTTTCCAAAAAGAAGGACTAAATAAACTCTCTTTCTTTTTCTGCTGATAGTACCGAAATAAGAACACGCCTCTTAATAATTGATTGAAAACAAACATTAACAGTACCCAACAGGCTACTAAAAATTTGTTATTTACTTGGGGCCAAATAATTAAGGCAAAAATAATGGTTGCAAAAAAATCCGCAATTACTAGAACATAAAATTTTTTATATGCCTCGGTTATAAGCTTATTTTCTATTTGAGCGCTTGTAACACCCGGGAAGTCCATCAAAAAATCCTTCTGAAGATTTATGGAACTATTAAAATAATAGTATTTATTTATGGAATATCCAGAATACCCTAAAGAGCACTTTACAGTTTTGTTATATAAATTGACGATTATGAAATAATACCTTAACTTAATAGGATAATTCTTTTTTCGCACAACCTGTTTTCTACTTAAAAAAGGAGCACCTATGTTAATTAAATTGATGCTGGGGGTCCGTCAGTTCCAAGATGGATCTTTTAAACAAATGGAAGGCATTTTCAAACAATTGAGCGTAGGTCAAAGCCCTGAGATTTTATTCATCACTTGTTCTGATTCACGTTTATTACCCAATCTTTTAACGCAAGCAAAACCCGGTGATTTATTTGTCATTCGTAATGTAGGCAATATTATTCCCCCTCCTCATGTTCCATCGAGTGAAGCTGCCGGCCTCATGTTTGCTTTAAGTGAGCTTCATAGCATAACGGATATTATTATTTGTGGTCATTCACACTGCGGGGCAATGAAGGGTTTATTAACCCCCGGTCTCAATGAGCGTTTACCGGAAGTCGCCTCCTGGCTTTCTCATTCACATTCTGTCTTAAAACAAATGAATGATTCTAATGATTTTCATTCGGAAGATTTCAATTTAAAAGTACTTCAGGCTACTAAGCTAAACATTCTGACTCAGATGGAACATTTAAAATCCTATCCATTAATTGCCGAAAAATTAAAAAATAAAGAACTCACTCTTCATGGCTGGTTCTATGAGTTTGAAACAGGTGAGGTTCTTGTTTATGAATCGAGTCTTGATGACTTTGTTCCACTTGAAAAAGCATTAAGCTTTGCCATCTCTACACGGAGGGATAAAATTATTGAACATGTAGCAATGAACCATTTAGAGCCCTTAACTAACCCCCAGACAGCACATGAATACAGGGAGCTAATGAAATTATTTTTACTCCTTGAAAACAATTTATTACCTATTTGGAAAACAATAAAAGAAGAAGTTACTAAAAAAGTCTGGGCAGAATTAGGGGGATTATATTCCAGCATGGATGATGTCCATTTTAGGAATATGGTGGAAGAGGGTTATCAATTAAAACTTAGGAATTTGAAAGATTTTCAAGAAAACATCTCCGAATCCATGGGTTATCAGAATTATATGCGTAAAACTATGTATCATTCATTTTTTGCACCAATTCCTAAATCAACTCCAGAGGCGCTCGGCAGTTTTTTAAATTTTAATCACTAAACAATCATAAAGGCCAGAGCATTCTGGTCTTTACTGGAAGTGTTATTCCTTAAAAAACTTTTACTGAAACTTAGTTCTAACCAATATCTATTTAATTTACAAAATAAAATTTTTAGTCTAAATACTATTAACAAAGGGATTTTTAATTTGGGTACTTATGAAAAAATGGCCTGTATTTATCCTATCTTTAGTGGTGCTTATCCTCATAGCTTACTATTTCATTGGTTTCGCAATAAAAAGCACTCTAAGTAAAAATATAAACTCAATGCCTAAAACCTCCGCATTTAGTGTCTACCTTAATAAATACCATCGTGGCTGGTTTTCCTCTCAAGCGGTATTAACACTTAAGATGTATATCCCAGCTCAAAGTACAACTGATAAAGATGGGGTTACTAAAACAGAGCCGCCGGTTGATTTAAATATGGATATACCTATCCTCATCAAACATGGACCTTTTTTAACAACACCTAATGGCATACGTTTTGGATTAGGTCTCATTACAACGCAACCTGAAACTCATTATGAAGCTTTTATAAATTACCTGAATAAAACAGTGTTCAGATATACGCTTCCTTCTTTTTCCCTACAAGGTAAGATTGGACAAAATGAGGGAGATTTTCAGTTCGACTGGCAAGGTTTAACCTCCTTGATGTGCGTTTCTTCTAATCTTGATCATATCGATGGAAACTTAAGACTGTTAGGATTGAACGGGAAAGCCAGTAATCCTGCGAACAATCAAAGTAATGTTGTTTTTAAGATTAGCGAAATCACTTATGATTATAAATTTAAAAGACACCAAGAATGGTTATGGCTTGGCCAAACCCGTTTTAACATTCCTGCTATTGCAGTGAATCTAGCTGGTGCAAAAAACTTTGAGCTTAATGGATTTGATTTCTCAGCAAGCTCTTACACAAGTAATGATGTACTGAACGTCGACCTTAGACTGTCGTTGCAAAAATTATTTACTAATAATCGGAATTATGGACCAGGCATTTTACACTTGAATTTTAGGAATCTGGATCCAGACATTGTAGCGAAAATCAATCAACAAGAATTTAATATAATTCAAAAGAATAGCGACCCTAATCTGGTTTCACTAGCATTCGCAACAGAATTACCTAAACTCGTTGCCAAAGGGGCCGTATTAGAACTTTCTGAGATGTCCTTGAGTTTACCAGATGGGAAAATTATAGGTAATTTTAGATTATCCGTACCTAAAAGTGATGGTAATGACCTAGCTCAAGTAATGCAAAAGATGCAGGGTGAGGGTTGTTTTAAGGCACCTAGAACTACAGTAAAAGCACTGATGACCGCATCGATTAAAAGTGATCTCACCAACAATTCCAACAATTCCCAAGCCAATCCAGAGACCCAAGTAACGTCATCTGGCTCAACAAACCCAACACAAATCTTGTCTAACCCTGACAATGAAGCAGCAAATAAGGCAGAAAAAATACTCCAAGATCTTGTTAACAAAGGTGTTTTAAAGATTGAGGGAAACGATTATGTATTGACCTTTAAACTAGAAAATCAAAAGATGATTGTAAATGGTCAGCCATTCACTCCCGATATGTTGAAATAATTGATACTTATTACCTTAAAGGCCCCTATTATAGGGGGCTTTAGTTACATTATAGGGAGATGTTTCGGAACGGGATGTTCTGAAGTATTACGATTAACGTAGGTATCTACAATAGATGTTAACAAACCAATCTTATCTACCATAGGCATATCAGCTGCTAAAACCCCTTGGGTTATACCCTCAAATATTTGAGTCAACTCAGGTGAAGATTGGTTTGAATTTGATTTTTTCTTAGCAAGGTATTCTTTCTGAAAAGCCAGATAAATTCCCTGTATTATGTCGGACACATCTTTTTGAGGTACAAGTTCCATACCCTGTTCGTCTTTTGTTTCCGTATCCTTTAGCCCGTTAAAGGTTATTGCTGTAGGTGTTGTTTTAGGAGCGAAAAAAGTAATGTTCTTGTTAGGTCTTACTTTTATTTCAGATATTTTTTCCTCGCTTCTTTTAAAGTTAACTTCTAACCAGTTGACATAACGAGAAGGATCCTCAACATGAAAGCAAAATTTATTATGAGTACATTCCTTTTTAATATTCTCACCTTTTTCAATGCGAGCCACATGATTTTCAACCACAAAGTATTCTCGTGTTGCTTCAAACGGAGGTAAGATACTACCTGGATAGATAACAAAATTATAACCTAAGCTAGCCCCTAACAACATAATAGAAGGACTTTCTTCAGTAAGGTAATGTTGAGAACGGAGAAGGGAGGTTTTGGGGTCATCCCCTTCTTGGGAATGACGACTCACAAAATCGGCACTTGTTTTGTCAATGGCTATTTTGAGCCCTTCTACAGAGCTATAAAGAGGCATTATTTCTTCTAAAGTTTTCTCAAAATTATCTTGAGCAACCCAAGTACGCCAACGCATTATTTCAAAATTTTTGCCTTGCTGCGCTGCTAGCTTATTGATAATTTCGATTTTTTCATCCATTGTAGAACAAGGATAATTATTATTAAAACTTTCTGGAGTCAGCCCTA
This sequence comes from Legionella nigrisilvae, assembly GCF_977063395.2. NCBI lineage: Bacteria > Pseudomonadati > Pseudomonadota > Gammaproteobacteria > Legionellales > Legionellaceae > Legionella > Legionella nigrisilvae. The sequence goes on from NZ_CDRUGZ020000027.1 coordinate 844,990, forward strand.
AAGGTTCTAAAAAAGCACTAAGATTACTTTTTAAATATTGCTCACCCAACTCTATGGCTTTCTTTTTAAGAGTATGTTCATCCTCGCCGGATGGGGATCCCTCCATATTATGCCAATAAATTTCATCAGCTATCAAAAATGTTGCTTTACCTTGAGCACCTGTATAATTAACACCCGTTTGGTGCACAGCAACAGCTTGTTGCACAATGGCTTTTAAATATTCACCCGTACAATACTCGTTTCCTTTAATGCTTAAAAGGATTAAATCTTTTGTAGTCTTCAATGAAGGAAAACGACTTTTACTGTTATCTTTTGAATCAAAACTTGCGGTAATAATTTTGCCGTGTTTTGGACCTCTAATTTTTGGCATCTAATATTTCCTTAGCGTTATTTCTCACACTTCTGTACGCTAGTACTTCACTCTATTACTTTAAAATTATTTAAATCATGATGTTACGTACTTAAATTAATTTTTTTTATTTTTATAATCAAAGTTTTTTACTGATCAATCAGAAAATTATAGACATAGTATAATGCATTTTGAAAAAAAAATAACCAATTTTTTTATAAATAGTTTATAATATCCTCACTAATTACTTTTAAGAGCCAGATTATTTGGAGATTACTATACTCTTTAAGAGTGAGTCCATTTAATATACTGTCGCTCAGCAATATTTTTACTTAATAATGCAGCTATTTTGATTATTAAGTCATATTATATGGTGGATAATGGATTCAGAAAAAATAAAAGAATTGTACAAAATTATTAATCAAAAAGACGAAGAAATTCAGAAGTTAACTCGTTCTCTCGAAGATGAAAAACTGAAATTCAAAAATGAATTACAAGCGGTTCACGATTATTATGAAAATATAATTGCATTAATGCCTGGACATGTTTATTGGCTTGATAAAAATAATGTTTTTTTAGGTTGTAATGATCTCCAGGCTAAAAGCGCTCGTTTAAAATCCAGGAAAGAAATTGTTGGAAAAACCAATTATGATATGCCATGGAGAGATCAAGCAGAAGAATTGAATAAAGTCAATACCTTAGTTATGGAAACGGGTATACCTCACACTGCAGAAGAATACGCAGTTATGGCAAATGGAATGGGTATTTATTATTCCCAAAAAGTCCCTTTACGGAACCAAAAGAATGAGACTGTTGGGGTTTTGGGTATTTCTCTGGACATCACCGAACGCAAAAAAATGGAAGTTGCCCTGCGTCGTGCCAAGGAAAACGCTGAGGTTGCAAATCAGGCTAAAACTGAATTTATTGAAAACATGAGTCATGATATCCATACCCCATTAAGCGGTATTGTTGGGATGTCACGGCTTTTAGAAGAGAAAGCAGAGGATCCTGAAAGAAAACAATATGCGCGTTGGATCCACGAAAGTGGAGAACAATTATTAGACTTATTAAATGGTGTAATGGAAGTTGTTGCGGCAGATAATCTCAGGGAAAGTGACGTCCACGAAGAATTATTTGAACTACGCAAAAGCATTAACGATATCGCATATCTTGTGCAACCCAGTCTGGAAATGAAAAAAATTCAGCTGAATATCGAAATTGATGATACAGCACCAAATAGTTTTATTACTGATGGAACAAAATTACATCGAGTTTTATTAAATTTAGTAGGAAATGCAATTAGGTTCACTGATGCAGGGATTGTTACCATTAAAGTTGAGACTCTTTCTCATGAAAATAGTTATGCCCAGTTGCGATTCAGTGTAATCGATACCGGAATTGGTATCCCCCATGAATTAAAGGATAAAATCTTTGACCGCTTCTTTCGAGCTATGCCTTCTTATAAAAGTCAGCACGGTGGTTATGGTGTGGGGCTTCATGTTGCCCAAAAATACTTAAGCCTACTCGGCGGAGAGATCCATTTAGAAAGCGAAGTAGGAAAAGGCTCTTCTTTTTATTTTAACCTCACAATGAAAATTGGATATAACGAGATCAATAACCTCAGCTATAACGAAACAAAATCACCGCAGAATCAATCCGTATCGGATGCCCCGCTTATTCTTCTCGTAGAAGATAATATCATCTCCCTACACATGATTGAAAATGTTGTTGAACAAGCAGGATATCCATTTTATTCGGCAATCGATGGCGAACATGCTTTAGAGTTGTTAGAAACGAACAACTTTGACTTAATAATAACGGATATAGGGATATCTGGTATTTCAGGTAGAAATCTAGTTCAGTGTGTTCGGGATAGGGAACAACGTGATAAAAAAACTCCTTTGCCAATTATTGGATTAACTACTTCCGGTGAAACAGGAAATAATCCCGCGTGTGCAGAAATGAAGAAAGTATTAACCAAACCGATTCATTTAAAAATGCTTCAGGAAGTAGTTAATGGACTCAATTTAGTCACTTCAAAACAAGGAAAATAAGTGGGTCGAGGCTCTTTGATTCTAGCCTGGCTGAAGCCCGCTCACCTTCTTCCTACTTGACGCATCTTCTTCCCTATCGCGCAGATTGTCCAGGGATCTATAATCCTCCAATATAATGCTCCCGCAGACAAATCGTGGAACATAGGTAAGAAATTTAGAACTTAAACAGTGCGTAACATTTCGTAGCGCTATAAGATTTTTATCGAGTTTCAAAATAATTAGTATCCAATGGGTAACAAATCCAACTCAACGTTGAGCCGATGTAATTCACTTCAAGTGTCGTATGATTCAAGGCAGATAATTCAGGTTGCTTGTCCATATAGCATACCTGCCGTGCTCCATTTAAATTGACATAATAATATGATTTAGTCGATTTATAATCATTAGGTACATAGTAAACATCACCTTGTTTTTCCAAAAAAATAGGAGTACCGGTAATTACAATTTTACTAGCATAGGAAACCACGTTGATCATCGTAAACGAAAAAATAAATAAGAATAATTTTTTCATAATAATTTCACTCCTTGAAATGAACTTAAATGATCCTGATTAAGTATAGAACAATAAATTCACTTAATATCATTGCATTACGATGACGGAGCGGAATCGAGCTTTATTGGACATCATATCGTTAAAAGCTTTGTCCGCTTGTGCAAGTGAATATGTTTGAATGATGGGACGAATTCCGGTCAATGCACAAAACTGTAATGTTTCTTCTATATCTATTGCACTACCAGATGGCCAGCCTTTAATCGATCGATTATTACCAATAAGCTGAGTTGAAATAACTTCAATTGGATCATTAGAGGCTCCCACAATCAGAAGCTCTCCTTTATTTCCTAAAGCATTAATTAAAGGAGTAATTGATTTTCCACTAGGAGCAGTAGCCAGAATAACTCGAGCACCGCCTAATTTTTGTAACTCGAGAACGACATCTTGCTCATTAGAATTTAAATAAATATGAGCACCTAACTTTTTAGCAAGTGTTTCTTTGTCAGCACCTGAAGAAAGGGCAACTGTTTTAAATCCCATTTTATTAGCAAATTGAATTGCTAGGTGCCCAAGGCCCCCTACTCCTTGTATTGCCACTAAATCACCCGCACGAGCAACGCTATGTCGCAGTGCATTAAATGTTGTTATCCCTGCACACATTAATGGTGCCGCTTCAGCAAAGGAAAGCTCATCGGGAATCGATGCCAGGGCTTCTAAAGGAGCTATCATATATTGTGCATAGCCACCATCATAATGTAATCCGGTAATCTGATGATGTTCACAGAGAATAAAATCACCATGTCGACAAGGGAGACATTGTCCACAACGTGCTCCAGCCCAACCGACGCCAACCCTTTGGCCTGGTTTCCATTTGGTGCAATTCGGCCCAATTTCGTCGATTATCCCAGCTATTTCATGCCCTGGAATTCTAGGTAATTGAAGATCCGGCCATAAATTTTCTTTCACAAATAGATCTGAATGGCATACGCCACATGCTTCAACTTTAATACGAACTTGATTTGCTTCCGGCTTTACTAAGTTTTTTTCAACAGTTTCCCATTCTCCAGATTGATTCACCTGAACTGCGATCATTCTTTTCATTGCTCATATCCTTATGCCAGTCAAAAATGGATGGTTACCTTGCAGGTTAAAGCCCTACTCTCCTGATTGTAGACAATTCATGCAGAATTTCACGATGAATATCTATTTCGCATCTATATCCATAGCGAATTATCCCTAAAATCTAAGAAAAATTTGAGCGCGGATTTTTAGATGTTTTACCCCTTGAGAAGGATTATAATGCTTAAATATGCTTGAATGACAATTGCTTACTTCGATACGGGAATATTATGAATACTCTGGATTGGCTAACAAAACTTATCGCTTTTGATACGACCTCACGCAATTCCAATTTATCACTAATAGAAACATTAGCTAATGCATTAAATGATTATCATATTAATCCCATTTTAATTCATGACAATAAAGGTCTTAAAGCAAATTTACTTGCAACCCTCCCTGATCGGCATGGTCACCTCGATGGGGGTCTTATTTTGTCTGGCCATACCGACGTAGTACCCGTGGATGGTCAATCATGGGATAGCAACCCATTTCAAGCAACGCTCAAAAACGAGAAAATATATGGTAGAGGAGCGTGTGATATGAAAGGCTTCATTGCTGTAGTTATGACTCTCATTCCACAGTTGAGAGCACTTAATCTAGATTTTCCCATACATTTGGCTTTTTCTTACGATGAAGAAATTGGTTGTCTTGGCGCACCAAGCCTTATTGAGAAAATGACTCATTTAAATTATAAACCCAAAGCATGTATCGTAGGTGAACCCACCTCAATGCAACCGGTGATCGGGCATAAAGGCATACAATGCTATCGCTGCCAAATTCACGGAGTGGCGGCCCACTCTTCACTCACCCCTCAGGGATGTAATGCGATAGAACATGCTGCATCATTCATTACTTATCTTCGCCATATGGCGGATCAGCTCAAAACTCAAGGACATCATGATACCTCTTACGATGTACCCTACACTACAATTTCCACCAACCTCATTCAGGGTGGAAATGCTTATAATACAATTCCCAGCCTGTGTGAATTTGTTTTTGAAATTAGAAACTTAGTGGCAGATAACCCAGAACAACTATATCAACAAATCATGAATTACCTAAATGCCCAACTAATTCCTGCTCTACATAAAGATCAAGTGAGCGCACATCTGAGTCTAGAAACACTCGCTAAAGCACCAGGACTGGATACACCCTTATCGGAACCTATTGTGCGTGTTGCCCAGGCCATTTGTCAGACCGAAGAACTATTAAAAGTCGCTTATGCTACTGAAGCAGGATTATTTCAACAAGCAAAAATACCCACGATTGTTTGTGGCCCCGGTAGTATTGAACAAGCACATCGTGCTAATGAATTCGTAGAACTGGAACAATTAAATCGATGTGAACAATTTATTCTCAAACTGGTACAATCACCTTTTCTTAGAAGCTCTGAATAAAAAGTTGCTATTGCTCATATAAAATGTAAAAAAATGATAATTCTATATATCCCATTCCATGAACATAATGATCTCGTTTCCAACGCAATCCATTGGAAAACAACACTTAAAGATCAAAAAATACTCATCTTACAACATGGCAATCCAATCAATTATAAATCCATAAAGCAGGAGCAGCTCACCATTTATATACTTGCACACGGGGTTAATCATTTACTAGAGTATTTTCATTTGGCCAGCACTTATCCGATTAGCAGCCAAACGGCCTACTTGAGTATTGATAAAATAGCAGATCGTTTTAATTCTGATTTTGTCTATGTACATTCTAAAGTTAGGGATATAAAGCTTTATTTTTGCAACAATCAAGGTAATCAGAAAGCTATAGCAAAAGAATTTCACAAAAATATAGTCTTATTTGACGCGGATATTGATTATTATACTGGCACCCTTTTTTGTCCTTCCCTGAATAATAAAAAGTATTCTTTTTTTCATGGTCAATGGTATACCAGTTCAACAGTACGGGAGACTTTATATAAAGAGCCTTGGAATGATCCAGACGAAAAAATAAATATAAAAACCCAAACTATGCTAAATTTTTTTGCAGAGGCCAAACAAAAGCGCATTGATTTAATCGTCCAAAGGCGAAAAAAAGCATATCATGAACTATTGATGCAAAAGAGAAACAAAGAGTTGGATAATCAAAAGCTAAATAATGAAGAAATGAACGACACAGGAGACCACTTTCTGTCCTTAGGATAGCCTAGGATATTGATAATTTAGCGAAGTTGAGAAATCATTCAAGCTATTGTTTTTAGGGTAAAAATTAACCACCTAATGCCAAACATGCAATTGCCATATATGTTCTAACTCTATTAAAATAACATGGATAAACCAAAAGTAAGCGTATTTTCACTGGCCTCCTGCCCTAAACTGTTAAGAATCGTTTTATAAGAACCATAGGCTTGCTCACGCTCAAATTCAACGGTAAGATTTAAACCTGGGGTTAAGCGATAATAAGGTCTGATCACATAGCGCATTTGATTTAATCCGTTTCCAACTACTCCATCTACCGTTTTAGTGGCTAGAATACTACGGACACCTAAACGCAAAAAGAAATTATTCGTTATTTGTGTGTCTCTAGATAATTCCAAATCGAATTTAGCACTTCCCTTGTAGTAATAGTTACGTAGATTGGTCGCAATAAAATAAGGCATAATCCCTTCTACACCAATACCTGGTTGCCAATAAGGTGAAACAGCCGGTCGATTAAAATAATTTGCCCCGCCTTTTATTGCCCAAAATTGACTGATTTGATGCCAGTAAAAAATGTCTATATCTGCATTTTCCACCTCTCCTTCACTAAGTTCCGCATCATTGGCAAATAACTCTAACTTATTATAATCGGGCCCATATAAGCCAAGATAGGTCAACCGTTGGACATTATTGAAAGGATCTTCGCCAATATCAAGTGAACTAGCAAAATAAAATCGTGCATGATGACCTGCAGGATGAGAAATTAAAGACTTGTTTATTGGAACGAGTTCATCGACTCTGACAATCGGTCTATTATAATAACCAGTCTTTGCAATTTCGTATTCGGGCTTTTTAAGTCCTTTTGCTACTTCTAAAATCGTTTCATATTGAAAAGCTCGTGCCATTCCGGCCATCATATGATAGAGATGATGGCAATGAAAAAACCACTGACCACTCGCATCGGTGTCGAAGTCTGCTACCGCAGTAGCGCCGGGTGGAACATTAATGGTATGTAATAAAGGGTCATAAGCCCCATGGCCATTACGCAGTATAAACCAGTGACCATGAATGTGCATGGGATGGCGCATCATAGAATTATTGGTAAAAATAATTCGATAACGCTTCCCAGGTTCAATTAAAATGGGTTTGGCTCTGTATTCAGGCAATCCATTAATAAACCATATAAAACGGTCCATATAACCAAATAATTCCATCCGAATAACCCCATCCACGCTTCGGTTTGGGTTATTGGTTTTTACAGCAGCTTTTAAATCTTGATATTTGGTTCCTAGTGTCTTAGAAGATGTTTTTTTATCTATAGGAGTTATGGCATCTCCAATAATGGTTGACTCTAAAGGCATACTCATGGGTTTATCCATGGCCATATCCCCTTCCATACCCATTGAGGTCTTATCAATGTCAGAGAAGTTCCTCTGCGGATGCCCCATAGATGACATATCCATAGATGACATATTCATTGAATGGCCCATCGGCATCCTATTTTTTTCCATTCCGTGCATCTTAGATTCTGTTTGCCCATGCTTCATCCTGGCATGCGATGACATCGAATCATGATTCATCCCTGACATCATCATATTAGCCATCATTTGGCGTGTAGTGGGCTCAGGTTCGGGAAAAGGAGGTATTGCTTTATAATCTATGGCTTGGTTAAATGATGTGACTAAAGCGCCAACCGCTGCTCCTACAGTATCAATAGATTCAGCATAAATAATATGAGGCGTATTTTTTTTAATCGCGACCAGAACATCATATGTTTCTCCAGGAGCAATATCAAAACTTTTCAGCGTAAAAGGCTTAACATCATTGCCTTGCACATGCATCATTTTCATTGTTGTATCATGAATTTTCACCCGAAAAATGGTACTGGCACCAGCACCAATAAATCGAAGACGAACAACATCGCCCACCTTAACCGGCGCCTTCCAGGGATTGGTTTTAGGGTGACCATTCAATAAAAACGCGTCGTAGGCTACATCGCTGATGTCATAAATGCTCATACGCATTTGCTGCATCATTTTATAGTCATTCATAAGGGCTTTGCGCTCCTTAACATTAGCTCTACGATAATCGTGAATAAACTTAGCTAAGGAAGGCTGCAGGGGAAGGTTTGGTGAAAAATAATCCCCATCCTTCTTTAAATTAGCAAAAATTTGGTTGGCGGGATAATTGCTCCAATCCGATAAAACAACCACATAATCCCTAGTATAAGAATAAGGAACCGGTGTTTTTGGATCAATGAGAAACGCCCCATAAAGTCCTTCTTGTTCTTGCACATCTGCATGGGCATGATACCAGTAGGTCCCTGCTTGATGAAGTGTGAAGCGGTAATGGAACACTCCGCCGGGCGGGATCGCTTTTTGACTAATATTTTCCACTCCATCCATTTGCCAAGGTACAAGAAGCCCATGCCAGTGAATTGATGATCCCTGATCTAATTTGTTGTAAACGTTGATCCTAACGTGTTCTCCTTCCTTAAAATGAAGTGTCGGTGCTGGAATTTGATTATTTACAGAAATTGCGCGTCTCATCTTCCCTGCATAGTTCACCATTTTATACTCTATCACTAAATTGATAGTACGCTCTTTATTGACAGCGGGAAGCATAGCCCCATGAATTACTTTTTTTCTTATGCCTTTTTTTATCTTAGAGGGAATATTTGGGGTTGATAAAGTGATGCTGGGTGGTGCATTCGTATGATGTTCATGTTGTGCTAATAAAAAACTAGGAAATAAAAATAGAACAAATGAAACAATGATTAATTTTAATTCTCTTCTTGGCATATCACTGTATCCTTGATTATTATGTTCCATTTTTCTTTTGGTGATAACGTCTTTCAGAGATACTCACTTATCTCAGTGATGATATGATAGGTGGTAATTATTTTATTTGAATAAAGTCTTTATTGAACCAAGTTTCTATAAAAATAACTTTTTTACCATAGACTTATGCTAATAAGCAAATGGATATGAATTGGTTGCTATTCAAGCATATCCTACTTGCAAACTCTTTTTGGCCCGCTTCAAAGATAGCCCTGACTCGCTTAGTGGATACCAACCCATTATATTTCCAGATAAAGTGTATGTTGCATATGTTAAAAAAATTGGGGACGGTGGCTTAGAAGCTAAAGTAGTTTAGAAATAAACCATCTTCATTTTCTTACATTGATTTTGGTAGGCCGTATAGGGATCGAACCTATGACCAAGAGATTAAGAGTCTCCTGCTCTACCAGCTGAGCTAACGGCCCTTATAAATGGAACGGTTAACATTAGATTATTAACTGTTAAAATACTAGCTGATATCGATAAATTTTCCAACTACTTGAGAGACCATATCAAACAACATGTTTCCTAGATCTTATATGAACTCGAAGAGAAGCAAGGGAATCCCGCAGACTTGCCACGGGATGAGGATTAGGGTCCCACACATTAATCAGCAAAGCTCTATTTACGCTTAACTCGGAGACTCTACAGGATAGAGCTTTGGGAGGGAATATTTTTCTCGATACGCAAGGAATAGAAAACCGATAACACCCATTGCCAGAGTCACAGGGATAACCCCTATTCCATAAACAAAGGCTCCTGCTTCACGAATACCCCCATTTTCATTGACTACAAAACCTATAATCGTGTGGAACGCATAACCAAAAATCATGATTATCATATTCGCGATTGCCGTAGTGAGGCCAGCAAGATGCTCTGGAACATAAGTAGACACCTTATAAATAGCCAGAATCTGATAAGCACAACACATTCCGACCAATATAAAAGACATCGTGATACTGGATACATTTAACATACCTGTAACAAGCGCAGTAAAAATTAGACACATCGTTATTCCTGCTGCGATGATTGTACCTAGGTAATATCCTGATTTTTCGGCAATCAAACTTAATACTGGGGAGCCAAAACACATTCCTATAAAAATCATTGAAGGTAAATAGTTTGCTGTTGAGGCATCTAAACCATATACCTGTTTTAAAAAACCAGAGCCCCAGACATCAGAAAAACCTTCAAGAGGGCCTAACATAAACCCTGCAAAACAGCACATAAGAATTACTTTTTTGTTGGTAAAAACTGTTTTGATGTTAGCAAGAACGGATGTATGAAAAGTTGGTTTCTCATCAGGGACAATAAAATAAGTTACACAAGCAAGGACGAGGCCAAGAGCAATAAATACTTCAACGACCATTTTATAACCCACAGCATGACACATATAACTAACAGGACCGCCACCATAAACAGCACCTATAAGCCCGATCATTACTGAAAAACTAAGCATTCGAGAAAAGTGCTGCTCTTTAAATGTCATACGTATTATTTTAAATGTTCCCAAAATTGCCGCGGAGGACCCAATACCAATAAGCGCTCTTCCTATAAGTGGATACATCCAATGATCCGCAAAGATAAGCGGCAACAAGCCAATAACTGGAAGCAAAATGCATAAAGTCATTACTTTTCTCGGCCCAAAACGATCCAGCATAATACCGATTGGCAAATGCATTAAAGAGTAGCCAAGATAATAAACCCCAGAAAATTGCCCAAATACTGTCGCATCAATATGGAATTGCGAAGTAATATCATCCATCATAATATTGGGCATAACCCTAAGAACATATTGATATGCATAAAATATTGACGCAATAAGCCAGACAAACCAGGCAACAACTCGTGATGTAGACATATAAATCCTCAAAAAAACAAGCAGCTAATAGAAGCACTTTGATTACAACCTATGCATTAGAAAATCATTTTAATGCATTTGTTTTGAAATTTTATTGCAAATATAGGGAATTATTTCGATTATTTAGATTTTAATTTTAAATTATTAACATTTATTGGATAAAAATGCTAATATTTAAAATATTCATGTTATTTTTAAAAAATTTATGGATCGTACTGATAAAAAAATATTAGATATCCTGCAGTCGAATTGTCAAATTAACAATCAAGAGCTTGCCGATATGGTAGCGTTATCCCCCTCTCCTTGCCTTCGTCGCGTCAAATTGTTAGAAGATAATGGTTATATTAAGAAAAAGGTTGCTCTTCTTGAGCCCGAAAAATTGGGTTTAAAGTTATCTGTGATTGTGTTAGTTGGATTAAATAGCCACCAACCCGCAGTCATGAGTCAATTTGAGGAAGCAGTTCGTTTTCTACCGGAAGTAGTACAGTGTTATTTAATAACCGGCCAATCTGCAGATTACGTTTTAAAAGTAATCGTACCGGATCTCAACGCATACCAATCGTTCTTATTAGATAAATTGACACGTATCAATGGGGTGACGAGTGTACAATCAAGCTTTATATTAAGAACTATTTGTGAAACAACCACACTTCCACTCGATCATCTCGATTAAATTGTTCCTCTATGCATTTTGGAAGAATTAAAAGAGACATATTCACCAACTTACTTTTTAAAAGTGTTATAGTTTTCTACTTAACCAATTGAAAATTAGAATTTTCTCATAATTAGCTCTCCTCATATTCCCAAGTTATATAATTTAAGGTAATACTTAATTCAAAGCTTCATTGTGTATTTATAAAAAAGAGCAGGTAGCAGGTGTTCGCTGTTTTAAACTGCATACTTGTCATTGGTAAAAGGAAATAAAATGACAAAAACAGTCGACTATCTACTTCTTGGCGGCGGCCTTTCTTCTGCATTTGCAGCCGACACATTAAGAAAAGAAGGCGCTACCGGCAGCATTACTATTATCTCGGAGGAACCTTTCCTTCCCTATCTGCGTCCTCAGCTTGCCAGAGGGTTTCTGACTGGAAAACGAAAAAAAGAACAATTTATTATATTCAATGAAAGCCACTATATAAAAAATGATATTGATGTCTTACTCCATACCAAAGCTTTGTCTGTTGATCCGAAAACCAAAACAGTGAGAACAGACCATGCTGGAACTTTTAGTTTTAAGCATTTACTTATTGCCACAGGCTGTGCCCCTAAAATAGTTGACCTACCAGGAAGCAAGCTCGATAAAATCTATTATTTGAAGACGATCATGGATGCACAGCCACTCATTCATGAAATAAAACAAGCAAAAAATGTAGTGATTGTCGGAGGAAGCTTTATTGGCATCGAGATCGCATCTTTGTTGGTTAAAAACAATGTAAAAGTCACGATTATCGCAGAAGAGTTTCATTTATTTAATGTAAGTTCCTCTGCGGAAGTAGCTACTTTTATAACTAGCAATGGTGTGGAAGTACTTCTTCATGAAACGATAAAACAATTTAATGGTAAGAACAAAGTTCAGTCAATAGAGACCAATACCGGAAAAAATTTAGCATGTGACTTTGTACTTATTACCGACAAATATTTTCCTTCTATTGAGTTTCTTCAAGACAGTGGAATTCAGATCGATGATGGCATTGTTGTGAATCAATACCTGCAAACCAATAAAGAAGGAATTTACGCTGCCGGAGATGTTGCTAATTTTTTTGATCCTGTATTTAGAAGATATCACCGAAACGGAGGGGTTGATAATGCAATCAAGCAAGGAAAAATTGCAGCATTAAATATGATGGGAATGAGAAAAAGCTATAACAGTGCTTCTTATTTTTATCTGCACGCATTTGATAACTACATTGAGATAATTGGTGATACAGCTGATGCTACGGAGCGCATAGTAAGAGGTTCAATTAAAGAAAGAAACTGTGCCTTGTTTTATCTAAAAGATGGATTATTACAAGGGGCTTTTTTTTCAGGACGTCCAATCGAAGAAATTAAAGCGGCCGAATCCCTGATCATCAATCGAGTTAATATAGAGTCTCATAAGAAAAAGTTATTTGATATTAACTACCCCCTGGAAGAAATTGCAATTCAAACAGTTCTTACCCTACAAGGTGGTGGCGCTCTTGGTGCTTTTGAGTGCGGAGTGGTTAAAGCAATGGAAGAACATGGAATTTACCCAGATATTGTTTCTGGGATTTCTATTGGTGCCTTTAATTCTGCAATTATCGCCGGAAATCCCAAACATGCTACTGAAGCCTTAGAAGGTTTTTGGAATGATCTCGCTCAGGATATGTTCAATGTTTCTGATGAACAAATACGACGTATTCTCGCTTCCTGGCATACAATAATTTGGGGGGCACCCAACTTTTTCCTCCCAAGATGGTCTATGCCGATTTTCAGTGTGGATCAATTACCCATTCACTGGACAAGTTTTTACGAGACCTCATACGTTAAGGATCTCTTACGCAAGTACATTGATTTTGATAAACTAAAAGACAGCCCGGTTCGATTATTGGTAATGGCCGTTAACGTTGAAACATCTGAATTTGAAACTTTTGATAGTTATACAGATGACATTACCCCGGATCATATTCTAGCCAGTGGAAGCTTACCTCCAGGATTTCCATGGACAACCATTAATAATAAACATTACTGGGATGGTGGGATCATAACTAATACCCCTATTGATTCAACACTTGAGGTCTGTGGTCAATCCAACAAAAAAATCTATATTGTAGAACTCTATTCACGAAATCGCTCGCTTCCAAAAAATATGATTGAGGTTCTTTCAAGAAAAGATGAGATTTTATTCTCAGAAAAAATAAGAAAGGACATACATACTACTGATCTTATCAATAATTACAAAAAATTAATTGAGCAAATTTTAAGCTATTGTGAACCTAGTCTAGCAGAAGAAATTCGACACTTCCCCACTTATATTCAGACAATGGGTGATCCAGGGATACAATCCATTACCAGGATTATACGAGAAGTAGGCGGAGATGATCCCTGTGCATGGGATTCTGATTTTTCAAGGGAAACTATAGAGCAACATAAAAAAAATGGTTATGAGGCCATGAAAAATGTATTAAAAAAAGAGGTCTTAGCAAAGCGTAAACAATAAGGATCATCATGCTCTGGGCCCTAATTTCTTTATTTTTTTTCTGGCTGGTTTTCCGGGAGCTCACGGGTCGCTTACCTATATCTCCAGGTTATCTCATCGTATCACTGAGCCTGGCTTTGTTGTTTGCATGGCCTCCATTTCACCACTGGCGTTTCGAGCGTTTTTTAACTCATGTGGCGAACCAACTCACTGAAGGGCGTCCTGCAAAAGTTCATTGTAATACCTTATTTGATACACTTTTTGATGAAGAACCAAGAGTGTACGGCCATGCTGATCCTAAAACCGGATACATTGTCATCCAATATCCCAAATGCTCCTTATTAATGAGTTATGTAAAGCATCCTCAACGTGCAACCCTAGATGAATTGATCAGTTTGAATATTTTAACTCATGAAAGCATGCACGTACGTGGAGAATATAATGAAGCAAAAACCGAATGTGAAGCAGTACAACGAAATTATCGTACTGCCAAACTGCTGGGAGTACCCGCTAATATTGCGAAACAAAATGCTCTTGATTATTATAAAAATTTTTACCTTGCACGCAATGATGGTTATTTCTCAAAAGAATGTGCTCCCGGTAAAGCAATGGATGATCATTTAAAGGATTCAACTTGGGATGAATCAGTACCTTAATGCAGACCAAGATGACCCTCAGCAAACAACCGCGGTAAAATCTGTTGCCCCAAAATTGAAGCAAATTGGTATCCGCTCGTCTTGAAATGAGCATCTAACCATACCAAATAATCTATCTCATTTCCTGGAATAGGCGTTCTTTCAATACTGACAAAATAAGTCCGCATCACTAACAATGCATCTTCATAAATGGCCTTTGCTTGGAATTCTTCATAAGGCCTAATCGATCGAATACTGACATTTAACTCTTCTGATAATTCCCTTCTCAATGCCTCCTCATCCGTTTCTCCAGGCTCAATCTTACCTCCTGGCACAATATATTCATTGGGTGGTTTTCCTCGTTTATGCACTGCCAATACCCGATGCTGGGCATCAAAAATTAATGCTCCCGCTTTAAAGATCGTTTTTATTAATTGATGCATTTTCTAATATCCTCCAGTGAACTATTTAATTCGTTTAAAATGGCTGTCGAAGGATTACTAATAGCACGCTCGGATGTAGTAAAAACCGCATCACAGTGTTCACATTGATGTTGTTGATGTGGAACTACTGCGAGTAGCTCCTTATCAAAATGAGCATGGAAACAACTAGGACAATGGATGCTGGTTAAACAAAGTCGAAGTTCAGGAATTGCTTTTTGTATTTGCAATGTACGGACCATTTCAATATCCAAAAGCATCCCATTTACCCAAACCTCGCTATATGTATTATCAATAACTCGCTTATTTTCGGCATTGTAAGCATGAACATGGATAGCGCTTTCTTCCAAGCGTTTTGCAGTCCAAATAATCGAGGGATTAGATCCCCAAATCTGAAATCCACCTGGATATTGGGTATTATCTAAATTTATTTTTCGTTTGGGCATTGTTGAGGGTCTTTTTACTTGATCATCAAGCATCTCTTTGAATCGAATAAGCGGATTTACAACACAACGCGTACTAGACAAGGTTGAATTTCCACAAAAACTACAATAGTGTTCAAAAGAAGGACGAACCGAAGCTAAGTCCTGATCAAGCAATTCCGAGCCACAATGACTACAATTCAAACTTACGATTTCCACATCAAAAATCGAGCTCATGGTGTAACTCAAGGCACTCGCTTCGGTAATTATCACATTTTTTTGTTGCCAGACTAGCTCAACTTCAGGGTACGATTGATCAATTATTTTTTTACCCGAATGAGTCATTCTTGCATGAATATGGACCCCACGATCAAATTTCTTACTATGGCAATCGAAAACAGCAGGTAAAGCACCCCACGCCGCTACGCCACCGGGGAAATTATCCAGATTTATTGAAATAGGTCGATGTCTTAAAATTGAAGTGTCATTTAGCATATGAGATACCTTAACAAAAATAAATTAAAGTATCCCTCGCCCTACAAGTTGAATAAAACATTACAAATCGGGAGGAATCGAGAATAGATGTAATCATCAACTTGCGTGGATAAACAGAATATAAGGAAAAGTTTTTTGCCTGTCAATAAAAGACAATTCTAGAATGGGTTGACTAACACTAATCATTTCAAGGAATATAAGGTATTAATATTTCACGATAAAAACCGCAAATAAATAATGATAAAAACACCCCCACTCCATACGATGATCAATTCATGTTAAAGAAAATACTGTGTCTTTTGTTATTAGGCGTAGGGTTGTTAAGCTGCAATAAAAATATTGAACAGCAAACCGCAGTACCACCTAAAAAATTTCCTTCCAGCACCAAGGATTATAAACCTGTTGATGATTTGCCTTACATTGCTTGGTGGCAACAATTTCATGATGTAGAATTAAATCAATTGATTGAGGCTGGTTTGAACAATAACATGGACATTCATATTGCCATAGGAAATTTACAACAAGCACAAGGCGAATTGCGACAAATCAAACTCAGTTGGATTCCTATCGTACAAATATTTGCAGGCTACTCCACCAACCCTGCGCTTGGAGCCCCTGGTGCATTTTATGGGGTCTGGCCCTATTATTTTCTGAACATTATGAAACTTTATACCCAACAAAAAGAAGCCACATTTAATGTTCAATATCGTCTCGCAGCAATTGAAGGGATGCGTTTGGCATTAATTGGCCAGGTTGCGTCTGCTTATTTCACTTTAATCGCTCAAGTAGAACAATTAAGATTATTAAAACAATTAGACAGGGACTTAAAATCCTTAATTAAATTGGGCACCGGAGACATCAAAATTGGTTTGGAGAATGAGATTATTCTGGCTCAATTGCAATCTGATGAGCGCTTGATTGCGGCACAAATAAAACCTATTTTGCATAATATTGTATCCAGCGAGAATGCAATTCGTTATTTACTCAATGAAAATCCTGGTAGGATAAAAAATAAAAATAATTTTGCCAAATTAGACTTTTCCCATTTCAAACCGGGCAGCCTACCGGCTACGGTATTAAATAATCGTCCAGATTTGAAAATGGCGCAATATGCTTTAAACGCCTCGCGAGCAGCCATTAATGTTGCCTATAGTGATTTCTTTCCCGGCTTGCAGTTGGATGCTTTTTTAGGCGAAGTAGATTTGCCCAGCAGTAATTTTGCTGAAACAACCGATGCCTACGTCAATTGGACACTTAGACCCAGTTCTCTAGGAAAAATTGCAGCTCGTAAAGGGGCCTACAATACAAAAATTGCTGAATTTAATAAAACAGTCCGACGTATTTTAAAAGAAGTAGATACTGATTTTTCTGCCAATAAACGTATGAATGAAAAATTTATGGCTTATTTACATGCTGAAGAAGATTACCGTCGTAAATACAATTTACAAAAAGGATTACTAAAAACCGGATTAATTTCTTATAAGGAATTATTACAAAGCAAAATCTATTTAAATAACTTGGCTCTCTCAACAAATCAAGTCAAGTTGGAACTCGCAATGTCGTTGGTGATTTTATATCAAGACTTAGCGGGGGGATATGCTTGCAATAAATAGTTATTGAAACTCTTTGTAGCCTGGGAAAATTCCGTTGGTATTGGGTATCGAGCCACGATTCCCGGCAGCATCAGGCTATATAATTAATGGTAATTTGGATTTATGATCAATTTAGTCAGATATCGCGAGCGCATGAGAAATGGATTTGTCCGACTGAAACGTTGGAGCACCATAGCGAATGTCATCATTTTTATTGGTATTCTAACCACCATTATTTATATTTTTTCTTTTTTATTTCCTTTTACTGATAATGCATTTGTCGTCAATAATGTACGCCCAGTTGCAGCACTTACTAATGGCTATATTACGAATCTTTATGTGCATAATGGCGATGTAGTCAGAAAAGGTCAAAAACTTTTTACTGTATTTCAAAAACCCTATATCTATGCAGTGGAACAACTTCAAGCCGATATAGCCAGTGCAGGGGCTAAATTAGAAGCCTTAAAAACTACCTACGAGCGCGATCTAAAACTTAGTGAGAATGAGCAAAAGAATTACATTAAATTCAAACAAGACGACCAAAAATATAACAAAGGTTATTTATTGAAATCTGTTTCACTCATCACCTTACAAAATTCACAACAAGAAACGAAGGCCGCTAAAGATAAATGGGACGCCGCATTAAAACAATTGGAAATTGATCAGCATCAAATAAAAGCACAAGAAAATGAAATTAAATCCTTGGAGGCACGATTAAAAAACGCTCAGGTGAATTTGGAACAAACCGAAGTTTATGCACAAACAAATGGAATTATTCAAAATTTATTTTTTAGTGTTGGAACCCCCGTGAACATCAATCAGCCTCTATTTTCCTTAGTTGATATGGATAATATTTTCATTCAAGCAAATTTTAATGAAACGGATCTAGGCCATGTCCATAAAGGCGCGGAGGTATGGATATTTCCCCGAATGTATCTGGGAAGAAAAATGTTTCATGGGGTGATTGAGTCAGATTATTGGGCGGCAAATCGACAATTGGTAGATAATCGTACTCAGTTACAAAACGTCATCAATGAAAATCAATGGATCTTATTACCGCAAAGACTCCCTGTGATTATTCGCATCACGGATCCGGATCCTTATTACCCGCTACGCCTAGGAACAAGTGCTTATGTCTATATCAAAGTTTAAGCAATGGCTTGATGAAGTCGATCCCTATGCATTACAACGGATTACCCTTTATAAGTGTCTCTTTGTTGCGACTGTAGAGGTTTATGTTTATTGGTTATTTCAACCCGTCAGTTTCCTTGCTTTTATCTCACCCTTTTTTTTGGCCGCTCTTTATGAGGCACCCGTTCTCTCCACATTTAAAGAAAAAGAAGGTTTACTAATTTTTATCACTGTTGCCGTCATTTTCATTAGTGTTTCCTATTATCTTGTTTACCCCTTTCGTGGTGTTTTTTTCTTTTTTTCAGTATTTGTGTTAGCAGTAACCTATTTTTACGTTTTAAAATATTTTTATGCTTTAAAAAATTTAACTATGCTACTTATCGCGACAGGAGCAGTTGTTTTAAGTACTGAACCCCCTGCTAATCTTGAGGTTGCATACGGTTTTATTTCATCAACGTTATTATCAATGACATTTGCACTGATTAGTTTGAGATGTTTCCCTAATATGTATTTGATCGTATGGAACAAAGGTTTGCAAAAATTCATTCAATACCTTGAGAAAGATATTGAATCGGCGTTCAATCAGGATCAAAAAAGTCCTATAGGTGAAGAAATCCTCCATTTGGGAATGGTACGAAATTACCGACGAATGCTTCCCAAGAAATATTTAATGCAAAGTTATCGTGTTTCAATAAACCTCAGAAATATTCAACATGCATTAGACAATTTATATTATGAGACAAAAAATGAGGTGTTTTGGAACGGTGTAAAGAATAATCTATTTAGGCTGAGAAAAAACATGGGGACCTATACGCCCTGCGGAACCCCATCACTTCCTATAGAACCTCAAACAAAATTACAGCATTATATTGTACGTTGTTTACAGCAAGCGTTTATCCATTGGAATAAATTATGCTCTCTGCGGCAAAACTGAAAAAAAAGCTTGATTATGCACGGTTTACGCAATTGGCAATCATGTTTATGGTTGCCATGTGGATTTATTTATTTACAACAATCCCTCATAAATGGTGGGTTTTACTGACAGTCATCGTCATCAGCGCAGGAATTGAACCTGGCTTTATTATCAGACGGGCAATTCATCGCATTGGAGGTACTTTTGCAGCCTTAACGATTTTAATTCCCCTAATTTATCTAATGCAGTTGAATTATCGATTAATTCCTGTCGTATTTATTATCAGTATCATAGGACTTGCGGTTTCTTCATTAAATACCAGACGCTACGACATTAGTGTTTTTTTTATCACTTTAGTAGTCTTTTTACTCTTAGCACAAACCACTGAAGCAAATTCTCCTCAAGGACCATTTGAAATGGTACTAAATCGTGGTATTTGCACATTAATTGGTATCTTTATTGTTTTAGTTGGTGATTATTTTTTATTTCAAGCTTATCGTTACTCTCAAAAACTTTATTTATTTCATCAATTGATGGTATACAATTTTTTTAACGATATGATGCAAGAAATAGTCAAATGTCGGGAACAAAAAATTAATACTTTTCTTTTTGTTGAAAAATTACGTAACGAGGTAATCAAAAATTGTACCCCGATTGCGATAAGCTCTGAAAATTTAAAACTTGAAGTTAAAATAAACCAAGAGACCAAAAAACGAGTGGATATCTTTCAGGAAACAATTTGGGATATACGCAGGCTTTTATTTGCATTGTGTGTTTCGGAGTTTGTTTTACACTCATCCTCAACTACTGAAAAACATTTACAACAGTTTAAAGTCTTAATGGATAAGGCAAAAAAAAATTTTATTTATCCCGAAAATACAGAGTAACAATTCTCTTTTCTTCAGTGTGTTAGACCCAAAATTTTAAGACAAAGTACTTGAGTAAACTACAACAAATACTTTGCCATGTCTTTTGTGTACATTCAAAAACTTCAGTACTGCAAACTAAGAGGGGTTATAGGCGGACTTTTGTTCTATTTCTAAGACCCGTCTCTTTTCCTCAATAATACTATTTAAAATTCTTAATTCATCCACGGCAGCAGTTTTCTTTTGCTCCAAATCCGCAATAGATTGATTCAAGCCACTTACTCTCTCAGAAGTTTGTGCAATTTCAGTGAGTAGAGTCAGTGCATGATGTTCATAAGAAGTCAGGGGAGAAAAACCTGCCGCTTGTCTTCCAAGGTATCGGTCAGTATGATCCGTGTCACAAAGCACTCCCTTAAGGGTTTGTTGAAACCCAGCCTCCTCTTCTAGGACCTTTTCAAATTTTAGGTCATGTGCTCGTTGATTCTCTTTAAGCTTTGATAAACGCTCCGATAAAATTTTTATTGTCGCCTTGTGTTGGTCAATTCTATCTTCAATCGAAATAAAATGAGGTCCATATTCTCGATTAATTTTGATTAAATGGGGCAAATCTAAACCCTGAAAATATTGACGAAGCTCAAAAGCAGTTTTATGTGGAAATCTTGCCATAATATATTCCTGATATCTAAAAAACCAGATAATATCATTTTTTAGCCAGATTAAAACTATTTTATCATTATGGTTATTTAAGCGTCTTATTTTAACAAACTCAAACACATTATGACGTTTCGATTAAAAAGTCAGAACGCTCAGTAACCACCAGAGTATGGAGTAAATTAATTTTTATAAGCTCAGCTAGAGTCTTAGTTCCCATTTTACGCATCACGTTCGCACGGTGAACTTCTACTGTAGATATAGAAATATCAAGGGTATGAGCTATTTGTTTATTTAATTTTCCTTCAATTACTAAATCCATCACCTGGCGCTCACGCTTAGTCAAACGTTCTAACCGTTCATAAAAATCAGATTGCGGTTGAAGATAATGTGAGTGGATTTTTTTAAGGCATTTTTGAGTAATTTCGAGCAAATGCTGATGATTTACAGGCTTAAGAATAAAATCAGTAGCCCCGGCTTTCATTGCTCGTACAGCCATTGGAATGTCCCCATAGCCGGTGATCATGATGATGGAAAGCTGATTTCTGGATGCATTAAGATGCTCGAGCAATTCTAAACCACTCATAAGCGGCATCCGCACGTCGATAATCAAACATCCTTTTTGCATGGAATCATAACTATCAAGAAACGCTTCAGCATTTTCATATGTGCGTACTGGAATATTTACAGACTCAAATAACCAACGGAATGATTGACAAATTTCTGGATCATCATCCACTACAAAAACAGCCGAATTAGCAAAATCCATCGTTACTTCCTTGACATAAAAAATATAAATACCGAGCAAAAATCATAACGTTTCCCGCAGAGCAAAACAAAATGATTTAAAAGTGATTAGAACTCCTTATTCTATTTCGCTTTCTAATCTAGGGTTTACCCCAGCTTCGGCCAAGGTAAAGGCTAACTAGTCATTTTACGATAAATTTTTGAATAATATCGAACCCACTTAATCTAGCATTAAAAAGAAGTAATATCCAATTCACCAGGAGAATCATGCATGGAGAAAAAGATAGCAGTTGTTACAGGAGGAACCGGAGGAATAGGTACTGCAATTTGTAGACGTCTCGCAACGAATTATAAAGTAGTTGCTTGTTACTTTAAAAACGGTAAGCATGATGAAGTATTGCAGTGGCAAACCCTTCAAAAAAAATCCGGACATGATATCGAAATTCTCTTTGCTAATCAGGTTAATTTTTCTGATTGTGAATCACTCACCAGTTCAATTATTGAGCGTTTTGGCCGTATTGATATCTTAATCAATAATGCCGGGGCTACATGTGATGTCAACCTAAAAAAAATGGAACCTCACCATTGGCAACAAGTAATTGATGCGAATTTAACGAGTACGTTCAATATTACACGGAATGTGCTTCCCTTTATGATTGAGAAAAATTATGGGCGTATTGTTTGTATTTCATCAATTAATGGTCGGAAAGGTCAATTTGGTCAATGCAATTATGCTGCTACAAAATCTGCTTTGTTTGGGTTTGCCAAGAGCTTGGCTTTGGAAGTTGCAAATAAAGGAATTACAGTAAATACTATTTCTCCTGGCTATATTGAAACATCGATGATTACTACGTTAAAAAAAGAAGTACTCGATAAGATTACAAGCGGTATTCCTGTTGGACGACTAGGTAAACCAGAAGAAATAGCCAATGCAGTTTCTTTTTTAGTCGGTGAGGAAGCAGGATTTATCACTGGCTCTAACTTGGATATTAATGGTGGTCAATACATGGGAGCTTAGTTCTTCATAGCTATCATTTAAATCGCATTCGAGTGAGGATGCGATTGATTTTAAGTATTTTTTTGGGGAGATCAATCATGCCAAAGCTTCCTCATAATATCGAACTCATAGAAGTAAATAAAGAAGAGTTACCCCCTCAAATTGCTTCATCCTTATCAAAGGGGATTACCGAAAAAAAAATATTATCTGACTCATTTGGTGCTTATTATCTAATAAAAAAACCAGATGCCTTAACTGTAAACGATGTATTCAAAGGATATCTTTCTCAAGAAGAATTAAATAATCCTTCTTTTGATGCGATGGAACATATTTTTTCAATAAAGCTTGAAGGTGCTTTCCTCGAAGTTTTGATTCCACGTTTGGCAAAAAAAATGTTTGCCGATATTCTAGTCGTCCCCGAAAACCATCTACATATTGATAAGGACCGCTCAATTGGGGTCATCTCGAAATTCATCAAGGGTTTCTCTGAATTTTTATCACAAAAAGAAACAATCAAAACCGCCCCATTATTTGATCGCAATTACTTGCCTACACGAGCAAATTTATCACTCACTTTAGAAGAAGCAAAAATTCTTGGCCAATTATATGCAGTGGCGTTAGTTTTTAACTTATGGGATATATTAAACTCCAAACTGCTCAATTCAGGCTATTGTGTGGAAAGTGATGGAAGCAAACGCGCTGCAATTGTGGATTTTGGTTGTGCGGGTATTCTGAGTTACAAAGGGCGTCATGCTGATACGTTGGCGTTGGATGATCCCAGTTTTTCTCCGACTAAGAAGATCAGTTATTCATTTTTTGGACAAAACTATCGTGATCATTATCGCCATGGTTATGCCCTCCCCTTTGATAAATTGGTAGGCCCCCTTCTACCCCATACAATAATCCCTGATTTATTCAATATGTCTGGGGAGGATATAATTAGTCGTACTATGCTCGATGGATTTTGTCAGGCAATTACCGTCGCGGAAAAAAATATGGCACAAAATCCTCATTTATTGGAAGAGGTATTACTGCAATCAGAGAACGCGTTCACTCTAGACTCCATCTTACAAGCTGATGAATTAAAGACCCACTTGAATACCGAGTTCTACGGAAAACCGAAACAAAACGCACATAATCTGATAACCCTGGTTCAACAACGTCTTATCAGTACTAAAATGCTTATCGCTCCATTTCGGGCCGGGATACCTGCGCCTGTAATCCAAGAAGAGATCCGAGACTGTTATTATTATGCTCAGTGTTGGTCGAAACGTTAGCACTCTGAAACTGATATAAAATAGAAAGATTTGCTATTTTATAATTTTATGTATATTAATTTAGTATTGCGTTGCACCATTCTAAAATATGCGAGGTACGTACATGTTTTTTAATCCTCTTGATAATCGTTATCTTTACAATATCTATGATTTTAATATGCGTTTACTCCAACCTTATTCAGATTATTTTGACACTGTATCAAAACGTTTGCGCAGAATTTCTGACAATATTAATTTACCCGTTAATATTCCCTATGCTTCTGTTGATGATCAAAAAGCGTTGAAAAAAATTATAGAGGCCAGTTCCAGCCATTTCCGCAGGTTATCGGGCTACTCTTATATTTTTCACATTATTACTAATGTATACGACAAACCCAAATTTGAAATTAATGACGTCAAAATTCAAGATGAGTATTACGATGTTCAAGAGGAACTCATTGATAGAAAAAGTTTTTGTAATCTAATTCGTTTTAAAAAAATTAATGCGGAACATTTGAATTTGCCTAAATTACTTGTTGTTGCGCCCATGTCAGGACACTATGCAACTCTGCTACGCGACACCGTTAGAAATTTACTGCCTTTATACGATGTTTATATTACGGATTGGAAAAATGCCCGTGATGTACCCTTAACTGAAGGTTCGTTTGATTTGGATGATTTCATTGATTACATTATTTCTTATTTTAATTTGCTCGCACCCAATTTAAATGTTATGGCAGTTTGTCAGCCAACAGTTCCTGTTTTAGCTGCCGTTGCACTCATGTCTACTAATAATTCACCCAATCTTCCCCGCACAGCAATATTACTGGGAGGACCAATTGATACGAGTCAATCCCCTACCTCACTAAACGAGTTAGCAGCTTCTCGAGGAGATGACTGGTTTCAACAAAATGTAATCTCGATTGTCCCCTCTCGTTTTCCAGGTGCGATGCGCCTTGTCTATCCTGGCTTTATGCAACTTGCTGGTTTTATGAGTATGAATTTTCAGCGTCATATGGAATCACTTCAAAAGGCAGTTGATCGCTACGCAGACAATCAAAAAGAAGCCGCCTTTAAGATAATAAAATTTTATCTCGAATATTTTTCAACCATGGATCTGACTGCTGAATTTTACATGCAAACAATAAATACAGTTTTTCAAGAAAAACTGCTCACCACGGGTCGCTATAAATCGCGAGGTCATAATGTGCGTTTACACGATATAAAAACCACTTCCATTCTGGCAATAGAAGGTGAGCGAGATGATATAACGGGAGTCGGGCAAACAAAATCGGTTCTAGGTTTATGTAAAAATTTACCTGACTCCATGAAAAAATATCTTCTTGCGGAAGGAGTGGGACATTATGGATTATTTAACGGCAAGAAATTCCGCAACATTATTATTCCCGAAATCCATAACTTTATTGAGACACATAGTTCTTAAAATTCATAAAAAATATACCATTTACGTCGAATAGGCTAAAGTACATTTTTGGAAACTAATTGAGGTAAAAGGACACCCGATGAATCATATTCTTATTGTGTATGCGCAAGGGATTGAAGAATACAAAAAGCATTTTATCAGTATGCTTGAAAATTTTTTAATACAAAAAAATTACGAGATTACCCTATGTACTTCATTAAAAGATGCCTACGATGTAAGCAGCTTAAATCCACGAATTGTTACCATTCTTTATGATTGGGATGACTTTGGATTTGATGATTTACATCATTTTTCAAATCATAATAAGTTATTACCTGTTTTTGCCATGACCAATAAGCATGCATCAATTGACATTAATCTCAGTGACTTTGTTCTTACTTTGGATTTTTTGCAATATGATGCTAATTTGGCACATGATGATTTCAAACGCATATTGCTCGCCATTGAAAAATACCGGCATGCAATTTTACCCCCTTTCACTAAAGCACTTATGCATTATGTGCAAGAATTAAATTATGCATTTTGCACTCCAGGACATTTAGGTGGAACTGCATTTCAAAAAAATCCAACCAGTGCTGCATTTTATGATTTTTATGGTAAAAATATTTTTCGCGCCGATCTTTCAGTATCAATAGAAGAACTCGGAAGCTTATTGGAGCATTCCGGCCCTCAACGTGAAGCCGAGCAATTTATAGCAAATGTATTTAAAAGCGATCGTTCATTAATTGTAACCAACGGTACATCAACATCCAATAAAATAGTAGGTATGTATTCGGCAACTTCGGGAGATACCGTCATTGTGGACCGGAATTGTCATAAATCGATTGCCCAGTTCTTAATGATGGTCGATGTCATTCCCATTTATTTGAAACCTACACGAAACACTTATGGAATACTGGGAGGAATTCCCAAATCGGAATATACTGAACAAGCAATTCACGACAAAATTCTAGAACATCCCGAAGCAGAAGCCTGGCCTACTTATGCTGTAATCACGAACTCTACTTATGATGGTTTACTTTATAAGGTTGAACAAATTCAAAATCAGCTCAAAGTAAAGCATTTACATTTTGATAGCGCCTGGGTTCCATATACCCATTTCCATCCTATCTATGCTGGAAAATTCGGGCTCAGTTTAATGCCTCAAAAAGATCAAGTCATTTTTGAAACCCAATCAACCCATAAGCTATTAGCCGCTTTTAGCCAATCATCCATGATCCACATTAAAGGGAATTATAATGAACACATTTTGAACACGAATTATATGATGCATATGAGTACTTCGCCTTTCTATCCTCTTGTTTCAAGTTGCGAGGTTTCGGCTGCGATGATGGCAGGAACCCATGGTTATGATTTAATCAATGAGGCAATTGAATTGGCATTGGATTTTCGAACAGAAATAAAACGATTGAAAACACAAAGTCCCGATTGGTTTTTTGATGTATGGCAACCGGCCTTAGAAAACAAAGCATCTTGTTTCCCCTTAAAACCCAACGAAAAATGGCACGGTTTTCATGAAGTCGACGAAGATCATTTATTTTTAGATCCAATTAAGGTGACCGTTCTAGTACCAGGAATCAAGAATGATGAACTCGATGCTTGGGGTATTCCCGCTGCTATTGTGGAAAAGTTTCTTGCATCTCATGGAATCATTGTTGAAAAAACCGGTCCCTACTCGATGTTGTTTTTATTTAGCCTAGGAATCACTCGAGCCAAATCAATGGCTCTATTGGCAGCTTTAAATAAATTCAAACAACTTTATGATGAAAACGCGCCAGTTAAAATCGTAATCCCGCAACTGCATCAAGCACATCCTGATTTTTATGAAACAATGTCCATTCAAAGCCTGGCTAACACCCTTCATAATTTGATGTTAAAGCATCATTTACCCAAGGTGATGTACCATGCTTTTGACACACTACCTAAAGTAGTTATGACCCCTCATCAGGCATTTCAAAAGCTTATTCGGCAAGAAACACAACTTATACCTTTAGCACAATTAAAAGATAAAATTTCTGCTGTCATGATCTTGCCCTATCCTCCTGGTATTCCTTTAATTATGCCCGGAGAACAAATCACAGATGATTGCGAATTGATTCTTGATTTTTTACTTATGTTAGATGATATAGGAAAAGTGCTTCCAGGTTTTGCCACTGAAATCCATGGGGTAGTCGTTGGTGAAGATGGAACAAATTATGTGCAAATAATCAAACAGTCCTAAGGTTCCTTACATTTCATGGGTTCTCTTTGAGAAGAAGATCATCAACAGATTTTCTAAGAGATCGTACCTTGGTTTGTTTTTGCTGAGGGTATCCGATTCGACCAAGAAATAAGACGGTATTTTCATGAGAAAGTGCACGTAGATTTTTGGAGATTTTAAGAGCTATATTCTGTGAGAATTTTAATTGTGAAAATTCGGTTTGGGCATCAGCATAATATTGAAACATGAGTGGTGCAAAGTTAGGTTGCATGACTAAACCTAATTGAGTAGCAGTTAACCAAAATCGTTGCATAGCAGCACCCACTTTAAGAAAATACTCGTTTTCATCAATTGAGCTTTTGGGAATAAGAAAAAAATGAGCGCTGCAAAATAAGCTTGGAAGGAGGTCTAATTCGAATTGATTGGTTTGTATTGCACCTAATTTATTTAAAGTCGAAATTCGAGACCATGATTTAAGGGCCCATTTC
Organism: Legionella nigrisilvae; assembly: GCF_977063395.2. Lineage (NCBI taxonomy): Bacteria > Pseudomonadati > Pseudomonadota > Gammaproteobacteria > Legionellales > Legionellaceae > Legionella > Legionella nigrisilvae. The sequence continues at coordinate 873,293 of NZ_CDRUGZ020000027.1, forward strand.
ATGATTCGTTGAGTTAAAGGATTAATACCTGTAGCAGCTATCGGTATGCCTTGTTTGGCTCGATTTTCGGGGGAGAATACTTGCTGATGAATGGGAAAAAGTTCCGGCATTGTCATACGTAATTTTGTAGCCAACATGGTGAGTTTTGCTATAGAAATTTTCTCTCTCAGCGATTCTAGCCATATAATATCAAACTCATTTCCTACTGATTCGATTAAAAGCTTTTTGGCATTACTGGTTAATTTTAATCGCTTATAAATACCCCGCTCCACCGATCTTATTTTGATGCAATAAGCTAATGGGTCTGGTTTTATTCTAGATTTCTTATGGAATGTAACTGAAATTTGGTGTTGTGTACTTGAGTGAGATTCGATTTGATACTTAATCTCCAACCCAAATAAACTCGCAGCAATTTTTAATGTCTCAAGCAAGAATCCACCTGAAATTAAGGTAGGTATACCTCCATAATCATAACAATTGGTTGACGTTTCATTATTAATTACCACTCTAATTTGTGAAGCACTAACCAGTATAAATCGCCAGGGCTGTGAATTGTCACCGCTAGGTGCCCATCGAGCAAGCTCTAAAATTTTTTCAACTGTTGTGGAGGTTTCCGATAAAAAATCGCCCTTTTCTAGACTCGAAGAACTTAAGCGTTTTTTCATTAGAGCAATTTTCAATCTTTGTATTGGATTTCGATTTCCCCAGGGCATCCACCCTATACGATGTTTGCATAGATACGGGTCAAATATATGATATCTTGGTAATGCATAAATAGTACCTCGGTGAAGTAATATTTTCAACGCTTCAGCACCCATGACGCCGGCGCATAACTGACAGGCAATTATCGTTGAGGGCCCCCTTTCTAAATCAAAATTAACACGGCTCGGATCAACTAAGTAATGGCGATTAAATAGCTTAGGGTTGAGTCCAACTAAAAATCGTACTGGAAGGTCTTTGAGATGATACCCATTAAATTGAAAGTACTCTTCGAACGTCATTTGACCTGGCATTATCACTAAATAACACGTCCCCATTCCTATAGGCCCCGCAGTAATTGCCGGAATATTCATTTCATAAGCGCGTTTAAATACTTGGGCTCTTATATCTAAAACAAAAAAATCCAAACCATCTACATAGAGATCCACCCCACAGAGAAATTCATTGATATTATGTTGATTAATACCTTCTTTAAAACAGGTAATTTTTACATTGGGGTTGATGTTTTTAGCCATTTCGACAAGTACATCCATTTTTGGTTGGTGAAGAGAATCAACGGTCGCTCCAACTTGTCTATTAAAATTCTGGATTTCAAAAGTATCCATCTCGGCAAGATGAAATTGTTCAATGCCTAGACGAATTAAGGTGAGTAAATGAATTCCACCCACTCCACCAAGTCCTGCGATAGCAATTTTTTTTGTTCTAAGAAAAACTTGCTCTTCTTCAGTAAGCCAACCGATGTTACGAGTAAAAGCGTTCCGATAATCAAACTGCTCATGCTCCATAATAGTTCCTTGTCATTTCGATATTCCTCATCTTTTTAAATTATATTCCTTTTTTATTTAATTAATTTGATTTTTATCATTGTTATAGTTAAAAGAACAATCGTATAAAGAGGTTTCGTAGCCTTACATTTCATGATTTTGTGATAAAGTTTAGGGTGTTTTATCAAATGGTTATGGAATCCCCGTACTGCAAGATTCACTGTATTTTGGATCGTAATTGGATTTAGGAAAAAAACCTGCTCCCCTTGTTCAGAATGAGGATTAATTTTATTGAAGTACTTATCCATTTTAGAAGAAGAACGTGCCTGTTTGTGAAAGGTAGAATTTATTTTTTCAGATAAGTTATAGGTGATTACATTCCCATGTTCTATTCGATATCTATCAATGTTTAGTTTTTTTAAGGTATCGAGCATTAATTGTATGACATGAGGGGGTGTTTTTTCTTTTGGATTGGGCCATGAAGGAGGGTATTTTAGAGAATATTCCAAGGTACCCGACGATGAAGCCAAACCGCAACAATATTTATTCTTAAAAGGATATAATAAAAATAATTTTAAAACGTGTTTTGTCATGGCATATGAAATAATACCCGAGTGCTTATAAGAGGTATCAACAACCACGTTTCCAAAATAAACCAGCACATCCTTTTTAAAATGTATTATAGAAACACCTATGGTTGAAACGAGTTTTTTTGTTTTCTTATCGTAAAATAAAAGTACATAATCTCTTGGAGCCACATAATCCAGTAAAGTCTCCTTGTCTAAAAATAAATACTCTTGATGAAGTGTTACATAATCGGATTTTTGCTTACTACTTAAATGGGCAGGCTTTACCACAACCAAATCTATTTTTTTCATAAGACACCAAAACAAATTTTTTCACTAAGTTCTCCTTTCCTTGGGTAAAAATTCTCTGTCCTATTTCATAAATAAGAATATATACTTCAGTAAAGTATCACTTTACAAACCTTAGACTATTATAGTATAATATTTGCGCAATATGATTAATTTATGATGCTATTTTTTTATTCTGGTTTGTTTAAAGATACATTTCAATACTGATTCATGGGCTTATGCAATATAAAATTACCGCCCAATTTGCTCGAGGCGAAGAAAAAGTAATTGCCGAATTTAGTGACTTAAGTGACACACGCATTTTTATCGCAAAGAAAATTGCTCACTCTGAGCTTGAAAAGCAAAGAATTATCTTCAGGCTCTATGATGATTCTGATTTATTACAAGAATTTAATAGGGATAATATCTCTGTTTCCTATGCAAAATATGCGGAGGGAAATGGGGATCTCAATTTCATTCAGTTTACATTCCACGTACTTATTAAAATAGAGAATGCAAAGAAAAGAATTGCCAATTTTAATGATAAAAATGATGCGAATTTATTCATGGTGGGCAAATGCGAACTAGATGACGCCCTAGGAGATGACGATCTGTTATTTTTATTTAAAGAACAAAACTTAATTGATACTTTAAATAGAACGATCACTACTCATCGGAAAAAAGAAACTACTCGTATTACAGGAAATGAACAAGGAGCAAAATTTCATCCTACCCCCATGCCAAGACGTCCTACACCGCCAGGTGGCCCTAGTGATTATTGGATTGAGGAAGACGATATACCTACTTGAAGAAATGGAACAATTTCAGTAACTTTGCACGTAACTACTTTTTTCAAGCGCGTGCCCAGGGCCTAGTAGCACCTACTTCCTCGTTAATCTCAAGGATAAAAGTTTCGAGAATTCCTTTAACTTCAGCACAAATATTTACCTTACTTTCAGTATTTATGTTCTTGATAAAGTGTTCTGGGTGATTCAGAAGATCCTCTAAAAGCGCAATTTCTACCGATATGGAATCATGCGATTTTCCATCAATAATAAGCTGAATTGCATGAATTACATTAGGATCCCTTTGTTTTCTCAACCGATTGAGTATCGATTCAACATGGATCTTAAAAGTATTGATTTCTATAAAAAATTTATAATTCGATTTAAGCATAATAAATATTTAATTAATTAAAATTCTTGCCACAAATATCAAAAAGTTGCAATATTGTATAACAATATATAACTTCATTCCATTTCCATGCAAAGCAAACCTGCTTTTTTCGCCCCCTCTAACTACTCTTCACTCGATCACTTTGATTCCATATTTCGAAAACTTGTGTTGGACGCGTATAAGAAACGATTTAATAGCGCAGCAGATGCTAAACTCTACTTAGCTCTTTGCGGTGTAGACTTGGAATCTACAGTTAACATTCTGTTAACAATGGAAAAAAATAATTTACTCAATATCTCTATAGAACAAGCTATTTTTGCCCCTGTTGGCTGTGGTGATATTGCAAATGCATTTTGTACATTAATGACTGGGGATGCAATGATTATCTCCAAGAAGGAAAAAACCCCTCTTCCGAATTTGGACAAAGAGCTCGAGAAGAACTTACCAACAGTTGTTCGCATTGATATACCAGGACATTCCTATGTCATGCTGGCTTGTGAAAAAACATCTCAAGGAGTTTGGGGGTATATATATCAATCCAATGTAGCCTATCAGATGGAAGATAACTCGTTTTCTCTTGCTGCATGGTTGAAGGACGTTAAGTCCTTAAAAACAAATCTATCAGAACATTTGCGAAAATTGGCTCGACTGCTTAGCCCCAGTGTTCCTAATTTAGAGAAAGAAAGCATCTATATGGAATTATATTCCGCCCAACCCATAGTCGAGGTAAAAGTCCCTGCAAACATGAAGGAAATGATCTCATATATTAATGAGAATCCTTTTTTCAAATATAAAGTCAAGACCGTTTGTGCTCAGGATATGTTATTTATTGCAGAACGCATCCGGAACATAATAATTCAAAATACAGAAGAACAAGATCTGCCTCTGGATGTCTATATTGCTAAAATGAAAAAGGAACTGGAAGTTTCTTCTGAATTAGAATATCAAATTATAATGGAACCCATCTAAGTAAAGGATCAATAAAATCGGTCAATAATAGGGTTAAGCCCTCATTTTTTATTGATGTACAATTATGTTACAATGTGCGCAATGATCAATTTGGAACTAACCGTGTTTTCCTCCGTATCTACCAATTACCAATGGATAGCCAGTCTCTATTTTTTTCAAAGTATACCCTATGTGGTTGTTACCTTGATTTCAACCATTATGTACCAGCAATATGGAATGAGTAATACCCAAGCAGCATTTCTAACCAGCTTATTCATGCTACCCTGGACAATTAAGCCTCTTTTCGCTCCTTTTCTTGAACAGGTTGCTACGAAAAAAAAATTAACATTGTATGCTCAAACCTTTATATCTCTAATTTTTATGCTATTGGCATTTTGTGTCGAAAATCCCTATTTTCTAGTGATTAGTTCAATCGGTTTTGCGGGTCTTGCTTTTATTTCTTCGCTCCATGATATTGTTTCTGACGGTATCTACTTGCTTAATTTAAATGATGAGGAGCAAAAAAAATATGTGGCATTCCGCAGCTTTTTTTATCAAATGGGTCGCTTACTTGTTAAAGGTGGATTGTTAGCTCTTATGGGCGGTGTAGCTGTATATTATAAACTTAATGCATGGCAAATATTTTTCTTTACCTTATTCATTATTGGATTTTTACTTACCTTTTTTCATAAAACCCAAATCCCGGAAATCCAGAACAAAGTGGACTTGTTTCATCTGAATTATTGGACAATTTTTAAAACACTTCTTTTCGATATTCAAATTTATTCCATACTGCTCTTTATCTTTTTATACAATTTTTCCGAAGCGCAAATGCAAAAAATTATTCCTTTATATTTGTTAGATAAAGGAGGATTAGGACTCAATATATCTCAAGTTGGCCAGCTCTATGGTATATTTGGCAGTCTATTTCTGATGTTGGGGATCTTTGTTTCAGGCTGGCTTATTACACGTTATGCCCTCAAAAAGTGCCTAAAAAATGTGACATTATTCCTCCTTCTAGGCCATTCGCTTTTTCTTTTATTTCCTTTTTTTCGTGTACATCAAGTACTAATCTATTTAGTCATTTTGTCGAGTCAATTTACAGTAGGCTTAGCTAATGGGACTTATATGGGCTATCTCTTAATGATTGCCAATAGAAGTAATTATCCAATGTCTATGTATACTATCTGTACTTCAATCATGGCTTTAAGTTATGTATTTTTTGGCGCTTTTAGTGGTTGGATAGAACAAAAACTAGGTTATTCCGGTTTTTTTCTCTATATTTTTGCAGCCAATCTAGCGCTCCTTTTTATTACCCATAGAGCGATGAATCGATATGAGTAATTTGCTTGTATTATTAGAAAATGAATTGGTGCAAGCTTCCTCCCTATCTGAATGTGATCATGCCTTAGGTTCTTATTTAAGCAAGAAAGGTATAACAACCTTTTCGTTCACTTATTATGCCTATCACCCCAATTCAGCGAATCGTTTAAAATATGATATGTGTTCTGCCAATTTCAAATCCTGGCACCAGCATTATCTTGCGGAGCAATACCAAAATATCGATAGCACACTGAATTTTGTTTATAATAATCACTTGCCTATTTATTGGAATTTAAAGCAACAATTAGCACAGGCAACAACTTTCTCAGAACGAAAAATGCGAGAAGACTCGATCGCCTTCGGTGCGGAATCAGGTTTATCAATTCCAATTCATGGTCCGCATAATAATTTTGCAATCCTATTATTAGTACAAATGCAAAACCAACAATGTCATTTGAAAGACAACCGAGCTCAATATGAATTCTTTGTCGCAGCACATCTTTACTATCACTACATTCAGACGCATCTATTAGATCAGGTGAGCGAAAAAGAATCCTTTCACTTAACTCAACGCGAAATTCAATGCTTGTTGTTAATTGCTGAACAGTGTTCTGTTAAAGAGATGTCGCAACGTCTTGAGATCAGTGAGAGAACGATTAATTTTCATATTCAAAAAATCAATAGAAAACTAGGAACCAAAAATAAATACCAATCTTTGGCAAAGGCATTGGAATTCCAATTATTAACATTATGACCCCTGTCATAATTGACAGTGGTTATTTATTAATCATACGGATTAAAATTTAACTTCCTGTCTCATTGGAGGAAGATAATGACTTTAAAGAAAATTGTACAAATAATCACTCTTTCTGTGTTTCTTATTCCCGCTGTAGCAAATGCTGCTTTAACCTTATACACCACCAATTGGTCCATGTATGGGCAAAACCCTTATGAATATGACGGTGCTTATAAAATTGGTCGTCCCTATGGACAATTGGCTTATGTTTCTAATCCTGAAATGGTTGCTCAATTTAATAAGGCTGATGTCATCGCCTGGAGTTTTCTACAAGTTTGGAATAGTAAGGATCCCAATCAAGCCCTTTACCAAATTCCCTCCAGTTGGGATGGTTTAATGCATTTTGCTGATCTCTGGGGTGAGTTGCCTCTTGAGGGTTCATGGATATCACCTTTGCCTCCGGAGACTAAAGATTTTCTTAATTTTTGCACCGCGAATCAAGGAAGTTGTGCTTCGGTACAAATGAATGGCAATACAGGCCAAAAAGAATTATTTAATTACACGGATCAAAAAGGTGTAGGGCAACTTAACAGCTTTGGTGCTTTTATAAATTCCAATAAATATACCGCAAAACGAATTATTGCCATTGGTGGAGCAAATACCCCGGATAATAAAGGAATTAGTACTGCGACATTTGCAGCCATCTTTGCTAATCAAAATAAATTCCTAAATCAATTCAAATCATGGATGAATCATTTTAAAAATTTAAAAGGAATTGATTATGATTTCGAACCCCCTATTGATCTACAAACAGGTGGTCAATTACCTCCTGATGCAAATACATTGGCTGACTACAAACACCTTTTTGATTTAGTCAAAGCCAGTCGTCAAACTTTAGGAAAAGATGCTTATATTTCAGTAACCATTACCGTAAATAAAGAGTATTTGGAAAAGATTAACCAATCAGTAGATGGTGGTTGGTTTAAACAAATCGCAAATTATGTTGATAGCGTTAATTTGATGACTTATGATTTACATGGTCCCTGGTCACAAAGCAGTGATCCTTATACCGCAGTTCATGCTTATCTGAAGCAACCCGATACCAGCCGTAAAGATGAATTTGCGATTAACTATGCAACGGATTCCATCACCGAACAAGTTCTCGCATATGGAATGCCCAAAGCCAAATTACAAGTAGGTTTAGCTGCCTACGGACGTGGTTTTTCAGGGGTAAATACAGGCGACAACACCGCCCTTCCAGGTTTTGAACAACCTTGGACAAGTGCCAGTCATTTTGCCTCTGAATATTCAATTCAAGATGGTTTATTGCCTTATAAATCCGTGGATAAATTGGTGAAACAGCTGAATTACAAGATTATTCATATAAATGCCATGGATCAAAACAATAATTCGTTCATTACTGGTTCTTACCTCTACAATTCAACAGCCAAACAATTTGTTGGCTATCAATCACCAGAGGTAGTTAAGTCTGTATGTAGATTTATTAAGAGTAAACAACTTAAAGGCGCCATTATGTGGAGTGCGGATACAGACTTACCTGTTTCCAATCCAAACAGCTTGGTTGCTGCTTATAAAAGCCTATGTAATTAATCCTCGGCAGCCTGGGTGAAGCGTAGCGAAGCCCAGGTTTTCCTAACACAGATTTCTCGGATCATGCCTAGATTACCAGACACCCAGGCTTGAATACTTACTTCCCATTAACTATGATTGAAGATATAAAATTTTAAAATCAGAAACAATGGACCTCTCCAGTCTTACGACTTCAAAATGGAAAATGATTTTGGTTTTCCTATCCCTCGCTGCAATTTCTCTATATATCATAATGAAAATAATGGCTTTTCCTCGAGCAGAAATCCCTTTATTGATTATTATATTCATCGGTGGGATACCCTTATTGTTACAAATTATATTCAAATTGATTCGAGGAAATTTAGGGGCCGACTCCTTGGCAGCAATTGCACTCGTCGCAGGTACTTTTCTGCATGAATATTTAGCGGTGGCGTTGATTATCCTGATGTTGGCTGGCGGACAAACATTAGAACAATATGCGATGCGTAAAGCTTCTTCGGTATTGATGGCTCTTGCACAGCGTATGCCTACTAAAGCTCATCGAAAAGTTAAAGACCAAATTGAAGACATCACATTAGCTGATATTCGGGTTGATGATAATATCGTGGTATATCCTTATGAAATTTGCCCGGTTGATGGTATCGTTCTCGAGGGTCATGGGGTTATGGATGAATCTTATTTGACTGGTGAACCTTATATGATGTCCAAAGCTCCGGGAACCGCTGTAATTTCCGGTGCAATTAATGGGGATTCCCCCCTAACCATTAAAGCGACGAGATTATCTTCTGATTCACGATATGCAGCGATTGTCGAAGTTCTTAAAGAAGCAGAACAAAAAAAACCTTCTTTACGACGATTAGGAGATCAAATTGGAGCAATTTTTGCTCCTTTAGCCTTGATTTTTGCATGTGCTGCTTGGTACTTCTCGGGAGAAGCAATGCGTTTTCTTGCTGTGGTCGTCATTGCTACACCCTGTCCCTTACTCATTGCAATTCCTATTACCTTAATTAGCGCCATTTCAATGGCTGCAAAACAAAGTATTATTATTCGTGATCCCACCGTTCTTGAACAATTGCCTACATGTCAGACTGCAATTTTTGATAAAACCGGCACTCTAACCTATGGGAAACCTACGTTGTCAGAAATTTATCTTGCCAAAAATACCCACCTTACTGCCGATATCATTTTACAATCCATAGCAAGTCTTGAACGCTATTCAAAACATCCCCTTGCTCCCGCCATTCTTAAAGCAGCTCAAGAACGCAATCTACAATTTCTAGAAGCCTCTCATGTTTCCGAAAAACCGGGGCAAGGATTGTCCGGCATCATAGCGAACCATAATATATATGTTACTAGTCGCAATAAATTTCTGCTTAAACAGCCTCAATCTGCAAATGAACTTCCACCAGAATTTCCAGGATTAGAATGCCTTGTTCTCTACGATGAGCAATTCGCAGCTTCATTAATTTTTCATGATGCTCCTCGTAAAGAAGGCAAATCCTTTATCAGTCACTTAACCCCGTCACATCAATTTAAAAAAATAATGGTCGTTTCTGGTGATCGGGAATCCGAAGTACGATATTTAGCGGCCCAGTTAAATCTAAAAGAAATTCGTGCCTCACAAAGTCCTGAGCAAAAACTCGCCATTGTTCGAGAGGAACGAAAAAAAGCACCTACAGTATTTATGGGCGATGGCATTAATGACGCACCTGCCCTTACAGCGGCAACCGTAGGTATTGCCTTCGGACAATCCAGCAATATTACCTCTGAAGCAGCAGGTGCCGTAATTATGGAAAATACATTGAAAAAAGTTGATGAATTAATTCATCTGAGTTTGAATGTCCGTAAGATTGCCTTACAAAGTGCTGTTGGGGGTATGCTCCTTAGTATCATTGGGATGAGCTTCGCCGCTCTTGGCTATATTACTCCAGTGGCTGGTGCAATTCTTCAAGAAATAATTGATGTGTTTGCTATTGCAAATGCGCTAAGACTTGCATGGGGAGGAACAATTAAAATTGATTTACCACCTGTGCCTGTTTAACACAAACGATCTATTCCATTTAGACACAGTCTAAGCTTCCTGGAACAGCTTTAACAAAAGAGATTGGAATTTTTCCTAAGTGCCGAAGAAGTTTGCACTATAATGTATATAGTGGGTATGATATTGGAGGTAGGGGAATATGGACTCAGCTAAAGATAGCGATCCTTATGAAGCCAGGATTAAAATTGAGGATACAATTATTTCCTCAACAACTGGAGAAAATATTGAATCTTTAACGATACTTCTGACTGAAAAATGTGATTTAGAGCATTCAGGGGCAGAAGGAGAAATCATTGAGATTGCTACAGGAAAAATTATATATAGATGTCATAAACAAACCATAATAGATAAATAATCTTTTTGAAAATGCATTCAAGCGTCATCTGAACTCTTCTTCCGACTAAAATTTTTCTTTTCTTTTATAGATAACCCGTCAATGCTTTAAGGTATAATTTCATTAGACTATAATTAGACTAAAATTTCGGGTAGCAAGGAGCCGCCATGAAAATCTATCTCGTGCAGCATGGGGAAAGTCTAAAAAAAGAAATTGATCCTCAACAGTCCCTGAGTAAAAAAGGAACTGCTGATATTGAGAACTTAGGTCATTTTATTGCTCGACAAAAAATAGAAATCGCCCATTTATTTCATAGTGGTAAACATAGGGCAGAACAAACTGCGGCAATATTAGCTTCAAATCTTTCCAAAACAATTGAATTGCACCATGGACTATCACCACTTGATGATGTAAACCCTATAGCCAACGAAATAAATCAACAAACTCATGACCTCATGCTGGTCGGGCATATGCCTTTTATGGGCAAATTAATTGGTAAACTAGTACTTCTAGATGGAGAACGGTCTATTATTGCCTTAGTACCAGGAACAATCGTCTGTCTTGAAAAAACCAATGAAGGCAAGTGGCTCATCAATTGGGTTAGACGGCCTGACTCAGAGGGTATAAACACGATATAACTGCAAAAAATTATAAAGAATTAAAGATAAACAAGAGGAATGATTGCAAGCAAGCAAAGCTAATGTATTATTAAATATATAATACTGGTAAGAGTCTCAGATATGTACAAAAAAATTATAGTACCCGTTGATGATTCTAATTCATCCACTCTCGCATTAAAAGAAGCCATTAAACTTGCGAAGAATCAAAATTCCAAGCTATGTGTGGTTCATATCATTGATACTCTGTATGAAGGGGATGTTGATCGGGACTCCTTTGTTGAGTTAACAAAAAAACAAGGACAGGAAGTTTTAAACTCAATGAAAAAAATTCTTAGTCGTTCGAAAATTGAGTTTGAAATGAAACTCACCCAATTAACTCCTTCTAAATCACAAATTGCGGAAAAACTTGTTGAGGAAGCAACTGCGTTCTCTGCTGATTTAATTGTAATAGGCACTCATGGTCGTAGTAGAATTCATCATTTGCTAACCGGAAGTGTTGCAGAGGATGTCATGCGAATTTCCAAAATCCCCGTCTTACTCATTAAACAGTAGCTTTTGATAAGCACCGCAACCTATTGAACCACATTCTTTTTTACCAACTCCTTTTGCCATTGCCTCTACTCCTCGAAAAAAGGTCTATATTAATAAAATCTTAATAATTTTATGCTAAATTGTTAGTCTATTAATTGTACACGTTGGTATAATTATGCCGAGAATATACTCAAAGCAACGTATAAACTTCGACTCTTTGACTTCTAGCGACCTCCCGCGATATGAATATCATCGTACTTTACGCAGTGCAATTGGTTTATCTGCTACGAGTTATTCACAGCAAATAAGAGAAGCGATAGTCTACCAATGGGATAATATCGCTCCAGAGGTTGCTCTGGCCATTCTTCAAGATGCTCAAAATCAAAAAATTGATATTCAAAATGAAATAATTCAGAGCATAGGAGAAGATGTATTTCATCAACAGTGTTTACAAAATGCTATTGAGAAATTACAGAATAATCCACGTTATTCCCTTTTTGTACAAAAATTTGCACTACATATAACCCGTAATAAATCGAAAGAACTAAGTCTAGAGCATTTAAAATTGGCAGGAATTATCACTGTTGAGCAATTCGATGAATTATTTACTGAATTCTTATATGTACAAAACAAATTAGACACAAGCTTTCCTGATTTCAACAAAATAACGGAAGAAGATGATTATTATCAGCTCATAACGTACATGGCAAATGAACCATTATATGAATCTTTTCTTCAGTCATTTACCCAATATCTTGCCGCAGAGTACAATAATGGCAGGATAAAAAACCATCACGTTGAAGTACCCAAAGAAATCGAAAGTAAATCCCTAGCAAATTTTTTCCAAGCAATAAGCTATGATCTAAGTTTACAGCCACCGAAAAAACCATTACAAACCAATATATTGTATGTCACCTTACTTTCAAATGAGTTGAGCTATACGGTCGTTGATCTCGCCGGGAATGAACTGACTGCATCAATCCCTTTCAGTGAGTGTCCTTTTACTTTGGACGAACAAACCACTGAGGAAGAACTAAAAAGTCATTTACCGGAGCTGTTGAAAATCACATCTCAAAGGGGTCATACCGGGGCTATTGCACTGAATACTGGATCATTAAAAGAGAAGGGTATCGCTTTTTTAGAAAGTGATGTCGGTACAAGCTTATTTTTATCTCATTTACCCGCGGCCGATTTGGTTAAGGATGAGCGATATAAATTTAATCTTTATCAATGGTTAAATCAAGGAAATTTAGATCGCTTAAAAGATCTCTTGGTCTCAGGAGCATGTCAACGTTATAACCACGCCATGGATAGCTGGATTAAACAATTGACAAAACATGAAGAAATAAATGAGGAATTTAAAAAAGAAATTGAGGATGTTGGTGCTTTAATGAAAGAAATGACAGCACTAATCGCTACCCTTGATGAGAATCCAAATGCAAAAGACCAGGAACTAGATAAAAAAATAGAGCTTTTACAAGTGCATTTAAAAAAGCTTAAAAGTCTTTATAACAGCACGCCGCTTTTAAAACCTGGAGATGATTTCCCTTCGACGGCAGGTAATTTTGAACAGTTCATCAAAAAGATCATACTCAACTCTTCTGGAGAAAAGCTAACTCAATACATTGCCGACAGTAGTGATGGAGAAAAAGTTTGGAAATTGCATTTGATGGAGTTAGTCAGTGGATTAGTTAATGATAGAGATTTTGTTTCAGTCCGCGATATAAAAAATAAAAATGATCGTTCTTTTCTAACCGATAAATCAGGTTTTATTATTCCTGCCCATATTGTTTTTAGAGAGCAGCTTAAAATGCGACTTACAACGTCTCTCAAAAATGATGTTCATCATTATTATACAGTGCGAAGTTATCAAAATGATAAATTAATTATGACTCAAGCCCCTGTGGTGTTTAGAGGAGGTTATTTCTCTGACTCTGTAGAGGAAACGGTCCTTTTTGCAAAAAAAATGACCCGTACTGGTGAATATACCGCTGACAGTCATTTATTATCTGGCCAAGAAAATAATATTAAGAAACATGAAATACGTTCTGGAACAGCTTCAACATTAGCAACTACAGGCGTGGACGGAACACGCTCAGTTACGGATAAATTTGATGTCGCAATTAAATTTGGTGGTATGAACGAGGTAAAGATTCTCTATATTGTTCGTGGTAAGGAATCATTTCATTCACAACCTTTTGCAGAAATTGTAGGAAAGACAAAGTTGGGTGAAATAGCTTACACCCATGTCAATCCTGAAGACTATGTCATGACCATTCTTTATAATCGTAATAACGAAATACTTGATGTTATTCCCGGGAACTTAGATGAAGAAGTTCAAAGAGTTAGTGAGTTTACTCGAGAAATAATTAGCTCCGGCATTAAATTTTATAACAAAAAGCATGATGGATCTTTGTCTAAAACCACAGTGAAATTACCCACTCCGCTTAAACAGGAACATACCACACCACATTCATCCGAGGAAAAGCCATTACTTGATATTTTGCATTCTCATCAATTGAAATCCGGTTCAGCCGCTCAATTAAACCCTTCAACAAAACTCCCCACCATTAGAATCACACGACACGTTCGTTCAGGTCATAAAATGCTTTCCTTAGAATCATTAAGACCTGAAGTGGAATCCCCTAAATTATCTGGTGAAAAGCTACAACTTCCTGAGGGTTCATTTAAGTTGGTTCCTGGGCGATTAAGTGAGGTAAGGGAAGCTGCTTTAGCTCACTTCAATATGAGGCATATTTTAACACTGAAGGATTTTAATCGATGGAGCCCTCGGGAAAGAGTGTTGCAGGAAACGTACAATCGTATATTACAACCCCATTTTATGGAAGGTGACATTCAGGAACAATTAAGTCATGCTAATATCGCCCATGAAGAGTGGTTGACTGATGTGCTAGTCCCCAGAATGCAAACCGCTTTGATGCTTCATCTTGCTGCGCGATTAATCACCGATTATCGAGTGGATACCGAGGAAGTAAACTCATTCGCACAAAAATTATTTCATGACATCATGGATGCTGACCTAAGCTATTCGCTCCTAATCGATTGGTCAAGTATTCCTGATTCACTTAATGAGAAAGAAGTACATCAAAATTGTATTAATAAAGCTCAAAAAAGAATACAACAATTACACCCTACTTTAAGTACGGACAGTATCGAATACGAATCCAAATTCGCATCTTTTTTAATAATGGAAAAAAATAAGGTCCAAAAAAAACTGGTCAATAAAACAATGTCCATGTTTTTGGATAAGAACTTAGACCCTTTTGCACAAAAGTATAAACTGGAAAAAAAATCCGTTTATTCATTGAGTGATAATCGTGATTTTGTTTTTCTAGGCCCAGCAGCGAGCGGTAAAAGTACCATCTCCAATTTGTATATTACTAAAGAAAACCGAAAAGATTATGTGTCCTTGGCTACAGATGATTATCGAGGTATATTTCTGCCATTTACAGAAGATTTTGAAAAACAGGAAACAGAACAGGCCTTTATTCGCACCCAAGACAGCGCCTACTTAATTAGTGAGCTTGTAGAAGAACGTATATTAGCTCAAAAAGACAAACGACCCAATGTAATTATTGATGGCGTGACCTATAAATCCTCACAAAAGGCTTTAGTAGAAAAAAATAATAATTCTGTTGTAGTTTGTGCTTGTTTAGATGATGTTTCCCAAGTTGTTAAACGCTCTTATGATCGGGCAAAACAAGAAGAAAGCGGTTCAGCAGATAAAGGAAGATATGTTAACACAACCAGCTTACTCCATATGCACAAAACCGCAAGTCTCAATTTAGTAATGTGTTGCACCCCCAATTCTACTATTGCTTTTTATAATACTAATGTACCCCGTGGCGTAACTCCTCCTTTGATTGCTACTGTAGATACACATGGAGAAAAGACACTCACAATTCATCATGATCAAGGTTCTTTGATGTATTTAGCTTCTTTTTTCAATAAAGCACGAGTTAACGTTAGAGCTAAAAACGATCAACATCTTTTTTTAGATAGATTAAAACAACCTGAATTTCAGATAGATTCATTATTTGCTGTCATGGATCATGGCTTTAAAATTGTCCTACAAGGTGAAAATAAATTGCCTTGTTTAGTGGTCAAAAAAGAACCCATGGGTCAGATCAGGATGGAAATTCTCGACCCCGAACAACTCAAACATAAAATTGAAGAAAATAAAACCGAGAAAACCTTGTTGCAAATGCTTATATTGTATGGGCAACTTGGAACTTTGAAAACAGTTCAAAAAGAGTGTTTGATTCATGAAAACATTGATTTGATGGTCGAACATATCATCTCTGAATCCGAAACCAAACAGATAAAAACCTATTCAACGGAATTCATTTAAGAAACAATTTGCAACTATAATGTATAGAGTGCAAAGTTAATGCGATATAATTCGGTCTTTTTAGATCAGGAGGAACCATGAACACTCGTTTGCTGAAAAAAATCACACGAGAGAGAAATAAAGTAGAACAATTTATCGATTATACGCGGGAACTCTTTGCAAAAACTCCGGATATCTCCGAGAGAATAAATCGTCTTGAGGTATTTGATACCTTATTACTCTTAGCAACCTATGCAAAAGCTGAAGAGCTTGAAAATGAATTTAAATGTGTATTGCCCAATAATGAAAATGTAAATTCCATCGTGTACTTGAAAGAACATCTTCGAGAAATCAATGGCTTTTGTCAAAGTACCCATAGCGATGAGCATGAAGTGTATAAAGATTTGTTCACTGACCTTGCTTCAGAAAAAAAACAAGGTGTTCGTGACCTGTTGAGTAAAACAATTACCGAACTTATTTTGGAGAAAACACATACTCCATCCGCGCGATTAACAATATAAATCTTTCCTTTATACCATTTTGTCCGGAATAATAAGCAATCAATTTTATCTACTTTAATACTAGATTTCTTTCGAAGTTTCCTTCGTTTAAGTACTTGTTTCAACTTGTAAAAAAAAGTTTATTACGTGGAAGCAAACAGTAGCGCCCTAATGAAAAATGGGATAAGATGGGCGCCTGTTGTCCCTCAGGAGAATCATTCTGAGCACTTTTTTTAACGCTACACGAACGGCAGCTGCCGCAATTTATGCGGAATTGAAATTTTATCCTTATTATAATTTAGGTTTTCATCTCGATGCCTTTACAAGCTTTTTCTGTCATGTATTACGCGCTCTATATGACTTCACCGCATTCTTAATCCGTGTGTTAATTACCCCTTTTTTTCTTTTAAATCCCTTTTTTTGGTTCAGTTTACCAGAGCATGTTTTAAATCTAGTTGATGATATAGTCGGTACTGCACTTAGCTTAGTCAGTATTGCCATTCATCCGGTTATTTTTATAATCCGTACCTTGGGTTCCATGTTTCTAGGTTATCATGAAGGAACAGATTATGATTGGGGTGCAGAACCAGAAGAAGAAGCTTTGAACATGGCTATGGCAATCTGGTAACTTTATACTATGCTAAATTATCGTTTAGCAACCTCAACAAAAGTCCCTGTCTTCAAAAAACTCATAATTAATTGTCTTGTTTTTGTGTTATTCATAATAAAAGTATGATTGGAGTTCACGATAACCGGTTCATAGCCTTCTAAACGAGCACACTCAGGGGGAACTTTCGCATCATATCGCCCTGCTATTATTCCTATTTTAATGTTTGGCACAGGCACATGATGAACATATGACGATCGATCTGAACTTAATTCAGATAATGGCTTTATTGGAGAAGTGAGCATGGGAAACATCGTTATAGACAGTTTTGCCAATTTTGATCCTTGATTGGGTGGTGCCAACATAATGAGACTACCTATATTTTTTAATTGCTTTTTGGATAAGGTAGATAATGCTTCTCGGGTAATAATCCCACCAAGACTATGAGTAACAAAATTGATTCGAACACCTGGATTTTTTTCTAATAAGTTTTTAATAAATCGACTTAAATAGCTGCCATGTTCTTGAATGCTGTATTTTGGAGAGGGATAACTATAGGAATAAACTTCATAGCCTTGTCGAGTTAGATAATTTTTTAATGGCCACATACTAAGCGAGGTACGCATTAAACCATGGATTAATACCACAATTTCCCGATTGTGTTTGATTTGAATAGAACGAGCTAATGCTCGAGGGGGTTGCTGATGATTAGGTAAAACCGCATATGCTTGAACGATACTCGTCATTCCAATAATAATCATCAGAATCAGTGGAACAAATTGTCGGTTTTTAGAAATGGTTCTTGTCATTATTTCTCTTTATTTATTCTATCCCTCACATTCTAATTTAACTTCAGGAGCAGGTTCAAAAAAATTTCTGGTTTAAAAGCATTTTATTCATTAAGCGTATGAAGTTTCCTCTATAATTGCTCTTAAAATTAACTTTTCATTGTTTTTTTCTCTAAATTGATAGATTTTTCATCTATGTTATGGTAGATGTTATTTACATTCGTACAGGTATCTTTTAAAAATAAATCATTCTAACAGCCTGTTCAATTTAATAGCTCATCAATAAGTCTCAATTCTATTCAAATTAGGAGTTTTTATGTTGAAAAAAATAATGATGACCAGTCTTTCTCTCATCAACTTATTTGTTTTTCTTCCTGCTTATGCAGATGGAGATATGAGTTGTAAGGTGCAAGTTGCCGTTGCAACACCACCAATACCATTTGATCAAAATGTTGCATTTAATGTAACTTCTAATGAACTTGGATTAAATAAATCGCTTACCCTGATGGGGGGAAAAGGACCTCAATTTATAGACAACATACCTTGTACTCCGGCTCCTTTGACAATTAGTGCAACCGTATACTCGACGCCCTATTATGCCTTGCAAACCTCACCCATTGGTCAATGTGTTTTAAAAGCAGGATATGTTGTTTTAAACGGCCCAGAAAACAGTGCTTCTGTGGTTTTTCCCTACGATTTTTATTGCACAAATTAATCAGTGCCTTTTGCCTATATTGTTTGAATATAGGCAAAAGCAGTGTGATGCACACCTTTTTGGCTAGCTATCATCCCTCTTACAACGCATTCCCCAACTGGCGCCCACACAACTGAATAAAGCACCCAGTAAAAATAACGCGAAAGCAATGTATGCTCCTGAAGCAAGATTTGTCGGAGTTACATTAACCTCTACTATAGCCTCTTTTTGACCATTCTTTGTGGAAGAAGAAATTTTGGTAGTACCTACAGGGGTGGAGATTTGATTCACTGTAATTGGAACTGCCACTACAGTACGAGAAATAGAATTCGTGTAAGTCACTACATATTGACTCAAAAGTCCTATCAAAGCGGCACCCAAGATTAAAGCCATAACCCAAGTAATAAAACCATAAATAATTCCCAAATTATGTTCGGGACAATATAAACGACCTAAATAACCTGCGGCATAACCTGATATCAACGTAGAAATTATCACCCCAATAATGATTCCCAACAAACCGCCGATAACCACTATAACTGAGCCATTACTCATCGTTTTAAAAGCACTTAACCCGATAGCAACTCCTAAAAGATTCAATAAAAAACTAAGGCCTAGGGCGGTTAAGGCCCCTACAAAAACGGCCGTCCAAGAAATCCTTTTATTTGGATGTATAGCCCAGTGTTCTTGATTGGATGTAACTTTATGTGTCATTTGAAACTCCTTTTCTCGTATCGAATATAGCTTCAGGAATATATATGAAGTTGTTTTGGGACTGTTGCTTTCAATTTATATTGAAATTGTACCATATAGGAATTGTTACTATTCAAAAATTAACCTATATATTTTTATTTTTCAAGAGCATAGGTTGAATTCATGTACTCTTATTTTCCTGCTATTTGCTCTATATTTCTAGAAATATTTTTGGCAATTGTACTTAAAGGTAAATCATTATCATCTTTTCCAAAAGGATCTTCCAATTCCTCGGATAATATTTCCAAACCTAATAAAATATATACGATCATCACCATCATCGGAATAATCAAAAATCCGAATGTGTCTACCCAACCAAAAGGGAACATGATGGCATAAAAAAGCATTGCTTGTTTCACAAAAAAAGCAAATGCATAAGGTACATGAGTATTGGCAATTCGTTCGCAACCTCCAGTCATGTCGATTAAATTAGCTATATGAGTATCTAAAGTTAGGTATTGCTCAAACTGCAGTTTATTTTCTTGACGCAATTGATTCAGGATACGATACATTTTTTGCGTTACTAAAAGAACTGGATTTTTTTCTTCAAATTCATGAATACATAAGGAAAGTAGCTCTGTTTGAATCTCTTTACTTTCTTTGCGTAAATGAGCCTTGATAATTAGAGGTAATTTTTTTAACAATTCATAAAAATCAGGATATTCATGTAATCCAATAAAAGCTTCGAACTTTAAACCTAAGTTTCTACAATTATTATTAATTGATCCCCATAAAATACGACCCTCCCACCAACGTGCATAACTCGTATTTACCCTAAAACTAATAATTATCGTTAAGATAAAACTAAAAATGAGATGAAATTGGCCAACGCTATAACGCGTGGCATTTTCAAAAAAACAAGCGATTATTACCGCGTATACGATAATAATTATGGTTATTGGTAATAATTTCTGAAACACTTTTTCTTTATAAAACAAGAAAAGATGAGGTACCCACGTTAAAAGATTATGTGATCTCGGTTTCATCAATGCCCACTCAATGTAAAAAATACAGTGTAACTTGAGTAGGATTCTGAAGCAAAAAGTCTTTCTCTGGTGACTTAAATCATAAAAAGAGTTTATTATGCGCACTCAACTCAAATAAAAGGATGTTCTAACTATGCTTACCTATATTACCGCGCTTTTAAATAGGGGTCTTGAAGGATTTGATGAAACTTTTAAAGACACCCCTGCTCATCAAATTGTTTTCGCTACCGCTGCTCTTTATTTTCTTTGGCAACAATATCCTGCCCTTGCCCAGGCATATCGCTCACGAAATAACACCACATATAAGCAACGAGTGATCGATGTAGCCTATAGTCTGGGTAAAAACTTACCGCAGGTAAAAGCCTATTTGGACAAAGAGCTCAATAAAGATCTCCAGTCAACTAAAGATAAATTAAAAGATTTACGCTCCTCCATGGCATTGCAAGATAAGATTCCTGAAGAACGCACCGATCCAAATTTGATTTTAAAAGAATTTGGTATCAATCCTCAAAAATGTCTTTTTAATTTTTCTGACGTAAAGGATAAGGATGAGGCTCGAAATTTTACTGTTCAGCAAGGAGATGGCCAGGATTCAGGAGCGCTGTATGCTGTTCATCCTCAAGAACTCACAGAATTGCTGAAAGAAGTATATGCTAAAACTGCTTTAACTAATCCTTTGCATGACAAATGGCCACGCATTATAGCCATGCAGGCAGAAATTATTCGATGGTGCCAAAATTTATTTGGTGGTTCTAAAGACGGTTATGGTTTAATCACACATGGAGGCTCTACCAGTATTATTGAAGCCATGGCCGCATATGTAATTCATGCACGAGCCAAAGGAATTAAATGTCCCGAAATTGTAATTCCTGAAACAGCACACGCAGCTTTTAAAAAAGCAGCGGATCTGACGGGAGCTCGACTCATTACAGTTCCAGTTGATCCTAAAACAGGTGCGGTAACTGCAAATGAAATGAGAAAATATATTTCGAGCAATACCGCTGTAATCGTTGGCTCTGCACCATCATTCATGAATGGCATCCATGATCCGATTAGTGATTTAGGTCAATTAGCACAAGAAAAAGGCGTTCCATTTCACGTAGATGCCTGTTTAGGAGGTTTTTTAACTGCTTTTCTGAATACATCCAAAAATCCTATGGACTTTCGCGTTAAAGGAGTTACCTCGATTTCCGCCGATTTACATAAATATGGATGTTGTCCTAAAGGAACTTCAGTTTGCTTATTTAGTGAGGACTCTCCTGCTTTATCAGTATATGCGGCTTTAAACTGGTCAGGCGGACTTTATACTACTCCAGGTATTTTGGATGGCTCAACCAGTGGCGCACGGGTTGCAGAAATATATACCACCCTTTCATATTATGGACGTAAGAAATATCAGGAAATTTCCGAAAGCATTGTAGCAATGCGTCAACGGCTGCAAGATAGAGTGGACCAAGTATATAAACCAAATGAAACGGGTAAACGAGATGTTGCTATTTTTGGAAATCCCCAATGGTCTATACTCGGATTTCGAAGCGATACGTTAAACCCACATTTAATTGCTGATCAATTAGAAAAAAGAGGTTGGAAATTAAATTTATTACAAAAACCTGATGGATTTCATTTGTGTTTAACCCACGTTCATACATTAATTGAACACTTTGAAGATAAGTTCATGAGTGACCTCCAGGAGGCGGTAAACGACGTAAAAGAATACCCGGCAGATAAAAAGCCCACGGGTAATGTTAAAGTTTATGGCACTATAGGAGTATTACCCACTGCAGTACAAGAAATGGTATGCCGGCAATATCAGAAAGCTCGTCTTTATTATGAAGCAACTTGTAGTAAATTGGGAATATTTGCAACAAACAGCAAGCAGGAAAAAGAACCCGAAGAGCAAGAAATTAAAAATGAAATCAGTTGCTAAGGTATGTTTCATTCGGCTTGAACTGCATGAGTAGTTAAATTTTTCCCTCCCCTAAATGGGAGGGAGGGCTAGTCGAAAATTTAATTACGTTACACCCATTGTCTGATTTGATTTTCCACTTCTAAGGCTAAAGCATGATGCGCCATATCGGTCGGGTGGACGGAATCTGCAAAGAGGTAATTATTTGAGGTTTGTTGACATAAAATAGCCAAAGGAGCAGTACACACGGGAGTGGTCACATTCTGGAATAAAAAAGATATCCCGCTAATGACTGTAGGCTCCCCTGCTTGCGCATTGCTGATTAAGTTATCCAAAGCGGCATAAGTATCAAAATATAAAATTTTTACTTTATGCCGTTTAGCAACAGCACCCAATTTTTGATTTAACAGTGAATTAAACATAAAACTAAGATTTTTTATAGCTCCAGGAAGCGAGGGATCCCCGATTGCTACTGCCAGTTGGTTTATGAACGGAGTAACACCTATATTAGGAAGAGATAAGACCACGACTCTTTTAGCACCTCGAGCACTAAGCACTTCAATCTGCTGCACAATCTGAGTGGTGGTCACGTCGATCAATTGCATGAATGCAATTGGGTTTAGCTGTGCAGAAATTCCATATAGCATATCGTTCGCACCAGACCAAATAAAGAACATTGCATTAGGATCCAATTTCTGGGGTGCTGAAGATAGGTAATTTTGAACTTGGCGCTGAACAGATGGAGCCCAATAAAAGTCTATCCCAGGTTCTGCCACTGTTCGACTTCCTCCGCAAGCAAAATTAAACCCATTGGGTAGGGGTACAATCGGAGGCGCAGGAGGTTTAGAGGGATCAACAAAAATAGGAGTTGTATTATTCGTCATCTTATCATTTGTTGTGGGAAATAGAGTACCGGGAGGCAAAAGAGGTGTACCCATAATGTCATGTGCTACATACTGTGCCCAAGTATAACCATTAAACGTTGTAAACGTAGGTGCTTTGTCAGGTATTCCATTTATGAGTGTAAACGTATTATTAAACCCACTATCTGATAAACTATCACCAAAAAAATAAACTTTAGTAATTTTATTCAGTGGAATAGCTAGAGCATTCTGAGGAAGCATGCAGCATAAAGAAAACATGCTCATCAACACAACTAATTGTGTTTTGGCATGTAATATCATTTTTCTTATTTTTGTTACCATTAAACTATCTCCTTATAATGACTTAGCAGCTGTATCGTAATCCCAGCGATACAATATTCTCTGTACCTTTATAGTCGGCACTTACTTGATTGACTTCTAAGGGGGCTGCCAGGCCGGGAATCCCTTCATTGGTTTGAGTAATGTTCACTGATTGTTTACGAATAAAAATATGTGAGTACGCACCATCAACTGAGAAATGATCGTTTATAAAATAGCTCAATCCAAAATTTAACCAATATTGATCGGACTCAGGAATAAGCGGGGTACGATTTTGTAAATTGAATGGAGTCTGATTATAAGCAAATCCTCCCCGTAAAGTAAGGGAAGAGTTATAACGATAATCAGCGCCAAGAGCACCAAAAAATGTGTTATGCCATTTCATGGGCACAATATAAATTGTTTCATAAGCATCTGGAGTTGAAACAACAAGATCCCCTAAATAATCCCAGAAAGTAACCTGAGCTGTTGCTTTAAGGGTCCACTCATTTATATCGTGGGCAAGACCAATAGTTAATACACCTGGTGTCTTAAAATTATTACTCACGGCGGTTTCACTATTAAATAAAAAAGTAGTTGCAGGCGAAGGTACTATATCTCCGATAATCGTATATTGTTCGCCATGGCCGCTTAGATTTGTGGAAATTTCCGAGCGGTAACTTACCCCAAAACGAGTAAATTGGTCCCACTGATATAAAGCGCCAATTGTATAACCATAACCCCATCCATCACTTTTTAAATGGGTAGGCTGTGTGGATGCGATAAAAAGGTCAATAGAAGGAACCCCTGTGTTTACTCCATCAAAATGCGAAAAAATTGTTTTTAGATATTGAGCTTGAAAACCAACCCCTAAAGATAATTTCTCACTAACTTGATATGCGAGAGATGGATTAATATCAACCGAATTTATCTCACTTTTGACCGTTGCATAACGCAATACAGAAGCTTCGGAATATTTATTATATAAATAGAATGGTTCCACAACCGCTAAACCCAGGGTTAACTTATCAAGAGGTGTGCGCCAACCGATATAACCTTGTGGGATAAAAACTGCGTTGCTGATGTTATGTTGGGAAGCTTTCCCTTGAACAGGTCCGGCAATAGTTGATGGCGGCATACCTGGCACATTGAAAGTATGAGCAGCCTCTCCATTAATCATACTAATTTGGGGTATAAACTCACTTGCGCCGACGTAAATCTGGTTTTGCTGTAAAGTTGACAATATTGCTGGATTGTTAAACAAAGCAGAAACATCATTATTTGCTACGGCGGAACCCGCCATTGCAGAACCTTGCAAGCTTGGACTCGTCTCATTGATTTGCAAACCCGCAGCCGATGCTGAAGCTCCAACAAAAAATTGAGAAATTAAAGCAGCAGTTGCAAATTTCTTATTTAAACGTGAATAACTCACCTTAGACTCCTTTCTTCATTTCATTGCACTACATTCTAAAATCCAGCAGTTACCTTGTCAGATTTGTAAGGAAAGTTCAAATCTATTTTTTTTTCTTACCAAATTTACCTAATTTTTAAATATCCAGTTTAGGGGCATTGCGGACCGTAGAAAAGGAAGTCATAAAGTTTTTGGATTGCCCCTTATATTTAAGCCGGTTAAGATAGAAGAATTTAAAAATCTAAAGGAATAGATCCATGAATGATTTTTTTCAAACTCCGCCTCGCTTAGGCAATCAATATGATGCAGATCGAGTTTTAAAAACTTATCTAGAATGGAAACTTCCTACTTCCATGTTGACGGAAATCCAACCTGAATTGTACCGACTAGGTCAACGAGTCATTGAGGATATTTATAAATTAGGTCAAGAAGCAGAAGCATTTCCACCCAAGCATGTTCCCTATGACCCATGGGGTAAACGCATTGACCATATTGAAGTATCTCAAGCATGGAAAGAACTCGATAAAATCTCTGCAGAAGAACAATTAATTGCCATAGGATATGAACGTCGTCATGGTGCATTATCACGTATCCATCAGTTTGCCAAATTGTATTTATTTCATCCTTCATCAGCAATCTATACTTGCCCCCTCGCGATGACGGATGGGGCTGCTCGAGCATTGGAACTTTATGCAGATGAATCATTGAAAAAGCACGCCCTCCCCCACTTAATCTCTTCTGATCCAGCTTATTTTTGGACTTCTGGACAATGGATGACCGAACGCACCGGGGGTTCTGATGTGAGTGGCACATCTACGATTGCAAGACCAGGTGGTTCTCATTATCGACTCAGTGGTGTTAAATGGTTTACTTCTGCGACCACATCACAGATTGCAATGACTCTTGCGCGTATCGAAGGCGCCCCTGAGGGCAGTAAAGGGTTAAGCCTATTTTATCTTGAACTTCGAAATCAGATGGGTAAATTGAATGGCATACATATAAATCGCTTAAAAGATAAATTAGGTACCCGTGCTTTACCCACTGCAGAATTGACTCTAAAGGATACTCCTGCATTATTAGTGGGACCCGCGGGAGATGGAGTTAAAAAAATTTCATCATTGTTTAATATTACACGCATTTACAATGCTTGTTGCGCTGTGGGTTACATGCGACGAGGCCTCGCACTGGCTCGTGATTATGCCACAAAACGTGTTGCGTTTGGTCATACCTTATCAAAACATGCACTCCATCTGGAAACGTTAGCAGACATGCACGTCGAATTTACTGGCGCCTTCCATTTGGTTTTTCATGCCATTGAACTGTTAGGAAAAGATGAATTAAATGAAGCCACAGAAATGGAACGAGCCGTTCTGAGATTGTTAACTCCCCTGATAAAACTTTATACGGCAAAAAAAGCAATTAGTGTAGTTAGCGAGACTTTAGAGGCTTTTGGAGGAGCTGGTTATATTGAAGATACAGGACTTCCACAATTATTAAGAAACGCACAAGTACTCTCCATATGGGAAGGAACGACTAATATTTTAAGTCTTGATGCATTGCGTGCCATTCATAAAGAGAATGCAGCGATATTTTTTCTTGAGGACATCCAAAACCGATTGAGCCAAATTAAAAATAAAGAACTTATTCAACCTCAGATAAAAACACAGCACGACGTCCAAAAACTGAAAAACCATGTCCAATCCATGTCTCAGATGAGTGATGAAGAACAACAGGCTGGAGCAAGACAACTTTCGTTTGCATTAGCACAAACTTTCGCATCCAGTTTGTTATTAGAACATGCCCAATGGACCCTGAAAAATAATAAGGATTCTCTACCTGTAATTACGGCGATCCGTTGGTGTGAAAAAAGGTTACCTGAATTGAAACAGTTTTCGGAACATTATAGAAAGGACTCACACGTTTTGGCTATGGATTATAACGACCTGCACTAGATTCAATTGAAGTAGCCTTCTTGACCAGGCCCGAGTTTCTGGATAGTCAAATCTTCGCTTATCTGGGTAGCATTTAGTTTGCAACTGAAAGCAATAGCAGATGAGCAATGGTCACAAAGAAAGGATAAAAATCCTTCTATTTAAGCCTTTTTTTGACATTCCTTTCCTTTCAAAGCACGGTTTAAACCGTGCTTTTTTGTTACTAAGAACTCTTGCATTTAACTTTAAAGGTCATTATTGTTGATCTCCGATTAATAACTAATTTAATGAAAATTAAGGGAATTTATGAAAAAAATAGGGCTCTTAGTTAGTTTTTTGTTTGTCTTAAATGATGGATTGGCTAAAACGCCAATTGTTGCTCCTCAACCCACTTCTTGTATTACAGGAAGCTTGAGCTCAACGGGTACAAAAAGCTGGCAAACAATTTCATTGAAATTAACTAACAATTGCAATGAGGCTGTAGATTTTCAAAATTCTACAATAACATTCTCTAATAACAGTAATTTAAATACTTCTTTTTGGGGAAATTTTTCGCCTTTATCATATCCAGTCAATACATTACAAATTACCTCACAGTCCCAAAGTAATGGTACGTATTTATCTTCGCTCTCATTACAATTTCCCACCTATCCAGGAGCCAATAGTAAGCTCCCTAAAGGAAGTTTTTTTACAATAATCTATGGAGCGCCTACTGCAGACTACATAGCCAATAGTGTTCTTGTATATTTAAATTCTCCAGTATCCACAGGAAATATTAATTTAATCAATGCAACTGCAAAACCTGCGAATGTATCGCAAAACTATGCATTAGTGAATTTAACTTTAAATGGACAAAATATAAGTACAGTACAAGTTCCCTGGTCTGGACAACAACTCATTTCGGGTCTAGCTGCCGGAACTTATACTGTATCACCAACTGCGGTTACGGATAGCAATGGAGTCATGTATCAAGGAGTCGCAAATCCTGCAAACTTAACCGTTACAGCGGATACCACGGTTTCCTCTACTCTTAGCTATACAGCAGCACCAACAACAGGAAACATCAATATCACACTACCTGCATTGCCCTCTCAGTTATCAGGTTATACGGGTATACCTACTGTAACTTTAACTCGGATGGATAATCAGAGCGCCATCAATGCGCAAGTACATTGGAGTACCACGAACGTAATTAGTCAGTTAGCCAATGGAGTGAATTATACTTTCTCTACTCCTTCAATAGCCTATAACGGATATAATTGTTCTCCAATATTTACACCGACCTCGGCTACAGCAGCAGTTTCCGCCCCCTCAGTGCAACTCACTTATAACTGTGTTCAGGTTGCCCAAGCCAGTGTTCCCATTACAATTACAGGAGCACCATCGTCGGTTTCCTCTATTAATGTAACCTTTACCCCTAGTGGTAATGGTGCACCAGTTAATGAAGCAATTCCTTTGGTCAATGGCTCAGGAACAAGTAATGTAAACTTAGCTGATGGAGTCGTTTATACAGTAAGTGCAACAGCAGTTAATGGTTATACAATAAGTTATTCTCCACAACCTTTAACCGCATCGTCTTCTGCGACAGAAACGATAACTTATACCCAGAGCACAACTGCTGGCGGCAGAATTATAGGCTACTTACCAGGCTGGGTAACGCCACCCCCTGCTACTGCTTTAGCTAATGCGGGTTATACCCATATTCTGGTTGCTTTTGGAGTTTTTAGCACGACCTCTCCCGGACAAATTACTTCGGCCTTCGATACTGTATCCGCAAGTTACATACAATCCTTGCATGATGCTGGCATTAAAGTATTGCTCTCTCTAGGTGGTGCATCGTCAGGCATCCCTAATACCACAGTGAATTTTCATCAGGTATTAGCCGCAGCCTCTTCACCCGCAGCATTTCAGCAAACCTTCATTAGTTCATTGGAAAATCTTGTAACCCAATATCATTTTGATGGATTTGATATTGATATAGAAAGTGGATTAAATGCAGGTGGAACATTTACCAATCCAACAGGTGATATAGCGGTTTTAGCGAATATTATTAATACAATGCATACCAATCACCCCAATCTGCTTCTTACCTTAGCGCCGCAAACTGCTAATGTTGCCGCCACTTCGGGGTTTGACGCTACATGGGGAAACTATGCATCTTTGGTGATGCAAACTCATCAATCTTTAGAATGGGTTGGTATTCAAATGTATAACGCAGGTTGTACTTTTGGCATTGACTTAATTTGTTATGATCCAAACAATACCAGTACTCCTAATGCTTCGGTTGCTATGGCAACGGATTTATTAGAAAATTGGCCTGCAGTGACTAGTTCAGGGCAACAAACTGGATTCCAACCTTACATCAGTTATCTGACTCCATCTCAAGTGGTCCTTGGTTATCCTGCACCCAATGCATCAGGACAAAGTGATGGTTCACCCGCAGCAGTTATTAGTACAATTAAACGCGCCATACAATGTTTACGCACTGGAGTTGCGAGTTCATCAAGTTGTGGTACCTATATCCCACCACGGACTTATCCAGGATTTGGTGGTGTTTTTGACTGGGAAGTGATTCATGATCAAAATAACAATTATCACTTTGCAACCAGTCTGGTAAACTGCGTCAAGAATAATAATTGTAATTAATTATAGCCTGGACGCAATGCAAAGGCGTTGCCATTAAGATAAGAGGATTCCTGTCATTCCCGCAAGACGGGAATCTCTTCTTAAAGTGGCTCTACTCATCGCTAGAATAGGTTCCCGTCTACGCAGGAATGACAATTCTGCCTCCAAGTTATTCGAGTAAACTATGCAAAATTCTGGATTACTTTTAATCGCGATGGCATTTCTATTAGGTCTTCGCCACGGTTTTGATTTGGATCATCTAGCAACGATTGATTCAGTTACAAGGATTGTCAGTACTCAAAAAACTCTAGCGAAGTGTGTAGGATTTTTATTTTCTCTTGGGCATGGATTTGTTGTTATTTTAATCAGCTTAATTATTGGCAATGGGGTGAAACCTATAATGGTTCCCCAATGGCTAGACGGAGTCGGAAACAGTATATCGATTACTTTTCTATTGATTTTTGGATTTTTAAATCTTTGGAATGTGTTCCGTAGCCCCTCCACTCCTGCTCTACCAACCAGTTTGAAAAATTTTTTATCAAAAAAATTAATTCGAAAGAACTCTAATCCTTTTTTTATCCTTTTACTTGGAGCACTCTTTGCCCTGTCCTTTGATACCGTCAGCCAAGTTGTTTTATTTTCTATTTCTGCCCGCGCCATGAATGGATGGATATTTTCAGGATTACTGGGGGTCATTTTTATGTTAGGGATGATGGTTTCTGACGGATTAAATGGAGTATTTATTTCAACATTGATCCAACGTGCTGACTCAGTATCGCTTTTATTGTCTCGGATGGCAGGCCTTTTAATTGCCTCATTTAGTTTGATTATTGGTATGATTAATTTTATCCAAATGTATAATTAGAAATTTAGGTCATATAATGCATGAATTGTGGCTGTGTAAAAGTATTCTCGAAATAATTAAGCAGCAAGCGAATACAACACAATGTGCTCGAATAAAAAAAATAGTTTTAGAAATGGGGCAACTTATTGCTGTAGAGAAGAATGCCCTAATTTTTGGTTTTAGGGTAATTGCTAAAGGAACCGTAGCTGAGGATGCAGAAGTTTCCATTCTTGATATCCCGGGAGAAGCACTCTGCGAATCATGTGAGAAACAAAGTCCTTTGCAAAATTATTTCGATGCATGTCCGGCTTGTGGAAGTCATGCATTAAAGGTTATTCACGGTGAAGAATTACGGATCAAATCAATGGTGATTGAATAATGTGTGGAATCTGCGGTTGTTCTGAGGAACATAACGAAATGGAACATCATGATGGTCATGGGCATAAACACGCACACACTGCTCACGATGAACATTTAATTCATGTGGAACAAGATATTTTAGCTAAGAACCAACAATTTGCCCGCCATAATAAAGGTTTTTTAGCAACAAAAAATATTTTAGCATTAAATATTATGTCCAGTCCTGGATCAGGAAAAACTACCCTCTTGGCAAAAACGATCTTGGATTTAAAACAAGAATTAGATATTACAGTGGTAGTCGGTGATCAGCAAACCCAATACGATGCGGAGCTCATTCAAGCAAGTGGTGGGAATGCCCTACAAATAAATACCGGAAAAATATGCCATTTAGATGCACATATGGTGGGTCATGCATTAGAAGATCTTACCCTGCAAGAGAATTCGCTCTTATTTATTGAAAATATAGGGAATCTGGTATGCCCTGCATTATTTGATTTAGGTGAACAATTCAAAGTGGTTATTCTCTCCGTAACAGAAGGGGATAATAAACCACTGAAATATCCTGATATGTTTCGTTGTGCTGATCTCATGATCATCACCAAAATGGATCTGCTTCCTTACGTAAATTTTAATCTGGAACTATGCATTAAATATGCGCGTCAAATTAAGCCCGATATTGAAACTCTGACCCTTTCAGCGAGCAATGGTGAGGGTTTAAATGGTTGGTATGAATGGTTAAAACAAAAGCATATGAATAACCGTGTCTAAACAAATCGAACGATTAAGGATAATCATTCAAGGACAAGTTCAGGGTGTTGGTTTTAGACCTTGTGTTTATCGAATCGCTAAACACCTTGATCTCACTGGATGGATCCAAAATAATGCAGACGGTGTGCTAATCGAAGTACAAGGAATTTTGGCCGGTGATTTTATCGCTCATTTACAAGAGAACCTCCCCCCGCTTGCCAAAGTAAATGATATTCAACAGAAAGCCATTCTCTTACAGACCAACGAAACACTTTTTAAAATTATTGAAAGCCAAAAAGGTAGAGTAAATACCATTATTACCCCTGATGTTTCGATCTGCTCGGAATGCTTACATGAACTCTTTGATCCTCAAAACCGCTATTTTCGTTATCCTTTTTTAAATTGTACGCATTGTGGTCCTCGATTTACTATTACTCGCAATCTCCCTTATGATCGCAATCAAACCTCCATGGATTTGTTCCCTTTATGTTTGGATTGCCAAGCAGATTATAACAATCCTGAAGACAGACGTTATCATGCTCAACCGACAGCCTGTATCCATTGCGGCCCTCAACTTTCACATTCGGTGGAAGAAATAGCCAAGAGTATTTTACAGGGTGAGATCATCGCTTTAAAAAGTTTAGGAGGTTACCAATTCGTGTGTGATGCACGTAATGAAGGGGCGGTAATCAAGCTACGCTCAAGAAAAAATCGCGACGCAAAGCCCTTTGCGATTATGGTTTTGAACAGTATCAGCGCCAAACGTTTTGTCAAAATCAATAAAGAAGAACAAGATTTATTAGAATGCATTACTCGCCCAATTGTGTTACTCAAAAAAAATGAAGAATTGCAGGAGTTCAATCCCAAAATTGCTCCTGATTTAGACAGTTTGGGAGTCATGCTTCCATACACTCCATTACATTATTTACTCTTTAATGCGCTCATCGGAAATAAAAACGGCTATGCCTGGCTGAATGAATTTCACGACACCGCATTAGTGGTTACTAGCGCAAACCTAGGCGGTGAACCAATTATTTTCGACGACCAGATTGCCCGCCATGAACTCAAAGATGTCGCAGATAAAATTAGTTCCTATGACCGCCATATTGTAACTCGAGCAGATGATTCTGTACTGCGGATAATTAATCGTAGTCCTGTAGCCATCCGTCGCTCTCGCGGTTTGGCACCTACCCCAATCCAATTACCCTATGAAATCCCACCAACCTTGGCCGTAGGCGGACATTTAAAAAACACCTTCTGCATTACTCGAGGGAATGAAGCCTTTGTTTCTCAACATATTGGGAGTTTGAATAACAGGGCCACCATTGAATTCTTCCATGAATCATTAAACCATTGGTTACGTTTTCTTGATGTAAACCCAGAACGAGTTGCTCATGATTTACATCCTGATTTTTACACGACACACTTTGCCAAGCAATTTGGAGTTCCTGCATATGCAATACAACATCATCATGCTCATTTAGCCTCTGTAATCGCAGAACACGGCATTACCCAATCAGTCTTAGGCTTAGCCCTTGATGGATATGGCTATGGTAGCCACGGAGAGGCCTGGGGTGGCGAACTCTTTTTATGGGATAATACAACGTTTACTCGGGTTGGATCTTTTGTACCTCTGTTGCAACCGGGTGGAGAAAGTGCAGCGCGCGAGCCTTGGAGAATGGCCGCAAGCGTATTACACCATCTAGGACACGCCGATAAAATTACGGAGCGATTCTTTAAGTTTCCAGAAGCACACTTGATTCATCAGATGTTGGATAAAAAAATAAATTGCCCGGCCACAAGCAGTTGTGGCCGTTTGTTTGATGCAGCAAGTGCATTATTAGGGATTCAATTAATCTCGCAGTACGAAGGACATGCAGCGATGCGCTTAGAAAGTCTTGTAACCCAGGTACAAATCCTACCCCATGGATGGCAAATAAAAGAAAATTTCTTTGATATGATGCCTACTCTGGAATCGCTAGCGGATTGCCCTGATCCGATAACTGGGGCCAATCTTTTTCATGGAACACTTATTGCGGGTCTTGCAGAATGGTTAAACAAAGTTTGTCGAGAAAGAAAAATTGATATGGTAGTATTAAGCGGAGGTTGTTTTTTAAATCAAATATTAACCGAAGGATTAACTACAGCTCTAAATGAATTCGGCATTACCTCTTTTTTAGCGCGTGCTCTTCCACCCAATGATGGGGGAATTTCTCTCGGACAAGCCTGGATTGCCGGCAAATAATCTTAATAGAGCAAGGGCGCAGCGCTAAAGCCCATATCCAAAATATAAAAAGAACAAAGGATAATTTATGTGTTTGGCGTTACCCGCCCAAATTATACAAATTCTTGATGATGCCAAAGCAATAGTAAATGTAGGGGGTATCACCAAAGAAATCTCAACTGAATTAGTAGATAAAGTCGCATTGGGGGACTATGTGATTATTCATGTTGGGTATGCGTTAACACGACTGGATGAACTCGAGGCACAGAAAACCCTAGATCTATTTGCTCAAATGACTCAGGATGAATCGGCATGAAATACATTGAAGACTTCCGCGATGGTGATTTTGCAAAAACGCTCGCCCGTCAAATTGCTACACAAGTGGATCCGGATCGACACTATCAGTACATGGAATTTTGTGGTGGTCATACTCACGCTATTCATCGTTACGGAATTCCAAGCTTACTACCGAATAATGTAGAAATGATCCATGGCCCTGGCTGCCCTGTTTGTGTATTGCCGATGGCTACGACCGATAAAGCAATGGCTTTGGCCGCATTACCGAATGTGATTCTTTGCAGCTATGCTGATATGTTGCGGGTTCCAGGCACAGGACAAAAAAATTTACTGCACGCCAAAGCACTCGGTGCTGATGTACGGATGATTTATTCAGCAAGCGATGCGTTAAGAATCGCTCAAGAAAATCCACAACAAGAAATTGTATTTTTTGCTATTGGTTTTGAAACCACCACGCCTCCAACCGCACTAGTTATCCGCCAAGCGCATCAACTAAAGCTCAGCAATTTTAGTGTTTTTTGTAACCACGTTTTAACACCAGTGCCTATGGATCACCTACTGCAAGCCAACGAAGTCAAACTCGATGGGTTTGTGGGCCCTGCTCATGTCAGTATTGTCATTGGTAGTCAACCCTATGAAGCGGTATGCAAAAAATACAGCAAACCCATAGTGATTTCCGGCTTCGAACCTTTGGATGTGCTCCATTCTATTTTAATGTTAGTTCATCAGACTAATGAACAACGATGTGAGGTAGAAATTCAATATACTCGGGCGGTAAATCGCTTAGGTAATCTGCTATCGCAACACATTATGGCTGAAGTATTCGAATTACGCGATCAATTTGAATGGAGAGGCTTGGGATTTATTCCTCACAGTGCTTTAAAAATTAGGGCAGAGTATGCGGAGTTCGATGCAGAACAGCGATTCAATATTCCAGATTTTATCTCCCATGAACACAAACAATGCATTTGCGGGGAGGTTCTTCGAGGCGTAAAAAAACCACTAGAATGTAAATTATTTGCCAAAGCATGTGTTCCAGAAAATCCTCTAGGCTCCTGTATGGTGTCCTCTGAAGGCGCATGTGCTGCGGTATATGCTTATGGGCGGGTGAATGCATGATGACTGAAACAGTATTATCCAAAAAAATAAAAGCACCAAAACTCAATTTTAAAGAAGGGATTATTAATTTAACCCATGGCAGTGGTGGACGCGCCATGAGCCAATTAATCGAACAAATGTTTTTAGCTGCTTTTGATAACCCCTGGCTTGCTGAAAAAAACGATCAGGCTTGTTTTTCCATATCAGCTGGAAGAATGGTTATGACCACAGATGCTCATGTGATATCACCATTGTTTTTTCCGGGAGGTGATATAGGTTCCTTATCGGTTCATGGAACGGTGAATGACATTGTAATGTCGGGTGCAAAACCATTATACCTGTCTGCCAGTTTCATTTTAGAAGAAGGATTTCCACTGAGTGATTTGCAAAAGATTGTTAAATCGATGGCGGCTGCCGCTAAACAAGCTCGTGTCGCTATTATTACTGGGGATACCAAAGTAGTTGAACGCGGCAAAGGGGATGGAGTGTTCATTACTACAACTGGAATTGGAGTAGTCCCTGAAGGCATCCAGATCTCAGGTAACCGAGCCAAACCGGGTGATTGTATCCTAGTCAACGGGCATATTGGCGATCATGGGGTTGCCATTATGGCCCATCGGAATAATTTGCAATTTCAAACTACACTCCAGTCCGATACCGCTGCACTAAATGATTTAGTCGCTCATATGATAACTGCAGTACCTGATATTCACTGTTTACGCGACCCTACGCGTGGCGGTCTCGCAACTACATTAAATGAATTTGCTTCGCAATCGAATGTGGGTTTTATTATTGATGAAAGTAGGATACCAATACGTACCGAAGTTGCCAGTGCCTGCGAGCTGTTAGGACTTGATGCGTTATATGTTGCCAATGAAGGAAAACTGGTAGCCATTTGTGATTCTAACGATGCGAATACTTTATTAGCCGCAATGAAAGCACATCCTCTGGGAAGGCATGCGGAAATTATTGGGGAAGTGATTGAAGACCCACGGAATTTTGTACAACTAAAAACAAAATTTGGAGGTATACGAATTGTCGATTGGTTAGTAGGAGAACAATTACCGCGGATTTGTTGAATTAAGCCAGTTTAATTGGGAATACTAAAGGAAGCAAAACAATATTATGTCTAGGCGGGAATCCATGCTCAACGCCTGGAAAAACCTTGAACCAATCACGTTGCGTTCGAGCTATAAGGAGTTTTATGTCTATAAAAATAAGCTATTTCATGCCTTATTTAAAATTGCAGAGTTTATTGTCCGCCTTGCAGGACGCAGGATATTGCTGTGTTGGTCCTCAAGTACGTGATGGCGCTATTGTTTATGATGTGCTCAAAAATGTAGATCAATTACCTTGGGGGATCCGAGATCAGCAAACCCCTGGAGGCTATCAACTAGAAAAAATTTCAGAACATAAAGCATTTGCATTTGCAAATGGACCACAAGCAATCAAACCTCTTTTATTTAAACCTCAGGAAACGGTATGGAAAGTAGAGCGAAACAGTGAAGGGAAACTATCGTTCCAACCCCAGCAAGCAGAGGAGCAACCACTGGCAATGATCGGTGCACGCGCTTGCGATTTAGCAGCAATGAAGATTCAAGACAAAGTATTTATTGAGGGGGGCCATCCCGATCCACGTTATAAAAAACGACGTGAAGATTTATTTATTGTAGCAGTGAACTGTTCTTATTCCTCCAACAACTGTTTTTGTGTTTCAGCAGGCACCGGCCCCGAAGTCAAGAACTCCTTTGATATCCTTATGACTGAAGTTGATGATGGTTTTGTAGTCAATTTCGGCAGTGAACGTGGTCAAGAGATTATTGAACGCTTGAACTTGTCTAAAGCAAAATCGAATCAATGCACCAAAGTCAGTAAAATTATAAAACACACTGCAGATATGCAAACTAAAAGAATTCCTTTGGATAATAAACAAGGTTTACGCGATTTATTATTTGCCAATTTAAATCACCCAAGATGGGAAGAAGTGGCACAAAAATGTTTATCCTGCGGTAACTGCACCTCCGTGTGTCCAACATGTTTTTGCCATAGTGAAGTAGAAAAACCCAGTTTAGATGGCAGCTGTAGCGAGCATCAGCGCGAATGGGATTCTTGCTTTAGCGCAGGTCATAGTTATTTGAGTGGAACAGTACTTCGTGAGGATACTCGAAAACGATATAGACAATGGTTGACTCATAAGGTCGGCAGTTGGTTTGATCAGTTTGATACCAGTGGTTGCGTAGGATGTGGACGATGCGTTACTTGGTGTCCAGTGGGTATCGATATTACCGAAGAATTAGCAGCTATTTCTGGTGAATCCAACATAAGGATTAAAGAAAGTGATTAACCCAAAATTCGATCCCTATGTACCACTTGAAGCAATTATTGTGGAGAAAATCGAAGAATCCTCTACCATTTTTACCCTACATTTATATTTTCTTGATTCGGAACGACAGGAACAGTTTTTCTTTGCCCCAGGACAATTTAATATGCTTTATCTGTATGGAGTGGGTGAAGTCGCAATTTCGATTGTTTCTGATCCAGAAAGAAAAGATATATTAACCCACACTATCCGGGCCATAGGTCGAGTAACTAAAGCATTACAAAAGCTCCAGCCAGGAGATCGAATTGGAGTACGAGGTCCTTATGGACGCGGATGGCCACTTGAACAGACAAAAGGCAAAGATGTAGTAGTGCTCACGGGCGGTCTAGGTTGCGCCCCTTCGGTTTCAATTATCCAATATATTTTAGCACGTAGGGAACAGTATGGTCATTTGAGTATCTTACAAGGCGTGAAACACAGTGAAGATTTTATTTTCAGGAAACAATATGCAATTTGGCAAAAATCCCCCAATACTATAATTCATATTGCCGCAGATCAAGCCGGACCTAAATGGCCGTGGGCTGTAGGTTATGTTACCGATATGATTGATAAGCTCAATCTGAATCCTGAAAACACAATCGTCATGATGTGTGGCCCAGAAATGATGATGAATACCGCGGTTAAGGCACTTCATAAACGTAGTATTTCGGAACACGATATTTATTTGAGTATGGAACGAAATATGGAGTGCGGTATAGCACAATGTGGACACTGCCAATACGGAGGATTTTTTATTTGTAAGGATGGCCCTGTATTTGCTTATTCAGAAATCAAAGAATTGTTTAATGAACGGGGATTTTAACAACCATGAAGCCACGTGTAGCGGTACATAAATTCACGTCATGTGATGGATGTCAATTAGCCTTTTTAAATGCAGGAGAGGACTTACTTACATTATCTGATTTAGTGGACATGGTGCATTTTTCGGAGGCCGGAGCAGTCGAGGTAGATGCACAAGTCGATATTGCGTTTGTTGAAGGCAGCATTTCTACGCCAGACGAAGAGCACCGCATCAAAAAAATTCGCGAGAAAAGCAAATTTATTATAACGATTGGTGCCTGTGCTACCGCCGGTGGTGTACAAGCCTTACGTCATTTCGCCAATACAAAAGAATGGGTCAGCAGTATTTATGCTTCTCCAGATTATATACAAAGCTTGAGCACCTCAACTCCAATAGCTTCACATGTCAAAGTGGATTGGGAGTTATGGGGTTGTCCTGTAAATAGCAATCAAGTATTAGAAGCGATTCGTTTTTTATTATCCAATGCGACGCCACATATCAAAAATGACTCTGAATGCATGGAGTGTAAACGTAAAGGTAATGTTTGTGTTTTGGTCACTCAAAAACAACCCTGTATGGGCCCGGTAACCAAATTGGGATGTGGTTCACTATGCCCAACCGTAGGACGTGGATGTTATGCATGTTATGGTCCTAAGGAAAATCCCAATCCTCAATCCTTGGGCAACTGGTTCGAACAGTTAGGTATGACTCGAGAAGCCATTGCACAAAAATTTCTGCATATTAATAATCAAGCACCGGCTTTTAATAAAGCAGGTACCTATTTTAAAGGTATTAAAATAAGCAATGAGTAATACAATTTCAATCAATGTTCCCATCTTGGCGCGAGTAGAGGGCGAAGGAGCACTTGAGCTCCACATTCAAAATAATGCAATCACCAAACTCCAACTAAAAATTTACGAACCGCCCAGATTATTCGAAAAATTTCTCGAAGGTAGAAGTTATACTGAGGTTCTGGATCTTGTGGCTCGAATCTGCGGGATATGTCCAGTTGCGTATCAAATGAGCGCAACTCAGGCAATTGAGCATTGTTTTGCCCTACAACCCTCTCCTTGGGTACGTGAAATGCGTCGTCTCTTTTATTGTGGTGAATGGCTGGAAAGCCATAGCATGCATATTCATTTTTTGGCCTTACCTGATTTTTTAGGGTTTCAATCAGCACCTGAAATGGCAAAAACTTATCCTGAAGAAGTACGACGCGGCATCCGTTTACAATCGTTTGGCAACGACTTAATCAAATTATTTGGAGGCCGTTCGGTGCATCCGGTTGGTGCCTGTGTAGGTGGGTTTTATAAAGCGCCTAATCATGTGGCAATCAATACCCTTTTAGAAAAAGCAAAAGCACGAGTCGAAGATTGCGAAATATTGATTCGCTGGCTTGCAAAGCTGTCATTTCCAGATAACTCTCATGACTTTACTTGTGTCTCGCTTTATCATCCTACAGAATATCCATTTAATGAGGGGCGATTGGTCTCTGATCATGGATTAAATATCAGCATTGATGAATTTGATGTTTATTTCAAAGAACATCAAGTTCCCTATTCCACTGCATTGCATTGTTTATTACAAAATAAACCTTATCTTGTTGGGCCTCTTGCACGCGTCAATAATTGTTTTGGCCATCTTCCGCCCCCTATTCATCTTCTGCTTCAGGATTTAAAAATAAATTTTCCTTCCCATAATATGTACCACAGCATGATGGCCCGCGCGATTGAAATCTATTTCTGCATTTTGGAATCCATACGTATCATGGAACAGTATGAAATTCCTAAGCAAGCCCATACTGAGATCACACCCCGTGCAGGGACAGGATTTGGTTGCACTGAGGCGCCCAGAGGAACTCTGTGGCAACACCTTCAATTAGATGAGCAAGGACAAGTCAAAGCTGCTCGTATTGTGCCGCCAACCAGCCAAAATCAGGCACGTATTGAGCAAGATTTACGTATTTCTTTGGAACAATATGGACTTAATCAAGATGAGGAAGCATTGCGAGCTTACAGTGAAATGATTATTCGTAATTATGATCCGTGTATTTCCTGTTCCACTCATTTTTTAACAATTAAAGTGAATCGAGAATGAATTCCATTAAAGTATTAGGCATTGGTTCACCTTTTGGTGATGATAAAGCCGGTTGGAACGTAGCCTCAGAACTTAAAAAAGAACTTGCAATGTATACCCACATAGCTCCCCACGTGCTCATTGAAAGTCATGATCGTCCCGGTGTTGGTCTCATTGAATTAATACGAGGATATAACACTGTTTTTATTATTGATGCAGTCAAATCGGGCAGTGAAGTGGGGACTGTACACCGGTTTCAAAAAGACGCCCTTCTTGATACAGGACATCGATTCTCAACTCATGACATCGGTATTCTACAAGCCCTGCAATTAGCCAGCGCACTGGATGAATTACCGGCCAATCTTTTATTTTATGGAATCGAAATTGAGACACTGACTTTAGATGAAACACTTTCTTATAATGTAGAAAAAGCCATAGCGAGGGCGACATTTCAACTTTTAAATGAAATTATTATTGCTCATGGATAATCATATTCGCAAAAATACTAGCCTCCTTCCTCTTCGCTTTTTAATGGTTTGCAGTTATATTTTTTAAGTATCCTATAAAAATAATAAGGGGACTCAAAACCTATTCATCGAATTTTACTGTCCTAAAGCATTTATATTTGAAGTCAACGCGTTTACGTCCCTAAACACAATGTAGGGGAACTCGAACAATTATCGTTCGGAGGAACTTCTAAATTAGAGAGGGCTATTTTACCTTCTTTAATTAATTCAGTATAAAATTCTTTTGGGAGTAAGGATTCAAATAGGGAATAAGGCAATGCCTCCTTTCGGTTAGGATTAATATGCCATTTTATTTTTCCAGATCGATTTACATAAAATGCCCCTATAATTTCTTCGGAGGAAATAGTGCCAACGATATTTACTTCCTCTTTATTTTTAGAGAGTTTAGCACAACTCGTTTCACCTCTGGATGTAAAAGTACTTTCGAGATCAATCGCTGTTTTTCCTTTAAAATCGATTAAATAAATATAAGATTCTGCCCATATGGGTTTAGTTGCTATAGTCACTTCATTGCGAACGACTAAGGATGGCAAGGCATAACTTCTTGCGACATGAAAGGATTTGGAGGTAGAAACACCAATAGAACCGCTCATATCCCGAACATAATCTTCTAGAAAATCTGATTTAACGCTTTCTTTAATTCCATATTTAAAACAAAAAGAAATATCTTCTGCAGAACCTCTAAATAAAATACCTTGATAATAGCTTATCGGGTTTTTATCAAATACGCTCCATTCTTTTTCCCAATCTTCCTTGGTTTCTATTTTAAAAATTTCATCTAAAAAATAATTATTGAAGGAATAATTATTCCATTTATTATTTTTATCCCTAAAATGAATTTTAATAATTTCTCTGGCTTCTTCGTCATTAGCTTCTGTTAATTTTTTTTGTAGCTGTTCTAAAGCAGGATAAAGTTTTTGACTGTGCCGAAAACTACTAAAAAAATCTGGTTTATAAATGGGTTTTTCATTTGAATTAAATGAAAAATGAGATCGTTTAGATTGTTTTATATAATTATCAAGCGCCTTTTTAAATACTGGCAAGTATTTATTTTGCATCGTTCGTACAAAAGTAAACAAATTTTCTCTATAGTACAATAACGCTTAAAATAGAAAAATATTTTCTTTTCTTAAGTGAACCAAAAAGAGTCTCATTTAATTATATCGCCTTGGACTAAAACATTAATCCTGAAGACGGACTTTAGCTTATTTCATTCAATATTGGAAACCTGGAACAATTAGAAAGAAATGACTATTCTAAATCCTTAATGATCTCTTAATGTTCATAAAGTATAATTCAGATTACTAATAGCCGCCGGCGAGAGATAATATGTTACCCCTGAATTTTCTAACTCAAGGAAGTCTTGTCGTTCCAGCCAATAGTCCAGTTCCTTTAGTTTTTCCTGGCGTTCGAGGAAAAATAAAACAGATCATTCAATTACCTAATGGACATTCATTAGAAGCAAACAGCTTAGCAATAATACAGCCCTTGAATTTAGATAAACCAGAACAGAAACAGCGATTTAGATTAACTCCTTATGTACCCGTGGGTTCGAGCCGCGATGATTTACCTGAAAATCAAAGAAATATTTCTATTGATGAAAAAAATAGCTGTGAAATCGAACTCAATGATCCTTCTCAGTATTTAGAATATATCGAACAATATCAACCCTCCAAGGCCCCCTTATTTAGCGAAGGCTCTCCCTCCATAGAAGATGTGAGACAAGCCAGAGTACCCGATTGCTTTTTATTGGCGTCTCTCGCGGCCATTTTGAGACAACCCGATGGAGCAAGCTACATTCGTAGTATGTTGAGACAAAATGATGATGGGACAACGACCGTTCGTTTATTTAATCCTAAAACTTTAGAACCCGTTTATATTCGCGTAGAGAATTCCTACATTGTAGATCAAAAAGGTAGTTTAAATAACCATACTGCTTTATGGGTTGATATTCTTGAAAAAGCAGCAGCCTCGGTTCCTGAGTTCTTTGGAAATACGAATGCTTCCATGAGCGGAGCTTTGAAAGGAGGTTCAGAGTCCCTTGCTTTGAAAATATTAACCGGTTGCAATTCAAAAGAAATATATATTAATAATGATAAGTATTTTGCTTGGGATATAGGCAATTTTTTTGCTAGTGAGCTCGAACAATTAGAGGTATTAACCCAACAGAAAAAACTTATAGAAGAATTCGGAGGGGAACACCAATCTGGAACAGATGAAATTATTTCAGAAATGCTCTCGTCAAGATTAAGAGTCTTTGAAGATATTTTTGATGAGAAGGCACAAGAAATCTGTTTAAAATTAATCGATTTTTATTTAGAAAATAAAGATGCATGGGAAAAAATTTACAAGGAATGTGGTAATGGGCAACAGCGTCTTGAAGAAATCATCAAACATTTTTCACAGGATGAGAAGAATAAACAGGCAGTTGATATCTTAAAAGAATTATTTACTTATTATCATAAAGATGTAGAAAAAGATGTACGAAGAGATAATCAAGAACTTTTCAGTGGAATTTATTCACCTGAAGAACTCAAAATTTTTAACGACATTAAAAACAAACTCGCAGGGAACGAATCCTTAACAGCCGGAACCCCTCATAGTTACGATGAGAAAGTACCCGGTTTAAGAGCGATGCATGCTTATACAATTGTTGATGTTGTTGAAACGCGCCGTCCTGTTAAAGATACGGATGCAATGCTTCCAATTAAAATGATACGCATTCGAAATCCATGGGGATTCACAGGCAGAATGTATTTACCCAACATGGAAAATCCGGAGCAAATTGATATTAAAGAGGAACGTGTTGCGGGTACTTTTGATTTAGAACTTAAAGATTTTTGTCGTTATTATGAAAGTTATACCAGCACACTAAAATTCTCCGCGATCCGAGTGCTGGCTGAGAAAAGAGAGCTCCTAGCCTTAAAAATGCAAGAACTTTTAAAAGATGTTGCGTCGGATCAGGATTTAGATGATGAGCGATTATCTAGAATAAGTGCTTTTTTTGAATGCAGAGCGGATTTAGTAGACATACAAATGACCGCTGTGGAATTATTGAATGATTCTATTCATGAGCAAATTGCGGACGTATTCAGTGATAATCTGAGAGATCCCCTAGAAGTCCAGGCTTCATTAGATAAAATTATTGAAGCCAATAAAATGACCATGATGAATTTATTTCAAACTTCAGATTGTGAACTCATTGCTGCATCCATTACCTATTGGTGGAAAAATTCGCACCAGGAACTTTCCGAAAAAGATGACAAAGCTTATCAGCATCAAATACTGGAATCGGTTAATAAAAATGATTTACTTTGGAAAGAATTCATTCAAAACTATCAGGTAGAATCTGCTCTGGCACTTATCCCTTTAAATAAATCGCAAAGATTAATCATTGATTTGTTTGCTAGCATAGAGTACACACAACGATCATTAGAACAAATAAATCCCGAGGGTGAGGGTTATGAAGCATTTTTTCGAGCTCTCGTTCTTCAAAGAGATTTGCTTGAGCAACATTTTAATTATCTTGAAAAATATGAACACCTTTTACAGCAATTTGATATTAAAATAGATACTTTTCGTGAGCAATTAAAAAAAATTAATGCTTACATCGAAGAATTAGAA
Source organism: Legionella nigrisilvae (assembly GCF_977063395.2). Lineage (NCBI taxonomy): Bacteria > Pseudomonadati > Pseudomonadota > Gammaproteobacteria > Legionellales > Legionellaceae > Legionella > Legionella nigrisilvae. The sequence continues at coordinate 917,621 of NZ_CDRUGZ020000027.1, forward strand.
CAAAATCCAATCGCTGCTCAGATAGTAAAAAAACTTAAAGACGAACTACCCGCACAAAGTTTGTATGATTTTACATCTAATGCCGAAAGTCTCTTAGAAAATCTGGCTAAAATGGGTTTAGTTTTAAACGAATATCATGAAGAGGACTCGCCCACTCCTTTACCCACTCACGATGAACGTGAAAAGCAAAATTCGGGACATGCGCCTGAATGGTTAAATTCTTTAAGAGATATATTAGAAAAAGTTCTTAAAGCAATTGGGAATTGGAAAACGTCCGCTAATAACAAACAAATCGTCCAGCCACCTGAATATAATCGAAGCCCTGATGGGTCAAAGTATCCATTGCTGAAAAGGATTGGATTTTTTGGACGCAAATCTGAGGATGACTCCACCGATAAGACAGAAGTATTTCATCCAAATCAACATAATTGATCTCCACAGGTAGCCTACTTTAAAATTGGTGTGCTACCTTACATTCAGTTCTACTGAATTATCTTAAGTTTCTAGGAATCACCGCCGTCTTTAGATCCCATTTGAGAGCAAAGAAAATTTGCTTTTCTTAAAAAAAGAAATATCCTAATTTTATATTCTGCACACTAACTCAAAAGTTTAATGGAGACTCAATATGTCACAGGTTGCACTTATTACCGGGGCAAGCAGTGGTATCGGGCGAGCATTAGCTTTAGAGTTGGTATCTCAAGACCTCACCGTAATTGCTATCGCAAGACATAAGGATGAACTACTTAAATTAAAGGATAAAAACCCGAATAAGATTAAAATAATATCCGCAGATATTACTACTGATAAGGGTTTTAAAAAAATTGAGGATGAAATTAAAGGATTAAAAATCAATTATTTGATTCATAGCGCAGCTATTATTTCTCCCCTTGGTTTATTAAATAAAGCAAAACCTAGGGATATTAAGAAAAGCATTGCAACAAATCTTATTGCGCCCATACTACTCACTCAAATTGTACTTCCATTCTTTTCCAAACAAGGCGGTCGAATTTTAAACATCACTTCCGTAGCTGCAGAAAAAGCAGTTCCCGGTGCAGGTGCTTACTGCATCACCAAGTCTGCACTTGATATGTGGACGCAGGTATTGCAGACTGAATTACCCCCTGGGATCATAGCAACTGATGTTATCCCCGGAGAAGTGGATACCGGTATGCAAAAAAATTTACGCGAATGTCCTGTTGAACAATTCCCATTGGCTACTGAATTTCAAGACGCGTACCAAGAAAAAACACTGATTCCACCCTCTGCTTGCGCCGAATTTTTAGCCTTTCTCCTATTAAAAACTACAGCAAAAGAGTTCTCTTCTAAAAGATGGAATATTTATAAAGATCACACAAAGTCAGTTCCTCTTCCCTTGAATAAAGAAAAACTCAATGATGAGATAAAAAAACAATAGAAAGAGACAAGCAATTCGTATGTTGTTTGCAATGGTTATCGTTTATTGCCAACTCTCTAGGCTTATTCAAAAAGCAAAGCCATAAAAATATGATGTTCATATTCTCCATCGATTCGCACAGCATTTTTATGCACTCCTTCTTTCACAAATCCATATTTTTCGTACAATGAAATTGCAGTCTGATTATGCTCACGCACAGTAAGTTCAATCCGGGTTAGCCCCTTTAACTTAGCCATCTGTAATGCCGTACTTAATAATGCCTCCCCTATTCCCTGTCCACGGTACGGAGCAGTCACCCCAATACCTAAACAACCCACATGAGCAAAAACAGGCCGATCAAGCGGGCTAATGTCACACCACCCAACTAATTGTTCACCACACATGGCAACAACTTGAGGCCAATTATTTTTAATATGTTCTAAAACAAACTCTTTAGTTGATTCAATTGGCGGTCCTTCTAAAAAAGCTAAAAATTTACGTTCGCGAGCAACACTATCTACAGCGTACCAAAACGCTTCAATATGTTTTTCCTGAATAGGAATAATGGAAAAGTGCATAGAGATCTCAATAAAATGAACATTAATGTAAGTAAAAAGAATATTTATTCTTGAGTCAATAAATGGTTGCCAAAGCAGGCAAAAATCTGAAAAATTCCAGCAAAATTAAAATAAAGATAAAACCAAAAGAACATGTTATAGTTAAATCAACACCTAAACTAATTTAAAAAAATGCAGAAAATTACAATTTATCATAACCCTAGATGTTCAAAATCAAGAAAAACGTTGGAACTGCTACAAAGCAAAGGTTATGAGCCTATTGTTATTGAATATCTAAAAACTCCGCTAACTCTCGAACAACTAAGCAGTTTAAGAGCGCACTTCGACTTGAAGGATTTCGTTCGCACAGAAGAGCCTGTTTTTAAAGAGCATGGATTGTCCCTGGACAATGAAGCTCAAGTGTTACAAGCAATGCGTACAAACCCGATATTGATGCAACGACCAATAGTTACTTATAAAGATAAAGCAGTTATAGGACGCCCACCTGAAAATATCCTGAGATTATTTGATTAGTTTAACTGCGGAAACCCCGGAAATTCATACATAGAAATTCCTGGGTTTCGCTAAGATCCAGTCTGCAGGGGGTAACTACTATTTAGATGCTAATTGATTTGGACAACCCTCTTGATGGAATGCTACCAGTGCATTGTAGATACCAGGATAATCTTCGAATGCATTTCTATTGGCTTTAATATCATCAAAAACGGAATCTGTTCGACCACAAGTTCCGTATTCTGTAATATTCGTGTGATCGCCATTTGATTTTTTGTAAGCCATGAACGTTTCGCCGCAATGAAGGTGAGGTCGCTTGTTTGCATTATTTCCTACAAATTCGGCATTACCACAATAAGTTTTCTTAAAATTAACCTTTAAGAAAGAAGTATTCGCAAATGAATTTACGGATACTGAAATCATAAGGCAAGCTACTGCTGTAATTGAGAATTTATTCATCATAACGCTCCAAAAAAAATTAGGGCGTTCAATTTAACACATCTCAATACAGCAACCAAGATACAAAAACTCAAAATGCTAATATATTGAGTTTATGTCATTTTTGCATCACATATGATCCAGGTGCGGGAGGTAGCGCAGGATCAAGATGAGGGGGGGAAACACGTCGTTGTGAACTGTTATCCCTTAACCAGTCATGCCAAGAAATCCACCAGGATCCTTCTCTTTTTTTGGCTTTGGTCACCCATTTTTTTGGTCCTAGATAAGGCATGCTTTTCTTGCTTTCATGAATATAATAGAAGCGTCCTGGATGATTGGGTTCACTAACAATTCCTGCATTATGCCCCCCATTTGTTAATACAAATGTAATATCCGAGTGCATCATCAAATGTATCTTATACACAGATTCCCAAGGAGCAATGTGGTCATTATCGGTACTTACTGCAAAAATAGGTACACGAACATTTTTAGGAGCTACTACTTCATCCTCAACACGAAAATGACCTTCAGCAAAATCATTTTTCAGGAATAGTTTCTCGAGATATTCGGTATGCATTTTATAAGGCATACGCGTTGCATCAGCATTCCATGCCAGCAAATCGATCATGCCGCGTTTTTTCCCGGTCATATAATCATCAATCATTTTTGACCAGATCAAATCATAAGTCCGTAACATTTGAAAAGAACCAGCCATATGTTTGGGATCAAGATAACCTTTTTCCCACATCATGTTTTTCAGAAATGCAATTTCACTTTCAGTAATAAAGAGCATCAATTCGCCTGCTTTTGTAAAATCTCCTTGTGCTGCAAGAAGTGACAGGCTTTTAAGTCGATTATCTTTATCCCGTGCCATTGCGGCGGCAGTAATCATTGCTAACGTTCCCCCAAGACAATAGCCCATCAAATGAATTTTAGTCTTAGGTATAATAGTGCTTACGGCATCGATTGCTGCCATTGAACCTAAACGATAATAATCATCCATACCTAAATCACGATCTTCTTCCCTCGGATTGCGCCATGAGACCATAAAGACTGTATGTCCTTGTGCAACAAGCCATTTAACTAAAGAATTTCCCGGTGATAAATCCAAAATATAATATTTCATGATCCATGCAGGGAGTATCAGAATAGGTTCTTTAAAAACAGTTTCAGTTTGAGGTTCATATTGAATTAATTCGATTAAATGAGTAGTAAATACAATTTTTCCCGGAGTGATTGCGACATTCTTGCCTGGTTTGAACCTTCCTGCACCTGGAGGTGGCATACCCGCTAATCTCCTCAGCCCATGCTCAATTGCAAGTTCTGTACCTTGAATTAAATTGGCACCCCCGGTATTAATTGTTTCATAAAAAAGATCAGGGTTAGTCATGACAAAATTCGAAGGTGATAACGCATCAAGTAACTGACGAATACAAAAAGAAACCGTGCGTTCTGCTCGGCTGGAAAGACCAGGAACTTTTCGCGTGGCATATTGCCACCATTCTTCAACCTGGATAAAAGCTTCAGCATAAAAACGCCATGGCATCAACTGCCAATTTTCTTTATGAAAACGAACATCCTTTCCTTGCCCTGGTTGTTTATCACACAGTAGATGAGCAAGAAATTCATCGATATGGGTAACTGGATAACAAGCTAATGCCAATAAGTGGCCTGGGGATTGAGCTAATTGCAAAAGCCAATCACAATGGGCAGTTCCTATTACTGCAGGACTCATTCCCATTGTAATCTTCCCAAGATTTGCCTGATACCATTTATTAATGTAATAAAAAAATTCATCCAGTTCATTCATATACATTGAGTATTGAGAGCGATTAACCATCTCAGGAACAACAAATTGTTTTTTTAAGTTTGATCGAGATGAAGCCTTCTTTTTCTCTGTTCCTTTCATGGTCAAGTTTCCTTTTGATTCAATCCAACTAACCCTTGTGGGCAAATTATGCGATGTGCTGCTGTAAATTATAGTATTTTTTTAAATATACTGCGTACGTTAAATAAAGAGAAGTCAGCTTGAGTTGCTCTAATATTGGAGTATGCTTAAAAGAGGAGATAAACCATAAATTGAGGGAAAAATGAAAAATCTATTAACGATTTTATTTAGTGTCATTTGTACTTCAGTACTTGCTGATGATTTGGGAAAAAATACCTATCAAGCCACATGTAAAACGTGTCATGCGCCCCAATTTGCAACTGGGATAAAAGCTCCTGCCGCTTTTGATAAAGAAGCTTGGGAGATACGCATTAAAAATGCTGAGCTTGAAGTCCAAAAAAATCCTACTGAATATAAAACGGCGATGGATTATTTATTGTACACGATGAAACTGGGTAAAGGGTTAATGCCGCATAGTGGATTGTGTAAGGAAGCGGATGTCCCCAAGAAAAACTGTTCGGACGAAGCATTCATTCAGGCAATTCAATACATGGCTCAAAGCAAAAAATAGCCTGGCTATGATGGAGTAGACTCCAAGTTAAAGGAATACCGATCCTATGCCCTAGCTAGGCTACAATGGAAGTTTAACTGAGAGCTTTTTTTAAGGTTTATCATGATACAAAACAATCAGCTCCTTACTTGAGGAACACCCTAAAACCTCCATTGTTTTAGCCAACGTACCTTCTACTGTTCGATAAGAAATATTCAAACTACGTGCAATTTCTTTTGAGCTTTTTCCTTGGGCAAGTAGTTTAAGACACATTGCTTGTTGTTCTGATAAGTGCACGGGAAGATGAGATATTTTATGAAACAATACGAGATCTTTTTCATTTAATTTGGCTGGTGTGGATTCACTTACTTGATTTCCATCAACATGCTCAAATGCACTTAGTACATGTTGTTCCAATGCATTATCATCTGTATTAATAGAAAGCTGTGCTACCTTTTCAAATAATTGATCGCGCTCGGCGTGCAGCATATCAAAAAAATGTTTAAGATCCGTAGCTAATAAAGGTGAAGGATTCCGTGCTATCCGCTCTATTTGAACTGCAGTACTTACTTGCAAAAATACGACAAACTCTGTAGACAATAAGTCACGAATTGCCTCATTACAAACAATACTCGCTTCAGTAGCAACTACAATATTCTCTTGAGTTTTCAGGACACTCAGAAGATCATATTGGCATTGATAAAAATCTTTTTGACCCTCTGCCCCAAAAATTTTATTTAAGGGACGCCCAATATGATACTCTATTCCAAGATCAGCATCGATAAAATCCCAACCCAATTTTAAAGCCAATCGTTTTGCAAATAAACCTTTACCGGCTCCGGGTAGGCCAACGATAAAAATACGTTTATATGGATTCATGGTTCTCTCTCCTCAAGGCTTTTTTAAAAGCACTAATTTTTGAATCTACTTATATTATAAGAAATACACTTAAATAGAATCAATAAGTAGAAATACTTATCAAATAATACAATGTTTGAACCGAAAGGGTTTTTAGCAGCTTTTCTCTATTAATAATTTTTTTGCTGTGACTAAATCAAAATATGCTTTTTTCTTATCGGCTGGGTTACGTAAAAGATAGGCTGGATGGTAACTTACTATAAAAGGGATATTATGATAGTAGTGCAATGTATTACGCAATTGTTTTAGAGGAAGTGGTTTGTTGAGCAAAAATTGTCCTGCGAAACGCCCAAGAGCCAAGATTAAATGAGGCTGTACAATCTCAATTTGACGAGCCAGATAAGAACTGCACTGAGCAATTTCATCCGCTTGGGGATCCCTATTGTTTGGTGGCCTACATTTCAAAACATTGGCAATGTAAACCTCTTCTTCAATCATCTCAATGCTGTGTAGCATTTGATTCAATAAACCTCCTGCTTTACCCACAAAGGGTTGACCTTGTTGATCCTCATAAAACCCTGGCGCTTCGCCAATTATCATTAATTTGGCCTTAGAACTGCCACGAAAAAAAACCGTTTGCGTACGAGTTTTATGCAAAGTACACCGAGTACATGCAGCGACCTCTCGAGCTAATGTAGATAAATCCTGTTCACAAGAACGATTAGGCTTACGTAACACCCAGAGATCAATCCCCATAGTCTGTAGGTAATAACGATTTAAAGTGTCTGACATAAAGGACTCATTTCAAAGCTGTAATGCTAGAGAACAATTGGAGTGTTATTTTCGTTTTTAATTTTTGATAAATCAATGCTTACTTTTTATTAAAAAATAAAATAGGGAAAGTATGGCCGAAAAAAATTCCTACCCACGAAGACGGGAATCCATTTCTAGACTAGCGGCGGGAGATGCAAATTCTTAAGGTGAAAAGTTAAATATCCAAAAATTTAATCGCCTCTGCGAGTATTACTTGACGAGATCGTTCAAATTGTACTTCACTCCAGATAGTTTCTATATGTAATGATCCATTATCAAGACATTCTTCATAAGCAGCTAATGCAATCAAAATATGAGAAAATTTGATTTTTCTAAACTTACTTAACGCTTCAAGTAAACTCATATATTCAATTGAAGATCCTGATATATCATCACCAAATTCCCCTTCAACTCCATCAAATTTTTTAGCAAACCAATCTTCTAATGGCTCCCCTCTCATAATGAAGCTGTGAGATAGTTGTGATCCCCCAAGGACCCGGGTATCCAGATATTGTTGAATATCAACACAAATTGTATTTCGCTTTATATACTCAAAAGCTTCGGCAAATAAAGGAGTTAATTTAAAAGTTTGTACCTGCACTAGAGCACGTAATTCAATTAATGACTTAAGCCTATGGAGATTTTCCACACGTAATTCAGTATGTTTCTCTAAAGAAACCTCCTTCTTCTGTATTTCTATTTGACGGTCGAGTTCAGTAACTATATTCTTCAAACAAACCGCATTACTTTGTTGCATTAAAATTAGTTTATGCAAGCAACCACGAACCTCTGATGACAATATTTGAGCCTGCTTGCTCGAACACGCATTCGTGAGAGCGTTCTTAAAATCCCCTTGATCTATCTGATCGTATGACTTAGCCGCCTTTATATACAGATTTGCATGTTCCTCTTCTAAATGCTCCTCTAACATTTTGCGCTTTAAATCATCAATTTTGGCAACCTGGGTAATTTCAATCATCCCACCACCAGGGAGAATATAAAATCCGTAATGTTGGGCAAAACGAATACGTCCATGTCCATCAATATTGATTCTATCTACTGCTTCATTCTGAAGTTTACCTCCCATCTGAATTTGTATAGGATAGAGTTGATTCGAAGGAGGATGATAAATATCAAGCTGTTCCAGATCAAAAAGAGAGGTTTTGTTGGTTTTTTTCAAATGGGCTTTTTGAGCCCTGCGAAATTGCTCCCAAATCTCAGGCGTATATTCACAAAGTGGCTGCTTCAATCTCATTTGACCTGGAGTGGTACCAAACTCAAACCAAGCGCTTAATTCAGCATCCATTTCCATACCATAGAAATCTAATAAAACATCAAAATATTGCTGATTTTCTATACGTTGTATCACGTCCACATAGTTAATGAATGTCGCAGCATATGCTAAAGTTTTATAATGAATCTTTGCTTGCTGCTTATGAGAAACTTGTCCGGGAAGCTTTTTGATCTCAGCAATTTTATCCTGCATTAGGGCATGTCGACCTTTAGAAGTTGCTTCTCTATATTGAATCAACATTGGACCGACATCAGTAAATAACTGCACCATGATTTCCCCTTATTGGCTTACCATTCACTCGCAGTATCCTACAAGCTCTATTATTCATCCTGTGATCTAGGTATTGCTTGAGTCAATCAATTATTTAAGTTTTTGTTTCATTATAGTTAATGAATTTGAATTATTTTGCTAATATAGCTTTTGCTGTCATTTAGGAAGAAAACACTATGACATTAACAAAGAATCCAAATCCTTATTCTGCAGAAACAGCATTTCATGATGGCAGGTTACGCCAAGCTCAATTGAAAATGCTTACGATGCTTGGAGTGGTGGATTCTATTTGCCTTAAACATGGGTTGGACTACTGGCTTGATGCAGGAACTCTTTTAGGAGCAGTTCGCCATCAAGGTTTTATCCCTTGGGATGATGATGTAGATATTGCCATGCCGCGCGCCAGTTACGAACAATTTCTACGTATAGCACCAACCGAAATTCCAGACTGGATGTGGCTGCAAACAATTCATAGCGATCCCGGTTATTTTAATATGGCTACTCCTTTAAAAATCCGAGACCGCACCAGCCGCTTTATCGAAAAACATGAAAAAGGCAATGAACCCTATATACAGGGTATATTTATTGACGTGTTTGTCTACGACACCATGCCTGTAGATCCAAAACAACGCAAACGATATAAATTTTATGCTAAAAAGCTATCTCGTTTGTTAAGTTCTAAATACAGTAAAGTAAAAATAGGACACTATCCTGGATTTTATAAAGCTATAGCCTCAATCTTACCTAAAAACTTGCTTGAGTTTTGTTTGCAAAAAATTATTCAACAAGCAAATACCAATCCAAGCCCTTATATAGGACGCGGTTATAATTGTGTTGGAAGAAATTTAATTAAGAAAGATGAAATATATCCTTTACAACGCGTTCTCTTTGAAACAAAAGAACTTAATATTCCCAAAAACGCTGAAACATTTCTCATCCAGCAATATGGTGATTATTTGCAATTACCCCCTGAGGAACAAAGAGTCATGAGGCATTGCAAAGAGCTTATTCCTCACCTGGAAGAAACCGCCTAAAGCGCCCCACTCTCGAGTGATTCTGAATCATTGACAGATAATCATGCAATCGGTTACAATTGTACCCAATATCGAACAAGCACATCATACAAGAGGCTTAAACACATCATGGACATTATCTCTTAAGTACGCCCCAAGCGCCGGGCAATGACGAAAAGCAGTCGCACTAACTGCCCATTCAACTACTTAAGTGAGTTACATGATGCATCAGCCAATTCAAATTAAACATCTTTGTCTTTCTTTTCCACACAAAACATGTTTTGAGGACTTTAGTGGCCAAATTTCCTTTGGCAACCGGATTGCGATTATTGGACGCAATGGTTGCGGAAAATCAACCTTATTAAAGCTGCTTGCGAAATTACTTGAACCCACTGATGGGGAAATCCGTTTTCCTAAAGAATTTAACATAGGATATGTTCCACAAGTTATTGAAGAATTTGTTTCATTGAGCGGAGGTCAACGTTTTCATAAATTATTAACCCAAGCACTGGCATCGGATCCGGATCTGTTATTGCTCGATGAACCCAGCAACCATCTCGATCGCAACAATCGCCGTTCATTGATGAGAATGCTCGCTGATTATAGAAAAACCTTGATTATAGTGACTCATGATATTGAATTGCTGCAAACCACTGTAGATACAATTTGGCATATCGATCATGCCGTCTTGCATGTTTTTACAGGTTGTTACGACGACTACTTGCGAGAAGTTAATATTCAGCGTAATGCAATTGAGGAGGAAATTGAAGATTTGAGTCGCCAGAAAAAACAAGTACATATGGATTTGATGAGAGAGGAGGCACGAGCCAAGAGCAGTAGAGTTCAAGGTGAAAAACACATTCAGCAGAGAAAGTGGCCTACCATCGTTTCTCAGAGTAAAGCACGAAATGCACAAGAGACTTCAGGCCGCAAAAAAAGCGCGATCAATTACAAAAAACACGAGTTGACTCAGCGTCTATCTGAGCTTTATGTGCCTGAGATCATTTACCCTAAGTTTTCTATTCATGGAATGAAAACGAATGAGACTCTAGTCACGGTTCGTGATGGAACTGTCGGTTATGAAGAAAACAATCCAATTCTAAGTCAATTGAGTTTCACAATAAAAGCACGAGAACGAATAGCAATTCATGGGGATAATGGCTCAGGTAAATCCAGTTTACTTAAAGCCATTTTGGATAATCAGTCTGTAATAAAAAAAGGAACTTGGATCGTACCTCATCACCATGAAATAGGAATCCTAGATCAGCACTACAACACATTAGCTCCAAATAAAACAGTTTTTGAGGTTATAAGTTGTTTATCGAAGGATAAATCCTATTCCGAAATTAGGAAGCATCTGAACGATTTTTTATTTCGTAAAAATGAAGAGGTTGAGGCATTGGTTTCTACTTTATCGGGTGGAGAAAAAGCACGACTCTCCTTAGCACAAATTGCCGCAATGACGCCCAAATTACTTATTTTGGATGAAATGACCAATAACCTGGACAGAGAAACACGGGCCCATGTAATCCAGGTACTCAAAGCGTATCCGGGCGCAATGATTGTTATTTCCCACGATTCTGATTTTTTAAACGCGATTCAAGTAACAAGCGGGTATGAAATTAAGAATGGTTTATTACATTCCTTATAGTACCTAAAACAGAGTAACCATATGAATAAAAAAGACATTTTATTAAGTAAATTTTTCCTAAGTCTGATTAAGCCCTACACTGCGTATGTTATCGGATTATTATTTACCGCCGTGTATTGGGGAATTAACAACACGCTTTCACCCTATGTGTTAAAACTTATCATTGATAAGGTTGCCGCATTCTCAGGGGATAAATCCGCTGTATTGAGTGCGATAAAGCCCTATATAACCGTATATATTACTCTGTGGATCCTGATTGCCATTGATATGCGTCTTTCAGACTGGTTCCGATTAAAATTATTTCCCTATATACGTTATGACTTGATAAATAACATGTTTGCCTATTTGAATCAGCATTCACATCGTTTTTTTCAAAATAACTTTGCAGGCAGTTTGTCCAATAAAATCTCTGATATGACTGCAGGGACTATAGCAATTTTTACCACGATTGATGATGCAGCAGCTCAAGTTGTCGGGCTCATCATCGCAATCATCAGCCTACTCCTGGTACATCCTGTATTCGCCTTCATATTATTTATCTGGGCGATTGTGTTTTTGGGAATCGCAATGATTTATTTCAAACCCGTACAGGATCTGTCAAATCTATTTGCCACCAGCAAAACAACACTAGTAGGAAAAATGGTTGATAGCATAAGCAACATCACCAATTTACGATTGTTCTCCAGATCGGCTTTTGAAAATCAATTAATTCGAAATTCTGCCCAAGATACCACAAATAAAGATCAGACCATGCAAAGGACTATTTTGAAAATGCGCTCCTATTGGGACATAAGTATTATCGTGCTCATTGCCACTAATTTATACGTCCTGGTAGATATGTACAGTAAAAATCAAGTCTCAATCGGTGATTTTAGTTTTATTATCTCCTTGTCCATCAGCATTTTTTATAATTTATGGTATCTCGCCAGTCAATTTGTGTTGTTTGCGGAGGAGTTGGGTAAATGCAGACAAGCCCTAACCTTGATTTCAGAGCCACATGAAATTACCGATAAATCCGATGCACAACCACTTACCGTAACTCAAGGTAGAATTGAATTTAAAAATGTGAGCTTTCACTATGATGAAGGAGCCCATCTTTTTAAAAACAAATCCGTGGTGATTGAGCCCGGCCAGAAAATTGGTCTTGTTGGCTTATCTGGTTCCGGAAAAAGTACTTTTGTTAATCTGATTCTTCGTTTGTTTGATGTGGAATCTGGACAAATTTTGATTGATGGAACAAATATTCGCGACGTTACCCAAGAATCATTGCGCGAAAACATTGCGATGATTCCGCAGGATGTGACTTTATTTCATCGCACGCTCATGGAAAATATTCGTTATGGTCGCATTGATGCAACGAATGCAGAAGTCATAGCGGCATCCAAAAAGGCACATTGTCATGAATTTATTTCCTTACTTCCTGAAAAATACAATGCGTTAGTGGGTGAACGTGGAATTAAATTATCAGGGGGGCAACGCCAGCGAATCGCAATTGCTAGAGCGATGCTAAAAAATGCACCCATTTTAATTCTGGATGAAGCAACTTCTGCTCTAGATTCATTGACTGAGAAATTGATTCAGGATGGCTTGCATCTGTTAATGCAAAACAGAACCACTATTGTGATTGCGCACCGCCTCTCTACCTTATCGGAAATGGATCGAATTCTGGTCTTTGATAAAGGTCGAATTATTGAAGATGGTTCGCATGAGGAACTGATTAAGATACCAAGTCATTACAGTCACATGTGGCAAATGCAAGCTGGAGGATTTTTGCCAGATAAGATGTAAACAGTGACAGTAATAGTTGTAAGGTGGATTCTGTCTCAGAAATCCCTAAACCGGTTTTATTGCACTGAGACTACAATAAAGAATAACACTCGATAAATGGAATTGGAGTGCACTAATTATGGATTGGAATAATCGAAGCAATCAGTTTAGGAACTATATACCTCGATCCCGCGGACAAGCTGCGGGACGTTGGGAGAAGCGGGGTAGAACGGGACAGGTTCGGAACCGAGCTGGAATGGTTTTCCACGAAGGGTAAAAAATACCAGCCCTGCCCCCAGTCCGATAATTATGTGTTTAAATTGCAACGGGTTCACTAACTGCAGATTTACTTCGTTCATGCTGCAGGAACAGTTCAGCAAGCGCATCTGGGGAGGCATCTTTTTTAGCATCAATCGCTTTTTCATTCCATTTAGGAATACGAACTGATTTAAAGAAATTATCTTCAGCTTGTTCAAAGCGTTTATCAAAATGGACTGTATAGAGCTTGCCAAATCCAGAGATTTCTCCTTTTTCATTAGTCTCTAACTCGACAATGGCTTTTTGAGTTGCAGTTTTGGCTTCTAATTTTGAACCCTTTACTCCCTCTTCCAAGAGTTTTTTTGCTTCTTCAAGCGTTTCTGAAAAAACGACTTCATGACCTAATGAATAGCCACAAACATGTTCATAAGCCATTGCGTGAAAGGGTGAAACTAAATAAGAGGTCAAATCGGTAAAATTATCACCTACCTTGGTGTATGCAGGACTAACTATTGCGTATATTTTGCTCATTTTATTCCCTAAAATTTAAATATATAAAAATAAAAGTCTGGTTGAATTGACTTATTCTCCATAAATGCGCAGAAAAAACCGTTGCAACGTCTAAAAATTCCGATGTTAAATTGACAAGTATTTATAGCCTGCATCAAGCTTTAATCCAAATTACAAATACTTGTCAATTCAGCACTGAAAAAAACATTTGCAGTAAAAGTAACCAGTTTTTTCGGATTAAATATTATCACATTTGTTTTTTTTGTATATAAGATTACTGCTATCTGTTGGCATAATTCCAACATTGGAAGATTGGACATAATCCACAGTGCAGATGAAATTCTTCAGTAAATGCGCCACATAGCACGGGTCTTGGTTATTATCCAAGACCCCGACTATAACTTAACTTACAAAGGTGAGTTTATCTTTGATTTCTTTAGAGCTTGTGACCGCCAATGCATTACTTGTATCTTTCATGACCTTAAATAAGGTATTAGGTTTCTTAACCTGCACAACTGCAAGATAAGGCTTGCTCTCGGGAATATTTTCTAGCTCGGTCCCAACCACTTTTTTATCAAGATACTTTGACGCCTCTTCTTTATCCTTAAATAGGGTCAAGTTAGACTGGAATGATTTTTTAATTGTTTTAGTACTTGGAGTGATGCGGCGAACATGGGAGGATTTGTACTTAACACATTGTACGTTTTGACCGACTGCAAACAGTCCTTGTACATCTTCATTTACAATACCCAATTTTTTGGAAATTTTTTCATCTTTTAACAGCAGGTTCACTTTTTCTAAGTGCTCCTGGGAGAGGTTACGTAAATTCAGTACTGATTTTAAATCGAGATAGGATACTAATATTTTCAGGACTTCATCCGGTAAAATGGCTAATAAACCATTTAATTTCACTTTTTCCATCGGTTTATTTTTTGATTTCACCAACTTACTCAGCACGTCAATTAATTTCATGTTCACCTCGATATGTACAAAATAAATACAATTATATCAAAATTAAATTAAGTCATTATTAAGCAAGTAAAATTGGATTCCAGGACAAAAATTAGGTTACTTAATATTGCCTTAAGAAAATTTAATTAAAATACGCTTAATCATTATTCAAATATTCATCAGATAATTGTTGCGTGTCTGTACTGAATGGAGGACTGGTAAAACTTATTAACTAAATCAATAGCAGATTTTTATGTTGAGATAGATATTTAAGTGAATCAGTGCTTTTTTTTGTATCGGCTAATCCGAAATAGCAGTTGCATAAAACCCATAGATACCTACCAATGGCTTCCACTTCCTATTAGCAACTATACGTTGTCATTAGCACTGAGAAACCATAAATCTCATCTCAATTTAATATTTAACCGAATAATTTTTATAAAGGTATTAAAATGGCTATACGTTATTTATCGTTTGATTTTGATGGATGTTTATTTAATTCAAATTATATTAAAGCAGACCATGGTGGATTTACAAAACATCTTGGGGATGCTGTGCTAATCCACAACAGAGCTTTCCTCGATCAAATTAAACTCGAAAACGCTGATTTTGATGAGGTTTATGCGTTGATTGGCTCCAATAGACAATCCTATGAGTTGGATTACGCTAATATGGGCGGTCCAACCACATTTAAAGGATCATGTTTTCCTGCGATTAAAACCATATGTGAGGATTTGGATGTTAAGTTTAATCCATTTCTTATTGCTGATGTGACAGGAAATCTTCCTCATGGAACTTCCTATAATTTAATTATGCAAGAAATTAAGGACAACTCCTATTTTGAGGATCCTAAGCAAAGCCATGCTACCTGTGATATGGATGACACCAAAAGAAGCCTTCTATTTGCTCAGGTTCAAAACGCAGCTGCAAAACATCCTCAAGAAGAAATTATTTTTGATTTTTTTGATGACCGAGATGATATTTTATTCGGATTGTCTGATCTTTTTAAGAACCATCCCCATTTGCTTCCTAAAAATGTAACTTTACGCCTTAATAAATACACAGGGGCAGATGTTAATCTCTTAACGTCACTCAAGGGAACAGGAGAGCTTTATTCAGATTATTGCGAGCATGTAATTAACATGTTAGAGGCGAGTTGTAATTGGTATGTATTCGATGAATATTTAGCAAAAATACAAACTGGAGTCGGCGAAACATCTTCCATAGACGTTACAGAGGTAACAGCAGAAAATCATTCTAACATCACTGAACTCGCTGAACCTTTAGCATCAGTTGGACCAGAAATGGCCACCGTTGAATCTACGGAAACCATCGACGAAACCGAAGAACTATCTAAAGAAAAAGAAGCCCCTGAGATGACCTATGAATTGAGTGGACAATCTGTGGACTACATGGATACATACGACCTTTTGGAGGAGTATCTAGGAGAAGCAGAGACAGATTCTTATGATTCTATTAGTGATACTTCCGAGTCTACCTCAGATGACAGCGATATTGAGTTTGACATAGAAAATGGCTCAGAAAAAGAAACTGAAGCGCAATCTTATGCTTTAGGTGATCTCTCTTTTGATGACTCAGATAAAAAGAACAGTCCTGAGTTGGTTGAAGCTCATAGTATAGAAAATCACGCCGGTATAGGTAAACCAATTGTTGCGGCTGAAACTGCCACGAGTCATTCGAATTCAGCAATCGAACAAGCGGGAACGAGCGCGATTAGGACACAGGAGTTAAATCTAAATCCAGCAAGTAATCCTGGACGTAATCAGTATGCTTTTCATAAGCCAGCCCAAATCAATAGAGCGCCAATGAAGCTGCCCACAGACAATTTGTGCAATTCCAGTTCTTGCTTAGTATCTTAAGATTTAATATCTCATCTTCCTTAATGATGTTTCACGTTATGGTGAAACATCATTAATTCTCTTGGCAAATCTCAAACGGAAAAAACCAATATTAAAACTACTGGATATACGCCGGCTTACCCATGATATAAGTTGCTTTAGTATCATCTTCAGATCCTAAAAGCCACAACAATTTAAAAAATTACTTACTTTTTATTTTTGGATCCACATTACTTTAAAAAATACCAACCAAAACAATGAGCACGGAGAGTAATTTTCATTCACTCATCTATACTCAAAATAACCCAGTCATATTTTTATTTGCAGGATGCAATCTGGGCTGACAAAAAAGGAGTTTTTTTATGAAACTTAATTACTTGGTTGCCCCGCTCATCTTAGTACCACTTTGTGTCTTCAGCCAAACCCATGATGATGTTACCACATTAACCATTTCACAAAATCCGGAGAATAAAAACAGTCAAGTTCTCACCTACTCTAATGAGGCAGATAATTTAAAACAAAATAAATCGTTCACTCGCAGTATGGATTATCCAACGCAAATTATTCGTATGGAAAAAAATATAGAAAATCAGCAACTCTCCTGCGATGAGGTAAATAATCAAATTGATAAAATCTTAGTACAACATATAGTGAATGAACAATTTACTTATGCTATTTATATTAGTTGTTATTATGACCCACAAACCAAATTGGCGACCCAATTTGTTATCAGCAGTTATTTTGATCCGTTAAGTGATGAAGCCATTGCTTATTTAGAATCCTACCTCAACAAATACAATGGTACTAATTTGTTAGGAACACAATATACGATTGAGTCTGCAAAAGGTCTCATCATTTCCTTAGATATTGCTGCAGGAATGAAAAAAAAACCCAACAGACCTCCTTTTACAGAATATAGAAAAGACCATAGTAACTTTTTTTTCAAAAGCAACTATGAAATGAAAAACAAGCTGTTTGGTGATATTTATCAAAACTTCTTCACTCAAGACCCAGATAAAATACTTCCTTTTCTAGATAAATGGATTTCTTCTCACGCCAGCTCCTTTTATAAAGCGGTCTTAAGAGATTCGAATTATGTTGAATTACAACCTGAAAAAATTTTCCTCATGGAAAATGACGAAATATTTGTATCGAACTTTAAACAATATTTTGCACATTTCTGCGAGCCCTATGAAAATCATAGATGCTTGAATCCAGCAGGAAAAATTAACAATGAGGATAACGACTCAACAGTAGCTTCTTAAATGATGAACCCGGGTTACAACCCGGGCTCCTTATGCTACCCAAGTGACAATAATTTTATCCCAACTCAGGTTCATATGGAGATACTTTTCTGGGTTTTAACTCACCCTGTTCTTCGGCAATTGCTTTATCATTCACAATTTTGGTCACACATGCATCAGACCAAACATTTAACGCTGTTTCCAGCATATCAATTAAACCATAAAAAGGTAAGATAACGCCCATAAGGACAATAGGAACATTCATACTCGATAGTAAACTAACGCTCAGAAAGAAACATCCCATGGGTACACCGGCATTACCGATGGCCGCTACTGTAGCAACGAATATCCATAAAACCATCGTGCCATAAGAAATGGGCATACCATGACTCTGCATTAAATAAATTACCGTAGCAAAAATAAAGGCGGCGCATCCGTTCATATTAATACTAGTGCATAAAGGTAAAACAAAACGGCTTACTGAGGGCTTTACTTGCAAATTATTTTCTATAGTATTCATGGTGACCGGCAAGGTCCCTACTGAAGACTTAGAGAAAAATGCTACTGATAATGCAGGAAGCATAGAACGCATTGCTGCAAATGGCTTAACCTTATTCGTTTTTAACCACAGAGGTAATATTACAAAACCTTGAATGAGGTTTGCTAAAACAACGATCAATAAATACTCACCTATCCCTTTAATATCCATTCCTGAGCGCAACTGTACAACCGTGGAAGTAATAAAACCAAATAATCCCAATGGAATAATGGTGATGATCCAACGAGTCATTACCAAAAACATCCCATGAGCACCACGGAAGAATCGCGTAATCGTTTCCCGAGACTCCTCCTCAGGAATTTGACGCACTGCAATACCGATAATAATACTTAAGAACAGTACTCCTATTACTTGCTGTTCGAGAAAAGGAGATAATAAATTGGTAGGAATAATATTTGCCAAATATCCTAAGTAACCCAAACTACTTGCTGATTTGACTGTTTGCGCATCCAAATTAACCTGGACAGTGCTGGGTTGGATTAAAATATAAAGCAAGCAACTAATCATGGCAGCCACTATAGTCGTAGAAAAAGTATACTTAAGTGTTCGCTGCCAAATTTTCTTCATGAATCCATCGGTCTTGTAATTGGCTAGAGTTACAATGATAGATAGAGAAATAATGGGCAAGCTAATGCATTTAAACAGCTTAATAAATAAATCAGAAATTAATAATCCTACCTCTTTTAAAACAACGATATTGGACATCCCGCTAAAGATACCTAAACCAATCATTAATGCATAAAGCACCGGAGTGCTGAGGAGGAGTTTTTTTTGTTGATGTGCTGCACACATGTTAATAATCCTTAAAAATCAATAAAGTAAAATGAAAAGATTAAATTAACAGCAACAACAAGAAACGAGTTTGAAGTAAGCAAGAGTTGAGCGATGAGTTGTTTGCTTGGAGTGAGTCACCATAAAAACCTTATATTTTCTGATCAAAAAATGCACAATTAGAGATATTCTAACACATCATGCTTGTTCGTCAAGAGATTTTAGAATCTGGCGATCCATCAGTCAACCAATTCAAGACAATTGATTTGTTGCTTGAAACGGATGATTCGGCGATAAGCATCCTCTATACGTTTGGAAGTTATTTTTTGCTCGAAAACCAAACGTTCAATCATCTCAATTACTGCTGTTGCCGTAATTTTTGCTAATTGGTTTGCAAAGATCAGCATATCAGCCCCCGCATTGATTGTAAGGCATAAGGCATCCTCAAGTGAATAATGATCGGTAATTGCTTGCATTTGCAGGTCATCTGCAATGATTACTCCATCGTAGCCCATTCTTTGGCGCAACAAGCCAGTTAAAATATGGTGAGATAACGTTGCAGGTAACCCCTCATCATCCAACTGCTTATTTATCACATGCGCGGTCATGATCATAATTGGATGATAAACATCTCGGACAAGCTGATAGTAAGGGACTAACTCATCTTCATGAAAGGTATTGGTAACATCTACAAACCCTTCATGGGTATCACCTAATGCACTGCCATGACCTGGGAAATGCTTATAGCAACATGCAATACCATACTGCTCGAAAACTTCCACAAATGCTCTGGCCAAACGAACTACTTCCTCAGGATCGCCTGAAAAACTACGTTGTAAATTACCAATAATCCCCTGCTGATCTTGCAAATGCAAATCAACAACGGGAGCAAAATTAAGATTAAAACCCAATGATTTTAATGTATATGCCATTTGCGTCAACTCAGCCTTCAAATCCCCAGGGGATAATTGGCCCATGTTGTAGGCATTCATAGTCGGCATGGATCCTTCAACTCGAGACAAGCGATCAATGCTCCCTCCTTCATAATCTATGGCAATTAGTAAAGGCAACCCGTTATTTTTGAAATTGACTTCTGCCGAATGGTAATAATAATTGAGTTGATGAGTTAAACGTTTGATTTGGGTTTGGTTTTTTAAATTATTACCGTAGGACTTTGTAGAAGCATCCTGATCAAATAATAAAACACCGCCTAATCCATCTGAAGACAGCCATTCCGCTATAGGACTCTTGGCATGTATATCACAACCGTCAAATCCCATAACTAACATCTGACCAATTTTATTTCTTAGAGTAATCATCAGTCGCTCCGTCAACAAATAAGAAAAAAAATTTCTTAAAGAATAGTTGATGTTGTAGTAAGTGAATCATACACAAAGATAAAAATTAATGCCATTTATATCTTTTTTGGCGGTATTGCTGGGATATCATTAAAATCACAACTGCAATTACCTGGGGCATTAGGAGGAAGAGGAACTAATGCAAAATCACTTGAATAACAAACGGTCACGTTCCAAGCTGAATCCCCAGGGTTAATGGTATTAGGTAAGGACCAATAATTTTTGGCAAGATAAGTTTTACCCTCATCACTTTGCCAAAAAATTGGAGAAAAACGAGCTTGATACATTAATTTTTGGCCCGGCTCACAAGGAAATGTTTGGCGTGTCCAGGATTTTCCAACTGGAACAGTAATTGTGGTTAAAATTTTAGCGCTCACGGCATCCATTACATCTACAGATACATCATATTTGATCCAACAATTATCTTTAACGAGAGTGTAATAACAAGTAATCTCCGCCCAAAGCGAGCTTGAAGAGATGAGGCTGGAAATCAAAATAAAAGTTCGTACTAACATAATTCAATCCTTTTACAGAACGTTTCACCGCTTTTCTTTTCAAAAGTAAGAAAATCTGCAAACCAAATAGTAAAGTCTTTAGGCGCCTATTTATTCATAGTATATACAATAACGATTATAAGTTACGAATAAGTTACAAATTTAGGTCAATACAGGGTTGATTTTATTATCCGACCTGTATAAGCTTGCCCGAATTGGGAGAGATGGCCGAGCGGTCGAAGGCGCACGCCTGGAAAGTGTGTATACGGCAACGTATCGAGGGTTCGAATCCCTCTCTCTCCGCCAAATTTGATAAAAAGGCGCTTAATTCATCATCGAAGTGTTTGTTGCTTTTTTATATTTAATATTCCCATAGGTGCTTTTGCAGTGATGGAACTGAAAATCCTGATTTGTGGGTATGCAAAAGTATGATTATGAACAATTCATTTAGGGATATGGCATATGAAATTAATTGTAATAGGAATTTTATTATCATTTAATGCGATGGCTGGCGATTATTTCCCTAAACTAACATCACAAGATCAACCATGGTCTGTTACTGCTAGCGCTGGCACAGGTACTTATCAGGTAACATCCTCCAGAGATAAAAATGTCCCCATAGGTCGATTAGCACTGGCCAATGAAATGATGCTGGCTGGCAATATTGCATTAGGCTTGGAACTAGGACTACAAACGGGTACTCGAATAAAGCTTAATATTCCCCAAGAAGCTTTTCATGCTCTGAAAAGATGGATTCCTATGCAAACCACGCTTGCTCCTACCTTGGATTTATTAATTACATCTAAAAGTGATCCTCTGGGAAATAGTTCTTTTTTTGCTCAACTAAAAGGTGGGCTTGCCTATAGACATTGGCGAGACGAGCGGGTTCCTCTTAATGATATTTCCCAATTAGCAGGTGAAATACAAGCAGGTTTTGGTTATCCGATTAGTGCTTTGGCCAACTTAAGCTTATTATATCAAGGAATCTTCAGTGGCAATGGACCCAATTTTCATTTTGAAACCTACTCCAAAAGAGAACAATTATCTAATATCCCCACCTTACATGCCGTTCTTTTAGGATTGTCTGTTAATCTATAAAGATAGTTGTTCCTAAAGGCAAATGCACCGAAGCTACAATAGACTATAATGTAATCAAAACGGATCTACTTCTCTATCGAAGAGTAGCATGGAGTACTATTATGAAAGAACAACATTACGCCTACAAAATCACTCACGGCACAACCAGTTTAAATTGTCCTCATTCCGCCCTGAAAAACGATAAAATGGTGGACCTATTAAAAGAAATAGAACACCAACATAGTGACGGGATATTTTGGATATTTAAACAATTTGGTGATCAAGCTCAAGAGCCCCTGTGCATTATAGACTGTTCAAAAAAACGAATTTACTTTCATTATTCCGGCGAAGTCGAAGACTTAACGGATGCTATAGCAAGTTTGAGCCATTAATTTGCTCTCCAAGATAGACGAGAAACATTTCAAACCAGAGAGTTTAATATTTTTTTATTTTGAATTAATCTGATACAAATCAACTCTAGACAAATGAGAGTTTTTTAGTCACTATTCCAGTCGATTTTATCATGAAAAGAGAATAGTTATGTCTTTAAAAACTAAAATAGTTGTTTTAAGTTTGATTCTGTTCAACTTATTGCCCCATGCTTATGCCGCTTCTTCAGCAAGGCATGCGGAAAGTGACACCGCCCTCCAAAATGCTGTTTTATTCTATATTAACAAATACCGGCAGCAACATGGCTTATCCAAACTTACAATGGATAATAATATTGTAATTCAAGCAAAACAACACTCCCAGGATATGGCCAACCATCGTATGCCTTTTGGTCATCAAGATTTTGGAAAACGCATTAAAAAACTACGTTCACAAATTAAAAATACTGGCGGTGGTGCCGAGAATGTTGCGTACAACTATAAAACTGCTGAAATTGTAGTGAGCCAATGGGTCAGAAGTCCAGGCCATAGGAGAAACATTGTAGGAAATTATAACTTGACGGGTATAGGAGTTGCCCGTGATAAACAGGGCAAACTGTACTACACCCAAATTTTCCTACAAACAGGAAAAAATCCTAGAAGTTACACAACAAGAAGACCCTACATTGGCGTTCCCTTCTTTGGCATTAAACGACATAGTTAAGTGAGAAATTAAACCCTGTAGCGCAGCAAAACCCTGTACCCCCGTAATTAGATCTGAGTTTTGCTTCGTTGCACCGCGGTTATTGCTAAAGTCCGCGTTTTATTTTCTACATGAATTCAATAACCTAGTTAAACCGTTTTTAACTTTAACGAAATCTTTGCAAAAAACCAGGAAAATCATGTGGCATTAACACTGAGAGTGGCCTATCATAAAACCATAGACAGTACACATTGTTCAGCCAACATTATTTACTTTGGGAGCCAGATTGAGAGTGCGGTGAGCAAGCTTAGCATGTACTAAGAAGCCTAAAACACTCCAGAGGAGTCCACCTTGGTAAAAGGACTGTACTCAATCTTACTGTCTATCCCAAATTCCAAAAAGGGCGTATTAAAATAATATGCCCTTTTTTATTTACTCCTGAAAACAATCTATGCCCTTATGCCCACAACTTAGAACCGATCCAGATGGTAGATACTTACAATCTTATAATCATTCATTATCAGTTTGATTGCCTTTTTTCACCTATAATTACTATAATCAAACACTTAAAGACTGAGTTCGTATTATAATTAATACATACTATAAAATGGACTTAGATTATATGGATCTTTTATTGCTCTTACTTATCCTGTTCTTTTTCACTTTATCCTTCGGATTAATAAGATTTTATGATGATTTATCAAGGAGTGAATTATGAGCTTGTATTTAATCTGTGGAATTATCGCCTTCGGCTTGTTAGTTTTTTTGTTAGTTGTATTATTCAAACCTGAATTATTTTAAGCCATGGATTAAATTAGACATGGGATGGACCCTTATGACAAAGCCTGGTTTGCTACAAATTGCATTTTACCTACTTTTTTTGTTGTTCCTTGTAAAACCATTGGGTTGGTACATGGCACGAGTGTATCAGGGCCGTCCTTGCTTTTTAGACATTATATTAAAACCTTTCGAACACTTAATCTATAAGATTTGCGGCATCCATGCTCAAGAAGATATGGGATGGAAAACTTATTTAGCAAACATGCTTTTTTTAAACTTATCAGGATTACTGGTTGTTTACCTCGTGCAACGTCTTCAATTCTATTTGCCATTGAATCCTCAAGGATATCACTCTCCCTCGCCTGATCTTGCATTTAATACTGCCATAAGTTTTACCACCAATACCAACTGGCAAGCTTATAGTGGGGAAACGACAATGAGTTATTTAACTCAGATGTTTGCACTCACAGTACAAAACTTCATTTCGGCCGCCACAGGGATGTCTTTATTAGTTGCATTGATACGGGGCATCATAAAGCACGAGAGTAAGGGGTTAGGAAATTTCTGGGTAGATACCGTCCGCGGAATTCTCTATATCTTATTGCCTTTGTCGCTGATTTTTGCACTTATTCTATGCTCTCAAGGTGTCATTCAAAATTTTAAACCTTTTCAAAAAATTACCCTCAGTCACCCATTTACCTACCAACAGCCTGTAACAAAAGCCATGGGACAAGCATTAGATAGCCAAGGCAATCCCAAAACAATACCAATAACCGTAACTGAGCAAATCATACCCATGGGGCCGGTAGCATCACAAATTGCCATAAAGCAGCTCGGTACTAATGGTGGGGGTTTTTTTAATGTCAATTCGGCTCATCCATTTGAAAATCCCACTCCATTGAGCAATTTTTTGGAGATGGTAGCAATCTTACTAATTCCTGCCGCTTTTTGTTTCACCTTTGGCACCATGGTGCATGATAAAAGACAAGGCTGGGCAATCTTAATAGCCATGTCCATTTTGTTTGTTCCATGTTTACTGTTTGAAATTGTAGTCGAGCAAAAAGGAAATCCTGCATTTCACCATCTGGGGATTGATACTACTCCTCAATCTGAATTTTACCCCGCTGGGAATATGGAGGGCAAAGAGACCCGTTTTGGAGTTGTTAACTCGGCAATTTGGGCAACAGCTACCACCGCAACTTCTAACGGCTCTGCCAACTCCATACTGGATTCATTTACCCCTCTAGGCGGAATGATCCCTTTATGGATGATGCATTTAGGTGAAGTTAGTTTTGGAGGAGTGGGCTCTGGATTATCTGGAATGCTCATGCTGATCATCCTCACTGTATTTGTTGCCGGGCTAATGGTGGGCAGAACCCCTGAATACCTAGGTAAAAAAATTGAACCTTATGAAATGAAAATGGCATCAATTGCTGTATTAATTATGCCTCTTATTGTCCTCATAACGACCGCGTATGCTTCTGTAACTCACGTTGGTGTAAACTCCATAACAAATCCCGGCGCCCATGGTTTTACAGAAATACTCTATGGATTTACTTCGATTGGGAACAATAATGGCAGTTCTTTTGCTGGCTTAAATGCCAATACCCCTTTTTATAATATTGTTGGTGGTATCCTCATGTTAATTAGCAGATATTGGCTGGCTATCCCCGTTCTTGCCCTTGCTGGTTCGCTGGTTAAGAAAAAACGTATTCCAAATAGTTTAGGTACTTTAGCCACTCATACACCACTCTTTGTTACTTTATTAGTTTATATTGCGATCGTTCTAGGGGCGTTGTCCTTTTTACCCGCTCTTGCCCTTGGCCCTATCGTGGAGCATTTGATGCTTTGGGGGAAATATGGCTACTAAATCAAAGTCCATTTGGGATTTTAGTATTATACGAGGTGCCTTACTTGACTCTTTTTACAAATTAGCACCCCATGTTCAAATAAAAAATCCGGTAATGTTTACAGTTTATATAAGTTCAATTATTACCACGATTCTCTTTATACAAGCATGCTTAGGCAAAGGTGAAGCACCAACTTTTTTTATTCTCGCCATTAGTTTGTGGCTTTGGTTTACACTCTTATTTGCCAATTTTGCAGAAGCTATGGCAGAGGGTCGTGGCAAAGCTCAAGCGCAAGAGCTACGACGAGCACGTCGTGAAATTCAAGCTAAAAAATTGGCAAAGGCATCTAAAAATGCAAAATTTACCATAATTCCCTCCGTGAAATTACGTGCTGGGGATCTGGTCTTGGTTGAAGCAGGTGATTTCATACCGAGTGATGGGGAGATTATAGAAGGAATTGCCTCAGTAAATGAAAGTGCCATCACTGGAGAAAGTGCGCCTGTTATTCGGGAAAGTGGAGGAGATCGTAGTGCAGTAACAGGAGGTACACAAATTATTTCTGATTGGCTTATTATTCGCATCACCTCTAACCCGGGGGAAACATTCTTAGATCGGATGATTACCCTAGTTGAAGGAGCGAAAAGACAAAAAACACCCAATGAGCTCGCATTAACTATTTTACTTGCAGCATTAACTATTGTTTTTTTAGTGGTTTGTAGCACTCTACTTTCTTTTTCAATTTATAGTGTCTCTGTAACTAAATCAGGTTCAGCAATTTCAATCACGGTACTTGTTGCTCTTTTTGTTTGCCTTGCCCCCACAACAATTGGAGGATTACTTTCTGCCATTGGTATTTCAGGTATGGATCGAATGATTCAAGCCAATGTCATTGCCTTATCAGGACGAGCAGTTGAGGCTGCAGGTGATGTCGACGTTTTGATACTTGATAAGACAGGAACTATTACTTTAGGTAATCGGCAGGCAACAGAGTTTGTTCCTGCAGAAGGTGTTGATATTAATGATCTAGCCGATGCAGCCCAATTCGCCTCACTTGCTGATGAAACTCCCGAAGGCCGCAGCATTGTTATTCTTGCTAAAAGAAAATATAAGTTACGTGGTAGAACTCTTGCCCCATTACAAGCAACATTTATTCCATTCACCGCACAAACACGGATGAGTGGCGCAAATATCGGCGATCGCCAAATTCGTAAAGGATCATCGGAAGCAATCGAAGAATACATCAACCAGTTAGGAGGATATGTTCCTGACAACGTGAAAGAAAATGTGGAGATTATTTCACGACAAGGAGGAACTGCACTGGTTGTTACAGAAGGCCCAAAAGTTCTAGGCATTATTCGTCTTAAAGACGTTATTAAAGGTGGAATTCGAGAGCGTTTTGCACAACTAAGGCAAATGGGAATTAAAACCAT
This sequence comes from Legionella nigrisilvae, assembly GCF_977063395.2. Lineage (NCBI taxonomy): Bacteria > Pseudomonadati > Pseudomonadota > Gammaproteobacteria > Legionellales > Legionellaceae > Legionella > Legionella nigrisilvae. Next base: position 944,838 of record NZ_CDRUGZ020000027.1, read on the forward strand.
CATGGTAACTGGAGATAATCCTCTAACAGCTGCCTCAATTGCTGGTGAAGCTGGAGTAGATGATTTTCTAGCGAATGCAAAACCAGAAGACAAACTTACATTAATACGTAACCTACAAGCTCAAGGTCATTTAGTTGCAATGACTGGTGATGGAACGAATGATGCACCGGCACTTGCTCAGGCAGATGTTGCTGTGGCAATGAATACGGGAACACAAGCAGCAAAAGAAGCGGGTAATTTGGTCGATCTGGATTCAAACCCCACTAAATTAATTGAAGTAGTAGAAATAGGAAAGCAATTATTGATGACGCGCGGTGCTTTGGCTACGTTTAGTATTGCCAATGATATCGCTAAATATTTTGCCATTTTACCGGCCGCCTTTGTAAGTACTTATCCTGTGCTCAATGCATTCAATATCATGAATCTGGCAACTCCGCAGACGGCAGTGTTATCTGCTGTAATTTTTAATGCAATAATCATTGTTCTTCTTATACCTTTAGCTTTGAGTGGTATTAAATACCGACGTCTTCCTGCCGCAGAACTTCTGCGAAATAACGTCTTCATCTATGGATTAGGTGGATTTATAGTTCCTTTTGTTGGAATCAAAATAATCGATCTAATCTTAGTCGCCTTAGGTTTAACAGGATAAAAAATGATTAAAGAAGCTCTAAAACAAATAAAAACAGCTTTAATATTTCTGCTCCTTTTCTCTTTACTGACAGGTTTAATTTATCCTGCAGTAGTTACAGCATTAGCTCAAATATTTTTTCCTTATCAAGCAAATGGCAGTTTATTACTGGTTGACTCCAAACCGATTGGTTCTGCATTAATTGGACAATACTTTGATGCACCCGATTACTTCTGGGGACGCCCTTCTGCCACCGTTCCATTTCCTTATAACGCAGCTTATTCTTCTGGATCAAATATGGGGCCTTCAAACCCAAACTTTTTGGCAATCGTAAAACAACGAGTCTCCAAACTGCAGCAATACAATTTGGAAGATCCAACGATGATGAAAAAGCAACTTGTTCCAGTTGATTTAGTTACTGCATCGGCGAGTGGCCTGGACCCGGAAATAAGTCCGCTAGCAGCCTACTATCAGATACCGCGGATCGCTAAAGCACGTCATATTTCAGAACAAGAAATTCAAAAATTAGTGAATCAATTAATAAAAAAACGTACCCTTCATCTTTTAGGAGAGCCACGAATTAGTGTGTTGGAGCTCAATTTAGCATTGGATCATATAAGGACAAATTAATGACAGATAAACGCCCGGATCCCAATGCATTATTACAACAAGTTATCGAGGAAGAGCAACAAAAGCAACGTGGCAAGCTGAAGATCTACCTTGGCGCGGCCCCAGGAGTAGGAAAAACTTATTCGATGCTTCATGAAGCAATGGGAGAACAAGCTAAAGGATTAGATGTAGTAGTAGGTATTGTCGAATCTCATGGGCGTATTGAAATTGAAGAACTACTTAAAGACTTCATAGTTTTGCCTAAAATAACCATTGAATATCACGGTAAACAGTTACAGGAATTTGATCTGGATGCTTCTTTAAAAAGAAATCCAGGATTGATTCTTATCGATGAAATGGCACATACCAATGTAAGCGGTGTACGGCATAAAAAACGCTGGCAAGATATTAAAGAATTACTCGACCGGGGGATTAATGTCTATACCACGCTCAATGTTCAACATATAGAGAGCCTCAATGATGATGTCTCACAAATTATTCATGCACCGATTCAAGAAACTGTTCCTGATGTCATGATAGAACGAGCCAATACCATTGAGTTAGTTGACTTAGCACCGGAAGATTTATTAAAACGTCTTTCTGAGGGCAAAGTTTACCTTCCCAGACAAGCCCGACTTGCTGCTGAATTTTATTTCCGTAAAGGCAATTTAATGGCCTTACGTGAATTAGCATTACGCACTCTGGCAAAACGGGTAAATACACAGGTACTTTTATACAGACAAGGTCAAGGCATTAAACATATATGGCCAATCATGGAAAAGATCCTCGTTTGCGTGGGGCCTGGTCCGGAGTCGCATAAACTGATTCGAGCAGCAAAAAGAATGGCCTCAAGTTTGCAGGCAGATTGGATTGCCGTATATGTAGACTCGACCCGCACTCAAGTATCGAGAACCCAAAGAAATCAAGCCTTAAAGAATTTATTTTTTGCAGAGCAGTTGGGAGCTGAGACTCATATTTTAAGGGGTTATGACCTCGTTAAAGAAATTATTAATTTTTCCCGAGAGCAAAATGTCACCTTGATTATGATTTGTAAACAGATTCGTACTCGTTGGAGAAATTTTTTCTTTCGTAGTTTGGCAGATGAAATTTTACGTTACAGTGGTGAAATCGATGTTTATACCATGACCGAAAGGGCAAAAAAATCAAGAAAGAAATCGTTGGCCACACCCATGACCTCCTGGCTCTATTACGTTTTATCGACCTGTATTGTTGCAGTCACAACACTCATTAATTATTTAATTTATCCTTTAGTTAATGATACAAGTTTAACCCTAACTTATTTAATTGGAATGACGTGTATTGCTTTATTAGGACGCGCTGGTCCTGCAGTTTCAGGAATTTTTCTCAGTATTTTAGCGTATAGTTATTTCTTTATTCCACCCTATTATAGTTTCTTAATTCTCCAGTCAGATTATTTTTTCACCCTCGTTATGATGCTTATTATGGCATTAATTATTTGTCAATTAACCTTAGTTACTCGTCGTCAATCAGAAGTTGCACGTCTTGCAGAATATCAAACTTCAGCTCTGTATACTTTAAGTCGAAGATTATCCAGAACGCGAGGGATCGTCCGCTTGCTTCGTACTGGGATTAATTATATTTCAGAAATTCTTCACTGCGAAATCATCGCCCTATTACCAAAAAATGGCCGTCTTGTTGTTCTTGCAAGAGCAAAATCGCATCAAGAGTTGGATGAAAAAGAATACAGTATTGCTCAGTGGGTATTCGAGTTAGGGCAAAAAGCTGGATGGGGAACTGATACCCTCTCGTTTTCTAATGCACTTTTTATTCCATTACTCGGCGCACGAGGCACCATGGGCGTTTTAAGAGTCCAACCGTCTAAGGATAATGATTTCACTACACCGGAAAAAATACAACTCTTAGAATCATGTGCCAATCAAATTGCTTTAGCTTTAGAAGTGGATAGTTTGCAAGAGGAGCAAAATAAACCCACTACTTCCTCACTATGAGGTTCCAATAGTTATAATTGAAGCCTGAATTCATCGACACCCGGAAATATTCTACAACACTAGGTTCTGCTATACTGCACTGACTACAATTTCTGTGTTACTCATTATAACTCTGGAAAATCATTCTAAATTACAATAGGATAAAGAATATTTAGGTAAAAAGGATTTACCATGATGATCGCAACTCTATTGGCCCCAGACAATGAAACTCGGGTAGCCATTACTCCTAATTCAGCAAAGCACTTAATTAAATTAGGCTTTGATGTTGCCATAGAACAAAACGCAGGGCTTGCTGCCGGTTTCAACGATCAGGATTACGAAGAGCTTGGTGCCAAGATTTGTGATAAAAAAACCATACTCAAACAAGCCAATATCCTTTTTTGTATTAATGAGCCGGATTCCAAGAACATAGAAGGCTTATCACCAAACGCATTGATAATAGGTCATATTGATAATGATCCCGAAAGCAAATTAATAACATGGTGCAAGGAAAAACATGTCACATTACTTTCAATGAATCTTATTCCGCGCATCAGTCGAGCGCAAAGTATGGATAGCCTCTCGTCGCAAGCAAATTTAGCAGGTTATAGAGCGGTTTTAGAAGCATGCGCTGAATTTCATCGGGTTATTCCCATGATGATGACGGCTGCAGGGATGATTCAACCCGCTAAGGTACTTGTTCTTGGTGCGGGGGTCGCGGGTCTACAAGCCATCGCAACGGCCAAACGTTTAGGTGCTGTCGTGTACGCATTCGATGTACGGCGAGCAGCGAAAGAACAAGTAGAAAGTTTAGGCGCTGAATTTATCGAAGTAAGCCAAGATCAAGACAGTGAAACGAAAGGAGGCTATGCTTCGGAAGTTAGTGAGGAGTATAAAAAACTCCAAGCAGAACTTATTGATCAATATGCCAAATTATCAGATATCGTCATTTCCACTGCCTTAATTCCTGGTAGAAAAGCCCCAATATTAGTGTTTAAAAAAACTGTAGAACAAATGAAACCTGGATCAGTAATAGTGGATCTCGCGACTGCACGAGGAGGAAATTGTGAAGTCAGCGTTCTTGATAAAACTATAAAACATGGGGAAGTTACCATTATTGGTCTCAGTAACCTTGCCGGACTTGTTCCAGCTACTGCGAGCGAACTTTATGCCAATAATCTGGTACATCTTATCAATCTTTTAGCGCCGACTCCTCCGGAAATCACATTAAATCCCAATGATGAAATTATTCAACAAGCAGTACTTTGTCATCAAAATCAATATTTACCATTTCAGGCAAAAAAGGAGATACAAAATGCATGAGATTAATACATTAGGTGATCCATACATTACCATCCTCACTATTTTCGTTTTGGCCTGCTTTGTTGGGTATTATGTGGTGTGGAAGGTCACTCCAGCCTTGCATACACCCTTGATGTCGGTAACCAATGCGATATCCAGTATTATTGTTTTAGGGGCACTAATTGCTGCTGGAAGCGAGTTCATTGGAGACATCACCTGGATCGGTGGTTTGGCAATATTTATTACCTCAATTAATATTTTTGGTGGATTTGTGGTAACCCAACGCATGTTACGTATGTATAAAAAATAGGTAATCGCTCCTCAAGGTGTCAACTAGAGAGATTTATTCAGCACGGGGCTTGTTACCGGACTGGTGCAGCTAAGTCCTGGGATTCAAGACTGCATTTTCTTAAGTTGATTTAATAGGGTCATTACACATAAATAGTTAAGGATGATTTCTCATGACAACCCTGGTTCCTTTATTTTATCTCTTATCGGCTGTGTGTTTTATACTCGCGTTAAAAGGCTTAGCTAGTCCTGCGTCTGCAAGACGAGGAAATCTGTTAGGGATTGCAGGAATGATTCTTGCGGTAGGTTCCACTTTGATGATGCCAACGACTTATCATCAGCCCTTACTCATTAGTTTAATGATTGCAGGAGGCATTATTGGAACTTTTATTGCCTATAAAATTAATATGACTGCAATCCCTCAGCTCGTTGCAGCATTTCACTCTTTGGTGGGAATGGCAGCAGTTCTAGTAGCTTTTTGTGCCTTTTTGTCCCCTACGTCGTTTCATATTGGCGTCCCAGGCGCAATTGCCAAGGCAAGTCTAATCGAAATGAGTCTGGGTTTGATAATAGGAGCTATTACTTTTTCAGGCTCCGTGATCGCCTTTCTCAAATTGCAAGGAATCATGTCGGGCAAACCCATCAAACTTATAGGTCATAACGCGATTAATCTTCTTATAGCCTTAGCCATCCTTGGTTTATTAGTCTTATTTTTTATTAACCAAACTCTCACACTGTTTAGTATCATGGCAGGGTTGGCTTTTTTAATTGGTGTATTGCTTATTATTCCTATTGGAGGCGCCGATATGCCCGTAGTTATATCCATGCTGAATTCCTACTCAGGATGGGCTGCAGCAGGTATCGGATTTACACTCAGCAATCATTTACTGGTTATTACCGGTGCTCTAGTGGGGGCAAGTGGGGCGATTCTAAGTTATATTATGTGTGTTGGAATGAACCGTTCGATATTTAATGTTATCTTTGGAGGCATTCAGTCATCAGCAGCTAATTCACAAATAAACACAGGAAATGAATCACGAACGGTACGTCAGGGTAATGGTGAAGACGCAGCATTCCTCCTAAGTAATGCTAAAGATGTAATTATTGTTCCGGGGTATGGTATGGCCGTAGCACATGCTCAACATGCGGTCAAAGAATTAGTTGATGCGCTAGAACACCGCAACATTAAAGTTCGCTTTGCAATTCATCCAGTGGCTGGCCGAATGCCTGGCCATATGAATGTATTGCTTGCAGAAGCCAATATTCCCTATGACAGAGTTTTTGAACAAAGTGAAATTAACCGAGATTTTGCAAGCTGTGATGTAGCTTATGTAATAGGAGCAAATGATATAACGAACCCTGCAGCAAAAACAGATCCTAGTTCACCCATTTATGGAATGCCCGTTTTAGAAGTAGAAAAAGCTAGAAACGTATTATTTGTTAAACGAAGCTTAGCACCCGGCTATGCGGGGGTAGAAAATGATCTGTTCTATCATGATAATACCTACATGCTTTTTGGAGATGCCAAAGCAATGACTGAATCTATTGCCAAATCTTTAGAAACGTTATAAATCGATATAAAGAGTTGCCTGGAGAAACCTAGTTGAGTTATATGATCTGAGGCATTACAGCGCCATCCCTCAGGTCATTTTACCCCCCAAAAAATCTAAATTTTCTACGGAGTAGGTTAAATGTCCTACCTATTTGCTCCTAGCTCTTTACATTTGAATATGAAAATTTAAAATCTATTATTTTGAAAATAAAACTATTTATTAAATAATATCATACCCAGATTTTTTTTAATTTTGGAGAGGAAGTTGTGAAAAGTAACATTATAAATAAACCTGGTTTTAGTTATTGGTTAAGCAGTCTTGCTTGTCTTACATTTCTGACGTTAGTAAGCCATACTGCTGAAGCAGCAAACCCCGTAGTGTCTTTAGGGGAAATGGCAGAAACAATTACTGGATCGTTTACAAATCTGGCTAAATTGATTACTGCTGGGGCTTATTTGGCTGGTTTGGGATTTTCTATCGGGGCGATTATGAAGTTTAAACAACACAAAGATAACCCGACTCAAATTCCAATTGGAACGCCAATTGCTCTAGTTTTTATCTCAGCCGCTTTATTGTTTCTACCTTCATTTTTAGGTGTCACAGGAACAACTATGTTTGGATCTTCTGGCGGACAAACTGCAGGACCTAATGGGGTTGTTTTTGGAAACAATCAAGTCGTAAGCAATCAATAAAGATTATGCTGGCGTTAAATGCCCTATCCCGGATTCTCCTATTCCTGGGATTAGCATGTTTTCACGCGATTTGTCATTCCCGCGCAGGCGGGAATCAATCCCTCAAATTATTTCCCGTACTGGTTTTGTGAGATGGATTCTTGCCTGCGCTACAAAGGTAGAGTGTCTAAAAAAAGTGACTCAGGTAATTTAATACTTACTATTTTTATATTGGTAAATGAATATGGATTAACTTATCGGATGCAAAAACTACCCGATGAACCGATGTTTTAAAATAAGAATATCTCTACAAAATCGATATCACCACACAAAAGATTACATAAAGTCACTTAATTTCGAAAATTTGATCTATATTAACAAGAGGTAACATAAGGATTTCATTTAAGGAACTATCGTGAAAAATTTCAATTGGATTTGGCAAGGTGCAATAGCAGGTATTATTGCGGGAATTGTTTTTGCTTTTTTTTTAGCTCATGCGGGAATGATTGAAACATTAGGAATGATCATTAACATGCCAACAATTGCAGGTGGTCTAGTAGTTCATGCTGTAGTGAGCATAGGAAGCGGTATCGCTTTTGCCCTGATATTAGGATGGTTAATTAATTCCTGGATAATAGCTGTAGTACTTGGTTTATTATTTGGTGTTGCGATGTGGGTGGGTGGACCTATGACTTTATTACCTGTTCTTTCCTCTGGCACTCCATTATTTGCCAAATGGACTATTGAAGGTATAAAACACAATATACCTGCCTTAGTAGGCCATATTGTATACGGTGTTGTGTTAGGGATTAGCTACTTTATATTGAAGCGAAAAATGCCTTAGATATACTGAATTAGTCGAGGATTATAAGCCAAAGAGCTTATTTCCAATTCAGACAGAAATGGATTAAGGATAAACTAAAATGAGTAAAGAACCACATCATATTGTAGTTGTGGGTGGAGGAGCCGGTGGAATTGAGTTAGTTACTCGTTTGGGTAAAGATTTGGGAAAGAAGAAATTAGCTAAGATTACCCTTCTGGATAAACAAGAAATCCATATATGGAAACCTTTATTACATGAGGTTGCTGCCGGCTCTCTCGATTCAAATATGGATCAGCTCAATTTCTACTCTCACGCGATATCACACTATTATAATTACCAACCCGGAACGATGGTTGGCATAAATCGCAAAGAAAAGATCATCCATATTGCTGCTATTAAAGATGAAGAACAAAATCTTATAGTCCCAGAACGGACTTTAAAATACGACACATTAATTATTGCTATTGGAAGTCAAAGTAACGATTTCAATACTCCAGGAGTTAAGGAGCATTGTTTGAGTATTGATAATCTTGAGCAAGCAAATCATTTTCAAAAAAAATATGTCGATAAACTTTTATGCCTGCAATATGCACTTGAGGCAGCACATCAAAACTTTAATATTGTAATCGTTGGAGGTGGAGCTACAGGAATCGAACTGGGCGCAGAATTACTCCACACCCTTAATCAGACCGAAAAATACCAATTTAATCATGCAATTAAAAAATTGGCTAAAATTACAATAATTGAAGGGGCTCCTCGTATATTACCTGTTCTTCCTGAATTACTTTCCACCTTAACTGCTAAAAAATTACAAGAATTAGGAATCGAAATTTTAACCAATGAAATTGTAAGTCAAATTGACAGTGCAGGAGTTCATACTAAAAGCGGAAAAGTTCTGCCTGCAAGTATGTGTATATGGGCAGCAGGGGTAAAAGCTCCCGATTTTTTGTCAACACTTGATGGATTAACTGTAGATAATTTAAATCGATTAATGGTTAATTCAAAATTACAGACTATCAATGATGAACATATTTTTGCTCTAGGTGATTGTGCAAATGTGATGGATTTAGCTACAGGAAAACCTGTTCCTCCCCGGGCACAATCAGCTCACCAGCAAGCATATTTATTAGCAAAATCATTAAAAAATAGATTAAATAATAAAGAACTGCTTGATTTTAAATATGAAGATAAAGGATCTTTAATCGCAATAAGTTGCTACGGTACCTATGGAGATATTACGGGGATAGGCAAAATGCGTTATTTTGTTGGAGGCAAAGTGGCTCAATTAGCCTATCGTTCTTTATATTTTATGCATTTATCTGTATTGTATGGCGTATGGTGTTCTTTCTTACTTCGTGTTGCCAATAAAATGTTGGGACGCACCCGTCCAAAAATTAAGTTGCATATTAATAGACATTGATAAACCAAACATACTACCCACTTATACATTAAAGTTTTTCAAACCGTCATACCTTAAGTATTAACTGTTTTCAAAGAGACACTCCTTGCTATTTACCGCACTTAACCTCTCCATAAGAATTAAGTTCGCAACTTTCACCTTCCCCTCCGCAAACAACCTCACCACTTCTGTCTTTAACACATTTTCCTGCGCCACATATCACATCACCGTATTGATTCTTAGCACAACCACCTTCTGGAAAGGTGGAACAAACAACAGTGCCGTCACGATTTCGTAAACATTGCCCAGGACCACAAATAACTTTCCCATAACTATCTTTTTCACATTCGCCATTTTTATATGGTGAGCAAACCACCTTGAGATTATTGTCCATAAGACAAGCTCCCTTCCCACAAACCACTTCACCATACTGGTCTTGGATACATTGTGCGGAAACGGCAGTAGAACAAGTCATAAAAACGAAAATTGCTAAAGTTTGATGATGCATTAAGTAACCAATAAAAATAGGTCCATTAATGATAGTATAGGACTTAAATTATTAAGATCGAAAAGGTTTTGGTCATAACCGGAATATCCATAAATATGCACCTGTATTATAACTAAAATTATGTAAAAGCAATTGCTCCCAATAGAGCCACTTTGTATAATTATTTATTTTTATATTAACATTGGAGAGGTGTATGCCCCTTACAAATACTCATTCAGGAATGAAAGTTTCTACATTTAAACCTGATTATAAACAATCACTAGCGAATCAAAAATTTCCAGGTGATGAAATCCCTTTAAATGGTGCTGGCATAATTACTATTATTAAAGTCAAAAACAACGATAAATTACTGGTATTGGCTTCCGGGAAATTAAATCCTGCAACTAATAATTTTGAAAACTCCCTGGCATTAGGTGGTGGGTTTAAGTTTTTAAAAGATGGTATTAATAGCAGTTTTTTTACTGCAGTTAATGCAGCTATTCAATTTAAAGCCCCTGCTTATCCTTTATTAGATGAGAATGATTCTAATTTATCTTCTGTTGGATTAGTTGGATATTGTGAACAATGGGCCAATATGCAATATGCGACATTGTATCGAGTCATTGAGATTGGAACCAAAGAAGAGGCTATCAAATTAGTTGAATCTATAAATCAAAAAAACGAAGAATTAGGAAAAAATGATCGATTTGGCATCTATTCTCTCGATGATATTTTTAGAGTAGCTTATATTACTTATGAGATGGAAGAAGACAATGAATTGAAGGGACAAAAAATTAAAGAAGCAGGTATTCTCATCAAGAATTTAGCCACTGGCCAAAAACATGATAAATTTGTTATTTTCGACGATTTAGCCACGGCAGCACTTAACAAGCTAATTTTAAATCGTGAATTAACCTCAAAAAATGGCCTATTCTCACAAACCAGTGTACAGAACAATCCAGCAACCGAAATCTCCAATCTAAATGTACTTCAATAGATTGTTTTTTTATCGCTTACAACTTTTAAGTTGAAAGCAATGCATGGTAAAACTAGTGAACTAAGGTGAATGTCGTGGTGGTGGTGAAGAACTAAAAATTCCATAGTCTCATAATATGGATCATTTTCACCCCTATCATTTCTCCCTACATACAAAATGCTACTTTTTTAAGCCAAAAAAGTAGCATACTCTCTTATAGTTTCAATTAATACTGATTAATAATTATACTATGATGGATAAATAGGATTATTTTGTAGGACTTCTATTTTTACCCGTTATAGGAAATTTTGATTCTACAAATACCACAAATACGGGTACAGGTAGCACCACAACCACAGGTACTGATACAGCAGGAACTCCTCCTGGTTTACAAAACAAAGAGCCAGCTCGTTTACAAAATAAAACACCTCCGGGTTGGGAAAAAGGAAATAAAGAAGGATGGGATAAATCTCAACAAAATAATACCAACAATACTAATGGAAGTTCCAATACTTCAGATTAACCAATTTTCTCTTATTTAGAACAAAAGCAGTTCCTAAGTCCAACATAATTTTCTTAAGGGAAATTATGTTGGATCAATTTTTAATAACTCTAGAAAAAGGTCGAGTAATAACAAAATATCAAACCTTATTTTTCAAGTAGAATTGCATATTTTGATAGCTCAGGTATGTATTCGAGGGTTATTTTCACTGTGACTAGAAGTGGCACAGAAATAAGAGCCCCAGCAGCGCCCCATAACCAAGTCCAAATAAGAATATTTAAAAAAATTAGAAGAGGGTTTAATTTTAAACGTTTTCCTAAAAAAATGGGAGTTATTAGTTGACCTTCTAGTGCAGTAATTAAAAAATACAAAGCAGGAGGCGCAAAAATATGCAGATACGAATCAAATGTAATCAGAGAAACAAATAAAACAATAATTATTCCAATCATATGTCCAAGATAAGGGATAAACGTGAGAAACATTGCCATTACACCCCATAAAAGCGGATTAGGTAGATTTAATAACCAAAATACTACCGACATAACCGCTCCGAGAACAAAGCATATCATTAAAAAAGTGAACAAATATTTCGATACTTCATTTTTCAGACTGAGAAGAAAAGGGTTTTCTGGTAACGATTTTCTTTTATTATATAAAACTCGCTCTATTTTCTGAATAAATGACTGAAAATATATCAAATAGAAAAAAAGTAAAATAAGTACTGTGCCAATAGAAATAACTATATTAGTCGTTAGATTAAATATGGAGGGGGCTAGACTTAGGTTTGAAGTCACCACCATATTTTTTTTCTGATCCATGCCAGTCATTGATTGGGCTTTTTCAGCAGCTTTATTAATTTCTCCTAAAGAATCTTTAACAGTTCTGAATTTATCTTCAATAATTTTAAAATTACGAGGAGCATTTTCTATCCAATTTGAAGCAGGAGGAACTAAAAAGGTAATTCCTAAAGAAATAACTCCGAAAATGGCGATAGAAATGAGTGCAGAGGCTAAAATTCTAGGGATTTTAATGAAGGAAAGCCATTCCATAAGTGGGCTAACTAGTAAATATAAAAAGAATGAAAGTAAGATAGGAAACAAAATGTGTTGCGAAAGTGCAATTACAACTCCAGTAGCCAAAACAACTAGTACTTTTAACTCCACTGATGATTTCATCGTTAAGCCTTTATAGGATTTTATTGGTTTATAATAATTACGTTTGGCTGAACGTGAAAAAGTTATCTTTAAATTAAAACTTTGTATCATTGTTCTTAAGCCACTTTTTTATTTTCCCAAGGGTCCCCTATAGTAATAAACTAACTCATTAAAAAATACAAATTGCTATAACCCATAAGATTATCAAGCATAAATTGACAGTAAAAAGTAATATCGAATTTGCGAAGGCTTTATCCATCTATGAATACAATAGCCACAAAGCTGTTTCCATTTCAGTCACTCAGGTTGAGAGCCTTATTTGATATCGCTAAAACGAACAAGTTGTTGGTTTCATGGACTCATGACAACACGATTTATAACAAAAAAGATATTGATTTTTATGAAATCGTGTATATTAATTAAATATATAGTCCAGAGGCTGCTTTAGATTGGATAACTTTTTTCGGTTTCCACAAACTATGCCCAAAAACAAGAAAAATGATCTGAATTTATTGTTTGCACTATATAAAATGTTAGCTACACTTAAATTGATTTTTCATAAACTAAATGGAGATAGTTATGTTTAAAAAAATGTTAGCCGCATGCGTAATAGTTGGTAGCTTTTCTTCAGCTTTTGCTGATACAACAACAACAACCACAACAGTAACTTGGAAAGATCCAATCACTTACGATCAACAAAAGTTTGAAGCTTGGTATGCAGAGCCTGCAAATCAAAAATTATGGACTGAGTGGTATACTACATATCATACAGAACCAGATTTTGTTACATTTTGTAAACAAACATGGGCTGGTACCTATTGTAAATAACAACTTACCCACTAAGACTTCATGGGAGTCTTAGTGGGTATGTTATGCCTTTTCCTGTGAACAATATAGACTCCTATACAATCACTCCAATCCCTTGCCCAAACTTCTGGTTGCATTATTATATTGGATTATTTTTTTAGGATCCTGCGAGTGCCTCTAAATTTAGATAATCTAAGCCCATAAATCATCTCCAATAACTCGCTAAGTCCTCCCAGGCTATATGATTGATTATTTAATGAATCTAGGTAAATTGTGAATTTCCGTTTACTAATTGATGCATAATAAGTTCTGGTTTGCTTTAGAGCTTTGTTCGGACTTTGTCGATAACCTACTTGTGTGATCATTAAAAACATGAATGATATTAATTTGCCATACCTATAAAATAAATGTATCTTAGCTCGGTTATTATCATTATGGAGTTATATAATGTTACGAAAATTTGGCCTTGGCTTATTATGTATTGCTGCATCTTTAAGTACAAGCGCGTATTCTACGCAAAGTCATTTGCTCCAACGAGGAGTCACGATTGAATATGATTTGCCTAGTAATGATCCGCAAATATTTCTTAATTACCTTTTCTGGCCAGTAGAAGCCAATTGTAAAATTACTACCGAAGATGAAGGAGATGAACTTTTAGTTGTCGCATTAGCTAAAAAAGGAAAAGTTAATGACATCAACTTATCAGCAGGAGAATCTTTACGAATCACTGTTCACCCAAATGAAAATCTGAAGTTAAGCGCTGAATCGGGCGCAAAAGTCGAAATTACTAATTTCGGTACCCACACCGTAAAAGCAACGTGCACTGCTTAATATAAGCTTTTTAATGCATATCCTAGCCTGGGTGCAGCATAGCAAACCCGGGTTTATTGAATAATTCCCAGGTTAGAAGCCTTATTTCCTAATGTTCTCTCGTTGCATGAAATTGAATTTTGGGATATCGCTCTTGAGCCATTGTTAAATTAACACGGGTTGGAGCAAGATACATTAAGGCATCACTTCCATCTAAAGCTAAATAGTCATACGCTTTGGTGCGAAAGTCACTCATTGCTTTATCATCCTCAGAATAAACCCAACGCGCACAAGCAACATTTACTGTTTCATAAATACAATCTACTTTATATTCATGTTTCAAACGATGAGCTACAACATCAAACTGTAACACACCGACTGCACCTAAAATTAATTGGTTACTGTTTAAGGGACGGAATACCTGAGTGGCTCCCTCTTCAGATAATTCAATCAACCCTTTTAATAAAGCTTTACTCTTTAATGGATCCTTCAAGCGCACCAATCGAAACAACTCGGGAGCAAAATTGGGTATCCCGGTAAATTTTAATTGCTCTCCTTGCGTAAAAGTATCTCCAATGCGAATTGTTCCATGATTATGTAATCCAATAATATCACCTGGTAAAGCAATTTCTGTGTGGGAACGATCACCAGCCATAAAGGTTAAGGCATTAGAAATTTGCACTTCTTTTCCAATTCGCAGATGATTCATTTTCATCCCTTTGCGGTAGGCTCCTGAACAAATACGTAAAAATGCAATCCGGTCTCTATGCTTAGGATCCATATTAGCCTGAATTTTGAACACAAACCCAGTAAAATTCTCTTCATCTGCGGATACAGTTCGCTCTTGAGCTGTCCGAGGTTGTGGTCCTGGAGCATAACGAACATAATCATCCAGTAACTCTTTGATACCAAAATTATTAATTGCCGAACCAAAATAAACTGGCGTCATTTTACCCGCTAAATAATCATCCAAATTGAACTCATGTGAAGCTCCCTTAACTAACTCAATTTCGTCGCGTAATTCCTGGGCACTATCCCCTAATAGTTCATCCAATTGCGGGTTATCCAATCCCTTAATTTGCATTGCATCTTGTTTTTGTGCGTTCTTACCGGGTTGATATAAATAAACTGTATCATCATACCGATGATAAATGCCTTTAAACCGCTTTCCCATACCCACTGGCCAGGTAACTGGCGCACATTGAATACCTAAAACGGATTCCACCTCATCAAGCAAATCAATAGGATCCCGCCCCTCGCGATCCAGTTTATTAATAAAGGTCATAATTGGAGTATCACGCAGACGACATACTTCCATTAATTTAACGGTACGTTCCTCTACCCCTTTAGCCACATCAATAACCATTAGTGCTGAGTCCACTGCGGTTAAGGTTCTGTAGGTATCTTCAGAAAAATCCTCATGCCCTGGAGTATCTAACAAATTCATGACATGCTGATTATGAACAAACTGCATCACCGAGGTTGTTATAGAAATTCCGCGTTCCTTTTCCATTTCCATCCAATCGGAAGTCGCATGTCGATCGGCTTTTCGTCCTTTAACAGTTCCTGCCAATTGAATTGCACCTCCGAACAAAAGTAATTTCTCGGTGACAGTGGTTTTACCGGCGTCAGGGTGAGAGATAATTGCGAAGGTTCGTCGTGTATTAAAATCCTGATAAAAATCGGACATGAAGCTCTCTAAATAAATATAAAGTTATCGTATGAGTGAATTTTAAGACATTCCCGAACAAATACAAGACGAAGGCCTTTTTTATCAGAGAAACGACTGATAAAAATGGGATTGAAATAGTCTTTGTCTCTCAAAAACGTTATCATTAAAATAAATTATGAATCATCCCTCTACACAGAATCCGCATCGTATAGGAGAAACTACACATCATGAAACGTTGCACTTGGGTTGGAATTAATAAGCCTCATTACGAACAGTATCATGATACAGAATGGGGAATTCCTGTACATCAAGATCAAAAGCACTTTGAAATGCTCTTACTTGAAGGAGCGCAAGCAGGGTTAAGTTGGGAAACCATTCTTAAACGTCGTGAGGCCTACCGCAAGGCATTCAAACAATTTGATCCCAATGCTGTGGCAAAAATGACCGATGATGAATTAAATAACCTGCTGACTGATTCAGGAATTATTCGTAATCGCCTCAAAGTATTCTCGGCGCGCAAGAATGCCTTAGCATTTCTTAAAATTGCACAGGAATTTGGATCTTTCGACAAGTACGTCTGGGGATTTGTGGGTGGAAAACCTAAAATAAATTATCCTAAAACACTTCAAGAAGTTCCTGCGAGTACATCAGAATCAGATACTTTAGCTAAAGATTTGAAAAAAAGAGGGATGAGTTTTGTCGGATCAACGATCATGTACGCTTATATGCAAGCAGTAGGTATGGTCGATGATCATTTAGTGGATTGCTTTTGCAAGACTCGATCATCAAGTGCTTAATCCGGGTTCACAGCACTAAGCAGGCAACAACTCTTCATAAAAATGGTCATTCAGTTGTAGCCTAAGTGAAGACCAGCATTAACCCAAATTTCAAACCTTGGCGGAGTAACTATTCATTAGAAGCCTCATCCCTACTATGAAACAGGTTCTTGCTTTTTAAGTTCTGTATAAAAATCCTGTGCCTTTTGTTCAATATATTTTTTACAACCTGTCGGATCAACAAAAGGATTATTTTTTCCTTTTTGCAGTAATGAATATTTATTCTTTAGATCAAACATTCCAGCATGGGATCCGAGAAAAATATCACAACGCAGTGATTCTAATACCTTTATGGAATGCTTATAATCCTGAGCTATATGAGGATAAGTTACATTATCAACCAATTTATAACCAGGATTAACGCCTATACTCCCTATAATAACAGCCTGATATTGCTTTCCATGATCCTTAAGTTTGACTGTCCAAGTGGTACAGCCTTTAGTATGTCCCGGTGTCCAATGAGCAGTTAAAACGGTTCCTCCTAATTCCACCCGTTCCCCGTCATGAAGTACCTTATCCACAGTACTTTGAGGAAAATGAGTACTGGAATCATTTGCATAATGAAAATCAGATTTACCACCAGATAGGATCGAAGAAACATCCTCGTCCATAACCATATATTTTGCTTTCGTTTGTTGCTTAATCAATTCACTGCCCGCAGCATGATCAAAATGAGCATGACTAATGAGCAGAATTTTCGTATCACTGAATTTAAAACCTAGTTTTTCTATACTGGCCTTAATCATGGGGACATTAGCCTCAAGATCACTATCGATCAAAATATTCCCCCTAGGAGTGACAATCAAGTAACTCGCAAGATCATCCGTGCCTACATAATACAAATTTCCAGCAATATGGAATGGGGGAAAAGGATTTGGCATCGGATAGGCAAAGCTGGAATGGTTTAATACCATCGTCAATGCAGACAAACATAATACTTTTTTCATGTCAAAATCCTAAGAAGAATCAGCAAATGGGCTAGCAAGATAATACTTCATCACGAAGAAATAGGATACAAATTGTTTAATTTACCCAAGGAAAATTAGTCTGTCCATATCTCTTCCTGCTTGCGGAAAGATGTATACTTTTGATGGTTCAACATGATGTTCTATTTTAGTGTTCGAGGCAGCTTTTCCTAATTATCTATTTTTTTATCGCTGCAACCCACATCCATATCGCGAAAATACCCGTAATCAATAATGCATTAATACTGCCGGTAAATCCCTGCATTTTCATTTATTTCTTCGTAGTATTATTTTATACTTATAGATTAAACTAACTCTAAAAAGTTTAAATAAAATCCAATATATAGGTAACAGAGTATGATCATTCATAGTGAATTTAAGCCGCTTTGGTGGCTTACCAATAATCATGGACAAACTCTGTATCGAACATTAACTCAACGAACAAATACCCCCGTTGACTCTCATGAACGACTGGAGCTACCCGATGGTGATTTTATTGATTTAGCTTGGAAAACTAATGGATTAGGCAACGATACTCCATTGATAATTCTTCTTCATGGATTAGGTGGAAATATCAATTCGGCTTATGTTTCGACTTTATTTGACGCCTTCAATAAATCAGGTTATCGAGCAGTTTTAATGAATTTCCGGGGGGCAAGTGGTGAACCAAATCGTCTACCGCGGGTTTATTATGGAGGAGATACCGATGATTTGGCTTATTTTCTTAATGTACTAAACCTCAGAGAACCCACAACCAAAAAGGCGGCAGTAGGTATTTCATTAGGCGGCAATATACTTCTCAAATGGTTAGGAGAAACCGGCTCTCAATCTTTAATTAATGCAGCTGTTGCTGTTTCTGTACCGTTTCAGTTAGATAATGTGGTTCAAAAGATAAACCAAGGATTTTCTCGTGTATATCAAAAAAATCTGTTAGAAAAATTACGTATGGTTTTTTTACAGAAATTGGATGTCATTAATTGCCAATTATCACTTTCCAAACAAAAATTGTATTCTATAAAAACCTTATATGAATTTGACGAACAAATAACTGCTCCATTACATGGATTTGTTAATGCCCAGGAATATTATCAAAAATCCAGTTCAAGACAATATCTACTTCAAATCGCGACACCTACCCTAATTATTCATGCCTTGGATGATCCGTTTATGACACCGGACGTTCTGCCAACAGTCAATGAATTATCCCCAGATATCCTTTTAGAATTAAGCCAGCATGGGGGACATGTAGGATTTATTGCTGAGAAAAAGCAATTTTGGTTGGAGCAGCGCATCCCTAATTTTTTAAAGGATTATTTGCTAACCTCCCAACGGACCGCAACTCTCCCAAATTAGTTAATATCTTACTTACTTTAAAAATGGGATCTCGGTCAAAACACGGACGAAATAATACCATTGAGCTTAGATAGGCTTACAAGTTGTAGAACTTAAGGAACCTCAATCGTACTCATAAATAAATGTTCCGGCTTGGCGCTGCAATCTGAGCTAGGCTAAATTTAAACAAGCCATAAGATTTGAGCTCATTCCCATTACTATGGATATTCGAAACGAAGAAAGTAAAACACCTCTGGTAGAGAGGTAAACCTGAAGATATCGATCCTTTAGCTGTTTTCCTCTCTTCAAGCGGTTCAGACTTTATAACAGGTTCAATTATTCCCATTGATGGAGGATATTCGGTTTCCGATCGTGCAATTTGGTCTTAGGCTTAGATTACTTTAAAAAAGAGACCAGTGTTTTTTTGAAGGAATTAAGCACTGCTAATTTTCCTATATTAACTATCTGTTGCGTTACTTTCCCAGTCAAATGTTTTCGTGCAACGCTCCAGCCTATAAAAAATGCAGAAATGAGCATCATCCAGGTTGCTAAATGATAACGAGTAACCTCATTGTCTTTAAAATACCTTTGATGTTCCCTCACCCTGCTTTTTTGGGATTGAAGTATATTATTCACCAAGTGAATTTGTGCCATTAGCTGCTTTCTCGAGTTTTTCATGTTCCACGCTCTTTTGCGAAAAATATTCTCTTGTCTTTGGAAAGCTCATGCTTTTTAAGTTAAAGGATAAGTACTTGAGTAATCCCAGTAATAATCCTCCATTGAGCAAAAGCACAAGAAAAATAGAGATCAGGATACGATGTGAAATCAAAAGGACCCAATATCCTGAAACCCAGAACACCAGATACCCAATAAATACCATCGCTGTTAACCAAATTGTAATTAACCCAACGAACAGCATGCATATATTCAACAATAATGGAAAAACGCTTAACCCTGCTAGCTGCGCTTCAAGACGAAATAAGGAGTAAACCGTTTTAAAAACAGCTATTTTTGCAGTGATAAGTGCTTCTAAATGTTTTAATGCATCCATTATTTTTTCATTAATCGAGATAATAAAAAGCCTATTCCTCCAGCAATTAAAACAGAGGCTAGTGGGTTTTGATGTATCTTCCTCACTAACTTATCAGAATACTCCTTTACATTATCTTCAACTTCATTCACCTTGTGCACCCCTTCCTCATACAACTCATTTACCTTTCTTTTTCCTTCGTTTAATAATTGGCTGGCAGCTGCTTCAAGATGATCTTTAGGAGTATATCCTCTGTTTTCACCGGAATTGTTCATGTTTATACCCTCCTTAGTAACAACACTTCATAAAATGTAACGAAAATAATATATTAAATATAGTTAGTGGATGAAATAAATCAATAAATCTACCCCTATTTATTAAGACTTATTTTATAAAGTTTTCAGAAAAGTATTTTTTATCAACATGTTAATTAATTGTTCATGAAAATATCATATTGACCGCATTTAAAAAAAATGTACAATAAATCTCCATAAATAATAATGATAAGAATATGATTTCCTTAGACCTTCTCAAAGATTTAGAGCTATTAGAAGAAACTGCCAAAGTTTATATTCAGGGTAAAACACATTATCTGCTCGAACCGAAAGCTTTTAATTTTTCGTTGCTTAAAAATGTCCAATGTTCAATTCAATCCTTACCTTTAGATAAAGACAAAATAGAAGTGATGGAGCGTTATCGAAATGTCTTTACACAACTCGCTAATTTTCATCCTAAATTAGTGTACTTGTACGATTTTAATACTGAAATCATGATGTATAAATACTTGTATCAGCAACTCGATTCGCTACAACAACAAGCATCAATATTGTACGAAAATTATTTTGAAGTGAATAAACCAACCTTTGATTGGCAAGGATTAAGGGAACTCCACCACCAAATTTCTAAAGTGCAAAATACTTCAGATAGAATACAACTTATGCGGGCATTTGATGAGGGGGTTTTAACGACAATTTCACAGGTAAGACCTAAAACCTATTCTGAATTAACGTTCCAGCCTGAATTAGAAGAGACACAAAAAGATTCCTCCGTTCATCTTAAAACTCAATAGTGAATTATATAGAACTCACAAAAGAGTTCTATATTCCTGCTCCAAATACCTACCCCGCCAAAAAACACATCAAGATATAATAAATAAATTATCCGCTTGAGGATCATAATTAATACACTATATTTTATTTAAGCAATATTTATTGACATGGAAATAAGGAGAGGAATATGTTGAATCTTGATAAAGAAACAATTGGTGATCTTCTTTATAAAGCCCGACAATTTCAGGCCAAGGAGGATGTTAGCTTTCCGGAAGTCACCGATGAAATGGATTCGCTCTATGTATTAGCAGATTATCAAGATGATCCAGTTTATCAAGAAATTACAGAATTCGTTGATAATTTACGACCCGATCAACAGGCAACCCTAGTTGCATTAATGTATTTAGGTCGAGGAGATTACACTCAGGAGGAATGGGAGGATGCCTTAAATTTCGCCCAAGAGGAAGTAACCGATCATACTGGAGAATATTTATTATCGAGACCAATGGTCGCGGATGATATTGAACGAGGCTTAAACATCCTGGGTATTTCATATCAGGAATAGCGTGGCCAATTGATCTAGAACGTCTAGAGTAGTTGGAGTTGCTCACTAAAACGTTCATTTCAAATTTGAGTTTAGAAATAAGTATAAGAACATACGATTGACATTTAACAATCCTGAGCAATAATCATAATTTCAGTGGGCTTTTTTTTGTATATTTATTAGGATGATAAATGAGCTTTGATAAGCAATACCAACAAAAATTACATTCCCCAGATGATGCTGTAAAGCTGATTCCCCCCACCGCAGTAATTTCTATGGGGATGCGTGTTGCTACTCCTCCAGCTCTTTGTCATGCTCTTGCTGCCCGTGCAAGAGCTGGTGATGTACAGGAAGTGAAAGTTTATTATCTTCGCTGTGGCCCTGTTGCTCTACAGACAATTTTTCAAGAAGATTTACTCCATATTATTAGGCCTTACACCTCAATGATGTCACAAGGAGAGGTTGAATTAGCGGAGCGTGGGTATAATTTAGGAAAGAAGTATATCAATTTTGTTCCCATAAGTTTTAGTCGTTATCCAGATACCATTAAGTCCATCACCAAATTGGATGCTTTTATTGTCACCGTGGCTCCGATGGATAAATTTGGCTTTTTCAATTTAGGCCCTAATGGTGATTACGCAATTGAACTGGCACGCTATGCGGATAAATTAATTGTTGAAGTAAACGACAATTTGCCCAGAACAGCAGGCTCCACTTTAATTCATGTGAATGAAGTCGATGCCATAGTTGAAAATACCGTTGACTTGCTCGAAGGCCCATCTAAACCTGCAAGTGAATTGGATCGTCAAATTGGTCAGCACATCACCAACCTAATCCCTGATGGTGCAACCATTCAGATGGGGATAGGAGGAGTGCCTAATGCAGTATGTGAACAACTCGCTCATCATAAAAATCTAGGGATTCATACAGAAGTAATGACCGATGGATTAATTGATCTCATCAAAAAAGGGGTGGTTACCAATACACATAAAACATTACACCCTTATGTCAATGTGTTTACTTTTGCGATTGGTGATAAACAATTATATGAGTTTATTAATAATAATCCCTCCATGTTTTGTCTTCCAGTTTCCTATGTTAATGAACCCAGTGTGATTGCGAAAAACAAACTCATGACCTCCGTTAATGCCTTTATTGAAATTGATTTTAGTGGGCAAGTGAATGCAGAGTTCATTGGTCATCAATTTTCTGGTCCCGGTGGGCAATTGGATTTTATTCGTGGCGTTCATTATTCAGAAGGAGGAAAAACAATCATTGCCAGTAGCTCTACAGCCAGGAAGGAAACTTTATCCCGCATTGTGCCTCGACTTTCTTCAATTGCCACCGATACCCGACTTGATATTGATTATGTGGTTACTGAATACGGAGTCGCACAATTGAAAGGACGCTCCACTACAGAAAGAACCCATCAATTAATTAAAATTGCTCATCCAAAATTTCGCGAACAATTAGAGCTTCAAGCGAAACAACAAGGATTTATTTAAAATGGACTTATCATTTTGCCCTGCCCTGTTATTTACCCCGGGTAATAAACCAGAACTTTTTGCAAAAGCACTGGCTTCAGGAGCAAATGGCTTTATATTGGAATTGGAAGATGGCGTTCCAGCTGACGAAAAAGACGCCGCTCGCAATCATGTCATTCAGTTTTTGCGAACCAAACATCCTGAGCTACCCATAATTGTTCGCATTAATCATATAACCACGGACGCAGGCTTGCCTGATTTAATCGCGTTCAAACAGGAACCTATTTATTACGATGCCGTTTTATATCCTAAAACAGAAAGTGCGGAAGAGTTAAACATTATTTATAAAGTACTTAATTTGGGAGCACGTAATATTAAACTTTTCGCATTAATTGAAACGGCCAAAGGATTGCTGAACTTAAATTCAATAGTTACTGATTCCCCAGTGAGCGGCCTGGTCTTTGGTGCAGCAGATTATGCCGTTGATGTAGGCTGTGGTATGAACTGGGATGTTCTATTATACGCGCGTCAGCAGCTCATACAGGCGGCCGCACTGACCCATATTCCCGCCCTTGATTCCCCTTTTTTCGATTTTACGAACGAAGAACAATTAATTTCCGAAGTAATACGAGTTAAGGAACTTGGTTTTAAAGGAAAACTAGCCATTCATCCCAATCAAATCACCCCCATAAAACAAAATTTTGCACCGCATGAAAACGAGATTGAACGCGCAAAAAAAATTGTTGCACTGTTCGAACAATCTGGAGGGAAAGCCTGTCAATATGAAGGTCAAATGATTGATGTCCCTATCTACAAACAGGCCCAAGAACTGCTCAAACTATCAGAACATTTAAAAAGGGAATGAATATGTCTCAGCAAAGTTATACATCTGTTGGAGCCAATCGGTTGCGCGAGGATTTTGGCTTTTATTTTGAAGATTTTGAAGTAGGACAAATTATTGAACACCGACCGGGTAGAACCATCACTCAAAATGATAACATTTGGTTCACTTTACTGACGATGAATACCGCTCAACTGCACTTTGATGCTCATTATGCTGAACAAACGGAATGGAAAAAACCTTTGGTGAATAGCACATTTACACTTGCGATTATCACAGGGATGACAGTTAATACGATTTCAAAAAAAGTGGTAGCTAATTTGGAATGGGATAAGGTCAAATTACTAAAACCAGTATTTGAAGGAGATACAATTTATGCAGAAAGTGAAATAAAAGCAAAACGTGAATCAAAATCAAGACCCAACCAAGGAATAGTTACAGTAGAAACAAGAGGAATTAATCAACATAAAGAACTATTTATGTCTTTTGAACGAACTGTCTTGGTCTATAAGAAAGGTAGAGCACCGGAGTATACAATTTGACTATTAACTTTTTGGGCAGAATTAATTTATGAATATCCAAACTATTGTTGAAGAACAGAGGGCTTTTGCTGCTGGCGGACAGGCTAAAGAGATTGATTTTCGTAAACAGCAACTTCAGAAATTAAAAACCATTCTTAAGCAAAATGAGCAACTCCTCTATGAAGCGCTTTATGCAGATATAAAAAAATCTAAATTTGAAACCTATTTAACTGAGCTTGCCATGATATATCATGAGCTTGATCAAGCAATTAAATGGGTACATAAATGGGCTAAGCCTAGACCCAAAAGAACAGAATTGATGGTTCAACCGGCAAAAAGTTTCATATTACCCGAACCTTATGGTACCACTCTAATTATTGGCGCCTGGAATTACCCTTATCAATTAACATTAATCCCATTAATCTCGGCTATGGCCGCAGGTAACACCAGCATTATCAAACCCAGTGAATTACCCCAAAATACCTCCTCCGCTTTGGCAAAAATAATAAATCAAAATTTTGATCGAGCTTATCTTTTTGTTGCTGAAGGCGGCGCTGAAATAACCCAAGAGCTTCTTAGTTTTCGTTTTGATAAACTCTTTTTTACTGGTAGTAGCACTGTAGGGAAAATTGTGGCTAAAGCGGCAGCGGAACATTTAACTCCTCTCACCCTAGAATTAGGTGGAAAAAGCCCTTGTTTTGTTTTTGCAGATGCAGATCTTAAAATCTCAGCCAAGCGTATTGTCTGGGGTAAATTCTTAAATGCTGGACAAACTTGTATCGCTCCTGATTATCTTTTAGTTGAACAATCAATTTATCAGCCGTTACTGGAAGAACTTAAAACCCAAATCACCGAAGTTATTGGTCCCAATCCTCTTGAAAGTGAAAGCTATGTACGGATTATCGACCAAAAAAATGTACAGCGTTTAAAAAAACTCATTGATCCCCAAAAAATATTCGTTGGCGGCCAAGTCATTGAAGCAGAAAAATATATTGAACCTACAATTCTGAAGGATGTACATTTTGGTGATGAAGTGATGAAAGAAGAAATTTTTGGGCCGATCTTACCTGTTATTCCTTTTACCGATCTGCAATCTGTTTTGCATGAAATAAAAATGCGTCCCCATCCATTATCACTTTATATTTTCGGAAAGAACTCCGATCTACAAACCCAAATTTTACGCGAGGTTTCATTTGGAGGCGGTTGTATTAATGATGTGATTATGCATGTTTGTAACTCTCAGCTTCCTTTTGGTGGCGTTGGAGAAAGTGGCATGGGAAGTTACCATGGCGAAGCAGGCTTTAAAACGTTCAGTCATTTCAAAAGTATTTTGAAAAGACCTTTTTGGTTTGAGCTACCTTTTAAATACAAACCCTATAACCAATTGAAACTTAAGATAATTCGGGCACTTTTTGGATAAATAATGCCACGAATCTCTTGAGCAAAGGATTTGTATTGATAGAAAATCATCCCTTGATTTAAAGTCATTACCATATGTTTTAGCAAAACCTACTATGGAGTAGGTTTATCGAATAGTTTTTTTCCTTCAAGACGTTGGGCTCGTTTAGCAATTGCTTCTTGTAACTCCAGAAAAAAAGGAGACGGTCCTAGAAAATGGTTCGTTTCAGATTCATGTTTCTTTCCCCACGACGCATCTAATTCGGATTTAATATTTAACTGAAGGTCTAACATTGAATCTAAAGCATGCGTTTTTTGCTGGTAAGAGATTAAAAGTGTTTTACATACTTTCGCAAAACAAAGATTTTCTTGCAAAATTAATGCCGAAGTACTAAGAAAACCAATTATTCGCTCGTCTTTGTGATTTTTTTGATGCTGAACTACTAGAAATGAAAATTCTTTTAATAAAGCATAAATAAAGGAATAATCCCTATCTTCCTTCCCTTCTAACCTATATCCATCCACTAAATTTTGTAATAGTATAATGCATTCTTTACTAACTGGCATTCCTTGCTCCAAGTAAATATACACTTCTTAATTAAAAACTCTGATAGTTAATTTAGCAAGAAAAAAATAGTAATACTTTTATAATCCTTATCTTGTATGTGGCCGATATTGGGTCTATAACTTTAAGAATGAAAAGAGAACAGCTTATGTCAGAAAAGAAAACTAAAGTTAAAACCAGTTATACCAAGGAGTCTCCTACTTTTCCCGTTGAAGCCAATTCTTCTATTCTTGCAAGTATATTTAAAGGATTACCAGGAAGTATTTATTGGAAAGATAAAAATGGAGTCTACTTGGGTTGTAATGACAACATGTTGGAAATGACTGGGATGAAATCCATCATTGGGAAAACAGACTTCGAAATGCCATGGGCAGCTTCAGCAGAAACCATTCGTAATAATGACTTAAAAGTGATGTCACTTAATACTTCCTTAGAGTTGGAAGAAGCTGGAACCATAGCGAACGGACAACAAGTTGTGGTTTTAACCAGAAAAACTCCTCTCCGAGACGAAAAAGGTAATGTTATCGGTATTGTAGGGGTTTCCTTAAATATAACCAAACGTAAAAAACAGGAAGCCGATCTTCGTTCAAGCCAAGAAAAAACACAATCCACCTTGGAAAACATTCTTGCCCACATGCCAGGCCATGTTTATTGGAAAGACAAAAATGGAGTGTATTTAGGCTGCAACAACCGACAGGCTCAGAATTTAGGATTTCAATTTGGTTATGAAATTGTCGGAAAAACTGATTTTGATTTACCTTGGGGTGAGAATCAAGCTGAATTATTTCGCCAAAATGATCTTCATATCATGCAGACCGGTGAAACTGAAATCATTGAGGAAAAAGCCCAAATTGATGGGAAAAAAGCCATTGTCTTAAGTCATAAATCACCGATGCGCAATAAAAAAGGGGAAATTACAGGAGTTTTAGGTATTTCAATTAATATCACCGACAGGAAAAAAATTGAAGCGGAACTCAACATTGCTAAAGAGAAAGCTGAAGCAGCGAGTCTTGCAAAAACAGAGTTTCTCGAAAATATGCGTCACGACATACGTACCCCCCTTACTGGCATTGTGGGATTTGCAGATCTCATCAAATACGAAGCCCAAAGCTCTCGAATTAAAGAATATGCAGATAATCTAGTCGCATCAAGCCATGCGCTCCTTGATTTTATGGACGATGTCCTTGAAGCCATTCATGTAAGTTCTGGCGAAGTCCCCAAAGTGAGGAAAAAATTTGTCCTACAAAAAGTAGCTCAGCACGTTATTGATCTTAACAAAGCCAAAGCATCTGCAAAGCACTTAGATTTATCGCTGGATTTTGATCCAAATATTCCTAATTATCTCATCGGGGATCCCGTTCGAATTCATAGAATTCTTCTGGAATTGATTGCTAATTCACTAAATTTTACCGACTCAGGTTTTGTAACGCTAACAGCTCAATTAGCAAAACAAGAAAACCGTGAGGTCGTCATTAAATTCATTGTTGAAGATAGCGGTATCGGCATTCCCAAGGACAAACAACAGGAAATTTTTCTACAATTTAAACGTTTAACGCCTTCCTACAAAGGAATTTATAAAGGGGCTGGTCTAGGGCTTGCTGTAATCAAACAATTTATTGATGAATTAGATGGAGAAATATACGTTGAAAGTACGGTTGCAAAAGGCACTTCATTTACTTGCGTCATTCCCTTAAAAACTGCACTTCTTGAGGATGAAACAGGTATCGATAAAGATTACATTGATACAACCATCCCAAGATTGGAGCAAAATATTAGCCCCACCCATAAACATTCTGCTCCATTGCCAACCCCATTTAAACACCGTATCTTACTGGTTGAAGACAATACCATTGCACAAACCATTGCCAAAGAAATGCTTCATCAGTGTGATTGTCAGGTCGATGTAGCAGCTGATGGGCAATCGGCCTTACAGCTTTGGAAGAAAAATAAGTATGATTTAATTTTTATGGATATTGGTTTACCCGACATGGATGGATATCAAGTAACTCATCATATTCGAGTACAAGAAATCGCTAAAAATCATCATACCCCCATCATTGCATTAACAGCTCATATCGGTGAAGAAAACAAACAGCGATGCATTGAATCAGGTATAAACGCTGTCCTCAGCAAACCACTAACCCAAAAGAATTGTTTTGATATTTTGAACTCATTTATTCCCTCTATAGAAAAAGCAAATTCTCCCGAACATGGTCTTTTTGATTTACCAACAAAAGAAGAACAATTTTTTCAGCTCGCTGATTTTCCCCTACTTGATGTTGAAGAAGGAATTAAAACTACTGGCACAGAAGCCACACTTTGCGGAATGCTTAACCTTATGTTAAGTCACTCTTTTGTTGAAGATGTGGTCTTGCTAAAAAGAGCACATGAGCAAGCTGACTGGGAAAAAATCCAAAAACTTGCTCATAAAATAAAAGGCGGGGTGGTATATGTGGGCGCCATTCGTTTAAAAATGGCCTGCCAATATTTCGAGTACTATTGGAAATCAGGTCAACGCACTTTATTAGAACAGTTATATCAGCAAATCCTGCGCGTCATTGAGGAAACAACCTCTGAAATTAGAAAATGGATAAAAACAAAAGCACCCTATTAATCAATCTAGCATAGGGGTAGTGCAGCGGAACTCGAATTGAAAGGTGAATAATCACTTAATCGCGGGTTCCCCTGCCAGAGTTAAACAATTTGGATGAACTCAAAAACTCCCAATTACCGACTCACTCTCAGAAACAACCTCGTGAACCAATTTCAGATTCTCTACAGGTGTTTTTACAGGATATTTTTTAAAGCGAAGTGCAACAGGCCTTAAGTAGTTTGGATAATAAGGTTTTATTAAATACTCATAAGTGGCAGCCATCGCCTTATTTCTGCCACTGGGATACACTTCGAAATCATAAGCTTTTTCAGTCCACAAACACATTACCGAACACTCCTCAATCAAATAATCAAGACAGAGATTAAAGGCTCGTTCATGGTCGACCTCTGCAGCAGAAAATCGGCTCAAGTACCGGGTTAAAAATTCATCGATATTAGCATTAATTGCATTATGAAATGATTCATTGGAATTATATTCCTTTTGCACACGGAGATGATGTTCAATATAATTTTGACTGTTATACCAGTCATCCCAGCGCATAATTTCAAAAGGAATGGTTAATTCATTATAAGCTCTTTCATTTCGTTTCAACCAATCGTCCCCTTCTTTTACAGCTAACTGATATAACTCCTCAGGATCAGAATGATTCATAATACCAATTGTGTGACGTTGAACACTATCATCAACAAGAATGGTACATTGTTTAAAAGAGGCGTTAATTAATTTAATAACTGCTGCAAATTTTTCGCTCTCATGAATTGCTTGTCCAACGCTAATTGGCATAAGACAAGAAGATTGAGGAAATAGCTTTCGTTCTTCTGCTGGATTTTCTCTAAAGGAGGCCTTTACAATCCTGTTATCAATTAAGCTCATGCTTTTAAACCTCCTTTGAATTGCTTATTACTACTTTCTGCATAAAAATAAACCATATTTTATTAGATAAAAATCATTTTGTCTATTAGTTAATCACTTGCCAGCATCAATTACATAATAATTACTTAATGTTAATATTGTATAATTTGTGTAATATATGTAAATATAAATCCTAACAGCGAGTATAAAATGTCTTATAGAATAGATAATTCTGGTGGTGGTAACTGCGGATTTTATGCTTTTGCTATAGGTTTAATCAATACCATTAAAAACGAGCACGCCATCCACCAAACAAGCGCAACATACAACAGATGGAAAGAAGAAGGTCTTAGTAACGTAAACTTGCAGGACATTCTGGATGTTGATTTAAATCAATTATATCACTCCCCTAGAAATTATAAAAATGCACTCTTGTTTGAATTACAAACGTCGTTAAGAAACATCGTCTTTAATATATATAAAAACGAGCTGATTAATAGGAAAAAAGGAGAGGACGTTTTACAAGATGGACGAGCAAGAATTGAAGCGACCCCCGTTTACGATAAATTTAGAGAATTGGTTCACTTTTATTTAGATAATCAGGATTCACTCGCTGAAATAAGTCAATTTAATGAATTAGCTTTATCCCCTGAAGTTCTTTCCTTAGCAGAAAAAACCGCTCAAACGTTACGTGTTAAACTTGAAAATCCATCTTCTGATAAACCCGATATGATCGAACTACAGCATCTTCGAGATGTAGTATTGCGGGATGTGCTTTCAGAAGATAAAGTAAATCCTGGTTCTGTGATTCTAAAAGGAATAGAAAAAATTAAGGAATCAGGAAGATGGGCCACACATGATGATTTAAAAGAAAT
Organism: Legionella nigrisilvae; assembly: GCF_977063395.2. Lineage (NCBI taxonomy): Bacteria > Pseudomonadati > Pseudomonadota > Gammaproteobacteria > Legionellales > Legionellaceae > Legionella > Legionella nigrisilvae. Next base: position 975,395 of record NZ_CDRUGZ020000027.1, read on the forward strand.
AGCAGCACATCTTGATGTAAACCTTCACGTGGTAGGTAAAGAAAATGGGGCCTCTAGACCTCATCTACCTACTATTATTCTAAATAATGAAGGTAATGCCCATTGGACCACCAGCGTTGAACAATTAACTCCGTCCACCGCTAAATCCTCTAAAGAAGTGTATGTGGAAAAAGAAGTATATGTGGAAAAATCATCTGTCTCCAAGAAAGAAGAAAGACCTTTTTCAGAAAAAGAAGAACAAGTAATAAACGCAACTGTAAGTGCTCAAGGGGAACAAGATAAAGTTAACCTCTACCGAGAAAATATAACCCAACTTATTCAAACTGCATCCAGTTTAGGGTTGTTTTCTCAAGTTAAAAATAAAATTGATCTTGATAAAATTGATAAAGCAGAGGCTCTTAAAAACGAACAGGGTGAACAAGTAGAGTCCGATGAGGCTTTTGCCGAACGTTTACAAGAAGCAGAGTTAAGACGAGTTTTGGGATAAGAATCCCAAAACTGTCCCCATACAAAAAATCTCACCCACCCACTTGTCCTATCCTTCCATTTTAACTATTTTATAAAAATTACCTATTAATTAAGGTATATTATAATGAGCAACATTCAACGTTTTATTAAAGCACAGCAAGGCCAAGGTAGGGATATTTCATTTCAGCAAGCGTACGCTGAACTTGAAGCCGGAAGCAAAAAAAGCCACTGGATATGGTATATCTTTCCCCAATTGAAACAGCTTGGCTTCAGTCCAATAGCACAGCACTTTGGTATCGCTGATTTGAAAGAAGCCTGTGATTATTTACAAAATGAACTACTTTTTCGTAATTATTACGCAATGGCTCAGTTGGTAGAACAACAATTAAAAAAACAGATTCCAATTGTATTCCTGATGCAGGGAGAGATTGACACCCTGAAACTAGTCTCCAGTATCACCCTATTTCGAGAAGCGGCTTCTTTTCTGTCACGACAAGGAAATACCCCTCAGAACTTTGATGACCTAATAAGTTGTTGTGACCAGATTCTAAATGAAACCTCAAAACAAGGTTATATTGCCTGTAAGCGGACGCTTAGTTTTGTGCAGGATCAAAAAAACCACCATCATTAGGAGTTTTTAAAACAAACCAAATTTAATGAAACGATTAGCGTGCTACTTTTTTCCTAAAACAATTTTCAAACTCTAGAAGGGTGAACTCTTTTTGTTGTATCTCCTTGCTCAATTTTACTGTGTTGTAATAAAGACACTATAATATGCTTAAAAGGTTCTTCCAATTAGTTCAGGACCAATACTTTCTCATTTGGACGTATAGAACTAAGTGGAGGATTTCTTTAAATATTTAACATACACTTTTATGGATGGCTTGATTTGATACCTTATATACAGCGTAGTTCTTACTTAAAATTACCTCCTAATTTTTATGAAGTGATTGAGCCCACACCCATTGTAGATCCTTATTTAATCAAATTTAATCAAGAGTTAGCTTCTTATCTTTGTGCTCCCCATTCCCCTTCTTTTAGGGAATCAGACATAGTCCCTTTTTATGCCGGAAATGTGGTTCCTCCACATCTTGAAACTATTGCATTAGCCTACGCGGGACATCAGTTTGGATACTACGTTCCTCTTTTAGGTGATGGTCGTGCCGTATTACTTGGTGAAATACGCAGCCAAGATGGAACTCTATGGGATATTCAACTCAAAGGTTCTGGAAAAACAATGTTTTCGCGTACCGGTGATGGCAGAGCGCCACTTTCTGCTGTGTTAAGAGAATATCTGATCAGTGAGGCAATGCATGGCTTAAATATTCCAACCACTCGTTGCTTGGCTGCAATTGCAAGCAAAGAACAAATTTATCGACAAAACGGTCCAGTACCATTAGGTGTATTAACCCGAGTAGCTTCAAGTAGCTTACGAGTTGGCTCTTTCGAATATGCTGCAGCTCAAAAAGACGATCAGTTACTTAGAGCTTTGGCTAACTATGCTCTTGAAAGACACTACCCTGAACTTTTACCCAGTGCGAACCCTTATCTTGAATTATTTAAAAAAGTTGTTGATCGACAAGCCCATCTTATTGCGGAATGGATGGGAGTAGGCTTTATTCATGGAGTCATGAATACGGATAATATGACCATATCGGGAGAAACGATAGATTATGGTCCCTGTGCTTTCATGGACGAATTTGATTTTGGTACGGTATACAGTTCTATTGATGTTATGGGACGTTATGCTTATGGAAATCAAGCCGCCATCGCAAAATGGAATTTAGCACAATTGAGTCTGGCTTTACTTCCGCTATTTAAAGACGAGAGGGATCTGCAACACATGCAAGAAGCGCTTCACTCATTTACAGAGCGGTTCTCTAAATATTGGAATAAAAAAGTAAGAGAGAAATTAGGACTCTTTGATGAGAATATTCAACCGGTTGAGCTTATCAAAACCTTCTTCGAATTATTACAACAACATAAACCAGATTTTACAAATATTTTTCGTCTCCTGAGTAAAGCCCTCTACTCTGAGCGCTCTCAACTCGATGTAATCAATGCATTAGGAAATCAACCCAGCAGCAAACAGTGGGTTTCTGATTGGGTGAATTGTATTAAACAACAAAAAATTGGGATCAACGAAATACAAAATAAAATGAACCGGGTAAATCCTGCCTATATTCCCAGAAACCATTTAGTTGAAAACGCAATTCGAGATTTCATTGAGCAAAACGACAACACCTTAATGGATAGTCTTTTAACGGTCTTAAAAAATCCTTATCATCAACAAAAAGAAACAGAACATTTACAATGTTTGCCCTTGCCTCATGAGCGAGTCTACCAAACATTCTGTGGCACTTAGCCTAGCAGCACAGCGTAATCCCGGATTTAGCCATTCGACTTACCACAAAATCCGGGTTTTGTGCTGCCCGTGTTATACAAAAATAAAATTAAAGTATTTTTTGATAAAGAACTTCTTTTAATAAAGCGCCATCCTCGTAAAATTCTGCTAATTTAGTGGAGGTTGTGGCTTCAAAACCTAAAGCATCATAGAATTTTCGTGCTTGAATATTGTCTTCAAATACCCAGAGCAATATTTTTTTGTATCCCTGATTTGCAAGTTCAGAAATTGCTGCGAGGCATAATTGGGTACCCAATCCTCTCCGCCAGTACTCAGGATTCAAATAAATTGCACTGATTTCTCCCATCGTATCATCAGCACTAAAATCACGAAAAGGACAAATACTCGCAAAACCAATAATTTGGTTATGAACTTCCATGACTAATACTTTAACTTCCTGTTCTATCAAATCACGCCACTGCTGAGTTCGCTCTTTTAAGGACAGATTTTGTAATATAATTTCGGGAATAAAATCTCGATACATCTTTTGCCAGGAACAGATATGAATTTGTGCTATAGCCTCGGCATCATCTAATGTCGCTGTTCGGATATTGGGCATTACATTTTTAGTCATAATAAAAACCTTAAAGACGCAATTAATTTCTATTTGCAGATAAATTATTCACGTTTTTTAAAATTCAACTTTAGATAACCTAATATGTAATATGCTATGTTAGAATGGAAAAATTGTCACTAAAAAGGATTTAGCTATGGAAAAAATCAAAAAGAAAGAACAAATAATCATTGGGGCTTTTGCCTTATTTTTTTCGTCAATAGTCACCGCAGAAACAGTCACTAGCGATGTGGCTACCACAAATGGAGCTTCAGTTGGAAAAATCGTGTTTGAAGATGGCAAGTATGGATTACTTATAACCCCTCACCTGACCGGACTTCCTGCGGGTATTCATGGTTTTCACATCCATCAACATCCTGATTGTGGTGACCACGCTAAAAATGCAGGTTCTCATTTGGACCCAATGAACACCCAAAAACATCTTGGTCCATTTAACCAAGGTCATTTAGGTGATTTACCGGTATTAATGGTTGATAGCAATGGAGCTGCTAATGTGCCAATCTTAGCACCTCGCTTAACTACCAAAGACATCAAAGGACACTCCATCATGGTTCACGCAGGCGGAGATAATTACAGCGATAATCCTCCTTTAGGAGGTGGTGGTGATCGTATTGCGTGTGGAAAAATCCCTTCATAGTAAGAAAAGAGTTTATCCGGATTCAGATATAATCTCATCCGGTTTTCCATATTTTTGAATTTTTTATTGAAAGTATTTTCTTTCTTATTATTAATTGGCATGATACGCCCCAAAATAATAATAAGGGAAATGTGATGTCTAGTTTTTTTTCAAAAATTGAATCAACCTGGCGAGGATACCATAGCCTGAGAGCTAAATATGCTGATTTAATTCCTATACCGGAACCCTCCTATTTTGGTCCAATTCATGACATATCTACTTTTACTGACTTACTTGTGCGCCCTATTCACAGCCCACTTTGGTTAGGTGTGAATGCGTTATTGCTCTTTTTGAAAAGTTTTATTTATTTAGCCGCTACTGCATTATTACTAATACCTGCTTTATTATTAGCAGTCTTTGCACCCCGATCCCAAATAAGTGCGGGTGCTTGTTCCTCATTTAAAGCAAGCGCAGCACATACAATTGTAGATGCAACCATGGGTGTTATTGCAACATGCGCCGCACTCGCTTCTATTGTTTTTAATCCAATATATTTACTTACTCGATGTCTAAGCACTGTGGTTGAACACTTAAATGAAGTGACGGAATCCTGTTGTGGACTAACTATTGCGCGATTTAATTAATTAGTAAATTTAATTCAAAACATGAAGCGAAATCCGAGTCAAATTGAATGCAGCTCCTTTTCGCTTCACCTATAGAATTAATCGGATCGACTGTATTTACCAATTAATTCAGTTTGTTCAATGATATGATTTTGCATGGCGGTCTCTATTTCTTTTTTTGTAGCATGTTCTCCCAGAGTCAATGAGGTATCTAAAGCATAGAGTTTGAAGGAATACCGATGAGTACCTTTTGGGGGACAAGGTCCACCATAGCCTGTTTTACCCCAACTATTTTGTGCACTTATTGCGTTCGAAGGTATACCAGTTTCCAATTTAAGCTCATGACAATCAGGAGGTACATTAAATAATATCCAGTGTACCCATAAACCCATTGGCGCGTCTGGATCATCCATGATTAAAACAAAAGATTGAGTATTTTTGGGTATATCGCTCCACACCAAGGGTGGCGAATGATCAGTACCATCACAAGTATATTCTCTGGGAATAAACTCATTATGAACAAATGCAGGGCTTTCAAGTATCATTACACACTCCTTGTAATGGAACATTTAATTGCAATTTAGACTATTTTTGAGCAAAAATACAGGAGTGTGATAGGGAATCATTAAACTAGATCGTTAATTTTCCTCTTAAAATCTGCCAAAACATGACGAAATCACCCATCAGGCTATATAAGGGATAATGAAATGTCGCGGGTTTATTTTTTTCATAAACAAAATGCCCAATCCAGGCAAATCCATAGCCAGCTATAAGCATCAAAATGAGCCAATAACCATGGCCAGTATAAAGAAAAAAAATAAAACTTAAACAAGCTAGAAGAGTGCCTAAAGCATGCAAGCGCCGACACATGCGTGTTTGATGCTCATTGAGATAAAATAAATAGAACTCATCAAAGTTTTTAAATTTCTTATACTTTTTCATACAAATTAAGAAAGTCCTGTTAATTTTTTAAATTATAGTTTAAAAGCGCATTTCAATGTTATTATTAAAATAAGGATGGTTTTTTATTAATCAACGTGGTGACTTATCTAGAATGAATGAGATCAATGTAGAACAATTAAAAAATCTACTGGATGAAGCAACAAAAAGTATTAAATCCTCAGAACGTCTTCTTGATGAATTAAAGAATGCACCTATAGAAGAAGATTCTTCTATGGAAGATACAATTTGTTCCATCCAATTAGTTCTACAATATCGTTTAAGTAATCAAGATACTCTGGCTTTACTTTTAAGCATTGATCAAAACTTGCTTTATCTCTTGGATATTCAGCCGCGAAATTCATCTAAAATGAATATGGATCGTCTTGCCTATGCTTTGGGAAATGAAGATTTAAAACAAGTCATTCATGTGCTTACGTCACTCGTTAATTCTCTACTAAGAATTACCCACCGTTATCAAAAAGATCACTTAAATTTTGAATTAAAAGCACATCAAGGTAGACACATCAAGCAAAACACATTTATTAAAGGAATGCAAAAACTGATTTTCCAACACGATCATTTTTTAAACTTGATGCGTAAACTAGCAGAAAATGTGACCCTCCTTTTAGAGTATCAATCCGTAGGACCACTTTTTGATCATATAGCCGCGCTCAGAGGTCCCATATCCCAATTTTATCAAGCCACATTACATGGTCTTGGGGTAGCGAAAGAGCTTTATGAAAAAATTAATAAGAACGAGTTGTTGAATCAAAAAGTGGAGATTCTCTTAAAACAAGCTGAAGAAGTGCTCAATATTATGCCTTCAATTTATAAACCGCACCCTCATTATACTTTGACCCCTCCAAGTAATACCTTGACTCAACCAAGCAGCACACTAACGCTACCAAGAGCACCATCGCCTGAGCAATTAGAACAGCGTGCCGCAGCCAAACGATTAAGACCTTTTTTCAATTAGAGATGAGGTCTCGTAGCCGACAACGCAACGCTTACCTGAGAGCCCAGGTTTGCTGCGCTTCACCCAGGCTACAAGTTTACGTTGACATCGTCGCGTGAATGGTTACAAATAACAACCAATGCCATCATAACCAATTACATGACATGACTTATAAGCGCTTTGCTCAAGTCGATAACGTACAGAACCATAATTGGCAATAATGGTTCCATTTTTAGTTTGCTCTACCTGAGGTTTTCGATAGTCCTCTGAACGCTCACAGGCAGCATGATCTTGTATCCAAATTCCCCCTTTTGAAACAATACGCGCATTACTTGGGCTCAGTCGGTTATTTCCACAATTTTTAATGACCAAATGCTCTATTTTGGGGGCTGAAAAAATTAGATCATAACCAGCTGCCGCCGCTTTTACTGCGTTTTCAGCATCCAAAATACCATGCCCACAAGGTTTTTTACCCACACAAGATTTATTCGCATCATTACTGACTCCAAAATCATGTGTTGTTGAATACAATAATTGTTCTACTTGTTCTGGACTAAGTACTTTCTCACTTGCAGCAAAAACTAATCCGGCAACTCCGGCAACATGAGGGGTTGCCATACTGGTACCTTGATAAAAATCGAAGCCCGAGCCATTATATCCACCTCCAGGGTTCACTGTGGATAAAATTCCTCCCCAAATGCCATAACGCTTGTCTCCTCCTGGAGCAGCTAAAGTAACACTTGGACCATAGTTTGAAAAATAGGATCTAAGGCCTTCGGGTCCTGTAGAAGCTACTTTAATGGTTCCATTACAAATCGCGGGTGCATTAAAATGCTCCCAAACGTTGTCATTTCCCGCTGCGACAGCCAATACCGCACCTTTTTTGCGTGCAAAAAAGACTGCTTCTTGTAATGCTTGATCACAATAGTCTATTTCATCTTTAGGACCTCTATCGACTCCAAAACTCATGTTCAATATCTTTGCTGGATGAATGTTTGGTGGTATTCCAGGGACGTCGCCACCTACAGCCCAATATATGGCATTAATGACGTAGCTTTCATAAAACATTCCATTAGCTGCAGGAATTTTTAAAGGAAGGATTTTTAAATCCTCACCCATCCCACTCATCACACTGCCATAACCAGCAATCGTCCCAGCAACATGAGTGCCATGGTACGAGCGGGTTTCATCAACCAAATTATTATTATTTCCCGCAAAATTCCAACCCCATAAATTACCTGAACTATCTTTTACTAGGTTATTTATTAAACTGTCATTTAAAGCAATTCCCGTATCTAAGACTGCAACTACTATGGGCTTTTTGGAAAGACCCGTGGTGTAGGCCCAAGCACCATCTCTAAATCCAGGCTTTGACTCCAACATAATTCCTGCGGGTCGAGAAAATTCATCCCACTGACTTTCATGAGATAATATATCACCGGCACCTAAAATCTCAGGATCCGGAACCGGTTTAAAATAACTTACTCTATCTTTAACTGCATATAAAACTTGAGGATTGTTGCGCAAACGTTCTAAAACCAAGGACGTAGGATCTTCATTATCGTTTTGAACCAAAGTACTGTTTGTTGAGTCTAAAATTAGTAAAAAGGCCCCATTGGCCATAGGATTTAATTCTTTAACCGGTAATTGGGTTATCTGTTTTATTTGTGTTTTTAAAGATGAAACACTTGTCATTTGTTCTTTATATTTGATTATTACTCGCACTGTATCTTCACCCGAAGCGGCAAAAATACCTTGTGTAATAATTAAAAGACCTAAACCTAAAATCCCTGATTTAAACATGCCACAATCTCCTTATAAAAATACATCGAAATTCAGTATGCTATAAGAAAAAAAGCAAAACAAGATGAACCATATCCCAAAATTTTACGCTAATGTTCTTAATGTATTATGCTTAAAATAGATTTTGAAATTCTTAATGCACTTTATATACTGCATTCATCCTTCGTTTATTTTAAAAAATGTTTATGAACTTACGAAATCTATTTTATAACATGGCCATTCAATGCATACGAAAAGTGCAATCCTTATTTGGAATCATAACTATGGGGCCACGCGCTATTATTCTAAATCAGGAAAATCAAGTTCTGTTGGTAAAACACACTTATGAACCCTATTGGTTTCTTCCAGGTGGCGGGGTAAAAAAAGGTGAAACGGTAAAAGAAGCCTTAATACGTGAATTAAACGAAGAGGTTGGAATAATCCCAACTGAAGAACCGAAATTATTTGGGATTTATTTTCATATCTACATGGGAGTCCATGACTATCCGATTGTTTTTATCATTAAACATTTTAATTCCATAAAAACTCATTCTTACGAAATTGAACAAATGGCTTGGTTCGATTACCATAATTTGCCTGAATTGGTGAGTCCGGGAACAAAGCGTAGACTGGATGAATATTTTTCTCAAAACGCTCAATCAGACAGATGGTGAATTGTTGCACATCCTGTCTCATTGAGAAAAATTAGACTCGCAGTCTGGGTAAAGGCGCAAGGCGTAGCCCCGGGAAGAAATTAAGAAAAACCCGGGGTCACTCTGCTACGCAGTACAAATCAATAGCGATATTGCTCTGGCTTATAAGGACCATTGATTTCCACGCCTAAATAATCTGCTTGTTCTTTCGTGAGTGGGGTTAATTTTGCTCCAATTCTCTCCAAATGCAAGCGAGCTACTTTTTCATCCAATAACTTGGGAAGAACATAAACTTGTCGATCATATTGAGCAGCATTTTTAAATAATTCGATTTGCGCCAAAATTTGGTTGGAAAAAGATGCTGACATCACGAAACTTGGATGCCCTGTAGCACATCCTAGATTGACCAATCGTCCCTCAGCTAAAAGGATTAATCGCTTACCATCTGGGAATATAATGTGGTCCACTTGGGGCTTTATATTCTCCCATTGATATTTCTTTAAGCTGTGCACATCGATTTCAGAATCAAAATGACCAATATTGCATAAAATAGCCTGATTTCGCATACGTTTCATGTGATCGTGAGTCACTACATGGTAATTACCCGTGGCGGTCACAACGATATCTACCTGTTCAGCAACATCATCCAGAGTTACTACCCGATATCCTTCCATTGCAGCTTGCAGCGCGCAAATGGGATCAATTTCTGCAATTAGAACATTTGCACCTTGACCTCGTAATGCTTGCGCACATCCCTTCCCTACATCTCCATAACCTAAAATTAAAGCGACCTTTCCAGCTATCATTACATCGGTCGCACGTTTTATTCCATCAAGCAAGGACTCACGACAACCGTACATATTATCAAATTTGGATTTAGTTACTGAATCATTCACATTAATCGCTGGGATTTTTAAATCACCCTTTCTAGCCATTTCATATAACCGCGCAACGCCTGTAGTTGTTTCTTCAGAAACCCCTTTAATTCCTGTTAATAGTTCTGGGAATTTTTGGTGAACCATTTGTGTCAAATCGCCACCATCATCAAGCAACAAATTAGGAGACCAATCATTGGGTCCAATGAGAGTTTGCTCCACGCACCACCAATATTCTTCTTCAGTTTCACCTTTCCAGGCAAATACTGGAATACCCTTTGCGGCAATAGCTGCAGCAGCATGGTCTTGGGTAGAAAATATATTACATGAAGACCAACGAACTTCGGCGCCTAACGCAGTCAGCGTTTCAATCAGCACTGCAGTTTGTATTGTCATATGCAAACAACCTGCAACCCGAGCACCCTTTAATGGCTTGGTTGCAGCAAACTCTTCACGCAAAGCCATTAATCCTGGCATTTCAGTCTCGGCAATCGCAATTTCTTTGCGTCCCCACGAAGCCAGTGACATATCAGCTACTTTATAATCTTTCGTCATATTGCTCCCTGCCTCTACCTTATTGACTAGTTCCATTAGCTCTCCTTATAAAGCTTTGCTTAACTCCGTCACCTTGTCCAAACGTTCCCAAGGAAAATTCTCACGTCCATAATGGCCATAAGTTGCGGTTTGCTTGTAGATCGGACGAAGCAAATCATGATATTCGATAATACCTTGTGGTGTTAAATCAAAATGAGAGTGAATTAATTCAATAATTTCATTATCTGATAAACGACCGGTACCGAATGTTTCAACAAAAATTGACGTGGGTTCTGCAACCCCAATCGCGTAAGAAATTTGTAGCTCACATTTATCAGCCAATCCAGCCGCTACAATATTTTTTGCCACATGCCGTGCTGCATAAGCGGCAGAACGATCCACTTTAGAGGGATCCTTACCTGAAAAACATCCTCCGCCATGTCGCGCCATACCACCATAAGTATCAACGATAATTTTACGACCAGTTAATCCACAGTCCCCTAACGGGCCACCAATAACAAAACGACCTGTTGGATTAATGAAATAACGTGTTTTATGAGTCAACCATTCGCTGGGTAATGTAGTTTTAATAATTTCTTCACGCACCGCTTCAACTAAATCATTATATCCAATTTCAGTTGCGTGCTGTGTTGAAAAAACAACGGTATCCACTTCAACGGGTATACCACTTTCATATTTTAGGGTTATTTGACATTTAGCATCGGGTCGCAACCAGGGTAATGCTCCTGATTTACGCAAATGAGCCTGTTTTTCCATCAAACGATGTGCATAAGCGATTGGAGCAGGCATATACACATCGGTTTCACGGCTGGCATAACCAAACATTAAACCTTGATCTCCGGCACCCAGCATTTTAGTTTCTTTATTGTCTACGCCCTGTGCAATATCAGGGGATTGCTTACCTATGGCAGAAAGTACTGCACAAGACTCCCAATCAAAACCCATTTGTGAGCTGTTATAACCTATATCTTTAACGACTTGTCGCGTTACGGCTTCCACATCAACCCATGCTTTAGTAGTAATTTCACCACCAACTAACACCATACCTGTTTTAACGAAGACCTCGCAAGCAACACGGGCAGCAGGATCTTGCGTTAAAATAGCATCTAAAATTGCATCTGAAATCTGATCTGCTATTTTGTCAGGATGTCCTTCAGAAACTGATTCAGAAGTAAAAACGTGACTTTCATTCATTAGTTAATCCTCTAATTATATGTGTATATCCTATTTCATCAATTGTATAAATTCATTAAATATTATTTCTATATCGTGAGGTCCAGGGCTTGCTTCTGGGTGTCCCTGAAAGCCCAATGCTGGCTTTTCCTTATGTCTAATGCCTTGAAGAGTATTATCAAATAATGAACGGTGCGTGACGGAAAGACAGTCAGGTAAGCTCTCTTCATCCACTGCAAAACCATGGTTTTGACTGGTTATAAAAACACGTTTTTTCCCTTCCGTTTCAATGACAGGATGATTGGCGCCGTGGTGGCCAAATTTCATTTTTTTGGTTACTCCACCACAAGCTAAAGCCAAAATTTGAAAACCCAGGCAAATCCCGAATAGAGGAATATTATGCTTTAAAAACTCTTGGGTGGCGCGGATTGCATAATCACATGCCTGTGGATCCCCAGGACCATTTGATAAAAATACACCATCAGGATTCATAGCCAAAACTTCTGCAGCAGAAGTTTTTGCTGGGACTAAAGTTAGATGACACCCTTTATCATGTAAAATACGCAAGATATTGTGCTTTACTCCAAAATCATAAGCAACTACATGAAATTTTTGGGGCTGAGAGTCTGTCCCCCACTCACCTTGACCTTCATGCCACCGTTCTATAGTTTTTCTTGAAACCTCTAGCGCCAAATCCACACCCTGCAATCCAGAGAAGGATTTTGCTTTCGCTAAAACCGCTTCAGGATTCTCTACATCGGTACTGATGCAAGCTCCCACGGCACCGTGTTCTCGTAAACGCAAGGTCAAATCTCGAGTATCAATTCCAGCAATTGCAACCACACCATTTTTTTTGAGCCAATCTGTGAGCGATTGTTCCGCGCGATAATTACTATGGATTATTGAAGAATTCCGGAGAACTAAGCCTGCAGCCCAAACTTTATTTGACTCCATGTCTTCATGCGTACATCCAGTATTCCCCACATGTGCGGTAGTCAAAGTAATGATTTGCCGTGTATAAGAAGGGTCAGTGAGCATTTCCTGATAACCCGTCATAGAAGTATTAAAAACCAACTCTCCGACACAATCGCCTGTTGCCCCTACCGAAATACCTTCATAAACAGTTCCATCGGCTAATACTAAAATTGCTGGTTGGTTCATCATGGTTCTACTCTATTAGTCTGGTTGTCAATGTGCCTCCAGTAGCCTGAGTGAAGCGAACCGTAACCCGGAAGTTTTCTACACCTAACCCGGGTTACAATGTCTCCTTTTGATATGGAGTCATAACGATTACAAATCCCTTAGTCATCAAGCTCAAAAAATGCACATTTAGATAAATGTGAGCATTGTAACTTACTTAGCTTAAAATTTCATGTCTTCAAAGAATTTTTTCACACCTGCAAACCAGGAATTTGAGCGTGGAGAGTGTTTTCCCTTGGCATTTTCCAGTGATTCTTGGAATTTAGTCAATAATTCTTTTTGTTCTCGTGATAAATTCACAGGAGTTTCTACAACTACTTTACATAATAAATCACCCTGCCCATGACCACGAACCGATTTCATTCCCTTACCTCTCAAACGAAACACTTTTCCGGTTTGCGTTTCCTCAGGGATCTTTAAAGTAACCCGACCTTCAAGGGTTGGTACTTCTATGGAACCACCCATTGCAGCGATTATAAAACTTATAGGTACCTCACAATGTAAATCATTTTCATGACGTTCAAATATAGTATGTTTTTTTACGTTGATTTGTACATATAGATCACCTGGGCCACCACCATGCGTTCCGGCTTCCCCTTCTCCACTTAATCGAACCCGATCACCATTATCTACACCAGCGGGAATTTTAACGGTTAGTTTTTTACTTTCACGGACCCGGCCTTGGCCATGACAATCTTGGCAAGGATCTGAAATAATTTTTCCTTCACCATGACAACTAGGGCAAGTTTGTTGAATAGAGAAAAAACCTTGTTGAATTCTAACTTGTCCTATTCCATTACAGGTTTCACACGTTTTAGGTTGGGTTCCTTTTTTAGCACCACTACCGCTACAGGTAGAACACGCCCCATGTCTAGGAACGGTAATTTGCACTTCTTTACCCTGGGCAGCTTCTTCGAGTGTTAACTGCACATTAAATTGCAAATCAGCACCTCGTTGCCCACGAGATTGTCGTCCGGTACCTCGTCCGCCCGAAAAGATATTTTCAAAAATATCTTCAAAGACATCACCAAAACCTCCAAAACCCCCAAAACCTTGACCACCTCGCATGGAAGGATCAACGCCTGCATGTCCAAATTGATCATAGGCGGCCCGTTTTTGCGGATCTGAGAGAATACTGTAAGCGTATTGAATTTCTTTAAATTTTTCTTCTGCAGCAGAATCACCAGCATTGCGATCTGGGTGATACTTCATTGCCAACTTGCGATATGCTTTTTTAATTTCGGCATCACTTGCAGTTCGACTTACTTCTAAAAGTTCATAATAATCCCGCTGTTCCATAACTACTCACAATATTTAAAAATTAACAATAGGCAATTTGGCCTGAGTGCAGCAAAGCGAAACCTGGGATTAATAGATTCTTTTATATCCAGAAATCCCGGGTTTCGCCTTGCTGCACCCAGGCTAATTGCACCTAGGCTATTAAGTCAACGATACTATCAATTATTTCTTATCGTCTTTAACCTCTTCGAACTCAGCATCCACAACTCCTTCATCAGTTTTAGCTGACTCTTGAGTTTGCGCTTGCTCTTGCTGAGGAGCCTCAGCTTGTCCTGGTTGTCCTTCGGATGCCTTTTTAGCATAAACTCGTTCCGCCATTTTAGAAGAAGCATCGTTTAACACTTTTAATTTCTCTTCGATTTGTGCTTTGTCAGTGCCCTGAATCGCTTCTTTTAATTCAGCAATTGCTGTTTCTATACCTTTCTTCTCATCTTCAGCAAGTTCAGCAGCCAAATCTTTCATTGATTTTTCACAGCTATGAATCAAGCTGTCCGCCTGATTACGTAACTCTGCCATTTCCTTAAACTTCTTATCTTCTTCTGCGTGCGATTTGGCATCTTTTATCATTGCCTCGACTTCTTCGTCACTCAATCCACTAGATGCTTTAATAACGATGGATTGTGCCTTACCCGTAGCTTTATCTTTAGCGGAAACATTCAAAATACCGTTCGCATCGATATCAAAAGTGACTTCAATTTGTGGTACACCACGTGGAGCAGGAGGAATATCACCTAAATCGAATCGACCTAAAGATTTATTCGCTGAGGCTTGCTCTCTTTCACCTTGGAGTACATGCACAGTAACTGCTGTTTGATTATCATCCGCTGTAGAGAACACTTGATTGGCTTTAGTTGGAATTGTGGTATTTTTCTCAATGAGTTTTGTCATCACGCCACCCATAGTTTCAATACCTAAAGACAATGGAGTTACGTCAAGCAACAGAATATCTTTTACCTCACCAGATAAAACAGCGGCTTGAATAGCAGCACCTACAGCAACGGCTTCATCGGGGTTAACGTCTTTACGTGGTTCTTTACCAAAAAACTCTTCTACTGTTTTTTGTACTAAAGGCATACGTGTTTGACCACCAACTAAAATGACTTCGTTAATTTGTGATACAGTCAATCCAGCATCTTTCAATGCGATTTTGCAGGGCTCTACTGTTCGCTCGACCAGTTTTTCAACCAAAGACTCCAGTTTAGCCCGAGTTAATTTAATATTTAGATGTTTTGGTCCAGAAGCATCCGCTGTAATATAAGGCAGGTTAACATCTGTTTGTTGTGCTGAAGAAAGTTCAATTTTTGCTTTTTCAGCAGCATCTTTCAATCGTTGTAAGGCCAATGGATCACTGTGTAAATCAATACCTGTATCTTTTTTGAATTCAGAAGCCAGGTACTCAATCAATGCCAAGTCAAAGTCTTCACCACCCAAGAACGTATCACCATTTGTTGCCAGCACTTCGAACTGATGTTCTCCATCCACTTCTGCAATTTCAATGATCGAGATATCAAACGTACCGCCACCCAAGTCATATACAGCAATGATTGAATCACCTCGTTTTTTATCCATACCATAAGCAAGAGCTGCAGCGGTAGGCTCGTTTATAATACGTTTTACTTCAAGACCCGCAATACGGCCTGCATCTTTAGTTGCCTGACGTTGAGAATCATTGAAATAAGCAGGTACTGTAATCACTGCTTCTTTCACTTCTTCACCAAGGTAATCTTCTGCAGTCTTTTTCATTTTACGTAATACTTCAGCAGAAACTTGTGGTGGGGCTTTGTCCTGAGTTTTAACACGGACCCAAGCATCTCCATTGTCTGCTTTAATAATCTTGTAAGGAACCATTTTGATATCTTTTTGAACAACTGCATCATCAAAACGACGACCGATCAATCGTTTAATCGCAAATAAAGTATTATCAGGATTAGTTACTGCCTGACGTTTTGCAGCTTGTCCAACCAATACCTCACCATCATCAGTAAAAGCGACAATCGAAGGCGTTGTGCGGTGACCCTCACTGTTTTCAATTACTTTAGGTTTATCACCTTCCATTACGGCAACACATGAGTTGGTGGTACCTAAGTCTATTCCAATAATTTTAGCCATTCTATTCTTGCTCCAAAGTAGTAGTTTTCTAATGCAATGATTCTTATATGGGGCATAACCTGCCTATTTCAACCCACAGAACTCACATTTTTATTTTTTTGACACGACCACACGAGCTGGTCTAATCACTCGTTCACTTAGTTTGTATCCTTTTTGGAATACTGCTAACACGGTATTGGGTTCAGCATCAGGTACCGCTTGCATCGACATCGCTTCATGAATCTGTGGGTCAAAAGGCATACCCATGGGATCAATTTGCTGAATTTCAAATTTTTTCAATACATCCAAAAACAGTTTCAGAGTTAATTCTAAGCCTTCGCGCATTGCTGTATCTTCTGCTTTATCAGCGAGTAGCAAAGCTTGTTCTAGACTATCAATTACCGGTAATAAATCAGTAATTATCTTCTCAACACCATAGCGATGAGCATTACTTATTTCACGTTCCGCACGACGACGAACATTTTCCAATTCAGCTTGAGCACGAACTGCTTTTTCCCAATTTTCATGAGATTGCTGTTCTGCAAGAGTCAGCTTTTCACTCAACTCTATGTAACTTGGATGAGCTAAAGAGGGTTCTGAGTGTTCTATTTCTTCAGGTAAGTCGACAGCCTCTTCCGCATTTTCAACGTGTTTTGATTCATGTTCTTCTTTAAATTGATGCCAATTTTTATCTTGTTTCTTACTCATGCAATTGCTCCTCTCCACGGCTTAGCTATTGTGAAAACCAGAGATGGGGGCACCTAATAAGATTTCAAGGGTTATTAAATTTTTATTCCAGCAAATTCATGCAAATCACTGTAATAAAAATTAAAAAAAGTATTTTCAACAACACCACTAATTTTACCAATAAATAACTAGGTACTAATAAAGGTGTACTGCTGATTAAGCCCTAATTCCGCCATCAAAAGCTTTTCAATAATGCATTTGATTTTATTACTTTACCCCAAAGTGTAATTTAATAATTCATTAAGGTTAAATATTGTACAATTATAGTATCAAGTATTGAATTTAATTTGGACTGAGTTCCAGCTGTATCAAGGAAACCAAAATGCCAAAAAATCATAAAAATTCCAAAAAAAAACCTGAGTATATTGCACAGGATCAAACGATTGTTTCATTAAAGTCTAAAGATGAACTCTTAACAAAACAAGAAAAAGAAGCACTTAATCAAATTTATAATGAATCCGTAATGAGGCTGGAAAGAACTCTATACTTATTAACTCAACTCCAAGATTATTTAAATAACTGTGATCAAGGGATTAAACATCAGAAAAATATAAATATTAAACAGATGTTCATTGATGATAATGCCCCTCCTAAAGTTTTACATGCTTTAAGAATGTTAAAAAGACATTTTTATGTTCCCATTACTGGGGGGCATTCTATAAATAATATTCTTGATAACATCGAATCAATTAAAAACAACCTACTCAAAACTTATAAAGGATTAAACAGGCAATTAAACATCTCTCTTGAAATCATGGATCACAAGCCCTTGCAGCATGAAATCGCGGCACTCGAAGAAAAGACTTATGTGCTGGTAAGAGCAAATAATCAATGGTATTTATTTTATTTTGAAAATACGAAAGATAACCCGGTAGAACACAATATTGATGAGCTAATTCCTCAAATTAACACGCAATCAACGGTTGAAGGCGCAAAACTGAATTATCATTTATTACTTAGAGACTTAATGCTTTATCATGCCAAAAATGTGGAGTCTAAGCCTAATAAGGTGTATATCAGTAATATCAGAAAGTCTTTATTAAATAATCCTAAGAATACAGTCGTTGGATATGTTTTTGGTCATGAGGTAAAGAGTGATTTGGGAGAGGTATTGTTCGTAAGAGACTATTTTGGTCCAATCCATATTGATTATCGAATGCTTACAAATCATCCTGCCAAGGCTTTAGCAACATTGCTGCATGAGTCTTCACATCGATATGGTTTTGTCAATGATAGAGGATACTACCATGGAAGAAAACCAGTAAAAAACAGTACTGAAGAACGCCCTTATCCGGACGATTTTCGATTGTTACCCAGAACGACTCAAGCAGAATGTTCTAGAGTTACAGCAAGGGCAATTAATAATGCAGATACCTATTCTTTTTTTGTATTAGATAATACTGACTCTCATGAGCTATATGACAGAGATAATTTACCAGATTGGTATGATACCAAAAAAGAAATTACTTTACCTGAAGAGAAAAAACCCTTTTTTTCTAAGAGCTCTTTGATAAAATTCTCCATCTTTGCCGTAGGTACTCTCTTTTTGGGCGGCGTCGCGTATGCGAAACGAGATACAATAGGGTCTATGGTGAAGGATACAATGGAAAGTCTTAGTGATTTTACCCCGAACAAAAGTTAGTAATGACTTCAAGCACCTCATAGCAACAGAGGTTGTCAGGTGCTTTGCTCATTATAAGCAAGCATACCCCTTCTTCTATTTGCCCCCTCAAAGCCCCTAAAGTTTTTATGCGTATAGAGAAGATGGATAAAAGCTTTATCATTTAAGGCCCGGTTCGCTTGCAGTATGTGTTCATTTATTCCATACTTAGACTCAAAAAAGTTACATAGGTTTTTTTATGCAAAAATGGTCGCCTACGTCTTGGCTCCAGTATTCGTATTTACAAGCTGCTACTTATTCTGACGAAGAACAGTTAAATAAAATTGTAAAACAACTGAGCCTTTTACCTCCGCTGGTTACCAGTAGTGAAGTAAAGAATCTAAAAAAAGAAATTGCACGTGCTGGACGTGGTGAAGCCTTTATCCTTCAAGGTGGCGACTGCGCTGAGTCATTTAATGATTGTCGTTCAGAAATTATTAGCAATAAATTAAAAATCATCCTACAAATGAGTTTGATTTTATTACATGGCTTACGAAAACCCATTATTCGTGTGGGTCGGATTGCTGGGCAGTATGCAAAACCTCGATCTTCCGATTATGAAACACTACAGGGTGTTACTTTACCAAGCTATCGAGGGGATCTGGTTAACTCCCCTGAATTTACACAGGAAGCACGCGAACCCAAGCCTAAATTATTATTACAAGCCTACAACTGCTCCGCAATCACTTTAAATTTCATTCGTAGTTTGCTCGACAGTGGTTTTGCGAGTCTTAATCATCCTCAGCAGTGGGATTTGGGTTTTGTTGAACATTCCAAACAAAAAGATGAGTATCAAACTCTGGTTAAATCAATTTCCGATACCTTGGATTTTTTAGAAACTATAGGTGGAATACAATCCAGTAATTTAGCTAAAGTAGATTTTTACACCTCTCATGAAGCCTTGCATTTGCATTATGAACAAGCCTTGACTCGTCAAATGGAAGATGGCTTATGGTATAACCTCTCTACTCACCTACCATGGATTGGTATGCGCACTGCACAAGCTGACAGTGCACATTTGGAGTTTTTACGAGGTGTCGAAAATCCCATCGGCATCAAAATTGGCCCCGGTGCTACTCCCGAATGGTTAGAAGAAGTATTGAATCGTGCAAATCCTCAGCGTGAAGAAGGACGACTTTTATTGTTCACTCGATTGGGAGCGCGGCACATAGATAAACTGCTTCCTCCGCTTATTGAAGCGGTGCGGAAAACAAAAATTCCAGTGACCTGGTCTTGTGATCCTATGCATGGAAATACAGAAACCACAGTGGATGGCATTAAGACTCGTCACTTCGATAACATTCTTTTAGAACTCAAACAAGCTTTGGAAATTCACCGCAATATGGGTAGTTATTTGGGTGGTGTTCATTTTGAACTTACTGGTGATAACGTTACAGAATGTATTGGTGGTGCTCGCGGATTATCCGCAGATGATCTGAAAAAAGCCTATCATAGTCTGGTTGATCCTCGACTCAACTATGAACAGTCAATAGAAATGGCCATTCAATTGAGTAGACAGTTTAGAAATGAATGACGTTAAACTCCCTCAAGTAATACATCAAGATCTAGAGATGAACGTTTGCCAAGGTCCTTCGCATGTTCTGAGAGAAAGGCGTCAGCAGCTTGGCGTCCTTCATCACGTAGCATAAGCAAAAAATCCCATTCAGCATTGAGTTTGGAGGAATAACCCAGCTCAAGCATAATATCGCTGCTTACTCGATGTATCCGCATACCTGCCCATTTTGCTCCTTCAGAATCGCCTGAATGGGCAAGCTGCCGCAGTAAAGCAATCATGCGAAGCTCCTTAAGTAATACCGCATTAAAAGAAACTTCATTCAAACGGTTAAGAATGCTTCTCGCCGACTGGGGAATATCTGGCCGGCTGACAGGATTAATTTGCACTAAAATTGTATCCTTTGATTTACATTCACGAACCAGCGGTGTAATTGTGGGGTTCCCTGAGTATCCTCCATCCCAGTAGTGCTCTCCATTGATCTCCACCGCTTTAAAAAGAGTGGGCAGGCATGCGGATGCAAGAAGAACATTGGGAGTGATTTCTTCATTGCGAAATACTCTTCCCCTGCCCGTACTCACATTGGTTGCAGTAATAAACAATTTGATTGGACTACTTGACAATTTTTTAAAATCAATAGTTTTCACTAAAATAGTGTGGAGTGGATTCACTCCGAACGGATCGAGATCATAGGGTGAAAACAATCGTGACAAGATATCCATGCTGATAAAAAAAGGGGAATAATCCAGCGACCACTGGCCCAATATAATATCAAGAGGACTGCGTTGTAAAGGACTAAACCGTGCCGCTTCCGAGACATTCCTCCAGAACAACTCGAGCATATCGCGTGCTCCCTCAGAGCCACCTTTGGTGTAGCCATCAGCCAGGACTGCTGCATTCATAGCTCCAGCAGATGTTCCTGATATACCATCGATTCGCAGTTTTCTTTCTTCTAATAAACGGTCCAACACGCCCCAGGTAAAAGCTCCATGAGCACCCCCACCTTGTAGCGCTAAGTCAATAAGAACATCATGAGTAATTTTATGAGAGTGCGCCATGGTGTGTAACATCCGTTTTATTGATTCGATAGAGAAGCATCCATACTGTTAACATAGCGGGTAAGTTACTAAAATTCAAATCCAGAGAATTATAGGAACTAAATTTTGCTCATGAGCTCAGACACTTAGCTTGCTTTTTTCAAGTATCGTGCAAAAATCGGCGCCTAATTAATTCAGTATGAAAAATAAGAGGCCCTAATTGATAACGAGCAACCAAAACTTAAATTCGCAAGTTCAATCCCCACTTCTTCAGGAAGAAAGCATATTAAAAATCGATAGTTTATTACAAAAAAATCTAACAATTGGCAAAGAAAGTCATACTGTCCAAGAATGGCTAAACATGCCTAATATTTCTTTGCGTGCCGGTTTTCAAGCCGCAGCCATTGCGTCGTTCATAGAAGATCAATTGTTTTTTTTAGAGCGTTTCAATCAATATCTTATCTATCTAAAAAAATACATTGAATTGAGCAAAGCCAAAGAACAACTACTGGATGCAGATGATGAGCTTCAGAAATTTCTGCACGAAAAATATCAACCCCAAGCAGAACAAACACTTCAACAAGCATTTTCTCTTCTTAATGAGATTTGGACAGAATGCATTAATGAACAAGGCAGTTTTCATTTAAATATATCCTTATCTAGTGTTTGGAACGCAAACTCAGGATTTAAAAGTGCTGCTAAAGAAGGTAAGAAAATGATTGAACAAATTTCTTTAGAACTGCAATTATTAAACAATCTCAAGGTAAGAAAGCGATTAATGGACATCCCTAAAATCTACCTGGAATCGTTGAAACATTCAGAGACCACCCCAGAAAGATTAATGCTGGATACAATAAACAAGGCAAATCTCATTTTAACTAGAATTCTCCCTGGTCTCCTCGGAGATGAGGGGATTCAGCAAGCCAGGACTGGAGAGAAGGCGTTCAATAACGCTGTACTGAAATGGGAGAAGGTAAACTCGCTAACCCCTCCTGAGCCCTGGGGGCCAAGGCAAGCACTTTTAGCAAAGAAAATGGAGAATGTAGGTAAGATTATTTATGAATGGGCCGAAGTACATTCCTCTTCAGGAAAACAAAAGAAATTACAGATCACGAGTTCTATTGATCCATTATTATCGCCTCGTTATCAAAGGGTAGAGCAGCCACAGGGTAACTCTTTATTAACATCATCTTTTAGTATTAATGCCAATGAATCCTTCTCAACCCGGTCAAATAGAAAATCATTAAATCTTACTTCTTTAGTTTCATCTAGCACCCAGGAATCGTGTAAAAAATTAAAAGAGCATCAGACTAGTTCTTCCTCGGAGGATCCTGAACAAAAGTCTGGTGCACTTCAGCCTCGGTCTTCTTTTTCTCTTTTTTCACTGTTTTCTCAAAAGTCGGAAAAATACACTTTCCCATCTCAGGAAGATTTAGAACACGCGGACCGATTAAGAAAATTAACACTTCCTCCAACTCCATCCGATATAGCTTCGTATCATCAACTCATAGAAAAAGTGCATATCCTTAAAGACAAGCGATATCAGAAACTCAAACAAGCAGTAGAAGAAGAATACTCCATTACCTTCCACAAAGAGTCCAATGTGATGATGGAATTGTCAGAAGATTGTGTTCCATCGAGTGTAAGCCAATGTTTGACACAATAAATTTTATCCATATTTAATATTTTTGCTAATTATAGCCTGGGTACCGGGAAACTCAGGCTATATTGGATACTATTGTTGATGATAATTAGGGCTATACTCATGAACAGCCTCAATCATAGCCGCAACATGCTCAGGCGGCACGTCAGGAGTAACTCCATGACCGAGGTTGAAAACATGTCCAGAACCTATACCAAATGAGGCCAACACCTTCTTCACTTCTTCGCGAATACACTGTTCTGAGGTCAACAACACCGATGGATCAAGGTTTCCCTGTAAGGCAACTTGATTGCCAACTCGTCGACGCGCTTCACCTAAATCACAGGTCCAATCAATCCCCAAAGCATCACAACCCGTAATCAGCATTTTTTCCAACCATTGACCACCGCCTTTGGTAAACAAAATAATGGGTATGTTAGGGTAATTCGTTTTAATTTTCTGGACGATGTAATGCATGTACTTCAAGGAATATATCTGATAATTCTCGGGTGTTAAAATTCCTCCCCAGGTATCAAAAAGCATGATTGAATTTACACCAGCCTTGATTTGTTCTATAAGATAATCTGCTACGGATACTGCTAACTTATGCAGCAATATCTGAGCCGCCTCCTTTTCTGTATAAATTAGATGCAGAATACGTTTAAAGTCTCTAGTACTTCTACCTTCAACCATATAACATGCCAACGTCCATGGGCTACCTGCAAAACCAATTAAAGGAAGTTCTTTTGGCATTTCTTGACGGATCAGCCGTACTGCATCCATTACATAAGCTAAAGTACCTGATTCTGGAATTTGCAAATTAGTAATTGCCTGTTTATCGTGCAATGGACGCTGAAAACAAGGCCCTTCACCCTCAGAAAAATACAACCCTAATCCCATTGCATCTGGAATGGTCAAAATATCAGAAAATAAAATAGCAGCATCTAAAGCATATCGACGTAAGGGTTGTAATGTAACCTCACACGCTAGCTCTGGATTTTTACACAGACTTAAAAAATCACCCGCAAGTTCTCTGGTCTTTCGATATTCAGGTAAATAACGCCCCGCTTGACGCATCATCCATACGGGAGTTCGTTCTACAGGTTGTCGTCTTAAAGCACGAAGAAACAAAGATTGATCCAGATCATACATCATATTATCCCAGCATCATCAAATACATTAATGCTAACATATTTATGCAATATCCACTCTCAGTAATACAAGAATTGTTGCTAATTGACTATGAAACAAGATTAGAAACATAATCTGCCTCTATTTTACGATTACAGGGTTTATTATGGGATCAATAAAAAGTTCTTCACAGTCGATAGGAGTAGGATATCCTAAAAACACAGGTAGATTAAAACTTGTGCAGGGAAACTCTACAAAATGTCCCCATAAAATAGCTTTAATGGGCGACTCCACTTTAGATAATGGATATTGGGTCAATAAAAGAAAACCTTATGATCAAAAAAACCAAACCGTAACGCATCAAACTGCAGTCGCTCTCGCCCAAAACGATTCGACAAACTCTTATGAAATAGGTAATTTTGCCGTTGATGGCGCGACCACACAAGATCTACTGACTTATTGTCCCTTAGATAAAGTATTACCCAAAGATAAAGATCATAATGGCTCTTATGTACATCAGCTAAATGCAGTTAAAGAATGGAAGGCTGAGGTTGCAGTCCTAAGCGTTGGGGGTAATAACTATCGAGAAGCTCTGGCAAATACCTTGTTGAAAGAAATGAATTATCCTCAACTCCTCTTAAGAGTTACGCCTGATCATGCAAAACCTGCGATTACCTTAGCATTTAATGAAGTAAAAGCTAAGATACTGAGTGATTATAAAAAAATTATTGATGAGTTAATTGAGAATAATCCTCAACTCAGTCGTATTGTTCTTTTATCCCAATATTATCCCTCGATTACCCAATTAACTCCTTATTTTATTTATACTGGATTTTCTCATTTAGCACGAGCAGAAGGAAAAGGCCGTCCTCCTTTTACTGTGGTTGAAGAAACCATGAATGAACTCTATCGAGAAATCCTTGCCTATGTAGCTACTAAAGAAAAAGAAATTGTTTTTGTGGATACGACTTCTTCGTTAAATCCTTTGGGTGGAAAGCATACGTTACAAATTGAACCTAATGAGCAAGGATCAGTGATTATGGGGCGATTGATTGCTAGTGCAGTGGAATATAATTTTCCTGCCGAACAAGAGCACAACTCCATTACCAGAATTTACCTGGACGCTGATGAAAAGCAAATTCATTCACAAATTTTAAAGAAAGAGGATATAGAGCATTTCAGTGTCAAAAAAATTGGCCAATTTATTAGCGAAAGCCGTTATCGTCATTTAGGTCTATTATTTTCCCCCTCATCCAGCTTGGCTGAGCGTTTTGAAAGCGCTTATCATGCGATTACAGGCAAACAATTTGATGATGAATATACCGGTTTTCCTGCTTTAGGCTTATTAGACCTGACCTTATTGCCCGCCATCGCTACTTACTTATGGCGTGTTGCATTGAATGAAAACGTTCACACTTCGTTTCGCGTATTGGCAGGTAGTGTCGCTGGGCCTATTTTATTAAGTAAAACGATTCTTGGCTTATCTTTGACCTTAGGACTTGCGCTACCCATACTAGGATACGATACAGCAGCAAGTCTTCTTTCGAATACATGCACTCCGACTCCAAATGAGGAAGATGAGCATTCTGAAACTGAGTTAAAGGTATAGAAATAAGGGTAGAATTACCCTGAAAAAGAGTTCCCGGGTTACTTCATACAGCGAAACCCGGGATGAGACAATTTCAAGATCCAGGTTCATTAACTTAAATAACACCCCTCTATACATACGGTTAACTATTTAGATAAAATCACGATAAAATTACTCTTGATAGGCAGAAAAAACGTTGGATACCTTAAATATCAAAGCTCTTAATGTAAGTACTAAAATTGGCGTTTACGCATGGGAACAACGTATTAATCAACAACTAAAGATTGATATCAGTATTGATATGGATTTCAGTGCATGCAAGGAAGATTTGACCAAGACTATAGATTATCAAGCAGTTTGTGAGTGTGTAACCGACTATGTTGAGTCAAAATCTTTTCAACTGATTGAAACCGTTGCTAATGAAGTTGCAGATTTAATCAAAAAGGAATTTCTCGTCACTCAAATTACTGTCGGAATTAGTAAACCTCATGCAATCAAGAATGCTGAAAACATTCAGGTAATAGTTCGTCGTTGAGTAATCCTAAAATGAACAATTAAACCTGAGTTAAATGCTAATGGAGCGCTTATCCACCACTGGTAACCATACCATTCAGACGTTCATTTTTTGCCAAAATCATTTGAGCATTTTGCGCAAGTGCACGATTTGAATAGGGACCAACTACCACTCGGAACCAATTACCTTTTGTAGCATGACTCACAGGAATAATATATACACTAAAACCTTTAAGTATCAATGTTCCTTTCATTTGTTCTGCATCTCGGCGCGCTTTAAAAGAAGCTACTTGCACTAAATATTTCCCTTTATCTGAAGTAGCCGGTTTCGCTACAGGTATCGTGTTAGCAGCCACTTGTACTTTCGCAACATTTGGTTTTATTGTTGCGGCTCCACTGGGGACATTGACCGTTGTCTTAACCGCTGAAGTAGCAGCAATTGGCGTGGTTGTGGCAGCAACGGTTGCTGCAGTAGCATTTGCAGCGGATTGGACGGAAGCAGTAGAGTTAGCATTGGGTTGTGAATTTGGAACTTTTTCATTGGCCAATAACGTATAAAACTCAAATTTTGGTTTAGGAGGAATCGCGGCATGTTGTGCCGCAGGTTGCTTAGTAGATTCCCTTTTTATTTCATTATGGGCTAAAACTTGGGAATTAACCCACTTGGTTACGGTTTCTATATCCAAAAAAGAAGCGGTTAAATACCCAAATAAAAAAGTCAACGTTATCACTAAAAACTGATGCGGTGCAGCGCCACGCGACCGTGAAGAACGCCTATTTCCATATTCTTTTGCCATCACATACTCTCTGGAGCGGTTACGCCCAATAATTCCAAACCATTTTTTAATATTTGACGTACTGCCTCTAACAGACAAAGGCGAGCACATCGTAATTGCTCTTGCTCACACAACAGCGGAACAGCATTATAGTAGCTATGCAAGCCGTTGGCTACTTCGCGTAAATAATAGGCCACTTGGTGAGGTTCACAATGAGCAGCTGCTAATTCCACAATTTCTGGATACCGACTGATTAAAGAAATCAAATGAGTTTCGTGAGATTGCTCCAATAAGTCAATATGTTTTAGACCAATTGCCTTGTCCCACAACAAACCTCGTTCCTTTAATTGTCTCAATACAGAACATATCCTTGCGTGAGCATACTGAATATAATAAATGGGATTATCACTTGATTCTGATTTTGCCAAGTCCAAATCAAAATCCATATGTTGTTCTGACTTACGTGCTACATAAAAGAAACGTGCAGCGTCGTTTCCTACCTCATTACGAAGTTCTCTTAAAGTGACAAAAGAACCACTTCGCGTAGACATTTGTACTCGCTCAGAACCACGATATAAAATGGCAAATTGCACGAGCAATACATCCAGTGCGCTTTCATCATGTCCCAATGCTTTAACCACAGCGCGCAATCGAGTGATATAGCCATGATGATCCGCACCAAAAATATCAATTACCCGATCATAACCCCTATCATATTTATTCCAATGATAGGCAACATCCGAAGCAAAATAAGTAGTATGGCCATTGGCACGTACCAGTACTCGATCTTTTTCGTCACCAAAATCAGTCGCTCTAAACCAAAGGGCCCCTTCTTTTTCAAAGGTATGACCACTATTCTTAAGAGCCTGAATCCCTTTTTGGATCGAACCATCTTCAAACAAGGACTGTTCTGAGAACCAGCTATCGTATTTCACACCAAAATCAGCTAGATCATCTTTGATATCATCAAGCACTGTATTTAATGCATGTTGATGAAATAGGGTAAAAACCTCGATGCTCAAAAGTTGTTTTGCACGCATGACTAAAGCATCGATATAAATTTCTTTGTCTCCGCCATGAGGTTCATCAAGAGGTAACCCTTCAACTACACTAGTCCATGGATGTACATATTCTTTACCATGTTTTGCCCAAAATTCCTGAGCTATTTCAGAAACATACTGACCTTTATAAGCATTAGCAGGAATAACTACTGGTTCCCCAGCGAGTTCGAGATAACGTAACCATACACTGGCAGCAAGAATATTCATTTGCCTGCCAGCGTCATTAACATAATATTCTAAAGTTACATCATAGCCTGCAGCCTTTAGAACATTACCTAAAGTAGCTCCAAAGGCAGCACCACGTCCATGCCCTACATGTAAAGGGCCTGTTGGATTAGCAGAAACAAACTCGATCAAAACTTTTTGATTTTGACCAATAGTACTCCGCCCAAAAAGCTCGCCTTGTTCCAGTATTTCAGCAATAACTTGAGAGCGAGAACTACTGCGGATGAAGAAATTAATAAAGCCTGCCCCAGCGATTTCCACTTTGTCCAAGGAAGGATCAGCCGGTATCGCTTGAACTAAAAGTTCGGCTATTTTACGCGGTGCCTGACGACACGGTTTAGCTAAAACCAAGGCCAAATTACTGGCATAATCACCATGAGCAGAATCTTTTGAGCGATCTACCTTAATATCAACATCCAAATCAGTAGGAACCTCGCCTGACTTTTGTAATGATATTAAAGCGTGTTTTAAAAGCTGCTCTACAGTATGTTTCATGCGACTTAGTTTTCCATCAAAAAATGATACTATTATGCGCTTTTTTGTACCATATGAAAAGGTTTTATATACCTTATGCAACACAATTTGCTCTCTTATTAAAAAACAGCAAATTGTTCCTATATGAACTATGAGTTACACTTAAATACTCACTCTTTTCAACATCATTAATACTGTGTTATCAAACTCGTGTGAATCATTAAGCGGTATCGGACCAACACTTGCAGCAAAACTTGCAAAATGTGGTATCCATTCTGTGTGTGATTTACTGTTCCACTTACCTTATCGTTACCAAGATAGAACCCGAATAACACCCATCCAGGATTTACGCGCTAATGAGTGGAGCGTGATTGCAGGGCGAGTATGTAAAACGGAAATTAAAACCGGCAAACGTGCCATGCTGCATTGTTATGTGGAAGACAAAACCGGAATAATAAAACTGCAGTTTTTTCATTTTAATAAAACTCAAATCAATAATCTAAAGAACAGCACAATGATACATGCCTTTGGAGAAGTTCGTGAGTTCAGCAATATCCTAACCATGACTCATCCGGAGTATCAGTTGCTCGATGATGAAAACGAATGTCAAGTGAATGAAACACTTACTCCAATTTATCCAAGTACCCAAGGCTTAAGCCAATCAAGACTTAGACAGTTGGTCAATGTCGCCATAAATAGTTGCAAAAACGAGCTTCAACAATTGGAATGGATGAGTGAGACACAATTACAGGAAAATGGCTTTTTTCCTTTAGGAGAGGCAATTCAGCTTTTACACAATCCACCCCCAGATATCTCGGTGCAATCTCTAGAAGAAGGCCAGCATCCAGCGTTAAAACGATTAATTTTTGATGAATTGTTAGCGCAGCGCCTAAGTCTGCAATTCGCCCGAGAAGCACGGAACATCTTACATGCTGTTGCCCTGCCTATAGACCAAAATTTGAATCAACGTTTTCTAGATTCTCTCCCCTTTACACTCACGAACGCGCAGCATAGAGTTGCCCAAGAGATTAGCCAGGATCTAACCCAAAATAAACCCATGTTACGCTTAGTACAAGGCGATGTGGGTGCAGGAAAAACCATCATTGCTGCCCTTGCAGCATTACAAGCTATTGCTAATGGACAACAAGTGGCTTTTATGGCTCCAACAGATCTTCTTAGCGAGCAACACGCGAATAATTTGATCCGTTGGCTAGAGCCTTTGGGAATAAAAATTTTAAGACTTAGTGGAAAAATGAAACTCAGTGAACGTCGTACAGCCTTTGCTGCGTTAGCTGATCATAGTTGTCAGCTAATTATTGGCACGCATGCGTTATTTCAAGAAGCAGTCCACTTTGCCCGTTTAGGTCTAGTAATTATTGATGAACAACATCGATTTGGAGTGGAACAAAGATTGCTTTTGCAGCAAAAAGGGCAACAGGAACATCTCATTCCTCATCAATTATTAATGACAGCCACTCCTATTCCAAGAACACTTTCGATGACCCACTTTGCCCATTTGGATATTTCAATTATCGATGAATTACCCCCAGGACGTATGCCGATTTCTACCGCTGTATTAAGTCAGAACAAAAGAGAAGCAGTCATTGAACGATTAGAAGTAGCGATAGCCAGTGGTCGACAAATTTATTGGGTATGTACCCTTATTGAAGAATCTGAAAAATTACAATGTATGGCGGCTACTCAAACCGCCCACGCCTTACAAGAACAACTCCCTGGAGCACGGGTGGGCCTTGTACATGGGCGAATGAAAGCTTTAGAAAAAGAAGCAACCATGGCCGCATTTAAAGAGGGTGAAATTAATTTACTGGTTGCTACCACAGTAATTGAAGTTGGAGTAGATGTCCCAAATGCCAGTCTTATGATTATTGAAAATGCAGAACGTTTGGGTTTATCGCAACTGCATCAATTACGTGGCCGAGTAGGTAGAGGAAGTACCCAATCTCATTGTATTTTGCTTTACCAAGCACCCCTATCACAACAAGGTGCTGAGCGATTAAAAATAATGCGAGCAACTAATGATGGATTTATTATTGCGGAAAAAGATATGGAGCTAAGAGGAGCAGGCGAAGTCCTTGGAACTCGGCAAACTGGTTATCGACAATTTAAAATTGCGGATATCCAACGGGATCGCAATGTACTTCCACTTTTGCCCACTATAGCAAAAACACTTTTAGAGGAGTCACCACAAACTGCCCGCAACATTACCCAACGCTGGTTAGGAAATTTTGAGCAATTTTTGCAGGGGTAAAATATTTTTAGAAAAATATAAGTCAAGACTGTTTTTTATTTTTTTCTTTGTTAAGATAGCGGAGCTAATCCTCTTATTTTTCCAAAACACATATTTGTGGATAACTCTCTCACAATATGGTTTGCTAAAAATCCAAGTTCCTCGTATTTCCTCAAAAAATCCTTATCCCCTAAGACTTATGGCTTATTTGATTTTTCTAATGCCTGAAATCTTTTATCCACAAAATCTGTGGATAATGCTGTGAACATCATGTAAAACCCCATATAAAATCAGCTTGGTTTGCACTTGCTTCAGAACTTTCCAAAGTGCTCCTCAGTGCTTAGGTAAAAATCATCCTCATTACTTTATCAAGTTTGAATAATGAATAAATTTTAACCAAATTCACACATTTCTTAAAGTTAGAAATTTTTTAAAAAAAATACTCAAGTCAAGACTGTTTTTTATTTATTTCTTTGTTAAGATATCCAGGAAAATTCTTCCACCCCACAAAACACAACCTGTGGATAACTTACCTCTTCATTTCATTCGGTAAAAAGCTCTGACCTCTCCATATTTTTTGAAAACCCTTATTGGATAAGGCTTATTGCTTATTTAGCTATTTTATTTTCTAAATTCATTTATCCACAAAATCTGTGGATAATCCTGTGTACATGATGTAAAACACCATATGAAATCAGCTTCATTTGCAGTTGCTTCAGAACTCTCCAAAGTGCTCTCCGAAAAAATTTAGGTTTAAAACTCGATTTTTTTATTTTTTTCATTACCAAGTACAGAGGGATTTTAACCAATCTAAGGGCATTCCTTAAGGTCAAGATTTTTTTAAAAAAAATACTCAAGTCAAGACTGTTTTTTATTTTTTTCTTTGATAAGATATCCAAGAAAAAATTCTTACCCCTAAAAACACATCTGTGGATAACATCTTTCTTCATAGCGCCAAATAAAAAACCAGACTTATTTCCCTCTTCAAGAAATTATTATTCTATAAGGCTTATTCAACATTGGTTCATTATTCAACTAAAAACCATTTATCCACAAAATCTGTGGATAATCCTGTGAATAGTATGCATAACATCATGTGAAATCAATTTATTTAGGTGCACCTCCCCTTACCCAGACTACTCCGGCTCACATCATTGAGTATAAGTTTTAATATAAAAAAATTCATAACCATGTTTAAATAGACCCAATAACAAATAAACAAAATTGAATCTTGAATTTGAATAAAAATCCCATTTCATTTTTAATTAGGTAACATTAACTTCAAAATACATATGGCTCATAACGATAGATATTTACAGGCAAAAAAAGTAACGCTTTTGGGAGCTATTTCAAATGCTCTACTTGGCCTCATTAAACTTATTGGGGGATATTTTTTTCACTCTCATGCACTGGTAGCAGATGGAGTTCATTCTTTGTCTGATCTCATAACAGACGCAATGGTTTTGTTTGCTTCCAAATATGGCAGTCTTGATGCGGATGCCAGTCATCCTTATGGCCATCAACGTATTGAAACAGCTGCGACTTTGTTGTTATCTCTCTTACTTATTTTCGCAGGTATTGGCATTGCATGGGATTCAATATATGACTTACTCCACTCCCATTTCATCACCCCCACCTGGTTTACCCTGCCAATAATTAGCATTTCAA
Organism: Legionella nigrisilvae; assembly: GCF_977063395.2. Taxonomy (NCBI): domain Bacteria; kingdom Pseudomonadati; phylum Pseudomonadota; class Gammaproteobacteria; order Legionellales; family Legionellaceae; genus Legionella; species Legionella nigrisilvae. Next base: position 1,007,885 of record NZ_CDRUGZ020000027.1, read on the forward strand.
TCCTAAGCAATGAAATTTTGTTCCACTATACCCTGTATATAGGAAGATGCATTAATTCCAAATTAATTACAGCAAATGCCTGGCATCATCGCTCAGATGCAGCATCCTCGCTGGTTGTCTTAGTAGGCTTGGTTGGAAGTATTGCCGGTTTTAGTTATCTTGATGCCGTAGCAGCAATTATAGTCGGTCTTATGATTGTAAAAATGGGTTGGGATTATGCTTGGAATAGTGTAAAGGAACTAGTAGATACCGCAGTCAGTCCCGAGTTATTGGCACGCATTGAAGAAGTAATTCAAAATGTGGATGGAGTTGAAAAAATCCATCAATTACGAACTCGATCTATGGGAGAAGATGTATTAATTGATGTACATATTTTAGTTTCACCTAAAATTTCCGTTTCTGAAGGACATTACATAGCCCAACACGTCCACCATGCACTTGCAGACCAAATAGAAAGCGTTAAAGATGTAATTGTGCATGTTGATCCCGAAGATGATGAGCAATGCTGTCCCTCTTTGCATTTACCGAGCAGAAAAGTATTGCACGAATTATTACTTAAGGAAGTGCATATTGATTTCCCTCAAATTCAATTTTGGAATTTACATTATCTGGATGGCAAAATTGGGATAGATATAGTGTGCGATGATACTTTCAGTCAGTGGCAAGAATTACATAAGCGAATAATTCGGGCATTAAAACTGCAATCCGATATTGTAGAAGTTCGTTTATTTAGCTTGCATGAGGCCATGCATCCCCACTAAACTACGGGATTTAATTAAGTCTAGTTGTTTCTAGGTAAACTATGACCTGGGTGAAGCAGCGAAATCCGGGGTTTAAAAAACTTATTTAAGTCCATAAAATTCCCGAGTCTCACTTCAATTCACCTAAGCTGTAGTGCGACTGGATCACTATTTAAACTATAAAATTCTAGAATAAAGAATAGGATAAACAATGGTATCACCTACCAGCTTAAAGATTTTTTTTGCATGTTCCATTTTTATAGTCATTTTAATTGCTGGCTGGTATCCGTTTAGAAAACGAATTAAAGACGATCAGCATATTGATTTTCCTGTGGGAGAAACTTTAGCTACCGGAGTTTTTTTAGGGGCTGGATTGTTGCATATGCTTCCCGATGCGAATTCATTATTTCAAAAAATGGGATATAACTACCCTTTTGCTTACATCATTACCGGTGCCGTATTTCTAATTTTTCTCTGGTTTGAACATTTGGGTAAAGAACTTTATCATCATCATAATACAAAACATCCTGCCTTTGCCCTCTTAGCCTGGGGGATGCTATCTGTTCATTCAATTATGTTGGGCGCAGCATTAGGGTTATCACATTATAACTCCATGATCATTATGATCTTTCTTGCAATAATTACCCATAAATGGGCAGAAAGTTTTGCTGTTGCAGTGCAATTGAATAAAAGTTCTATGAGCATGAATACTAGCCTTGTCTTTTTCATCTTATTCAGCTTGATGACTCCGCTGGGTATTTATTTAGGTTGGTACTTTGGTCATGGAGTAGAAACCGATTCTTTATTTGACCCAATTTTACTTGCTGCTTCAGCCGGGACATTTCTCTATCTAGGAACCTTACATGGCTTAGAACGCTGTGTTATGGTAGAGCGTTGTTGTAATCTTAAAGATTTCAGTTTCGTGATTATAGGCTTCTCACTTATGGCGTTGGTGGCGATTTATGTCTAAATTATTACAACAGAAACCAATTATCCTCGCCTCCAGCTCTCCAATAAGATTAAAATTGATGCAATCTCTTGGTATTGAATTTTCTGTGATTCCTTCTCACTGTGATGAAGATGCAATCAAAGCTTCCTGTCACTCAGAAAGCGCACTGGGTTTAGGGTATGCGCTTGCAGCAAGTAAAGCATTGGCTGTAAGCCAGCAATTCCCGGAACATTATGTTATTGGCGCAGACCAACTTTGTTTGATTGGTAAAACTCTGCTGAACAAACCGTTGGATCATCCTACTGCTATAGACCATTTGCGTTTATTAAGCGGCAAGGAACATCTGCAAATTTCCTGTCTTTGCATTGCAAAAAATAATGAACTCCTATGGCAACATCATGAAACAGCGCATTTAACAATGCATCATTTAAGTGAAAAAACAATTGAAGCTTATTTGCAAAGTGAAAAGCCTTATCATAGTTGTGGGGGCTATCAGTATGAAAGCCAAGGTAAATGGTTATTTAAAGAAGTCCAGGGCACTGAAGATACCATTTTAGGTTTACCTTTACTCCCTTTATCCAACGCACTACTGAAAGTGGGTGCAGTTAGTTTCTGATTCAAAGCTCAGTTATGAATTAACTGGAAAGCAAATGCGCAACCAATGATTCCCAAAAAGATGGTATTTTTCCTCGGTCGGTATACATCAACTCAGACATAAAAAATAAAAAAATCATAAGCTTACGAATTATTGTATTTATTAAGATCATTTTGTTATGATTCTTTATCACTACCTTATGGCATTGAGAGTAATGGAAGGAAAACTTGAAAATCATGTTAGGCAATCACCGGCATTAAGTTTGTTTGAATTTAAAACTAAATTCACCAACTATATGAAAACATGTGCCATTTTTAAAATAACTGCTGAAAAGAGAATTGCCGAGTTAGAGTTAAGAAATGACCATGATGCTCTTATCGAACTGTATGAACAGATGATGGAAACTGTTCAAGAGCAAGCCACAGTTTATGAAGAGCACTTAAAAGCCGCTGAAATCTATACCAACAACACGTGGGAGTTGAATCCACGGATTGCTCGAGAAATTGACCGACAAAAAGAATATAGAGAGAAGTTACAGTTAAAATTGGTTCAAATAAAATCTTTAAAATTTTTATTTTCTTTGGATCCAAGTGGACTTATTGAGGAAGCATTAAAAAATAAATCATCAGCTTTACTCATTATTCAAACTCCGAAACTGATTGCACAAATCCCTAACCATCAATTACCGGATATGACGCGCCAAGACCCGGAGCTCATTAAGTCCCTAGCCCAGGTTTTAGGGGGCCGTGAGTATACGTTTGAGCTATCTAATCTTTTTACACGACTCAAACAGCAGGCACAAAATGAGGTTGATAACGTTTTCATTGTCGAAAAAGAAAATTCTGCGATCCGCGATTTATTACTTAAAATTAATAAATATCTTGATAAAAAAATAGATCAAGCCCTAAACCAAAATTCGCCTCCATGGGCGCTCGGATATTTTGGCTCACGTCATAAAATAAATAGAAACGATAAAAAGGTACCTGTTCCACAAGGGATCTATGAATTAAAAACTCATTTAGAGCAACTCAACCAATTCTCTCCCAGTGAAATCTTGGCAAAGATGCAAAATACACTGCAGATCAAAAACCAAGACAAGCAAGATGAATCCTTGCTTCAACAATTTAAAAGACTTATTAGCTATCTTTTGGGATACTGCCAATCACCAGAAACCTCAGCCGAATATGAATACTTGGATCAAGTAACAGCAGGAAAACTATCTATCTCTTGACAAATTAAGTACAGATCAAAACAATACTTCAATTGAAAAAGCAGACTCAACTGCATTCAGATTGAAAAAAATTTTAATCGTAATCAGGACTCAACATGCAAATTTCTAAAATACAAGCCCGTGAAATTCTAGATTCTCGGGGTAACCCTACTGTTGAAGCAGATGTTATTTTAAAAAATGGAACCCAAGGAAGAGCTAGTGTTCCATCCGGAGCATCCACAGGAAGTCGCGAAGCCTGTGAACTCCGGGATCAGGACCCCAAACGCTATAATGGTAAGGGCGTGCAACACGCTGTAGCTTATGTTAATCATGAAATCAACCAAGCCTTACATCTTTTTTCCATTGAAGATCAAAATGCTTTGGATCATAAACTATGTCAGTTAGACGGTACAGAGAATAAATCACGTCTTGGAGCCAATGCCATTCTCGCAGTTTCTCTTGCAGCTGCAAGAGCGCGAGCAAATGAGCATAAGTTGCCTTTGTATGCTGCTTTAAACCAAGGTGAAAAAATGTGCATGCCCGTGCCTATGATGAATATCTTAAATGGGGGTGCGCATGCGGATAATAATGTTGATATTCAAGAATTCATGATTATGCCTGTGGGTGCTGCAGATTTCCCTACTGCCTTAAGAATGGGTACGGAAATTTTTCATGAATTAAAATCTGTTTTAAAAAAACAAGGTTTAAATACCGCTGTGGGAGATGAAGGAGGTTTCGCACCCAATATAAAATCGAACCGTCAAGCACTAGATCTACTTTGTGAAGCAATTGAAAAAGCAGGATTTAAATTAGGTGATGAGATCGTACTTGCTTTGGATGTCGCTGCGTCCGAACTATATGACCAGGGCATGTATCATATTACTTCGGAAAATCAAAAATTTACCTCCATGCAACTTATTGATTATTATGCTAATCTCGTTGCTAATTATCCTATAGTAAGTATTGAAGATGGCCTGGATGAAAAGGATTGGAGCGGATGGAGTCATTTAACCGCCCAATTGGGTGGAACAATTCAATTGGTAGGTGATGATGTATTTGTGACTAATCCAAAAATTTTACAAGAAGGTATCACTCAAAAAGTGGCCAACGCCATCCTCATTAAAGTAAACCAAATCGGAACCTTGAGTGAAACGCGACAAACCATTCAGTTAGCCCACCAAAATGGCTATCGTTGTGTAATGTCACATCGTTCAGGTGAAACCGAAGATACCTTTATTGCAGATCTTGCCGTTGCTACAGGATGTGGTCAAATTAAAACAGGATCCCTATGCCGCACCGATCGGGTTGCAAAATACAATCAACTGTTACGCATTAATGAAATTGCCGCATTACCTTATGCAGGAAAATCCATATTAAAAAGATAGATTTTTCCATTTTAACTTGTAGCCTGGGCGAAAGCCGTAACCCGGGCTAGCATTTCTTCTGGACCTCAGGTCCACTCCCGCGGCTTCAAAACACTAATCTTCCGAAAAATGAATATTTGTGTTGTATTTGGTGCGATTAAGACAAAAACTGCTTCGAAATACTTTAATATTTGCTTCATTAGCAAATACTTTGCGTGCAAACTCGTTATAGTGAGTCATATCCGCAACATGAATTATTAATAAATAATCAGTCTCTCCTGAAACAAAATAGCATTGTTTAACCTCTTCTTGTTCCGCCATCTTACGTTCAAAATGTGCCAACAAATCCTCTCTTTGCTTTTCTAAGGTAATATTTGCAAAGACTATAAGCCCACGTCCTGCTTTAAAAGGATCGACCAAAGAAACGTCCTTTACAATGATGCCCTCATCACGTAATCGTTTCACACGACGAAAACATGGAGGAGCAGAAATTCCTACCTTTTCAGCAAGGGCCAGATTGGTAATTTGGTTATCTTTTTGCAGTAAATTTAAAATCTTGCGATCAATTTTATCCAAATGGACTTTTTCAACCTTATTTTCTGACATTTTTTCCGCATTTTTTTTCATATATTACCCATAATCTAAAATTTCACATTATAAATTGAAATAAAATGTCATGAAATAAAAAATTTATTTATTTTTATTTCATGTTACATTTTAATTCCGACAAAAGCTCTAAAAGGAAACAATTATGATAAGAAATGCGCGGATTGATGAAATTGATAACTTAAATAAACTCATTGAGCATTCTGCACGTCGGTTGAGCCAAGAAGACTATTCAGAAAAGGAAATTGAAGGAGCAATTCATTTTATTTTTGGAATAGATAAAGAGCTTATCCAAGATCAAACCTATTACGTCATAGAAGATGAAAGAACTGTAGTTGCCTGTGGTGGATGGAGTAAACGCAGCACCTTATTCGGTGGTGATCAATGTAACGCACGAGTAGAAGGTTTTTTAAACCCACAAACAGATTATGCCAAGATCAGGGCTTTCTTTGTGCATCCAAACTACGCTCGGAAAGGTTTGGGAACAATGCTTTTGGAATATTGTGAACGGCAAGCATTGCTTCATGGATTCTCAAAAACGGAAATGATGGCAACCTTACCTGGCGTAAAACTATATCAGGTTTGTGGCTATCAAATTATTGAATCAGAATATTTTTCCCTCCCCGATGGAAACAAGTTTAAAATGGTAAAAATGATAAAACACTTATAATTAAACCTTTTAAAAGGAGAGGTTGAGTGCGGTGAACTATACGAAGTATAGTGGTTTCGCTTCACTGTACTTATCCTCACTCTAATGCTAGTTATTTTTTTTAGAATGATAATCTGGGATTTCTTTAGGATATCGGCCTTTTATTGTTTTAAAAAAATCAAGAATCATAGGGAAGTCTTTATCAATATTACCCGAGGGTTGGAACTTTTTATGAATTCGAAGTTCTTTTGTTGAATAATCTGGACCTACCATAACTATCGGCAACCCTGCTTGGCATGCGATATGGTAAAACCCCTCTTTCCAGCGGGTTACTGCACTACGCGTACCCTCAGGAGTAATCGCAAGCTTAAACTCATCACGGGAACGAAATATTTCTACTACTTCATCTACAGTCTTATTTTTTTTAGAACGGTCTACAGGGGCTCCACCCAAGAACTTCAACAACACACCTAAAGGAAAAAAGAACAATTGATCTTTTGCCAAAAAGTTAATTTTAACACCCAAGGAAAAACGGGCAAACAACCCCACGGCAAAATCCCAATTACTGGTGTGAGGAGCAACGACGACCAAATACTTTTTATCTTCTGGTAATTCGCCGACAACTTTCCATCCAAATAGTTTTAAAATAAAACGACCGAATTTTTTCATAATCAAAATCAATAATTATTTCTTTTTAGTATATACAAATTATCATGTTGATACACCTCTATCTCACCTAGGAATCTAGCCCATTAATCCAACAATGATAAAAAACCAATAATCCACACCACGATGTAATTATTTATACTAAAATGATACATATATATAGGTGGAGCTATGGAGTGCCAAATGAAAAAACAAGATCCTGCACTTGAATTTTCCAACCCGCGTTTACTGGCAAGTGTTTATTATGGATTACTCTCTGTTGTCGGAACGATTCTCATTAATGCTTTTCTCACAACAATTGGTTATGTCGAGCTTGTACCTCTATTTAAAGCCGTTATTCTGGGAATGATTGTAGCTTCTATCACTGGAGCTATATTTGGAGAACGAATCATCCATTGCCCTGAACCTTATAAACTCAAAACATTTATGTTAGGTTTTATCATGGTTCTACTTTCACTACCTTTCTTTGATCTCGGTATATTGCTTTTTATGGACACAACAGAAAACCAGGCATTGAGAGTGAATAGTTTTAGCGATTTTCTATATGCGTATTGTGTGATCCTTGCTTACAGCTATATTCTTTTTGGATTCTTACTCGCCATTGCATCGGGATTAGCCTCAATCTATTTACGCGGCCGATTTGTCCAGCATGTTTTGTATACGGATAAGAGGGAAAGTCATCGCTTACCTCGATATGTAAAGGCAAGAAAAAAAACCAAATCTAAATCAGCACCGAAAACTCGTACTTTGCAGCGCAAAAAAACTTAAGTAAAATCTTCTTTTACTTTGCTTGTCATCGCATTCTTGCCTGAGGGAAAGTTCAAACCTAACCAGGGATCCTATCTGAGATTCCTGGGGTTCCACTTTCGTGCCACCTAGGCTTTAAAGCACCCTGAATATAATTGATTTTGGACTTTTATGCCTACATGTACTTTCACTGATAAAGAGGATCTTTTTCTTCGATTAGCTCAAAACAACACTGTTCTCACCCCAAATAATCGCCTCAGTGAAGCGATACTTCAACAGTATTTCGCGCAATCTAAAAAACAAACTGTTAAAAAACCGCGATGCATGCCTTATAGGGTTGCGCTCGTTAAGGTCTATGAACAGCTCAACTGTATCAATCCCAATAGTTCTCATCCCACTTTGTTGAACAACACTCAATGCCAGTATTTATGGCGAAAAATAATTCAGTCTGAATCTGATATAACCTATAGCGAGGGTCTGCTCGAGTCCATAATGAGTGCTTGGGAACGTTGCCAACTCTGGCAAATTAGCATGGAAGATCCGACTTTTTACTACACTACGCAAACCCAACAATTTCAAAAGTGGTGGCAATTATTTGATAATCAATTAAAAGAACTCCATTTAATTACTGAATATCACTTAATCCCTTATTTACTCAATGCTAATAGTTCTTTTTTTTCCCAAGATATGGTTTGGGTATGTTTTGATGATTTTACTCCTCAGCAAATACTTCTGCAGGAACATCTTGATAAAAAGGGATTTAGGCAATACCAATATGATTTGGAAGAAAAATTATCCACTACTTCAGTATTTGCGGCGAAAGACAGCAAAGAAGAATATCAACAGCTTATGTCCTGGCTTCATTTAAAAATACAAGAAGGAAACCAACGCATCGGAGTCGTGGTACCCAATCTAGAGCGAGAATCTCCTTCACTACAAAGAATGTTGACGCAGCATTTTGAACCTACATCCTTTAACATCTCTTTAGGACAATCTCTAAGCGATTTCCCTTTAGTCGCCCATGCTTTATGCTGGCTTAGATTGGATGCCCATCTCAGTTCACATCAAGCAAACTTGCTTCTTCAATCACCTTATTTAGGTGGCTCTAAAGAAGAATTCATCGCACGCTCTGAGTACTTACAAGAGGGTGGATTATTAGCAAATCATTCGCTCCCTTTAAGTAGTTTGATAAAGGACCTGCATCGAGGCTCCCCACATCTTGCTGATTTATTAGACAATCTTACTCCTTATCCTCCTGAAGCTCCGGTTGAGGAATGGATAAACCTATTTCAAAAACGTCTAAATACTTTGGGATTTCCAGGTGAATATACCCTTAGCTCGGAAAATTATCAGTGTCTAAATCGTTTTATTGCTGTTTTTGATGAACTGAGACAATTTGCTTTACTCAAATCAAGTTTCACACAATCAGAGGCGTTAGAGGCAGTACGGCATCTCACGGACAACACCATTTTTCAGGCACAAAAAACCAATGCCCCCATTCAAATTTCAGGTCTTCTGGAGGCTTCAGGATGTGAGTTTGATAGTTTATGGATCACGGGATTAACCGATCAATGTTTGCCTCAAAAAGTTCAATTATCCGCATTTATTCCACCGCCGTTACAACGTCAATTATGCATGCCTCATAGCTTGCCTGCTCGTGAATTACAGTTTGCTCATCAGATCGTGCAACGATTACAAAGAAGTGCCGACTCTATAGTATTTAGCTATGCTCAGTTAGAGGCGGATACCCCCAATTTACCTTGTTCATTAATTACTCATTTCCCTAAATTTGAACCTCTATCAAAATCTTCTGAGATAAAATTATCTGAATTAATAACTCTAGAAGAACACTTTAACATCCCTGTATTACCCGAAGAGAAAATTCATGGAGGGACAGCAATTCTATCAAATCAAGCCAAATGTCCTTTTAAAGCATTTGCTGAACACCGCCTGCGTGCTAAAACCTTTTTACAAACAAGAGATGGTTTAGACCATAAAGAACGCGGCCAAATCATTCATAAGGTAATGGAGCTGTTATGGCAAAAATTGGAGAGCCACTATAAATTGAGTCATTTAAGCGAAGAGCTGTTGGAACTGCATATTGATGAAGCTATTCATGGGGCTTTAGCCTTATTAAATAACCAGTATGGTGACTCCACGAATCAAATCAGGGAGATAGAATATACCCGTTTAAAACGTTTGGTCCACGCCTGCCTTGAATGGGAAAAAAAGCGTGCTCCTTTTACAGTCGCAGCTCTTGAGCAATCTTATGAAATTAATTTAGCTGGCATTGATTTTCAAGTGCGTGTTGATCGCTTAGATCAAATTGAAGACAAGAAATGGGTTATTGATTATAAAAGCACTCTACCAACCAGTAAACCCTGGAATGAAGAACGACCTAAAGAATCACAATTATTGGTGTATGCATTGCTTGATGAGCAAATAAATACGCTGTTACTCTTACAATTGAAAACCGGGAAAATTAGCTGCTATGGTTTTAGCGAAGAAAAACAAAGTATAAGCGGAATAACCTCTTTAAAGAAAGATGAAACATGGACGGAATATAGGAATATCTGGCAAAAACAACTCACTGATTTAGCACAAGAATTCCAAGAAGGTTACTGCGCGCCGCAACCCTCTCATTTAACTATTTGTCAACAATGTGATTTTCAGAGTTTATGTCGTTTTCAAGTAGAAGAGTAAATATTCAATTTTGACTTTGACATAAAAATAATCTTATTTTGATGTCGCACTTTTGTTAATTATGTTATAAGACTTTTAACCCATTCAAACACAATTGAAGTGGTTTTAATCCCCATGGTTTCCCTATTATTAATAATAACAACGAGATGAATCATGCCTTTTAATCATACGAAATTAGAACGACGTTTAAAAGCTTGTAACAAAAAATTACGCGCTCTGTTTGCTGATGTTGAAGATGTAAAATTACAACACCAAGTAAATGCAGTAAACGATTATTATAACCTTTCTTATACCAAAGCAACTTCTGCGCAAAGGGTTGAACAAATTGCTGCCAGCTATGAATCATTCGTAGATCGCTTAACCAATGTAAAGAATGGAGAACTGAATCCCAAAGAAGCAGCAGAACAAGTTGGAAGTGCTTGTGAGTCCAGAAAAATTGGTGTTTTATTCCATAATCTTGCTAAAGCATGCGAATTTATGTTCTATGCAGCAACAGCATTTTCGCTGTACGCAGGTATCTTTGGTATCGCTCTACCCGTACTCATTGTCCAACCAGTTTTAGGTGTTGCCGTCGGAATAACCATTGTAGGAGCAATGTTGGGAGCAATATACAAAGCCGGTAATTGCCTCACAGAATTAAGATCATTAAGTCGTCATGATACTGAATACACGAATGAGATAAGTTTGGTTTCATTCTTTAAACCAAAGCATCAAGAAAAAGCACTTTACCAAACTGAAAAGGAGGAGTTAGATACTTCTTGTTGTTTTAGTGCAGTATCCAACTAAATTCCGTCGTCTATATTCTATAGAGTAGCCTGGGGGGTAATGCAAAATGAAGTTTCGCTTTTTGCTGACCCAGGCTAAATTTTTTATAACACTTGCTACAATTGCGAAATTTAACCAGATGTTTAATAATGATAAAATCACGGGACAAGGGAGTGAACATGTCACTCAAATTAGCTAAGGTACGAATTCTATATAGTAGTTTACTTGCATGTTTACTGACTAGTTGTTTTCATCCTCCGTATAATAATTTCAAGCCAGTGCACCCCATGCCGAGGAGAGTTGCTACTGGAGCTGTTGTAGGGACTGCGGTGGGCGCAGCAACAACAGGAACTGTAGCCGGAGCCTTAGTAGGTACTGTAGCCGGAGGCACGTTGGGCGCTGCCGTAGGACTTTACAAAGCCAGTAGAGGCAGCATTATTAAAGAATTAAATAAAGAAAATATCGAGTATGTACAATATGGGGATACGATTACCTTAATTGTCCCTGTTGATAAATATTTTATGTTTGAAAGCCCTCGCCTCAATGAGATTTGTTATCCAGGTTTGGAAAATATCATTAGATTATTAAAATTTTATCCCAACAGTCCTGTTTATGTTGCAGGATTTACGGACAATGTAGGTACACGTCACCATAAAAAACTACTATCCCAAGCTCAAGCTGAAACCATGCTTACCTTTTTATGGGCTAATAACATTCCTGCCCAACTTCTTAAAGCAGAGGGTTATGGGGATAAAAATGATGTAGGTGACAATAAATTAATACATGGTAGTGCATTTAATCGTCGCATTGAAATTCAGTGGTTCAATAATTACGGTACTAAGACTTGTGCAACATGTCCAATTCCAGTACCATCGCCCGTAGTATATTCAATGAAGTAAAGGCGAATAATGCAGTCAAGATTTATTGGTGGAATTCTTTTAATTGTTGGTACCTCTATAGGCGGAGGAATGCTCGCCCTACCCGTTGCCAATGCAGCAACGGGTTTTTGGCAGTCTTCGATTGTTCTGTTCCTTTGCTGGGTATTTATGACCTTAGGAGCATTTTTCATTCTTGAAGCAAACCTTTATTTACCTCGCGGAAAACATATGGTTTCCATGGCACAAGCCACTTTGGGTAATTATGGCTTGCTTGCTGCCTGGATAAGCTACCTTTTCCTACTCTATACCCTGCTCTCAGCATACATTTCAGGGGGATCTGATGTATTAAACAGTCTTCTTTTTAAAATAGGATTGCACCTTGCTGATTGGCAAGCAAGTTTGTTGTTCACCCTTCTTTTTGGACTAGTTGTTTACGGTGGAATTCGTTATGTGGACTATGTCAACCGCGGCTTGATGTTTGGTAAATTGGCTGTTTATTTCTTGCTAGTATTATTTATTGCACCACATATTGAATTAGAACATTTACGTCATGGGAACATCCAATATATTGGAGGTGCCATTATGATTTTAATTACCTCTTTCGGATTTGCCATCATTGTTCCCAATCTAAGAGATTATTTTGATGATGATGTAAAACAATTGAAAAAAGTTATTTTTATTGGTTCGTTAATTCCTCTCTTTTGTTATTTGGCTTGGGATGCTGTAATTATAGGCGCACTTCCCTCTGAAGGAAGTCAAAATCTTGAGAGTTTAATGCATAATCCACACACTACCAGTGCTCTAGCAAGCCTACTCTCGAATAAAGTACAAAATACCATGATCAGTGCTTTATTTAATTTCTTCACTTCTATTTGTATGCTAACTGCATTCCTAGGCGTATCCCTTTGCTTGTACAGTTTTCTTGCAGATGGATTAAAGTTACGTGAGCGAGGAAATCATGGCATCGGGTTATTTTTACTCACATTTGCCCCCCCATTACTTATCGTTGTTTATTATCCTGGCGCGTACATTCATGCATTAAGTTACGCCGGTATCTTTTGTATCATTCTCCTACTACTTTTACCTGCATTAATGTGTTATTTTGGCAGAAAAAGTCATCGTTCTGTTTTTATCGTTCCAGGGGGTAAATGGACCCAGGGTGCTGTAATTGTTGTTTCTATCGGATTATTGATACACGAACTTTTGAATTTACTGTAAATAATCAGAATAGATCCTCATCACTCAGGATTTTAGCATGACAGGGATTATGTGATACATTGACTAAAATTGAATAACAAAGTATCATATTGAATTATTTTTAAACAATTTTGGATTATATCTCATGATCAATTCAAAACTAGTAGGTGGAATATTACTTATAGTAGGAACTTCTATAGGTGGTGGGATGCTTGCCCTACCTGTTTCTACAGCAGAAGTGGGATTTAGCAATTCAATTTTTTTCCTATTTTTTTGCTGGTTGATCATGACAGCAGGCGCATTATTAATCTTGGAAGTCAATCTAAGACTTCCAGCAGGAAGCAATATGATTTCCATGGCTAAATCTACATTGGGTTTACCCGGTCAAATCATCGCATGGATCACTTATCTATTTTTGCTTTACACTCTACTCTCAGCTTATATTTCAGGGGGTAGTGATGTATTCAATAGTTTATTACATAAGCTGAATATCGACTTACCTAATAGTGTCACTGCAATTCTGTTTACACTTTTATTTAGTTTAATCGTTTATAAAGGTATTCGCTCAGTAGACTATGTCAATCGCGGTTTAATGTTTGGTAAGCTGGGTATTTATGTTTTATTAATCGCGATAATTAGCCCCCATGCATCAACTTTAGGTTTAACGGATGGTTCGGCACGTGCCTTCACTGGCACTTTAATGATCTTAATTACTTCCTTTGGTTACGCCTCAATAATACCCAGTTTACGCGACTATTTTGGGGACGATATACGAAGCCTAAAACGTGTCATCTTATTAGGTTCACTTATTCCTCTTGCCTGTTATATTGTTTGGGATGCAGTCATTATGGGGGTTGTTTCTCGTGAAGGAGAAAATGGCTTACTGGCGCTAATGAATTCAGAACATGCGACAAGCGGGTTAACCGAAGCTTTAAGCCAATCGGTGCAAAATCAATGGATAAGTGGATTCTTTGGCTTTTTTACTTCCATCTGTATGCTTACTGCATTTTTAGGAGTTTCATTGGGGTTATTTGACTTTTTGGCAGATGGATTAAAACTGAAAAAATCCGGTAACCAAGGAAAATATACTTTAGCTTTAACATTCCTTCCTCCTCTGGCAGTAGTCTTATTAAATCCAGGTATCTATCTACACGCTCTAAGTTATGCGGGTATTTGTTGCGTTATTTTATTATTGTTATTGCCTGCAATCATGGCATGGCGCGGACGCAAATCTTGCTTAGTTACCACAGAAACTCATTTAGTACCCGGGGGTAATTCCAGTTTAGCTTTAATTGGTTTCATTGCAATGGGTTTACTTATCATTGCGATTATGAGCTAAATGACATATGCGTAAATTGTTTTCCTTACTTGATCAAGGCAATAAATTATAGGAAAAAAATACAACCTAAATTCTAGAGCCTCCTTATTTCCCAAGTCAACGCGTTAAATAAGGCAATAAAAAGGAATTAATCTATGAAATTCGGATATACCATTATTTATGTTAATGATGTAAAAGCTTCTCTGGCCTTTTTTTCTGAGGCGTTTAATATTAAAACACGTTTCTTTCATGAGGCCGGCTATGGTGAACTCGAAACTGGGCAAACAACTCTAGCTTTTGCATCGCATAATTTAGGAGCCTACAATCTTCCAAATGGCTATATAGCAGCTGATTCATCCAGCCAACCTTTGGGCATGGAAATTGTTTTAGTTACTGACTCAGTTCCGCTCGCACATGAGCATGCTGTCGCAGCGGGCGCTAAAACAATTCAAGAACCCATGCAAAAACCCTGGGGACAACTTGTGTCTTATCTTCGTTGTCCAGATGGAACTTTAGTTGAGTTATGCTCACCATTGTCTTAAAGTCATCGTTGAATGAATTTCATACAGTCGCATCGAGGAAACTTCCTTGCACAGTCCTGTTTCGCAGTACTACACTTGGCATGCTTTTCTATTCTTTTTACTAAGTTAACGTTAAGGGTCTATAATTGAAATGAATATCTCATTCATGAAAAATGCAAGGAGGTTATCATGTTAGGTTGGGCCCTCACATTTTTTATTATCGCAATCATTGCAGGACTCTTTGGATTCGGAGGCATTGCAGTTGCAGCAGCAGGAATTGCGAAAATATTATTCTTTTTGTTTCTGGTTATCTTTGTCGTATTCCTGGTGATGGGGTTACTTGCTCGTCGACCTCCTCCATAATAACTCATAGTAAACCCGGGTAACGCGAACCGAAGCCCGGGGATTGCCCAACCTGGTCATAAGTTGCTTTCAATTAATTAAAAAGTTTAATTTGAATTTCTTGCGTGGAACTTTTCCAAGCTCTTTTCATGATTTCCGTATTAAAAGAAATCCCAAAATCCCCATTTCTATTAAGAGCTATGATTCCCATTTCTCCATTTAACTTTTTATTTCGTTCATGAATTACGTAATCACATGCCTCTTGTAATGACATATTAAACTCCATCATCATGGATATGGTATGCCCCACCATCTTTCTAATTAAATATTCACCTTCGCCAGTTCCTGAGACTGCGCAGGTGCTATTGTTGGCATAACATCCTGCGCCAATTACACAACTATCACCAATTCGCCCAGGAAGACAATTGCTAACTCCACCGGTTGATGTTCCAGCTGCAAGATTGGCTTGCCGATCTAAAGCCACAGCACCTACAGTTCCTTTCATTTTCTTTTTTTGAATTTCTTCCCTTGTTTCTGTTTGTTTAAGCTTCTGGTAAATCTCATACTGATGTGGGGTGATAAAAAAAGACTCCTCTTCAAGTTCCATACCATATTTATTAGCTAATTCTAAAGCACCATACCCAGAAAGAAAGACATGCCGGGTTTTCTCCATCACTATTCGAGCAAGGCGAATCGGATTTTTTACCGTACGAACCATTGACACTGCACCAGCGTCAAGATCATAACCACTCATAATGGAAGCATCCATCTCTACTTCGCCTAGACAGTTTAATGCGGATCCTCTTCCTGCATTAAACAGGGGGTTATCTTCAAGAAAAGCAACCGCCTCTTCAACTGCATCTAAAGCAGAGCCATTTTTTTCAAGCACTGCATAACCCGTTTCCGTTGCTTTAGCTAAACCCTCTGCAAATTCCTTTTGATGTTCTTGCAAAAAAGCATAATTTTCACTAGCACCACCATGTACTGCGATTGCAATTTTGTTCATAAGGCTCATTCCGTCACTTTGATTGTTTACTTACAGGGATTGCAGGATTTGCCAGCGTGCGATCAGCAATTGAAAATTGGCATCCTTTAACCAGAAGATGGACTATCAGATTTTCAACAAATACGGGCTCTCCTTCTTCAACCTCTGTAATATTCGTTTGATCAATATTTCTCCCATCAATGATAACCACCATGCCTGAACCATAACATTCAGCATTGGATCCATTTCGAATTACCAGGGCAGTATCTTCGCCTAGACCAATACCTAATTGTTCTGGGTTCATAATAATGGCATGCGCAAGACGACTAAATCGTCCTCTTTTGATAAAATGTGTATCAATAACACAAGACTGTAAAATTCCTAAACCTGAAGAAGTGAGTAAATTTCGATATCTTAAAGCCTCTGATAATCCCCCACCAGTAATCATAACGGTTCCCATCACCATTGCCCCGGCACTGGTACCAGCAATTATAAACTCACTGTCCTTCAGATATCTTTCTTTAAGAATATCGACAATAGGGGTTCCACCTAATATCGTGGACAAACGAAATTGGTCCCCTCCCGTAAAAAAAATAGCGCCAGCATCTTTTGCTCTTTTTAAATATTCATCTTGGCGTGCTTCACTTCTTTTTTTTATAGGAAGAAATCCTATATTGTTATAACCCATGTTCTGAAAAACTTTTTGATAGATTTTTTTTACCTCATCCTGAATTTCAGAACCAGTGGTAATAATTTCAATTTTCTTATTCGAGGGCGGCAATAATTCATTGAGGATTTCATACCGAGTAAATTCTTTTTTTTGCTCTAATATATCTAAAGGCTCCTCATCACCCTTGTCCTCCGCTCCTCCAATGATCAATAACTTAGCTTTGGGTGTCATTATAAACCTCGTTCACCAGCATCGCCTGTTTTTCCTTTTTCTTGAGGAAATTAGTTGTTTCAAATACATCCTCAACGGCGCAAAAAATAAACGTATTTGGCTCAGCTATGGCCATCATATGCTCAATTGCCTCAATCTCATCTGAAATAATATTTAATGAGGGTTTGAAATCAGAACGAAGTATGCCTGCAACAAGAAGACGATTCATTTCATGATGTGTTCTTCCTCTTCCGTCCTTATCATGACGAATGACAATCTCATCAAACATAGAAGCGATTTGGTAACCTAATTGTTCAATATCTTCATCGCGCCGATCGCCCACCACTCCGATGATTCCTATTTTTTTAGCACAGTGCAGTGAATGAAGATAATTTTTTAATTCGCAAAATGCTCCTTCGTTATGAGCGTAATCGACCATCACTTGGCAATGAGGAAATTTAAACAGATTCATTCTACCTGGAAGATTTTCAACAGTAGGATAGAAAATTTGGAGCGCTTCTTTTATTTTTTCTATCGAAAAATGACTTACCACTCCAGCTAATGTGGCTGCTAATATATTCATGATCATAGCGGTAGCATTGCCTTGAAAACTAAGAGGTATTGATTTTATATCTGCTAAAACTGTCCGCTCCGATCCCCTTTGTATTACGATACTTCCTTGAGCCATGTACGCGGCCAACCCACCTAAACTACAATGTTTCCTAATTCTTGGATTTTCAAACATACTAAATAAGGCAATGTTGCATGTTAAATCATTCCTTATATCATAGGTTAAATCGTCATCCGCATTTAAAATTGCATAACCTGTATCTTTTGTACTCCGTGCAACAACGGCTTTCACCTCCGCCAATTCTTCAAGAGTATGGATGTCATTTAATCCCAAATGATCCCCGGTGATATTAGTAATCACACTAATATCTGACTCATCAAATCCCAAGCCGGAACGTAAAATCCCGCCTCGCGCACATTCTAAGACTGCGTAATCTACTTCTGGATCATACAAAACTACTTGTGCGCTTGTAGGTCCACTACAATCCCCGCTAAAGATGAGCTTATTATTAATATAAATCCCATCCGTAGTAGTATGTCCTGTGTAATGATTCGCACAACGAGCAAGATGAGCAATGATTCGCACAACAGATGTTTTTCCGTTAGTTCCTGTAACTGCAACTATTGGGATTCGTGAAGTCAAATTAGACGGATAAAGCATATTTATAATAGGTTCTGCAACATTGCGTGGCGTACCCTCATTAGGAGATAAATGCATTCTCAAACCTGGTCCCGCATTTACTTCAATAATCGCTCCATTATTTTCATTGATAGGAGAACAGATGTCCTTTGCGATTACATCGATTCCACAAATATCCAAATTCATAAGTCTCGCAACACGCTCTGCAAGAAAAATATTAAAAGGATGAACGATATCCGTAACATCTTTAGCTGTGCCGCCTGAACTTAAATTGGCAGTTTCTTTTAGATCTAAAATATGATCCTTAGGTAAAATGCTTTCTAAAGTTAGATTATTTTGTTTTAAAATAGAAAAAGTAGCTTCATCAATCTTAATTGTGGTCAGTACATTTTCATGAGATTCACCCCGATTAGGATCTTCATTCGCTTGTTGAATTAATTGGCGAATTGTAAGTCTTCCGTCCCCTTTAACTTGAGCGGGGGTACGTTTTGCAACCGCAACTACTTTATAGTTGACTACTAAAAATCGATAATCCTCTCCAACAGTAAATCGCTCAATTATCAATTCATTAGAGATTTTTTTCGCGAGCTCATAACCGAAAATTGCTTTATTGAGATCAGTAATATTCGTAGTTACACCTTTTCCATGATTTCCGTTGTGGGGCTTTATTACTAATGGGAATCCTAAATATTCTATTGCATCGTGTAGTTCGTCTTCAGAACTAATAATTAATCCTTTTGGCGTAGGGATTAGATTTGAATTAAGAATTTGCTTTGTAAGTTCTTTATCAGAAGCAATATCGACACCAATAGAACTCGTTTTAGAAGACACTGAAGCCCAAATTTTTTTTTGGTTTCGACCATATCCCAGTGTAATTAACGAAGTATTCTCATGACGTTTCCAAGGTATTTTGCGTTTCGTCGCTTCTTCTATCAGCGCCCTAGTACTAGGACCCAAGCCTTTTTGTTTAAAAATTTCTTTTAAATGATTAATTGCCTCATCAAGGGGATATTCTTTACCTTCAGCTAGGGAATGAATGAAATTGACTGCAACCTGTCCCGCATACAAGCCCGCTTCTTCAATTTGGTATGCATATATGACATGATAAACACCATACTCATTAGTTCCATAAGTTCTGCCAAAACCACAGTCCATTCCTGCAAGGCACTGTAACTCCAAGGCAATATGTTCAATCACATGACCCAACCAAGTGCCTTCTTCTATACGTTTTAGAAATCCACCTTCAACGCCTAAAGAACAACGATGCTTGTCTAAACTAGGTAGATTTTGTATCAATCGCTCCTTAAACCCAATTAACCGATTTGTGGGAAGTTCTTCATATTTCCCTAAGTCAAGTTTGATAACTATGAGTTCTTTTCTGTAGTTCGACCAATAATTCGGACCTTTCAAAACTTGGGTTTTTAAAATGTTCATTAGCATTCCTTTGGCATATAATGAATTACTGAAAACTCTTTTTAGCATAGGAAGAATTATTTAATTCTTCAAATCAATTTAAAAAATAATTGATTTGTAAATCAAGGTGAACTAAGGAATACACTTAATTATTTGAAAAACAATAATTTTTAAGAGAAATTACCCGCATTCTTGTAAAGAATGCAGGTAAATTGGACTATTTTTTGATGTCGCATGTGATTTGTGTACAGTCTCTACAATGCTTTTGTGCAAAAGAAAATGATTTAGCAGCAGAACCAGCATGCTCTGACATTCTCTTATCAGCATCTTGATCTGCTTTTTTATCACTAGAGCTTGCATTGGTAGTACAAACCCAATTTGAACTCATTGAAGTTTTAGTTTTAGAATTCGAACTCGTTGCTTCATCATTTGCAAATGAAGCTACAGAGAAACAAACGAGCGTACTAAATAAGAGTCCTGATAAAATTTTCATTGTCTATCTCCAGTATAAAAACCTGATATCGTAGTTTTAAATTCAGCTGCAGAAAAATTGGGCCAATGGTCTTTATCAAAACCTGGGGCTTTCTTCAAACGCTCTTTATCCACATTTAGAACAAAGCAGTCTTCTTTATTATTGTATAAAAATAAATTCCAGGGCACAGCAAAAAACTTGTTTCCAAAGCCTAAAAAGCCTCCAAAATCTAATACCAGATAATTCACTTTTCCGGATTCTTTATCTATAACAACTTCGGCTATTTCACCTAGGTCTTCATGGGCAGAATTCATAACTTTAGCCCCAGTAATCTCTCCGGATTTTACAATTCCTCTGTTCTCCATTTTAAAACTCCTTTTAAATTCCTAACTAACTATTAATGATGAATTTTGTTTTGGAAGTCTTTCACTGCTTTTTTAGCTTCTTCTTCACTATAACCATAATGTTTTCTTAATTTTCCAAAAATTTCTTCTTGGTTGCCTTCAATTTGTTTAAGGTCATCATCAGTGAGTTTGCCCCAAAATTGCTTCATTTGACCTTTAATTTCCATCCATTTACCTTGAAAAATATTCTGGTTCATTTTGTTCTCCTTTATAATTTTTGCTAATAAAAATCTTCTTTATTGCAAACTAAAGGCTAGTAAAGAATTATAAAAAACGCAAAAAAACAAATTTACCAATTTAAGAAACCCGGGTTCTATTAATGCCCATCCTAGGATTACTAAGGGTATATTTGGAAGATCATTAAGGTTTATATTATGATTTCCATTACAGTTACAGGATGTCCTTTGAAGGTGTCTTTACCTATAATGTTCCATCCTAATGATTGGTAATAGCTTGGGATTGTTCGATCAAAAGCAAAGAGATAAAGTACTTCATATCCCATTTTTTTTGCTTGTTCTTTAGTAACATCAATAAGTCGTTGACCTAGTCCTTGTCTTTGATACTCGGGTTTTACAGTTAAAGAGCCTAGCCATGGCATTAAATCTGGGCGTATCCCATCATTTTCACGTAAACTGCACATGCCCACTGCTTTTTCCTCATCAAATGCCACAAAGGTCATTGGCAAGGTTTCATTATTTGCATGCTCAAGAAAACGCTGTTCAACAACGTGGAGGGGCACACCAGGTAACCAAATTTTTCCAAGTCCTTCTTGCCACATTAGAGCAAGTTCAGGGATCGCATTAAGATTATTTTGCAGAAGTTCAATTCTTATCATGTTAATACTCATTAATTTTGCAGTACTTAGTTAATCACAGAAATTAGGATACCTCTTGTATTTCTCTTTTACCACGGGTATCCCAAGTAAATAATAGGAACAGATAAACAGTTAGAAAAAAGGTCGAGAAACTAGTCAAAGGATACCGTCTAAGCAAAGTTACAACTCCTGAATCCTCATCTATACTAAAAATAGTTTTTGGATCAAGCAAAGGAATAATAATGAATACTCGTTCAGGTAGTGGACGCGGCGATTTTCATACTCTGTACCAAGGTCATTCTGTAGATGATCTCATCATTGAATATATGGAAGAAAATAACATTCCTGGAATGTCTTTAGCCATTGTACAAGCGCCTTATATTACTCGGGTGATTGGCTATGGGCTTGCGAATACAGAAAAAAAGCTTCTTGTGTCCCCTCATACTCTCTTTCCTGTTGGACAATTAACGCATGCTTTTACTGCGGTAGCTATAATGCAATTACTTGAAGAAGGAAAACTACATTTAGAGGATCCGATTTCTGCTTCTATATCATCCTTACCTCAAGAATGGCAAGCGGTTACCATTGGACAATTATTAACTCACAGTTCAGGCATACCTGACTATTCAGAATGTGAAGGTTTTTCATATCATAAAGATTATCACCCTGAAGAGATTTTTAATTTAATTAAGGATCCAAATTTATTATTTACTTCAGGCACCAAAATGAAACCCAGTGCCTCAAATTATTATTTACTAGGAATTATTATTGAAAACCTCAGTGGCATGAGTTATGAAGCTTATGTTACCAAAAATCAGATTGAGCGCGTTGGTTTGAAATGCACATCGTTTATCAAAAATACCTCTTCCATAGCCAATGAAGTGAATAATGGAACAACCCCTTTTAAACATAGTGAGTTTTTACATAACCCCTCTTATATAGATCCAATAGAGGTCGCTGTAGGTTATACAGCAGATAATAAGGCGGCTCCAGAGCTTACTTGGACAACTACTTTTGCGCATAGTGGGATCATGGCTTCCGCAGAAAATATCAGCAGATGGGATATCGGTCTGGCGGGAAGTATTTTAATTAAAGAAGCAGAACATAGGGATTTCCTCTATCAGTGTATTACTTTAAATAATAATACAGTGATTCCCGGAAATGCGAGCTGGTTATTCCCGGGCCATCCTGGCTTAATGGAAATAAAAGGCAACGTTCCTGGTTTTTCAACTTTTTTAAGTCGTTTTACCGCACCGGATGAGCTTTTATGTGTCACTCTTTTAGCCAACAAAGAGAATTTATTTGATTTAGATATCTTAGCCCGTAAAATTGCAGCCGCATTTAATATTAAACTGGCAGCTCCAGAAGGGGCAGGTTCACAAACACTGCAAAGCCCCTATTCAG
Source organism: Legionella nigrisilvae (assembly GCF_977063395.2). Classification (NCBI taxonomy): domain Bacteria; kingdom Pseudomonadati; phylum Pseudomonadota; class Gammaproteobacteria; order Legionellales; family Legionellaceae; genus Legionella; species Legionella nigrisilvae. Next base: position 1,030,717 of record NZ_CDRUGZ020000027.1, read on the forward strand.
TATCTCAAACTATAGAACGAATCACTGACATGATTACCCAAAAAGGGGGAAAAATATTTGCCCATATTGATCACAGTAGTGAAGCTCAAAGGGTGAATCAAACACTACCACCCACTGAGGTACTGATCATAGGTAATCCTGAGAAAGGAACAGCATTGATGCAAGAAAATGCAGCCGTTGCGCTTGATTTACCCTTGCGAATCATGGTTACAGAAGATAAACGGGGACAGGTTTGGTTAAGCTTCACTGATCCTATTCAATTAGGTAAAAAATATCATTTACAAGATCAACAATTAAAACAAATCGCATCTACGTTACGCATACTTTGTGAAAAAGCCGTATCAGCACAAAGCATCCCTTAATTTATTGACTGAATGAGTTAATAGATCATGGAGAGTAAATCGAGTTGAGGACGAAGTATAATGTTTATTGAAATTGATTTAAAATAAAAAATAAGGATTTTGTAGCCTTTAATTTTAACTGGATTAACCAATGAAATTCTCAACACTATTAAGGCTGATACGATTTTGGCCGCCATTTTGGGGTGCTGGAATTAGTGTAAAAAGTTTTCATTCTGATGGTAGTCAGATTGTCGTCCAGATGAAAATGCGTTTTTGGAACAAGAATTATGTGGGAACGCATTATGGTGGCTCCATGTATTCTATGACTGATCCTTTTTATATGTTGATGTTAATGCATTTATTAGGGAAGGGGTATGTAGTTTGGGATAAATCAGCGTCAATTCGTTATAAAATACCTGCTAAAGGCACCCTTTATGCACAATTTAAACTCTCTCCACAACAGGTTGAAAACATTCGGCATGAAGTCAATGAAGCGAAAAAAATTGATTCAGAATTTATCATTCCTATAACTGATAAAGAAGGAAAAATTGTTGCTGAAGTAAAAAAAACTCTTTCCATTATTAAAAAATAAAGAACAGATAATTTATTGATTATTTCAGTCATGATCTCAGGGAAACAGAACGGTTTATAAGGAAAGAATCATCAACTTCCAAAGGTAAACGTATACACTTTAACTCCAGGCTCGCTAGTAATAATTTGTAAATATCCATTAGTGAATTTTTTTTGCGAAATTAACTCATAAAGGGAGTATTTATCGACAACGATCGTACGTTCTTGTAATTTTTTTCCTGAGGATGGGTCAGTGACTATGACCTTAACCGTGATAGGATTTACGGTATTATTTCCCATAACCGCATAAACTTTCCGGGCATTAAAGTGAATTTTTAACGCAGCGTTTGCTTCTGAAGATATAATGTTTTGGGCGTTAACTTCCCATAGCCCATCCAAACTCCATGCATTAGATGATAATTTATCGGAAAAATGATATTGGCTGGTTTTATCTTTTATGAGCTCTGGACTGTACTCAGGATCAGCTTTTGCATACCCTAAATAGGTTTCTGGTGTTTGGGTAAGGTTAAAAGAAATACCTTTTAAAGATTTTAAAGTGCTGAGATCTTTTACCCCCAATAAAAAGCGGATGTTATTCTCCATAACATCATATTCACCTTCACCAAAATGTCGGTACACCACATAGCCCTTTTCGTTAATTAAATAATGCGCAGGCCAGTAGTGATTTTGATAATTCCTCCAGGTTACAAATTGATTATCAAGTGCTACCGGATAGAGTATTCCATATCGCTTCACCGCCGCTTTGACATTATCTAAGTTTTTTTCAAAATCAAATTCCGGCGTATGAATACCAATAATTACTAAACCTTTATCATGATAACGATTATACCAATCTTTGATGTAAGGTATGGTGCGCAAACAATTGATACATGAATAGGTCCAGAAATCGATTAAAACTACTTTTCCGTGCAAATCATTTAAGCGTAAAGGAGGCGAATTTATCCAGGCACTAATACCTTGGATGGGTGGCGCTGGGTAAGTAAACCATAAGCCATTGATAAGGGAATTTGACGTTTTAATTCCTGTTTGTGGAGTCACTGAAGATGAAACGCCCCCTCCTTCAAAGTAAACCATATACACCAAACTCGCAATAATTATCCCTCCTAAGAATTTACGAAAAAGAGTGGCTCGTGTTTTAAAAAAGGTGAATGTATTAATTAATTTTTTCCCATATAGTGAAATAATAAACATAGGAATTGCAGCTCCAAGAGCAAACGCAATCAACGTAAAGAAACTAATAATTGTCGTGTCCTGTAAAGCTGTTTGCACAATAATGGCAGCCAGAATGGGACCTGCACAAGGAGTCCAAATAATTGCAATGATCCCTCCTAAAAAAAGTCCATTCCAAAATCCACCCTCGGGTTTATTAGCAACCGAAAAAAAGCTACCTATACGGGTAAGCCCTTGTGTTATTTTCCCAAATATTTCAGTTAAATAATTAGAAATCATGATAATGCCTAAAAGAAACAAAATGGCATAACCAATCTCTCGAACTAAATTAAAATCAATATCTAAATAACGCACTAATTGATGAGAAAAGAACACTAATAAAGAAAAAAATAAAGTAAAACCAACAATAATCCCCATAGGTCTTTTTTTGGATCCGGAGAGTGAACCCGCTAAAAAAATAGGGAGAATCGGTAAGATACAAGGAGAAATTATTAAACAAAATCCTTCTATAAACCCTAAAATAATATTAATAAAATTTGTTTCCATTTTCTTTCCGGAACTCACAATTCATTTTATCAATATCTGGTGCGGTCATTGGTTGTTAGTTGAAATCCATGGCTGCATTGTCAATTGGCGTAAAACACATACTAAGACTAGTTACAAACGCACATGAGCTCCACTTTCCTGTAATCGCTTGGCCACTACCAATTGAATATTATCTCGTGCTCGCGCAGGAAAATATTGATAAACTCCCAAAAAATCCTTTGCATTAATCGTAAGAAACTGACAAGCAGTTAGGGTACTAATACGCGCCGTTCTTCGAATATTACGTAAAATTGCAATTTCCCCGAACACATCGCCTGGACCCAAAGTATTAATACGTTTCCACCCCATAGATTGGGTTTTTATAGAAACTTGAACAGTACCTCGAATAATAATATATAGCTTATCCCCTATTTCACCTTGCTCTATAACGAGTTCTTCGGGTCCATAGTTAGCAATAACACATTTATCAGCAAGCATTTTTTGCTCAATAAAGCCGATACCTGTAAAAATAGTGGCTCGAGAAAGAATAGGTATAATTTCTGCTTGCGATAGACTATTACTAGGTTCCATATACTTTCTCCCTATTCAAGATATTATCCTAGAAACGCGGTGCCTTTTTATCATAGTATAGTTGTCTTTTCTAAAAATTTTTTAGAATCAGAATAGTCTCGTAGTTGGTCGCAAAACAATTGTCCTAAAAATAATAATACACTGATTAAATCGGCCACTCCCCCTGGACTAATTCCTAACTTGGAAAAAAGTTGATGTAATTCCAATGCCTTTTTTTGACGTGTCTGCACACATTGAATTGCTAATAATTCTGCGGCCTTCTCTTTTGCATAATCTAAACCCAACTTACCCTTTCTATGAAGAATGTTGGTATCATCCACATGCAGTAGAAGCTTTGAATAAGCAAATAAACAAATTGTATCCAACGATTGAGTCTCAATAAAAAGTGAAATAAAGGTTGGTAGTAATTGAAATATCAGATCATAACCCTGCATCGCCATTTGCTTCGCATCAATCACCTTATATTTCTGACGTACTAATGCACCGTGGCTTTCGGGATGTTCAAGATGGTCCGCCAAATATTTTGGCCAATCTTTTAGTATTTGCTGATGAACCTCCAAAGGAGTGAATTGTTTCTTTTCCTGCGCCAACCTCATCACTGAAATACAGAATATACCCAAAGCAAAAATCGCCCCCCGATGGGTGTTGATTCCCCCCGTTTTTTCCAGCATGCGCTGTTCCGCCTTAATAGCCACTTGTTTTAATTCAGCAAAAGAATTTTTAATTAATCCCTTTTTTGTAAGTTGATAGAAGTAATGCCGTAAGGTAAATAGGCTACGGTAAAAGGTCTCACCATTCATGTCATGATGGGCACCAGGATCCACAAAACTGACTAACCCAGGTTTTGGATAGGCTTTAACTTCAAAATATAGGGCTCGCACCGCCAGTTTGGCAAGTGAGCGTTCACAACATAGGATAGTATTCATAAAGTTCAATTCTTGATAATAATCTAACCCTGTGCAGACTCTTACACAACATCTTTTTTGCAGATAAATTGAGTAACTCTCTGATGGGAATATCACCAAAACCAGGAAAACGTACCTCTCCATCAATCACTCGATTAAATTTGTGGGTTAATGCGTCAATTAACTCGCGGAGGGCAACTAGAGAATATCCTTGGTAATTGAGAAGTATATCTAGGTCTGAATCCGGACTAACAAAAGAATCTTCGGTTAAATATTGAAATAAAAATGAGCCGTACACCGCGATATCAGAAATTAAATACAATTCAAGAATACGATATAACTCCGTGATTCCATAATAGCGGCAAAAAAAATTATCCATCTTGATGAGTTGCGGAAGTGGACTTTGTTGGCGCACAAATGATGGATTAACTCGTAAACCAACTCGATGTTTTTTATTAGCCAACAAAAGAGTTACCCCAAGACTGACGGTTTCTTGAGGAACTAATTGTCTGGTATAAATACAAGGCAAACCTTTTACCAGCCAAAGCCTAACCTGTTCTTCAATCATTTGTTTCTCTTCATGAAATGAAGCAATAGTAAAATCAGCATTAGGTTGAAGATAAATTAAATGATGTCGTTTTGGATTCATAAATGATTGGCTACTTTATTGATAATCGAATAAGCAAGCTTCCTGCCTCCCCGGTTGTACCCCAATAGTGCTCGATCATCCTTATTACTATTTTTTTGAATAACTCCTTCAATTTTTGCAGCAAGTTCAGATGGATTTATGATCTCATGCACTCCCCCAAGTTCGTAAAAATTTTGCACGCCAGGTGCAAAAACAGGTAGGGTCTTACTAAGCTCCTCAAGTGTACTCAATTCTATTTTGGTTACCTTGGCAATGCCCTCCAGCCACATCACAGCCAAGTGGGCATCGGGCAAGGCTAAAATGGTATCTGCCATTAAGCCATAGGCAATAAAAGCGCCACCTAATGCTTGATTATACACAAGTGATATCAAAGTATTTCCTTGGCGACGTAAACACTCCAGACATTCAAGCAAATGGCCAAAATATTGTTGCATCCCCAACCATTCATCCCGCATAGTTAATTCTTGCCCCGCAACATCGACTAAAAGTAAAACAGGAGCTTTTGATTGACTCTCGAGAATATCGATTAGGTGCTGAGCCATAATTAACGCTTGTTCTACACCCAGGAAAGTTGATTCTTTTACACCAAGAAGATGAATCGGTTCATTATTTAGTGTCCCCTGACCGTAAACAACAGATTGATTCTCTGTTAAGTTGATTTCCTGAGAAAATATCTGTTTGAGAAGATCCTTTAATGCAATCATTTTTTTCTTATTCCTTCTGCATGAATCGTACAGCGGAAAACCTCGTCATCCCGAGCGCAGCGAGGGATGATGGGCTACGATTTTATACTTTTTGCTGCATTTAAAAATTCCTCTTCATTCATATCAAAAAGAGTTGCAGCATACTTTGGGGCAACTTTATTAAGGTAAGCTCCTTCTTCCTGGTATCCCTGCGTTTCCTGGACACGTTTTTTTAAGAAGTTATGCTTTTGTTTTATAGAGTTAAGATCCAAAGGAGTACACTTATCAAGACCTGCAATCAGTTCAGAACGTATTGCGACCACATTTGAGCCCACATAACTTTGAGCAATATCCTGCAAATAACGGGTTTTACCTCCATATACACGCCATACCAACGCCCTATCTTGGGAATTGAACGCTTTAATTCCAGCGACCGCTTGAATAACCTCAGGGCCAGAGACTCCAATGCGTCCTACTTCATTAATTACAAGATAATCCAAACACGCAGAAATAATTCCCATACCCCCAAAAGCACCATTTCTTCCACAAACAACACCTATAGTGGTTATCCCATGATGGCGTGCTTCGAACACAGCGCGAATTATTTCTGAAATTGCTAGCTCCCCTGCATTTGCTTCATGCAACCGCACACCCCCGCTATCAATAAGGAGGATCACTGCTTTAGCTTGGGTTGTAATTGCAGCTTTGAATAAACCAGTAAGTTTTGCCCCATGAATTTCCCCAACGGCCCCCCCCATGAAATCTTTTTGCTGGGCAGCAACAACTACTTTATTTTTTTTCAACAATGCCGAACCGATGACAATACCGTCATCGGCTTGTCCTGGCAAATTTAAAGCAGCTAAATGAGGACTGTATTGCTTTTCATCAGTGAGCCATTCAGTAAAGGATCCCTCATCAAAAATAACCTGAATTCGCTCACGGGCATCAAGCTCTTCATAATTAGTACCTATTTTGCAGTTACCCTGAAATTCAGCCAATGCCTGACTTAAACGTAATAAAACAACTGCGGGAGTCGCTCCGTTATCATTAAGAGTAAACTGCAAACCAATGGGTTGATATTGATTGACAAAATCCCCGATGACCATTTTCCACACAGGCTTGTAATGTTCAATTGCTGTCTGAATCGTAAATAGTGTTTCAGAACTCGGACTTTCCTCAATAATGACTTCTAGATTACCCGAGCCAACAACGCCACAAATCGTTTTTTTGCCTCGCAAACGTTCTCCAGAAAGTGCAAACCGAAATTCCATCATTTCCATATTATTGTCCTACCAATTTCTAAATTTTACAGGCGGTTCATATAGCCCCTTGGAACAGTCAACAAGATCACGAATCGATTTCGCTGACAATAAATCTCGAGTGGCATCGGACGTTTTAATTCCTAAATCTTCAGGACGCTTAATGACCCCTCGCTGACGCAATTCATCCACTTTTTTCCTATCCCGCAACATTCCAATCTCAGTATATCCTGCGATGCCACGAATTGCCTGTTCTCGTTCTTCTAGATCTCGACACATAAGGAGATTAGCAATCCCTTCTTCGGTTACTACATGACTAACATCATCTCCATAAATCATCACGGCGGGCAAATCAGCATTCATTGATTTTTGCAAGGCCCAGGCATCCAGCTTTTCTACAAAGGTGGGCTGCGTAGAACTCTGGAATGTTTCTACCATTTGAATTACCAATTTTCTTCCTCGAGGCATTTTTGTTCCCAAAGCGTCACTGCGCTCTTGCCCTGCTTTTAACCAAGCATAGGAGGAGTGACGCCGGCCAGGAGCATCACAACCCATATTTGGAGCCCCTCCAAAACCTGCAATGCGACCTTCAACCGCTGTAGAGCTGTTTCCCTCAAGGTCCATTTGCAATGTTGCGCCGATAAACACATCACAGGCATAATGTCCCGCTAACTGACCTAACATTCGATTCGAACGCAAACATCCTTCTTTACCTGTAAAAAAGATATCGGGTCGAGCAGCCGCATAGCGATTCATACCTACTTCGCCCCCAAACGGGTAAATGGTTTTTACAAATCCTGCTTCAATAGCGGGTATCAAGGTAGGTAAAGGATTTACAACCCAATGCTGGCATATTTTTCCTTTTAGCCCTAGTGATGCCGCATAGGTAGGCAAAAGTAATTCAATGGCACAGGTATTGAAACCCACTCCATGATTTAATCGATTCACTTGATACGGTGCATATATCCCTTTGATCACCATCATCGCCATTAATATTTTCACTTCATCTATTTGTGCAGGATCCCGGGTAAAAAGTGGTTCAATGTAAGAGGGTTCTGGACCTTGAACAATAACATCAACCCAATCTCCAGGAATATCGACTCGCGGTAATTGTTGCACCACTTCATTGACTTGAACAATTACTATGCCGTTTTTAAAGTTAGTAGCTTCGATAAGTGCGGGCGTTTCTTCTGTATTTGCTCCGGTAAATAAATTGCCCTGTTTATCTGCTTTATCAGCCATCAACATACAAACATTGGGGGTTAAATCAGTAACCAACCTACCAAATAGCTCATTATAAGTATGAATATTTCCTATTTTGATTTTTTTATTTTTTACCATATCCGCAAGACGAATTGATTGAGGTCCTGAATAAGCAAAATCAATTCGTTCTGCTATTCCTTTTTCAAAAATATCGAGATGCTCGGCCAAGGCAATAGCGGATTGGATCATATGTAAATGATTTATTTTGGAAGGATTCAATTGAGTCAATGCCGCAGCCAAAAAATTAGCCTGCTTTTGGTTATCTCCTTCGATACATACCCGATCACCTGAGTGAATGAGCTGGGACAATACGTTGATTAGGTCGCATGCTGCAACAAATTTAGTGTCCTTCAGGTACGGCTTAACTTTGGACAGACGTTTTAAATACTCTTTTTTATTCTGCTCCCACATATTATGTCCTATCATTTTTATATAAAAAAGGAGAAGGTATATTGGATAATCCCCAATACCGTTTTTGCTTTTTCAGCCTACCATTCTGATGCGTCTTTTAGTGCAATTTGAGTCGTGGTTTTATTCTGCGACTCAATACATTTGATAGAGTGAGTAAGAACACTCGCCACCAACCATATAAAGAAATTTGATGTTGTTTGTATAGAGATAGATAGAATAAACGGGCTAGCTTACCCTCTATCATCAGACTATTAGTAATTTTACCCATCAAATTTCCCACTACATGGTGGCTCATGGTAACTAAAGAACCATGATCCTGATAATGATAAACAGGAAGGGGTTTCCCCTCTAAATATTTATCGAAGTTTTTATACAAAAATTGTGCTTGCTGATGTGCTGCTTGTGCGCGTGGTGGCACAGTTTTATCCGAGTGAGTTTGTGGACAACTGGCGCAATCACCTAAAACAAAAATAGAATCATCCAGGGTTGTTTGTAAGGTTTGTTTCACTAACAATTGATTGATGTGGTTTACTTCCAAACCGTCCAACTGCCTCAAAAAATCTGGAGCTTTAATACCAGCAGTCCAGACAATAAGATCTGCAGGAATAAATTGTCCTGATTTGGTATGCAAACCTTTTTCTGTAACCTCATTAACTTGTTCGTTAACACAGATTTTTACACCCATATTACTTAACTCAGTAAACACTTTTTCTGAAAGCTGTTCTGGAAGTGCTGTCAATAATCTGCTTGCTGCTTCAATTAGCGTAAAAGAAATAATTTCGGGCTGAATGCCAATGCCATAATTTATAATCTCATGGACTGAACTGTTTAATTCGGCTATTAATTCAATCCCAGTAGCACCTCCCCCGACAACGACAAGATTAAATATTCCCTGTTCTGACTGCTGAGAAAGACGCATGAAGTGATTTAATAATTCACGATGAAAATAAACTGCTTGCGGAATATTATCTAAAAACAAACAATGTTCACGTACACCAGAAATACCAAAATCATTAGCAACACTCCCCACTGCGATGACTAATATATCGTATGAAAGTGCTCGTTTTGGAAGTACTTCTCGGTCATGACTGTAAAAAGGAGATAAATAAATTTCTTTTTTACTTCGGTTTAAACCTTCGAGTGCCCCTAAAACAAAATGAAAATGATGTGTAGCAGCATAAGCAAGATAATCAATTTCATTTTCATTGGTAAACAAGCTTCCAGCAGCTACCTCATGTAGTAAAGGTTTCCAAATATGAGTTGCAGAACAATCCACTAGAGTTATGGTGGCTTTACCCTCTTTTCCATATTTATTACCAAACAGTGCAGCCAGCTCCATTCCTCCTGCACCACCGCCGACAATAATAATGTTTGGTACATGAATTTTATTTGGCATAAAAACTCTTCCGCGGAATAAATTATTATTATAGTAGGATTTGCTTATAATTCCTTCTTAAAGACTATCCGGAGCCGTCTAAGAAATGGTAACAATCCTGCCCTATATTTTCATATTAATGAGTCGTTTAGAATAAGTAAATATGCACATAAAACCAAACGGACAATGCATGTTGTGCACGTGTGCCTGAAGGTGTTTCCGTATTAAGAGTCTCGGTAACACGATTTATTCAAAGTTCAACTTACACTCATGTAAGGGGATTATTTTGGTTCTTTTTATCCATTTATGTCCTAGCCAAAGTATTAAAAAAAGGGGCACACTTAGATAAGAAATGAATAAACCATACCAATCTACAGGTTTACTTATTAACGCCGCATAATTTTGACCGCCGATCACAATGAGGCATACACTAAAAGCAAACAAAGGCCCAAAAGGATATCCTTTTGCCAGATAAGGAAGCTTCGCTGGATCATTTCCTTGGCATAAATAAGCTTTACGAAAACGATAATGGCTAACTGCTATTCCCATCCAAGCAATAAACCCGGAAAGACTTGTTGCATTGAGTAACCAAAAATAAACTGTTCCATTACCAAAAACGGAAGATAAAAATGCCAGCATTGCAACCGCACTGGTTAATGTTAAAGCATACACAGGGATTCCTCTGCGGTTCACCACAGAAAAAATTCGAGGAACATGACCTTCCTTGGCAAGATACCAAAGCATTCTGCTCCCCACATACATACTCGAATTGGCTGTTGAAATAATGGCAACAAGAATTACAGCGTTCATAATCATCGCGGCAAATGTTTTATTAAACTGTTGGAATACTAAGGTAAAGGGGCTCATTACTACATCAGAACTGACTAATTGTGACGCGGTATAAGGAATTAAAAGGCTAATAACAAATAAGGATAAAATGAAAAATATGAGAATCCGCCAAAAAACCATTTTGATTGCCTTAGGAATTGTCTTCTGAGGATGGGAACTCTCTCCTGCAGCTACACCAATTAATTCAGTGCCTTGAAAAGAAAAACCTGCAGCAATAAAAGCCCCCAGAACACCAATCCATCCCCCATGAAAGGGAGCATCACCAATACGCCAATTTTGAAAACCACCTGCTTTATAATCTGCAAAACCAAGAACTAGAAAAAATCCCGTCACAATAAAGAGAATCACCACGGAAATTTTGATAAAAGAAAGCCAGTATTCCACCTCGCCAAATGCTTTAGTCGATATCGCATTAAAACCAATAATCAAAAAGAGAAAAATGGAGCACCAAATAAATGATGGGCTTTCAGGAAACCAGAAATGCATAATTAATGCGGAAGCTGAAATTTCTGAGGCAATATAAATGGCACAGCTATACCAATAATTCCAACCCAGTGCATATCCTAAAGAAGGATCTAAAAAGCGAGCAGCATAAACATAAAATGAACCACTGGTCGGCATAAATGCCGCCATTTCCCCAAGACCACCCATTAGGAAATAGACCATAATTCCCATAATCAAGTAGGCCAGTAGCGTCCCTCCCGGGCCCGCTATAGATAAAGCACTTCCACTTGCTAAGAAAATTCCAGTTCCAATAGAACCACCTAGGGTTATCATTCCCAATATACGCGCATTGAGCTTTCGTTGCAGCGAAGGCTCCTGTGCTAAATCGTGCATCAATCAATCCTTGAATCTAAGAAGAGTAAGGCACTCCCACTATCATTATTATCTCTACGTCCCACAAGGTATTTGGGGGATCTAGAAATTTGTACCCGGCGGATAAATCCGACCCGTAGACAGAAGAGTTTATTTTCTTATAGCAGGGTCACCTAATAATTGACCCCATCCATTTATCTATTAATCATTAAGAAATTCACAAAGTAATCGATGAAAATGATGAGTCCCTTGTTCTTTGGTAGGAGAAAATCGCCCAGTTTCATAAAAACGAGAACGAATTCCTTGTTGGACTGATTCCACAACTGCCTCATCCTCACGCTCTACTTTATCCAAGTCACCGCCTGCTCCTTTGCCTAATTTGGTTTCATCAAGCACATAGGTAAGAAATGAAACTTTAGTTAATGCCGGTCCTAATGGTTTCACTACATTCACAGAGCATCCCCAGGGATAAAAATTAAGCATTGTATTTGGAAAAATCCAGTAATAATAAGCAGCGACTTGTTTGCCATAATCTTGTGAGTCTTTAGGTAAATCAAAATGTTCCTCACCATGGCTCGCAAGCGCCAATTGCAAATTACAATAACGATAAAGCTCTGTAGTATAGGTAGTACAATCAATTACTTTTCTTAATGAATGATGAACAAAAGGGATGTGTAATGCTTCAAGATAGTTTTCGCAATACAATGCCCAGTGTGCCTTAACCACATAATCTCGGGAACGATGAATATCCAGACGCATTCTTTCAATGGGCAGCCAGGAAAGACGTTCCCTTATATCTGCAAATACTTCCCTAAAGGGAACTAATGGTGCGAGTGACGCAAAAAGAAATAGCTTTTCCAAGCAATCAAAAGGGATTTTTGCCAAATTGTCCTTTGACGTTGGAAAATCACACGTTTTTTCAAATTCAGGCATATGGAGAAACTCCCCACAAAGATTGAATCGACGTCCATGATAGGAGCATTTTATTTTTTCTACCGAACAGGGAGCTTCAATCAAAATTTTTCCTCTATGGGTGCATACATTGCTAAGGCAATGAAAACGGTCTTGTTCCTCACGGACAAATAATAAGGGCTCATCGAGCAATCCAGGCAATAAAGTAAAAGGCACCAGCTGCCCTTCTAATCGCAAACTTTCTGTGCTGGTGCAAAACTGCCAAGTTCTCGCAAATATTTTTTCTTTGGCTTGTTCGAAACAATCAACTGACGTATAAAAACGTGAGGGTAATGTAGACGCTTTTGCTATATCGGGATCGACGTAGAAATTATTCATGATCAACTTCCTTATTAATAGTTCCTATCCTGCCTATCGGGCGGGCATTTTTGGCGATATTAAATCACCAAATACCCTTGTTATCCATATGTTTATGATTAGACCGAATCACTACTGACAAAAACTGTCAGTACGCTCGTTTAAACTCAAATCTCCATTCAATTAAAAGGAGACTTTAATGTATCTTGATCCTAATTTAATAATTTTTTATGTTGATAATCCTCAGGTGAGCGAGCAATTTTATGAGCGTTTATTCAACTCTCAGCCTATTCAATCATCACCTACTTTTGTCATGTTCTTATTAAAATCAGGTATGCGGCTCGGCTTATGGTCAAAACACACCGTTGAGCCGCCTGCAGCAGCAAATGGTGGGGGTAGTGAGCTTTCGTTGCAAGTCCAAAATGACCCTTTAGTTGACGAACTTCACACGCTCTGGCAAAAAGAAAACATTCAAATTGCCCAAGCACCAACAATGATGGATTTTGGCTATACCTTTGTGGCGTTGGATCCCGATAACCATCGCCTTCGTATTTTCTCATTGAAACTCGATAATAGTGTCTCTTGATCCGCTCTAAGCCAAGATTCTCGTAATTGTTTCCGCCTACATACTGCGCCCAGGCGCAGTATCCAATCTTGATTAAAAGAATTCAGAATACATGAAGCCTATTACTCGATATACGTATAAGCACGGTAAATACGGGAGTTATAAAAAAATTTATTCTTTTTAGAACGATCAATAGAAGCGAAACCCAGAATCGTACTCCTACATCAACCTTCTGAGTTTCACTTTAGATTTCCTATGAATAGTCTGAATTACTCTTCTACTGTAATATCAATTTTTTTCTCAACTGCCATTTCCTTTTTTGGAATCGATATTTCCAGAACCCCATGTCTGTATTTAGCACTTATTTTTGCGTCATCTACTGTTTGCGGCAAGCTAAAGCGGCGATAAAATTGACCTTGTGAGCGCTCCATTCGTGTGTACTCATTTTTGTTTTCAGTTTTCTCAAAATGGCGTACTCCACGAAGTGTTAAAATATTATGCTCTAATGATATCTGGATGTTATCCTTATCCACACCTGGTACATCCGCTAGAACTAAAAAGCGCTCCTTCTCTTCTTTAATATCGACAGGTGGGGTCCATGTACTCGTATCTACTATAGAAGAGTCTTGTTGCCCTTTGAAAAAACTATCCAAAATCGAACCGATTTCATTGTATACAGGAAAATAATCACGTCTTACAATACTCATAACCCTCTCCTAATGTTGTTTTACATATCTAGGAACATAGAGTCGATTTGTTAAAATTCAAGGGCTACAAATACGATTATTTACATCAGTTTTCTAAGGAAAATAAATTTTTAAAAAAAGTATATGCGTTTTTAAGATTAAGTTATTATCACTGAAGGACGATTTCTAATTAAAAACGGAGTATATCAATGCAATACCTAACAAAAATCTTGGCCTTAACTTTTGGTTTGACATGGGCTATCACAAGCATGGCAAGCGCACCTGCTGCAGAAGTACCTATTTTAGGAAAAACAATAACTCAAGCCAAACAACAAAACATGACACCCAAACAGGCATTACAACGTTTGAAAGATGGAAACCAACGATTTTTAAACAATACCTCCATTCCCAGAGATTATTTAAAACAAGCACACCAATCTTCTTACGGACAGTATCCGTTTGCAGTTGTTCTTAATTGTATGGATTCTCGCAGTGTTCCGGAGTTATTTTTTGACCAAGGCTTAGCTGATTTATTTACCTTGCGCGTTGCGGGAAATGTACTCAATGATGATATTCTAGGCAGCATGGAATTTGCAACTAAAGTAGTGGGTTCTCGACTCATCGTTGTTTTAGCACATACTTCATGCGGTGCTGTAAGCGGTGCATGCAGTGGTGTAGAACTCGGCCATTTGACTGATGTGATAAATAAAATTAAACCTGTGGTACAAATGAGCATGGAAGAGCAAGGAACAAAAAATTGCTCGGATCCCAAATTAATTGATGCTATGGCTAAAGCCAATGCCCTTAGAATCGTCAGAGAGATGCAAGAACGAAGTCCCATTCTTAAAGATTTAATTACTAAAAAACAAGTAGGGATTGTAGCAGGATTACATGATATCAAAACCGGAAAAGTACAATTTTTCGAAGAAGAACGTTCTGTACCCAATTAAAGTTATGTTGCCTGGGTGAAGTTTCGTTGCGCCCAGGCTAACTTCAATCCCTTAGGAAGTCTTTTTTAACGTATCCATCAAGATCGTTTCAAGTTGTTCCTGGTTTACTGCAGTACATACACGGACAATATTCCCCTTTTCATCCACTTTAGTAGTACCTGATTGATCTTCCGGGTTTAATACAACGCTCAATTTTTTATTTATTGACTTAACAATTGAACTATCATGCGCTACTACTGCTGAAAGCACATCCCAAAAATACCACTTATGGTCAAATATCTCAGCTTCATTACGATGAAAAAGCTCATAAAAAAATTTATTACCCAAACTATTTTGATTTTGTTTTAATTTCAGATAAAACTCTTTAGTTACCGGAACTTGATTAGTTACATCCAGACCAATCAAAGTAATAGGAATTCCTGAACGAAATACTTTGTCGGCAGCATGAGGGTCAACGTAAATATTCCATTCTGCAGTGTTATTTCGAATTGAGTGATCTAACTCAATCAGATTCCCCGTACTATCTACGGCACCACCCATAACATAAATCCTTTTAATTTTATTCTTTATCCTGGGCATTTGAGTCACTAACTCACCCAGATTTGTTAGGGGTCCAATAGCTAAAATCTCAACGGGATCTTTTGAATTCTTTAAAGTAGATGTCAACAATTGCATTGCACTTTGTGAGTTGGATACTTCAACTTTGGGCAACAAATTTGCAGCACCTGCTAAATCATCTGCTTGTTTACGAAGCCAATTAGGAAATTGATGGGTACCAACCATGGGTGTATCGCGCCCGCAAGCTAATGGAATGTTTTCATGATGCGTCAATGCTAATAATCCAGCAACATTCCGCAATCCTGCTGGGCAATGTGATTCTCCAGTACCTACCACGGTAATTGCCTTAATTTCGATATCTTTTTGTGCTAACAAATAGAACATCGCTAATTCATCGTCGATTCCTACATCCGTATCAATAATAAAAGGTCTATCAGCATGTGCTAAAGAAAATAATAAAGAGAAAATAAAAACCACCGTTTGTTTTGCAAAATTCATAATCCATCTCCCGATTCCACATATAATTTTTTAATAGTTAATACTGCAACGAAACAAAAAATGGCACTCAAAGTTAGGTAAAAACTGGGAGCAAGATTACTATTTAATGACTGGATTAAATAAGTCGTAATAAACGGGGTTAACCCTCCAAAAAAAGCGAATGCCAGATTATAAGAAATAGCAATCCCGGTATAACGAATCGGCACCGGGAATAACTCAACAAGTATGCTGGGATAAACCATAATAGAGCTACTTAATATAGCAAAAATAAATAAGCTTACTATAAGCAACAAAGTGGTCTGTTGGGATAAAGTAACGAATAAAATATAACTTAACAAAATAAACCCAACCGATCCGATCAAAAGAATCACTTTACGGCCCAACCGATCACCACACCAACAAAAAAACACCAGCAGCAAGGAATAAAAACCTAAATTAATTGTATTGAGTAAGGTTGCTTGTTGTGTGGGATAAGCAAGAACCGTTGAGAGGTAGGTAGGCATATAGAGGAATAATAAATTAATCATTACAGAACCTAGACAGGTTAAACCAATTCCTTGCAAAATATTGCGCCAGTAAAGGGTCATTGCCTCAACAAAAGGAATTCGTGTATTTTCTGATGAATTTTTAAATGCAAGAAATAAGGGACTTTCAGACAATTGTTTGCGAATATAGAAACTGAACACACCAAGTAATCCACCAAAAACAAATGGAATCCGCCAACCATAGCTTAATAATTGAGCATTTGAGAGTTGGTTGGTTAAAATTAAACTAATCACCGCGCCCAGTAAAATACCTAAATTTAGGCAAGCGAAAATAATGCCACAAGCCAGAGCTCTGAAACGAGGATTAACATGCTCGCAAGTGAAGGTTAATGCTCCAGGAATTTCACCACCAATTGATAGTCCTTGCAATAAACGAAGCACAATTAAAAAAACACTCGCAGAAATCCCTATCTGTTGATAAGTGGGTAAACATCCAATAAGCACCGTGGGAAGAGCCATCAAGAGCACTGAAAAAATGAATGTCTTTTTGCGACCGTATTTATCTCCAAAATGACTAAAGACAAGACCACCTAACGGACGAATTAAATATCCAATGGCAAAAACCGCATAAACACTCATCAATGAAGCAAATTTGTCTGTTTCTGGAAAAAAAATCTGACTAATGATTGGTGCGAAAATAACATAAATGACAAAATCATAAAATTCCAACGCCCCACCTAAAGAAGCAAGAAAAATAATTTTCCGTTCATTAGACTTTAATTTCGACTTATGCATTTTGCAGATCCTTGTCACATAAAATTTCTGTAAAATACCATAACTTTACCTCGCTCACATGAATTTTTTAAACCAACTCTCATCTCCTTACGTTTAAATATTTTCTTCAATAGTTCTTTTTTCTGAATTTTAGTAACATCAATAAAATCGATCATTGTTTCAGTCCAAGATGAAAAAACATATTATTTCTGAACAAGTTATTCGGCGAGTAGAATCAGCCGTAACTCAAGAACATATAGAAGCGTACAAAAAAGATGGGGCTGTTTGTATTCGTCAAATTCTTACCCCCATAGAAATAGAATTACTCTGTAATGGTATCGAACTCAATCTGAACTCCCCAAGCCCACGGGTCAAAATTGCGAGTAAAAGTGAGGATCCAGGACGATTTATTGAAGATTTTTGTACCTGGCAAACCAATTCTTATTACCAACAATTCATCTTTGAATCGCCGGTTAGCCTTATTGCAGCCAAACTTATGGAAAGTAAAAAATCACGACTCTACCATGATCATCTTTTAGTTAAAGAGTCTAGCACGCAACAACGAACACCATGGCATCAAGATCAGCCTTATTACAATATTGAAGGAACCCAAAATTGCAGTTTATGGATCCCTGTTGATCCAGTATCTCGTATTTCTACCTTAGAGTTTATTGCAGGCTCTCATTTAGGACCGTGGTTTATGCCTCGATCCTTTATGGATAGCCAGGCAAAATGGTTTCCAGAAGGAAGCCTCGCAGAGCTTCCTGATATTGACTCAAAACGTGAAGACTACCCTATTATCGGGTGGGAAATAACTCCAGGTGATGTAGTTTGCTTTCATATGCTTACTCTTCATGCTGCAGGCGGAGTAGGTTCTCAGAAACGTCGAGTTTTCTCAGTACGTTTTCTCGGTGATGATGCGATCCATGCACCACGAAAATGGGCTACTTCCCCTGATTTTCCGGGGTTAAGCGAGCAACTTCCAGAAGGCGCACAAATGGACCATCCTTTATTTCCTGTCGTTTGGGAGTCCTAAACTCTTTAACTCAGTATAAATTACAGGTCTCGTCTTAGAATTTTATTTAGTTATTACCTTAAAAAGAAACAACAACCAAATTTTTACAATAAAAATTCTGTTTTTTTTCTTAAAAATAAGCAATACTTCTTTCTGAATAAATCGTGGTAAAACCTATGGTTAAAATAAGGCCTTTTCTTAAATGGGCGGGGAGTAAATACAACTGTTTGGAAAAGATTATTCCCTTTCTTCCTCCAGGTAAACGCTTAATTGAGCCTTTTGCCGGCTCGGGCGTCGTTTTTATGAATACAAATTATTCATCCTATTTGTTAGCTGAAAGTAATTTTGATTTAATTTATCTTTTCACAACCTTGCAGCAACAAGGGGATGCGTTCATTAAACAATGCGAAACCTATTTCAGCCCAGAATTCAACCATAAAGAAAAATATTATCAAATAAGATCTGATTTTAATGCCTCTCTTCATTCTGCGCAAAAATCTGCGCTTTTTCTTTACCTAAACCGACACGGTTATAATGGATTATGCCGCTATAATTCGAAAGGAATCTATAACGTTCCTTTTGGGCTTTACAGCAAACCCTATTTTCCACGCAAAGAAATGCAGCTCTTTCACTCAAAAAGCCAACAAACAGAATTCATTCATAATGATTTCAGAAAAACTTTTGAATATGCAGAACGAGGGGATGTAATTTATTGCGACCCTCCTTATGTACTTCTTTCAGAGAAATCACATCACTTACCCTATACTAAAAAGCTGTTTACAACCGAAGATCAAATCGAATTGACCGAATTAGCTAAAGAAACAGCGGCTCGGGGAATTCCAGTGATACTTTCCAATCACGATACTGAATTTACTCGTTACCACTACAGAAAAGCCGAAATTAAAAGTTTTCCCGTGTCACGTTTTATTAATTGCCAAGGATCACTACGGCGTCCAGTAAACGAGTTAATTGCAATATTTAATTAATTTGAAAGCTGAGGAGGAGTAGGTGAAGTGAAACTCGGGATCAGTAACCTTATTAAACCTGGGTTTCGCTTCGCTTCACCCAGGCTTCAGGATTAATTAATTTGATGATCTTTATGATCTTTGATAAAGAATGCAAGAATAGTAACCAGTAATAATGAAAGGGGTAATATAGATAAAGCTACCTGGTAATCTACCACTGTATAAATATGCTCTCCCTCCACAATGCCACTATCACCAAAAGTATCCAGTAATTTACCTACTAAAGGTTGGAAAATAACCCCACCAAGTGTAACGATCATATTGGTGGCTGCAAAGACCGTACCTGATAATTGAGCTCCACTGCATTCCTTAGCCATAATAAATACAATAATTTCCGTGGCACTAAAGACACCATACAAGAACAATAAGACATTTAAACTTAAATAGGATAACCCAGGCAGATAGAGTACAAGACTTATACAAATCAACGCCAAAATTGCACCTAACACTAGAGGTAACAAACGTCTGCCAGTACGATCCGATAAATAACCCGCTATAGGAGCACCCACCGCCCAACCTAAGAAGACTGCAGAGACCGTCCTGGCAGCCTCAACTTTAGTCAAATGGTGCGCTTGTTCCAAGTACGTTTTTCCCCATAACTCACCGAATACAGATAAAGAGGTATACAAACAAGCTCCAACAAAACCGATAACCCAAACTTCTGGAGCCATTAATACTTTAAGAACATTTCTGAAAAATTCAGGTAAAGGATGTTTATTGGGGTGATGTCCTTCGGGACCATCACGTACCACGAGAAACATCAGCACACTCAAACCCGAGCCTACAATGGCAATAAAGAACAACACATGTTCCCAACCAATGCTCTGAGACCACTCGGTAATCTTCACTTCACCATACACAAGACCTAACATCCCTAAAGTAGTCATCAAGCCTGCAACTAAAGAAAAATAACGTCGGGGCAACCAATGTAATGCCAGAGAGAGGACTCCCACAAATGCAAATGAAGAACCAAATCCTACGAGAAAGCGACCTGCCCCAACCAAAAACATAGAGGAGGTCAAGGTAAACATCCAGGAACCCACGGTACAACAGATGCAGGCAAAAGTTAGAAGCCGTCTAGGACCAAATCGATCCATGAGCATTCCTACAGGCATTTGCATCGGCGAGTAAGCGAAATAATATAAAGCAGATATTTGACCAAAAGTAGTCGCTGAAATATGCCCCAACGCAATACTTAGCTCAGTCTGCAAAACACCTGGAATTATGCGTAAGATAAACTCATAGCAATAAAAAATTGCCCCAACGAAGCAGATAAACATGCCAAAGAGCATTTGTTTTCTTGATACAGTATTATTTAGGTGCATGTGCGTGAGTTTCCCTTAAAAAGAAAGTTAATAAAGCAGCAATAAACATACTAAGAGGTATGAAAGCCAGCGCAATGCGATAATCAGTCACGTTATAAAGCTTATTTACGTTTTCAACAACCAACGCTGAAGAAAGGGAGGTTCCACTGCGAACGGAATAGCTGAAATCCAATAAATGTCCTACCAAAGGTTGTAATAACATTCCCCCAAGCATGACAATCATGTTTGTAAATGCCATAGCTGTACCTGCAGCCTCTCCAGGACTCAATTCCCTTCCCACCGCAAATACAATCGCTTGCGCACTATAAAATAAGCCTAAGAAAAACATGAGTATTTGTACATTAGTTTCAGTTAAACCCGGGAAGTACAGAATGACTAGCATAAGAACAGTAGCGATACTTGCACCTAGAAACATAGGTAACTTTCTACGCCCTATGCGGTCAGAAAAATAACCCATTAGTGGGGCGCCTATGGTAAAGCCCAAAAAGAGCAATGAGTTTGCTAAACCAGCGGCATGCGCAGATAAGCCGTGTGCATGTCTTAAATAGGGAATGCCCCATAACTCAGCAAAAACAGTTGTCGGCAAATAAACCATACAACCGTACAATCCATTAATCCATATTTGTTTATTGCTCAATATTATATTTAAATCAATTAAGCCGATTTTAAAATTAGAAACAGTACCACTTTGTCTATACCTACCTTTTTTATCATGGATGCCTAACCATAAAACAAAAGTTAATACGATCCCAAAAAATGCCGTCATATTTAGGGTTTTAATCCATCCCAATTTAGTGACGAAAAGCTCTAAAAAATTATCCCCCAGCATGGCACCGACTGTTCCTAATGCTGAGGTAATTCCAGAGACCATAGCGAGTTTATTCTCAGGCAACCAAATTGTAGCAAGTTTTAATACTCCCACAAAGGCAAAAGCAGAGCCTAATCCTACTAAAAATCGTCCTGAAGCTGCAACCCAAAACGAGGTTGTACCTGTGAATAAAAATGTTCCAACAACACAAATGAAACAGGCTACAGTTAACAATCTTCGAGGACCATAGCGATCCATCATAATCCCTACAGGTAATTGCATAGGGACATATGCATAATAATATATAGATGAAATGTGCCCAAAACCTGTTGCAGACAAATTAAAATGCTCACGTAAAGCAGTTTCCATGACACTAGGTGCTATTCGAAGCAAATATTCGTAACTGTAAAATACCGCTCCAAGACCACAAATAAGCCATCCAATTAATGCGTAATTTCTCCGGTTTTCAGAAAGCAAAGTAATCTCCTTAACTATTTGTTAGGCAAGAACAAGCACTGTTTCAAAATTCAACAGTAAAATTCATACCTACAATTCACCTATTTTTACCCCGAGCGCAAAACAGGAACATCTCACATGGCATACTGCTACACCTTGAGATCCCTCATGCATTCGGGATGCTACTTTTATTCTAAATTACAACTTACTTGATTCGCGCCGCTTGCTATTGCAGCTTCAGCCACAGCAGCAGGGACTCGTTCTCTTAAACGAGGGTCAATAGGCTTGGGAATGATGTAGTTAGGGCCAAAATCCCAATGCGTAACACCTGGGTAATTATCCTTCACTACCTGGGGAACAGGCTCATGCACCAGTTGACGGATAGCTTCAACTGCCGCAATTTGCATCGATTGATTAATACACTTGGCACGCACATCCAACGCACCACGAAAAATATAGGGAAAACACAACACATTATTGACTTGGTTAGGATAGTCACTACGTCCAGTAGCAATAACCAAATCATTACGTACTTGAAATGCTAATTCAGGTCTGATTTCAGGATCAGGGTTAGATAAAGCAAAAATAACAGGCTTAGGTGCCATCAATTTTAATAGATCTGCGTCCAACAAATTCGGTTTGGCAACTCCAATAAATACATCTGCATCTACCAGTGCATCAGCTAGAGTCCGGCATTCAGTCGTACGTGCAAAAGCAAATTTATAAGCATTTAGATCGGCACGACCTGAATGGATAACTCCCTTAGTATCCAAAAGTAACATATTCTCTTTATGGGCGCCCATTGCAACAAGCAATCGCATCGAAGCAATTCCCGCAGCTCCTGCACCAATACATACAATTTTGGCATCAGATAATTTTTTTTGCTGCAATTCAAGGGCATTTAGCAAAGCTGCGGCAACCACTATAGCAGTACCATGCTGGTCATCATGAAATACAGGAATATTCAATTGCTCAATTAACGCCTGCTCAATCTCAAAACATTCCGGAGCTTTAAGATCTTCTAGGTTAATTCCTCCGAAAGTGGGGGCAATACGTTTGGCTGTAGAGATAAATGCTTGAGAATCATGAGCATCAATTTCGATGTCAAATACATCAATACCTGCAAAACGCTTAAATAAAACAGCTTTACCTTCCATAACTGGTTTACTCGCAAGAGGTCCAAGATCCCCCAAACCCAGCACCGCAGTACCATTAGTCATTACAGCAACTAAATTTCCCTTATTAGTGTAACGATAAGCATCTTCGGGGTTTTCTGCTATTGCAATCACCGGGGCAGCCACACCCGGTGTATAAGCTAGAGACAAATCACTCTGAGAGTCAGTTGATTTGGTAATATGAACACCAAGTTTTCCGGGAGTTGGAAACTCATGATAATCCAATGCGCACTGCTTTAAAACGTCATTATCCAAAGTACTCACTCTCTTACACAGAAATAAAACTTAAGTAAGGTCAAAAAATCCTACCAACCATTATTCAATTTATTGTACAACCATTGTGCTACAGGCACACAAACATCTGACTATGAACCCTTAATAAAATATAAGAGAAACAGCCAATGGATGATAAGATGGAGACAATAATTGGACGTCAAGAACCTGCGACACCGAAATTAGCATTGCAGGAACAATCTGTCAATAAGATATACTTCGAATGAAGTATATTTAAATAAGGCGCAAATAACGCGCGCCTTATTTCGTTTCTTCTTTAGCAGCTTGAGTAGAACGCTGGCTATAACGATCACGGAACTTCTGAACACGACCACCAGTATCTACTAATTTTTGTTTACCAGTATAAAAGGGATGACATTGTGAGCATACTTCAATGTTCAAATCTTTACATAAAGTTGAACGGGTTTCAAATTCCTCACCGCAACTGCATATTACTTTAACTTTTTTATATTCTGGATGAATTGATGCCTTCATAATACGACTCTCTATAGTTTAAATGAGTATCGCCACCTGAACCCAACGCCAGGCACCATACTCTGTACAAATGACGCAAAACAATAGCAGAAAAACTGTTGTAAAGCAATTTTTATCAAAAGGAAACCGCGGTTATACCCTCTTGGTCTATTAAATGAAACAATGATCTCAATATTTCAACATCATTGAAACAAAATAGGCACGATTGGTCTACGCTTATAAAAACGAATTAATTTAACAGGAGTTAAAATGAAAAAACTGGAACTCTATAAGCTTGAAACACCAAA
Source organism: Legionella nigrisilvae (assembly GCF_977063395.2). Classification (NCBI taxonomy): domain Bacteria; kingdom Pseudomonadati; phylum Pseudomonadota; class Gammaproteobacteria; order Legionellales; family Legionellaceae; genus Legionella; species Legionella nigrisilvae. Next base: position 1,054,789 of record NZ_CDRUGZ020000027.1, read on the forward strand.
TGACCTCGATATAAGGGATCGTCGCAAAATTGCTGAGGCGGTTAATCCTCTTTTGGCTGATACATTTGCCTTATTTGTTAAAACCAAAAATTTCCATTGGCATATGACAGGACCTCATTATCGGGATTATCATCTTTTATTAGATGAGCAAAGTGAACAAATTTTTGCGATGATTGATGTTTTAGCCGAACGGGTACGCAAATTAGGAGAACGGACAATTCACTCTATTGGAGAGATTAAACAATTACAAACGCTTCGAGATACCAATGAAACCCTATCTGCAGAGGATATGCTGCAAAATCTACTGGAAGATAATAAAGGGTTCTTAAAAAATTTACGAAAAGTTCATGAGGTATGTAGCAAAAAAAATGATTTCGCTACCACGAGTATCTTGGAAGTTTATATTGATGAAACAGAACGACGAATTTGGTTTCTATTTGAAACCTTGCAAAATAAGTAATGAAAATCTAATGTGCCTGGGTGAAGGCGAAGCCGGAACCCGGGTTCATAAACTCATCTACCCTACCCGATTTCTACTCCGCTACATTTAACTCACATTAAGATCGAGCTCAACCCATACAGGTGCGTGATCGGAAGGCCTTTCTGATTTACGTGGCTCCTTATCAATCACTGCTTGCCTACATAACCCATTAAGTGTTTTACTCAATAAAATATGATCAATACGTAAGCCTCGGTTACGTCTAAATGCCCCCGCACGATAATCCCACCAACTGAATATTTGTTCCTCCTGCATAAAATTTCTAAAACTGTCATGTAAGCCAAGTTGTAATAATTGCATAAAGGCTTCTCGTTCAGCAGGACTAACCAATACAGATCCAATCCATTCAGCAGGATCATGGACATCTCGATCTTCAGGAGCGATATTAAAATCTCCCACTACAGCTAAATTGGGGAAAACACTCATTTGCTGCTGAATAAAAGCAGTAACTTTTTGCAACCAATTTAATTTGTATTGATATTTATCTGAAGTTAATTCAGACCCATTAGGAACATACAAATTGATCAAGCGAATACCTGCGATCGTAACCACCAAAATACGTCGTTGTGGATCAATGAAATCAGGGATATCCGTGAGAACATCAGAAAAAGGATACCGACTTATTACAGCAACGCCGTTGTATGTCTTCTGTCCTGAAAATACAACATGATAGCCTTTTTCTATAAATGGGGTTATAGGGAAATTCTCATCAAGCAATTTTGTTTCTTGGAGCGCAAGAACATCCACACGCGAAGAATCAAACCATTCCAAAACTTGATCCAACCGTATCTTCAAAGAATTCACATTCCAGCTTGCTAATTTAAGCACACCAATCTCCTTTATATTCAATTAACAAAGGAGCGTGATCTGATAAGCGGGGTTCACGAAAAATTCGACTGTCGACTACATGTTCTGTTAACCCAGGAGTAACCACTTGATAATCTATTCTCCACCCAACATTTTTGTCCCATGCACGTCCTCTAAAAGACCACCAAGTATATTGCTCTTCTTGTTGATTATGCACACGAAATGCATCAACAAAACCCATGGCTCCAAACAATTTATCCATCCAAGCCCGTTCTTCAGGTAAAAATCCAGAATTTTTCTGATTGCCTCGCCAGTTTTTTAAATCGATTTGTTTATGGGCAATATTATAATCACCACACACAATCAACTCCCGTCCCTCATTTTTTAATCGAATCAAATGTTCAGCAAATTGTTCGAGAAAACCATACTTGACCGTTTGACGCTCCTCACCACTAGTTCCAGAAGGTAAATAAAGCGAGACAATACTAAATTTTGGATAATCAAATTGAATGTAGCGACCTTCATTATCGCAATAATCAAACCCCATACCTCTTACGATACGATTCGGTTTGTGCCGTGCATAAATTGCCACTCCACTATACCCTTTCTTTTGTGCTGAATAATAATCACAGAAATAATCGCGTGGATAATATAATTCCTCCGGAATTAATTGTTCTGGCTGTGCCTTCGTTTCTTGTATACAAACAAAATCAGCATCTTGCATCGCAAGCCACTCATAAAATCCATTACGCGCTGCTGAACGTATCCCATTGGCATTAAAACTAATTACTTTCATTTTTTTCACTCAATTTATTTATTGCAGCCCGGACAAATCAAGAACGCCCAGATGCTATCATAAAAACTCTTTACTACGCTTTTAATTACCCCAATTAATGCTCCTTATTTTTGCACAATTTAAGAGCAGCTCGTGCCAAACGTTCACCTAAATGGCGGGCTAGATTAATTTCATCCTGACTCAGAGGTCGATCATTTGCAACGCCAGAAACATGCGTCGCACCGTAGGGTGTTCCACCACTCACTGTATCATTCAAAGAGGACTCCGAATAAGGCACACCCAATAAAATCATCCCTTGATGCAATAAAGGTAACATCATACTTAATAATGTAGTTTCCTGGCCTCCATGCATACTTGCAGAAGAAGAGAAAACGCAAGCTGGTTTATCTACTAAATCACCTGCCAGCCACAAAGAGGAAGTACTGTCCAGAAAATATTTCAAAGGAGCAGCCATATTTCCAAAACGGGTCGGGCTACCTAAAGCTAGTCCATGACACTGTCGCAAATCATCTAAAGTTACATAAGGCGCCCCCTCATCTGGAATCGTCTTATCAACTGCTTCACAGGTAGTAGAAACAGGGGGAACCGTTCTTAAACGTGCTTCAATCCCCCCAACACGTTCTACACCACGCGCAAGATATTGTGCTAATTGCGCTACCGAACCGGTGCGCGAATAATATAAAACTAAAACATAAGGATTAGACATCAAACAACTCCATTACCTTAAATCGAGGAAGCAGTTGGGCTTGAACAAATAGTACAGAACCTATCGGGTTTTTACTGATCATAACGGCTCAACTGCTTTTCCCAGGTTAAAATTTAAAATCATACTTTAATTGCGCTTCCAATTTCATTTCAATAAACTTTATTAGCTGATACAAAGCTCCTCCTTTTCTAGGTTTTAATGTTTTCAAATCAGAGACAATATCATCAGCTGAATCATAATAATTATTAACTGCCATATTCGCGATTATTTTACTTACTGCACGAACATGATGTCTATTCCAATATCCTGCAATCATACGTCCAATGAAGGAACCGAATAAACAATTTTCTTTAGTATAATCGATAAGCAATGCTTTGATTCTTCTATGATTGGAATTTCCCTTACTTTTATCCCAAATATTGGTATAAGCCTTGGAATCTAAGGAAAATTTTTGAGAATTAAAAAATGAATATGCTCTTACACCAATACAGGAAGAATGAGATTCATCATTTTCGGAAGAATCATCGGTGCCTTCTTCTAACTCAAGATCTTCACTTCTTATTGTAGCAATAGAACTCGGTTGATGTGACATTTTTTTCTCCTCCGTGAGAACAGCCGTTTTATAGAACTTGCAGTTTCTCTTTAATCACATACCAAAATTACAATTGAATCAAGTCCTGCGAAAATTAAAAAAGGGTACTCGGATAGGCCTAAAATTTTCCTTATATTGACATGCTTATTACAACGCGCATTAAAGGTTATAGCATTGAAGATTTGAAGGGGGGTTGATAGGTCATCAGAGAACTAGCGAAACCCGTGATGGGACAATAGATTTATTGCATAATACGGGTTCGCTATATGAGTCTCAGACTGCTCTATTATAGAATATAACGGGCTAAATCCTCGTCCGCTACCAGCTGTCCGAGATTTTTTTCAACATATGCTTTATCCACATGAACAGATTCACCTGCTTTATCTGTAGCTTCAAACGAAACGACTTCTAATAACCGTTCCATCACGGTATAAAGCCTACGCGCGCCAATATTTTCTGTACGCTCGTTTACTTGCCAAGCTACTTCGGCAATCCTTCTAATTCCTGACTCATCAAAAGTTAGTGTCAATCCTTCAGTAGCCATTAAAGCACTGTATTGCAGTGTTAGTGATGCAGTAGGTTCTGTGAGAATACGCACGAAATCTTCAACAGAAAGGGCAGATAATTCAACTCGGATAGGCAATCTTCCTTGTAATTCAGCAATCAAATCAGACGGCTTAGCAACATGGAATGCCCCAGATGCAATAAATAAAATATGATCCGAACGAATCATACCGTATTTTGTGGTCACTGAAGTTCCTTCAACTAAGGGTAATAAATCTCTTTGTACGCCTTCACGAGAAACATCCCCGCCCCCTGCATTCTCAGTTCGTCGTGCTACTTTATCCAACTCATCGATAAAGACAATCCCATTTTGTTCCACATTTTCTATGGCATGAGTCTTAATATCATCCTCATTAATGAGCTTAGCCGCCTCTTCTTCACGTAAAATCTGCATCGCCTTACCTATAGTCATTTTACGTGTTTTTGTACGGTGAGTGCCCACTTGTTGAAACATGGATTGTAATTGGCTTGTCATTTCTTCCATGCCTGGAGGAGCCATAATTTCAATGCCAATAGGTGTTGCTGAAATTTCTATTTCAATTTCATTCTCATTAAGAATCCCTTCACGCAATTGCTTACGAAAGACTTGTCTGGCTGTACTGTCTTTTTCACTAGGTGTTAAACTGCCGCGGGCGGGCGGAAGCAATACATCCAGAATACGCTCTTCAGCCGCATCTTCAGCCAAGTGCTCTACTTTTTTCATCGCAAATTCACGCTCTTGTTTTACCGCGATATCTGCCAAATCACGCAAAATAGAATCTACATCGCGTCCAACATACCCTACCTCGGTAAATTTTGTTGCTTCAACTTTGATGAAAGGAGCACGTGCTAATTTAGCTAAACGTCGAGCAATTTCCGTTTTACCCACACCAGTGGGCCCAATCATAAGAATATTTTTAGGCATGATTTCATTGCGCAAAGCGGGATCTTTAATATTCATACGTCGCCAACGATTACGTAATGCAATTGCTACTGCCCTTTTCGCATCATCCTGGCCAATAATATATTTATCCAATTCCTGGACAATTTCACGAGGAGTCATCACTTCTCGAATAACCTCACGAGGAGTCATCTTGCTGTTATTTGTCGCCATTATTTAATTCTTCTATAGTTAAATTGTTATTGGTATAAATACAGATATCGCCAGCAATGTTTAATGCTTTACGCACTATCTCTACAGCTGATAATTTTGTATTTTCCATCAATGCGCGTGCAGCTGCTTGCGCAAAAGGACCGCCTGAACCAATTGCAATTAAGCTTTGCTCTGGTTCGATTACGTCGCCATTACCTGTGATAATGAGGGAAGATTTGACGTCCGCAACAGCAAGAACTGCTTCGAGTCGGCGCAATATTCTGTCTGTTCGCCAATCTTTAGCGAGCTCAACTGCGGCACGGACCAAATGACCTTGATGCATTTCCAACTTGCTCTCAAAACGTTCAAAAAGAGTAAACGCATCTGCAGTACCGCCAGCAAAACCAGCAATTACTTGATCTTTATAGAGGCGTCGCACTTTACGCGCATTCCCCTTCATCACGGTATTACCTAGAGTTACCTGGCCATCTCCACCGATAACCACTTGATTTCCGCGTCGTACTGAAAGTATGGTTGTCCCACGAAATTGTTCCAAAATAAAATCCTCAAATCAAACCGGAACCCTATACATGGGGATGATAAACAAAAAAACAAGGGGTCACAAAATGAATAAATTATTACTATTCATGCCGTGACATCAGAATGTAACCTGGGGTGTAACCCAGGGAAATTCCGAATTTATGGTTTTGGATTTCTACTATGACGTTCACCCGTCACAATAATTTAAGTGGGCGCAGGCCGTAAACAACTTTTTTGGCCTACGATTCAGATTAAAAAAGATACTCCATGTGATAAATTCTCTAATCCAAGATGTTGTGCGATACTTTGGCCTACATCAGCAAAGGTATCGCGACGTCCAATGAAACGGCTTTTAATGTTAGGGCCATATGCTAATACAGGAATATGCTCTCTTGTGTGATCAGAACCAGGAAAAGTAGGATCACACCCATGATCGGCTGCAATAACAACTAGATCATCGGGCTTTAATAAAGCATCGAGCTCTGGAAGACGTGCATCAAACGCTTCAAGTGCATGAGCATAACCCGTTACATCACGACGATGGCCAAATGAGGAATCAAAATCTACAAAATTAGTAAAAACTAAACTACCCTCCGGAGCAGTCTTCATTGCAGCCAAAGTAGCATCGAACAAGGCCATGTTGTCATCAGCCTTAATCACTTGGGTTATTCCCTGATGAGCATAAATATCTGCAATTTTTCCTAGGGCAATTACTTCGCGACCGGATTCTTTCATGTAATCAAGTAGGGTTTTTTCGGGAGGTAACGTTGCATAATCTTTACGATGTGGAGTTCGTTTGAATGCCCCTGGTTGGCCAATAAAAGGTCGGGCAATTACCCGTCCAATCTGATATTCATCGACCAAAGTACGTGCAATTTCACAGATATCATACAACCGCTGTAATCCAAAATGTTCTTCATGGGCGGCAATTTGAAATACACTGTCTGCGGAAGTATAAACTATAGGCTTTCCTGTTCTGATGTGTTCTTCACCCAACTCATCAAGAATTGTAGTTCCTGACGCATGTTTCTCACCAAGAACCCCTGGTAACCCAGTTCGTTGAATAAAGGTATCAATTAATTTTTTAGGAAAGCAAAATGGTTGTTCGGGAAAATAACCCCATTCGAACGTCACTGGGACCCCTGCTAACTCCCAATGTCCGCTTGGAGTATCCTTCCCTAAGCTCTGTTCTACTGCATAACCATAATGGCCTACAGGTTCAGAAAAATTAGACAATTCAACAAAACGCAATCCACAACTTGCTAGAGTTGCATGGTAAAGTCCTAGTTTGGCCAAATTAGGCAAAGTTAAAGGGCCTTGGCGAAGTCCCTCTCGATTGCACTCATCACGTTCACATGCTTCATGAATATGAACAAATGTATTAGCACCCGCATCCCCATAACGATGGGCATCTAAACTTGCCCCAATGCCAAAAGAATCCATCAGTAATATACAAACTCTCCCTGTCATCTTAGACCTCAGTATGTTGGCAGCGTGTTTCTTTTAACCCCATCAACATGAGGAAAGCAATTAATAGTCCTACAGGTAAAATAATTGCAGCATATTGATATGCATCAAGTAGATAAACAGGGGTTCCGTTCACCATCTGCATATCCCCATGATTCGTTAATAAATAACTGAACATATTTTGATACACAATATAACCGCCTTGTGTCAATATTGAAATGACACTTACAGCAGTTGCGGTCATTGCAGGAGAACTACTCTCCGCCACTAATGCGTAACTAATCACTTGCGCTGAAGTAAAGAAACCCAGCAAGAAAAACAAAAATGCCATCATGCTATAAGAGACAGGGAGGTAGAGTACTGCGAGCAAAGTTAATAAGGAGGCAATTACCCCAATTCTCATTGGCATAATTCGTAAACCCATTTTATCAGATATCCAACCGACTAAAGGAGAACCTACAATCGACCCCAAAAATAACATTCCATTTACTACCGAGGCTTGCGAAGAACTAATGTCCAGCCGTTGCACTAAATATAAAGTCCCCATCATGGCACCGAATACGGCAATAGCCATATTCATTAGACTGGCATAAAATGCAGCCCGCAAATATTGACTATTCAAATAAGCCTTTTTAGCGGCTGAGAAAACATTAATTGGTTTAACAACTTGCCTTATTGCTTTTTGCGGTCTTTCTTTTATCCAAAAAAACATAACAATCAGCATAGCAAAACCAAGAATTCCTACATCTTGTACTGCCTGACGCCATCCAACCAAAATAACGAGCTTGGTTAACGGATATTGGGCCAACATGCCTCCAGCCATTGCCATCGTGACTATTGCTCCAGTCACCAAAGCCATACGCTTGGGTGGAAACCAATGAGATGCTAAACGTACAGGCCCTAAGAAACAGAACGCACTACCTATGCCTGTGATAAATCGACAAAATAAGGCCATATAAAAAGAATGAGAATAAGCCAATAGAAACGTACTCACCACACATAAAAACATTGCGATTAATAAAGTATTTTTAATGGAGAAGCGATCGAGAACCATCCCCGCGACAAAAAGAAACAATACATTAGAAAGATAGTAAATACTTGAGAGCCATGCCATTTTATCCGCTTGTATCTGATAATCCTGCATGATATTTGCAGCGATGGATGCAAACATATTCCCCTGAATAAACTCATAAAAAAAGAATAAGGTCGCAGCAAAACACACCATCCAGGGTAATAATGACGATTTTATCTCATTATATCCTTGAAACTCATCCACAACTTGCATCTTTACTCCTCAGCTTTATCGCTTGCAATATGTTTCACGGGTTATTAATACGGCAATTAAAGCCGCAACCGTAGTTATTGGGAACATCCACATGGCGTATTGAAAATCAGCCACCGAATAAGTTATTACTGCCGACCCAGCATGATGGGTGATTAACCAACCATAGAGTACTTGGCCTACACCACCTCCCCCCATGATAATTACTGAGGCAATACCTGTAGCAGCCCCGGTGTTTTCAGCAGAATTACTTTCAGCCACTAAAGGATAAGAAATCACTTGTGTACTGGTAAAAAAGCCTAAGGCAAAAAAGATAATACTTAGAGCAAATTGCGATAAAACGATATCTAAGAATAAGGGAATTACAGTAATAAGGGTTGCAATAGCTCCACAGACCATTAAAGGTTTCCGACGCCCTTGAGAATCAGACAACCATCCTGCTAATGGGCAACCAATAACACTTCCCATAAAAATCAAACTGACAACATTGCTGGCAACCATTTCGGGTAAATGATGAACTACTTGCAAGTAACTCGCGCCCCATAAAGCGCATAAAACCATAATGGGTAAATTAAGAAAAGAGGTGTAAAAACCTGCTAACCAATTTTGTGAATTAGATAATGCGTTTATAAATCCCGAAATGACTTGTCCCTGATTGGTACGAATTTTCAGGGGTGACTCGGCGGGTTTATCACTTACCATATAGTAAATCCACAGCAGCAATCCTGCACCAACTGCCCCATCAATTAACAAAGCTTTGCGCCATCCAAATAATTCATAAAGATACGCAAAAGGAGTATGAGCCATCATACCGCCAACAAAAGCCATAGTGACCAAAGACCCGATAACAAGAGCTTGTCTTCTAGGTGGAAACCAATGCGATACCAAGACTACGCAGGATAAAAAACAAAATGCATTACCTATTCCGGAAAGAAAATGACAAAATGAAGCCAAGATAAATGAGTGTGTTAATGCAAAACCTACAGTACCAAGAACACAAATAAACATCGCGCTTAAAATAACTGTACGTGTAGAAAAACGATCCAGAATAATTCCTGCTGGGAGAAGAAATAGAATATCTGCCCACAAATAAGCACTGGACATCCAACTTAATTGAGTTGCATCAATATGAAAATCATCCCGTAAAGGTTGATTGATTACATCAAAAATATTGAGTTGAAAAAATTCATATAAAAAAAAGAGTCCTGCGGAAAGACACACAACCCAGGCCATTAAATCACCACGTGGCACAAAAGCTCTCGAATCCACTGCAACAGATTGCGACACAGTTACTCCTTATGGCTTAAAAATTGCGCCCGATTATACCAAAACTCTAAATAAATTGGTATCTTTATTGAACAAATTTGGAGTGACTACGTGGCTTAAGATATCCCCTTGTTCAAGGTAATAATATTTCCAGTATTCAGCTTCCGCTGTTTTTATGTTTCGACAAGGTATCTGTGCTGAAGGGGGTATACGCATCAATAAAAAACGTTTATCACCCGCATACACACGCTGAATTAGAATCATTTTGGAAAACAACTCAGGTGAAACATCGGGCGTATAATAGGGTTTAATTACTAAATAATTTTCTCGTCCATTGTCCAGCAATCGGCAAAGTTCTTTATTATTCAGAGCAGATCTCACTCGACCTCCTGAGTAAAATTGAGCGGAAAATTCAGTTTTGAAACTCCAATAAATTAGATAGCTTCCAGCTTCAGGATGTTGCTTTAACCAGGAAGCAACTACCAATTTTTCCGTTTTGGATATTGCTTCTGGCATTGCATTAAATAAAAAAGTCGCCCCCAGAAAGAGTACTCCGACCAGTACAGAGAGGCCTGTAATAAGCTGTCTGGCTCTGGTGATGGCACCAACGCGATCCCAATATGTAACAAAAAACACTGAAAAAGCAGGAAGGCTTGGAAAAATATAGGTGTAAATAATGTTTCGAGAAAAAGTAAAAAAGAGTATTGGAACGACGGTGCATAGAAAAAAATAACTCAACCAACCATCGTTATCGACAAATACTTTGCGTGCATTATGTTTGTATTTAATAAACCATGCAGCGCCAAGCACACACCAAGGTAAACTACCAATGACAGCATATACCCAAATCATTCCCCAAGCTTGCTGGTGGGCAAAACCATACTTATCACCGACCCATCCTGGTTTTAAAAATCGATTGAAATTCTCGCCAATAATAAAATAATTTAAAAATCCCGGCGTTCTTATTTCTGCCCAAATGTACCAAGGAAGAGCGATAGCAAGCATGAGTAATATGCCCTTTATCCAAGGCAAGCGCTTCCATAAATTACGCCACTGCTTTCGTAATAAAACCCAAAAAAATATTGGCATGCCTGATAAAACAATCGCAACAGGGCCTTTTGCTAACAAACCTAACCCCAGTCCTACAAAAAAAATATAAGACCAAAGTTTGCTGTCATCCACCACCGCTCGCCAAAACGCGATCTCGACCAAAGTAATGCAAAGAACTAAAGATGGATCAGTCATTACAGTTCCTGCATCAAGGAAAAAATACAATGTTCCCGCAAGTATTATTGTTGTGACCATAGCAATTACATGACCACTATGCCTTTTAACCACATACCAAATAAGCCATATCGTAATCAAAGATAACAATAAACCGGGTAAGCGAACCGCAAACTCATTAACCCCAAAAAGTTTCATCGAAAAAGCTGATAACCAAGTAGACAACGGCGGCTTCGCCCAAAAAGGAACGCCATAATCGTGGAGAGGCGTGACCCAATTCCCGGTTTCCAACATCTTGCGTGCAATTTCTGCATAACGTGCTTCGGAGACATCATTCAAAGGAATAAAACATATAGAAATTATTCGACAGACCAGAAGAAAGACTAATGCAAATTGGGCATTATAAAAAAATTGGTGTTGCAACTGTTTTTCGTTTTCAATATTCAAAACAGATCCTCATTAAAAATCTTCTCTCTTGCATGTAGGCAAAATCTATAAATCTGAAGTTTCGCTGGCTTTATCAAGTTGCATTGATAAAGCATTCAATAAAAAATGACAGAAATATTACCCTTTATTTTAATTAATACAATTTTTTTATGTTCATTAATAAAAAACATCCTCATTTTAATTGTAATTAGCGATATAAGGTAATGAATTTTATATGTTTTTAGTAAAAGACTGAAATTGTATAATGAAAATACATGACGAGCGGTTTACTTTAGTTTACACTGAGGCCTTGTAAGAAGATCTTACATATATCCATTGGACATTTGGAGACTAACATGACGTTTGTATTAAAGGAACTAAGTGAATTAAGAAAACATTTTGATGATACCGTTGATATTTTCTTAAAACGTGAAAATAAAGGAAAAATTGAAGACCTTAATAGCAACCCTCAAAGAAAATATGAACTACAATACCTTTCTGCAATACTTTCTCAAATCGAAGAACAAGCAGAACCCTTTCTAGATACCATAAAAGAATACGAAAAGAAGAAATCAGTAGAAAAAGAAAAGTTCTCTCCATCTACAGAAGACATTCAAAAAAAAGACAAAGCTCTTGAGAATGTAACAAATCTAACAAATGCTTTTTATGGCGCAATGTTAACGACAATCCAAGACATCGAAAACAACCGTAGAAGTATTGACTCACCCGGTTTACTGAGTGCTTGCCTTAAGGATGCAGTTGGAATTAGTGAGGAAGCCAAAGCAGAAGACAAGCCTGACATATATCAAGTTTCTAAATTCTATACCGCGATAAACGGGTTCCTAAATCAGGTTTTTCAAGGGCATGATTCGCGTAATGGATTTACAAAAAACCATATGTTAACAGCTATCCCAACCGAAAGCTTAGACAAATTCATTCAAACATCCTATGAACTTGAAAAAGACGCCCAAAAAGCAATCGTTGCTTCTTTTACTAATGATGCGGAAACAAATGCTGAAATCAGTAGATACAAAGCAATTAAAAAATCGCCTGCCTCTGCAACCGATCGATTTGTTGGTTGGGATAAACTCAATAAAGCTCTTGATGAATTAATCAAAGATGAACTTGCGGACAAAAATGTTTCTAAGATTGAAAAGTTAAAATCATCAGAGCGAATTGCTCAACTTCGCTTTCTGAACGCAATAAGAGAAACATTAAAACATTCAGAAATTAATGAATCTGAAAAAGTAGCTATTTTAGCTGGATCCATGCATCTAGTTCATAAACAAATCCTAAAAGAATATTCCTCTTCATACCTTACGAGCCCAGAACAATCCATTATCTTCAATGGATTAAGTAAAATTCTTGGTGTAGATGAAGTAAAACCCCGAGATGTTGAGACCTTGGTTACCTCTGCAACTCAATTTATGCAATTTATGACAGTAGCTCCGAAAAATAATGGTAAGAAGGCAATTCGTAGCAGCCATATGTTTTCAGCAATTGCAGACTTTAATCTAAAAGGAGCGTTTAATTTACTCATCGATATGATCTTTGAGTGCCGCATGGCCTCCTTGAAAATTGCCGTCGAGGAATTTAAAAAAGAAACCAAAAAAGAAATCAAAAAAGAACCTAAAGAATCTAAAGGATATTTAGGCAGTTTCTCTTCTGCATTCAATAAAACATTCTTTGGAAGTAAAGCCACAGAGGAAGAGGACAGTGATGAGGAACTAGAACATACACCAGCTACGGTAGGTCAGAGCAAAAACGGTTAGTGTTTAATCTTCACGCTTTTTAACCTACTCTTTAGGATAAGATGACTAATTTGGTCATCTTATCTATATTTTTGTAAACAACCCGTCTCTAATAAGCCATTTAGGCTAATTTTTTGTTACAATGTCGGTTTCCCTATTTGTTTGTACCTTGCATCTAATGAAAATTAAATTATTTATTAAAGAAATATCATTTATTCTGTTGTTTTTAATAGCGAGTCAGAGTACCAGTTTTGCATTTGGTCATCGCATTGCTAAGGACTCCGCTAATAATGTGAGTATCTTAGATTCCGAGGATCAATCACAAGAAAATTACGATAAAAATAAAGAGTCCCCTAAAAAATCTTTTTCCCCCAAAAAAATAGTCTCCATCACCATCGATGATTTACCTTTTGTTGGCGAATATCGAAATTTTCATTTAAACATGATGATTGAAACCATGACTAAAGAACAAATTCCTGCGACTGGATTTATTATTGCCAGTGAAGTACGTAAAAATAATTGGGAAATACTGCATAAATTCCGCGATGCTGGGTTTGGTTTAGGTAATCACACCCTGACGCATGCTAATTTAAATAAAATGGATACCCAAGAATACATTGAGGAAATTCGAGGTGCGGACAAGATATTACATCCTGTTTTAACGAAACCTAAATATTTTCGTTATCCTTACTTGGCGATGAGCTCTGGACAAAAAAAAGAAGAAATACTCTGTTATCTTGCCCGAAAGAATTACCAAGTTGCCCCAATTACTATTGATTCCAAAGATTTTGTTTTTAATCAACGCTTGTTATCAGTTCCTGAAGTGAATCGACGCACCTATTTAGATGAGTTGAAGCCTTTTTATCTTGATTTTATTTGGCAACAAACACTTCGTGCTGAGGAACACAATGAATTTCATCAAAATACCGAGCAAGCACAAATTTTATTAATTCATGCAAATTTACTTAATGCTTATGTTTTGCCTGATATTATAAATTTGTATAAACGAAATGGTTATGATTTTGTGAATTTAGAAGATGCATTAAAAACATTTAAAAATCAAATTCAATGCAATAAACCTCATGTTTTTGCGCAGAACAAAAATAGGCATCGGCAATACAAGGTAGCAAGTGCGGAAATCGAGAAATTTATCGAATGGGATTAAAGCAGTCACTATTAGGCTCACTTGTAAAAGGATAGTAATAAGGATGTACAAAGTAAATCCAATGCGAAGAAAAGGATTCACCTTGATTGAATTAATGATGACCCTATTTGTTATAGCCACCCTTTCTGCAATCGCCTACCCTTGCTACCTTCATTTCTTGCTTAAAAGGCATCGTTCCGATGCCATCTCCACACTTATACAAGCTCAATTCACTCTGGAACGATGTTATGCCGAACATTTTTCTTATAATGTTCTTTGCAGCCCATTACTTTCATTTCCGCAAACATCGACTCAAGGCTTTTACCGTATTCGCATAGCTAAGTTAGGAACCACTACTTATACTTTGACAGCAACACCCATAGGTTATCAAACTAAGGATGCGACTTGTGCGAGTTTGAGTATCGATCAATCTAATATAAAAACAGCTGTAGACTCAACAGGAGCCGTACAACCTAGTTGTTGGAATCCAAGCTGATTTAAACTGAACTATCCATAATCTAAATTAAAAGTGTTCTTCATATCTGTACGGCCATAGTAAAAATTTACTTTACAAACAAAACCCTCTTCTCTACTATTCCGTTTAACGGACGGTCCAACTTAAAATGAAATGGAAATTTTTTGCTTTTTCACAGGCATACTTTACCTGTATACGTTCAATCGTACTTTGCCTCTAATTAGCCTACTCTTTTTGTTCCTCAGTCCAAAGTACTCCTTGATTCTCTTTTTTATTCTAGGGGTGTTAGTCGCATACTTGCATCAATTGCTTACTGTACCTAGAGGGATGCCCAATAGTCCAGTAATACCTAAAGTAATAATTCAAGGAACAATTGCATCTATTCCTAACCAAGATTTCTCTAAGACACAATTTCTATTTGCACTTGAGCAATATGATCAGCATCCAGCCCAAGGATTAATTCAATTGGCCTGGTATAACAATGCTCCTGAAATACACGTAGGGCAACGATGGCAGTTTAACGCCAAGTTAAAAAAACCCCGAAATTATCTTAATCCAGGAAGCGCCGATTATGTCGGCACACTAAATACAAGACATATTCATTGGACGGGCTATATTCTCTCTAAGAACAATCACTTACTCTCAAAATCTCCTTCTCATTTTAATTGGCTTCAAGTACGTGAACATCTTGGCAATAAACTCAACCAATTGGCACCGAATCAATTTACTGCAGGAATTTTTGAAGCATTAACTTTAAATTTGACCAACCATATTAGCCCACAAAGTTGGGATCTATTTAGACGTACAGGAACCACCCATTTATTTGGAATTTCAGGAGAACATATTGCATTAATATCTGGAATGATTTATTGGCTGATTCGATGGCTATGGTCTCAAAGCGCCTTCTGCTGTTTGTATATTCCAGCCCCCTATATTGCTAGTGTTAGCGGGCTCCTGGGGGCTTTATTATATGCTTTCTTAGCAGGATTTGCCCCCCCAGTACAAAGAGCACTCATCGGCTGTTTTTTTTATACCTTCTATCGTTTAGGAAAACAGCGTTTTTCAGCCTGGCAAATATGGAGATATGCTCTTTTTGGGGTTTTATGTCTCGAACCACACGCGGTATTCATGCAAGGTTTTTATTTTTCTTTTTTGGCTGTCGCGTGTTTGCTTTTAACTCAACAACGTTGGAGGTTAAAAGGATATAAAGGAAGTTTAGCCTTACAATTAAGCTGCTTAATTGGACTCATGCCGTTAACCCTATACTGGTATTCGTATGGTTCCATTAATGGTTTTATTGCGAATTTATTTGCTATTCCTCTAGTTGGTTTTTTAATCGTACCCATAGCACTAATAACGATGGCTCTCAGTTCATGCAATATTGCCGTCCTCTTAATGAAGCCCTTATCATTTCTGATTGCACTGTTATTCAACGGATTAAGCCTCATCGAACATCTAGAATTTGTTAATATTAATTATTCGGTCCATAGCATTGAATGGGTCATTCTCTTGATGGGCGCTTTACTGATGTGGATTTTATTACCCACTAAACGCCTCCAATGGCTTGCGTTACTCTGGGCGCTCCTTCCATTTTTTCCATTCCGAACTGTATTATCTCCAGGAGAAGCAGTAATTGATATTTTGGATGTAGGTCAAGGTTTGGCCGTTGCGATAAGAAGCCAACATCATGTGTTGATCTATGATACTGGAGATCTGTTTTTTCAAGGCAATGATCTAGGGAATATGGTGATCTTACCTTACCTTAAAACCTTAGGGATAAAAAAAATTGATGCCGTGGTCATTAGTCATCCAGATAAAGATCACCGTGGAGGACTCAAATCTCTTGAAAAAGGAATGCACATAGAGCAACTATTAGTCAATGAACCTCGTTATTACGGTCATGGTGAATCATGCCATGATTATCCACAGTGGACGTGGGATGGTATTCATTTTATTTTTTTTCCAATCAACCATCATTTTAAGAATAAAAACAATAATTCATGTATCCTGCAAGTAAGCACTAAAGCGGGAAAGATATTGTTAACCGGTGATATTGAAAAAGAAGCCGAAGATTATTTAATAAAAACATACCAAGAACAACTGGCTTCTGATGTGTTAATTGTTCCTCATCACGGTAGTAAAACCTCGTCTTCTTATCGATTCTTGCTCGAAGTTACCCCCCGCTATGCTATAGCCTCATTAGGTTTTGATAATCGTTTTCACTTTCCTCATGCTAAAACTTTGGCCACTATGGACTCATTAAAAATTCCTTTTTATAGAACAGATCAGTGCGGTATGACCCGAGTAAATTTACCATCTCAGGGAAAAATAGAAAAACCTGTGTGTTTTAGCGGCAATAGTTTGTAGGTCTATCAAGGAACAGGTGTTTCACTAAACTAAACACAAGCTATAATAGTGGTGGCGTTATGTATAACCGCAATGAGGAATTCCTCAAGACTTAGCATGAGTAACAAATAATGAGATTTTCATCCTAAATTTCTGAAAATTGAATGGTCGTGGATAATTGATAAATTCTGTCTTAAATTCGATGCCTGAATTTCGGTCGCACATTTTTTAAAAAAAGCTATAGTAACTATTGAAACAACTGATTTGAGCATTACATGTTAACTGATACAGAAAAAAAAGAATATTACCAGGCCTTACTTACTAAAAACTCCAAATATGAAGGTCAATTTTATGTTGGAGTAAAATCAACTGGAATATTTTGTCGGCCTACTTGTCCTGCAAAAAAACCAAAATTTGAAAACTGTGAATTTTTTCGCACAATTCAAGAAGCACTTCTAGCTTCATATAGACCGTGTATGCGTTGCCAGCCACTGTCCTATCCTAATCAGGCTTCACATTTAATTCAAAAATTGGTTGCTGCTGTAGAAGCCAATCCTGAAAAGAGATGGAAAGACAGCGATTTTGCCGCGTTAGGAGTTGATACATCAACTGCACGCAGGCAATTTAAAAAACGCTTCGGCATGACTTTTGTTGCTTACGCACGTGCAAGAAGAATGGGTATAGCCATGAAACAAATTCGTGCGGGTACAGTGGTGATTGAAACACAACTAAATGTTGGATATGAATCCAGTAGTGGTTTTCGCGATGCTTTTTCTAAAATCATGGGAGCGGCACCTTCGCAGTTAGCAAAACATCTCAGTGTTTTAAAGGCCTCCTGGTTCGATTCACCTCTTGGACCAATGATTGGAGTAGCTGATGATGAAGCTTTATATCTTTTGGAGTTCGTAGATAGAAGAGGCTTAGAGCGTGAGGTAGAACGACTAAGAAATAAAATGAAGGCAGCTATTATTCCCGGAGATACAGCGCCACTTCGATCGATTGAAAAAGAACTCAAAGCTTATTTTTCAGGAACGCTAAAAAAATTTAACACTCCAATCCAAATGCAAGGTACACCTTTTCAAAAAATGGCTTGGCATGCTTTAACACTAATTCCTTATGGGGAAACGAGAAGTTATGCGGAACAAGCCCAAACCTTAGGTAAACCCACTGCCTACAGAGCAGTTGCTAATGCTAATGGTGCAAATTCGCTTTCAATTATTATTCCTTGTCATCGTATCATTAATACCAGTGGAAACCTGGGTGGGTATGGTGGAGGGACTTTACGCAAACAATGGCTCCTTGAGCACGAACAGAAAAATAAATGATTGCTCAAAAGAATATTATCCTGGGTGAAGGATAACGAAACCTGGGTTTAATATTTTTCAAATTAACCGATTTGTTAAACTTCACCCACAATTAGAACTTTCTTCTATATGCATGCTTTGAACAGAAGTACTTCCCATATATACTCAATTTATTCCTAAATTTAGGCATATTTCCACTTAATCATTTTCTGATGATGAAAATAACTAGAGTAAAAATGTCATTGATCTCTTTAGACATTTGTAACTATTATTTACATTTCCTTAACCATTCATCGTCTATTAATATAGATTCGCGAATCAGAGTTAAGTGTCCCTCTCTTTATTTCAAAAATCCGATATAAGTTCAAGGGTAATAATAACGCATGCAGAACAAAAATCGGATAAAGAGTACTACCAAGTGCATACATAATAAAGGCTACATTGGAGCAAATTGCGATGAGACGTAATGTCAAAATCCTTTTGACATAGAACGTCGCCAACACCAAGCAACAGGCAATATAGCCAACAATTTCGATCGTTGATTCCATTTCAACTCCCACTTCCAATCCATTCATATTCAACATACACCTAGTATGCCAGACTCGCAAGTGGTCTTAATATTGTAATTTAGCTAAAACAAAACGAAACCTGTTTAAAAAGTTAGCAAGAGAACAATTGATTTTGATTTCGTTTTTGTCTTTATCTTCAACTAGAGAGGTAATGATGTCGCAGAGGAAGGAAGTGTTGGTATGTAAATTCGATCGTTAACAAAACTAATTGCTTCTCGTTCAAAAGTTATTTTAATTGCAGAGAGCACTTCATCACGCACTGTAGCTAAATCGCTTTTTGACCAATACAACACTTTAAGTTCAACACCGCCTCTATCAATCATCTGAGATAACAAAATTTGAGGTTTAGGTGTGGGTAAAATATGACTGCATTCCTCACAAATTTTATGGAGTAAGGACTTAATATTATTGACATCATGTACCGCATCAATTCTTAGTATGATCTCATCTCGTTTTTGAGGAAATATACTCAAGTTGGTAATTTCTGATTTAATTAACCCCTCGTTGGGAATTCGAATTAATCGATTGTCATTGGTTTTGATTTTAGTGGATAACCAGTCAATAGTTTCTACTGTTCCTTTAGTCTCTTTAATGGAGATCACGTCCCCTACTTTAAATGGGCGTTCAAATAACAGAAACACGCCACTAATAAGATTGGATGCGGCCGTTTGGGAAGCAAAGCTTAAAGCTACCGTAAATAAACCCGCAGTACCTAGTAATAAAGTTAATTTAAATCCCATCTCATGCAATGCTGAAATCGAAAACAGCAAAAAAAAGCCGTAATAAATCACCCGACTTGATAACATTGCGAGGTGTTTTGAAAATCGATTTTCAATTATTTTTTCCACCCAGTGGCTGATTTTTTTTGCAACAAAATAACCAAAAAAGAGTAAAAACGTAGCAAAAGCAATATGTTCCCAATTTAGATGCTTCAAATATTCTATTGTGTTATTCATAAGAAACTCATGTTAAATGGAAAACAATCAAAAATAGTACCAATTTTTACCAATAGATACTATCCTTTTATCAATTTGCGGCGTCTATATACGACTAAAAACTTTGTATGTTTTTTAAAATAAAAAAACCCACATGACTTATTGTGGGTTAAATTAATAGTTTATAGTTTTAATAGCACGATTCTTGTAACCAACAATGTCCATATTGATTACATACGCGAACGGTTTGACATGAAGGATAGTAATAATCGTTATAGTAAGGAACCCCAATAACAACGCCAGTACCCCAGCCGCCATAACCACCGTTCCAACCATTATGGTAGTAACCACCGTGCCAACCTCCTCCGTGCCAGCCTCCTCCGTGCCAGCCTCCTCCGTGCCAGCCGCCTCCACCGCCATGCCAGCCTCCACCGTGCCACCCACCACCAGCAGAACTCATTCCAGCAGCAAATAAGCCTAGAGCAAAAATCCCAATGCATATGATTTTACTCATAATAGTTCTGCTCATAATCATTCCCCGTTTCTCAACTCCATAAGTTTAATTATAGCTCAAGTACGCTTTAATAATAGTATCTCTGTCGATTTTTTGGCGACTTGAAATTGCATTTGAAATACATCTAATAAAAAGAAATAATAAGCTCTTATTTACAATTTAGGGTGTTGAATGCAACTCACTCAATTTACTGATTACTCGCTACGTGCTTTAATTTATATCGCACTCAAACAAAATACATGCACCATTAATGACATCGCCTCGGCTTATGCCATTTCACATAACCATTTAATAAAAATAATTCATAATTTATCAAAAATGGGAATTATTAAAACAATTAGAGGGAAAAATGGCGGGATTATTATGGCTGAAAATCCTGCAGAGATTAATTTAAAAACTCTTGTTTTAAAACTAGAGCCACACTTTGATTTAGTCCCATGTTTTAATCAAGATAAAGCAAATTGTTGCATTGCACCTACATGTAAATTACGAAAAATTCTTCTGGAAGCACAAAAAGCTTTTTTTGAAGTTTTAGAACAATTTAGTTTAGAAGATATTATTCAAAATAAAATTGAGCTCTACCCATTACTCAAGCTTCCCCCTCAAGAAGAAAGGCATGATGCATGAAATAAAGATCAAAAGAATTTATGAAGAACCTGATTCATCAGATGGATACAGAATATTGGTTGATAGATTATGGCCTCGCGGAGTAAACAAAGAGAAGGCTGCTATAGACTTATGGTTAAAAGAAATTGCCCCAAGTAACGAGCTACGTCAATGGTTTCACCATCAACCTGAAAAATGGCAAGAATTTAAAAAACGCTACACGGGTGAGCTGGCTGAAAAGCAAGAGCAACTTACCAAGATCACGAGGGAAGCAGAACACCAAACTGTAACTTTGTTATACAGCTCTAAAAACGAAAAGTTTAATAATGCAATCGCTTTACTTGAGTTAATTAATAAAATAAAGAAATAATAAAATTTGGTACTAATTTAAAGTTGTATTTAAAATGAAACTTAAGTATCATTATCCCAATTTATATCAGCAGATAGTGACATGACTGAGCTGAATAAAACCCATATTGAAAAGCTTGTGACCCATTTTTACCAAAAAGTGCAAAAAGATGAGGTCCTTGGCCCCATCTTTAATGATGTGGCACACGTTGATTGGGATGAACACATTACCCTACTGTGTCAATTTTGGAATAGCATCATGTTGAAAACCAATGAGTATCATGGCAATGCCTATCAAAAACATGTCCTATTAAAACAAGTCACTCCTATTACAGAAGCACATTTTGTTCGTTGGCTGGATTTATTCCAGAAAGAAGCGGCACACCATTTGCCCAGGGAAAAGGCAGAAGAACTTGTTCACAAAGCTTCATTAATCGCAGAATCTTTAAAATTTGGAATACTGAGTCAAGAAACGAGGGTTAAAGAACATGCTTAAGCCCTTGACTCGTGATATTCTTATCACCGTGATTATTAAATTTAGTCTATTGATTTTATTATGGTTAATTTGCTTTAAAAACGTGGAAAAACCACATCAAAGCAATGAACAATGGCTATTAGGAACAATTCAAGCAAAAGAATATCTTCCTTATGAAAAAAAATAAATTAGGGAATTCCTTAGCATTTTATAAGACAAAATAGGGAATCTAAAGATTTTATCAATAAGTACATGACATGTGAGGTGAGTAATGATTCCTGGTAGTGATCTGGTCGATCTATCCCGTTTACAGTTTGCTCTAACAGCACTTTATCATTTTCTTTTTGTTCCACTCACACTGGGGTTGTCGTTACTTTTAGCCATTATGGAAACTATTTTTGTAATGACTGGTCGTGATATTTGGCGACAAATGGTCAAATATTGGGGGATTCTCTTCGGTATCAATTTTGTACTGGGTGTAGCTACCGGATTGACTATGGAATTTCAGTTTGGAACAAATTGGGCCTACTATTCCCATTATGTGGGCGATGTGTTCGGTGCTCCACTGGCGATTGAAGGTCTAATGGCTTTCTTTTTAGAAGCCACTTTTGTCGGTTTGTTCTTTTTCGGCTGGGATAGGTTAAGTCGATTCCAACATATGTTTTGTACCTGGTTACTTGCTTTAGGGACAAATCTTTCAGCATTATGGATTTTGATTGCTAATGGCTGGATGCAAAACCCTGTGGGAGCGGAATTTAATTTCCATACCATGCGCATGGAAGTCACCGATTTTGTTGCTGTAATGTTTAATCCGGTTGCCCAAGCCAAATTTGTTCATACTATCAGTGCTGGCTACGTTACAGGCTCCATTTTTGTATTATCCATCAGTGCATATTTCCTATTACGAGGCAGAAATATAAACTTTGCCAAACGTTCAATCACTGTAGCTGCAAGTTTTGGACTTGCATCCGCTTTAGCAGTAGTTGTGTTAGGCGATGAAAGCGGTTATCTGGATAATCAAAACCAAAAAATGAAATTCGCAACCATCGAAGCCATGTGGCATACGGAAAAGGCCCCAGCTGGTCTTACGGTTTTTGGTATTCCTAATGAAGAAACAATGACCACTGATTACGCAATAACCATCCCTTATGCATTAGGATTAATCGCAACACGAACCTTCTCGGAACCCCTGGAAGGTATTTCAGAATTGATTGAACAAGGAAAAGAACGGATCAAAGAAGGAATGCTTGCTTATGAAGCATTAACTCGATTACAAAAAAATCCTAATGACGAACAAGCAAAAGCAGATTTTACCGCACACAATAAATATTTAGGCTATGGTCTGCTCTTGAAAAAATATACGGAACAAGTTGTTGACGCAACTGAAGATCAAATTAATCAAGCCGCACATGATCTGAAGCCGCGAGTCGCTCCTTTATTTTTCTCCTTCCGTATTATGGTCGCCTGTGGATTCTTTTTCATTCTTTTATTTGCAGTAGGCTTCTACTTATCTATGAGACGTAAATTACATACTACCCGTTGGTATTTACGTATGGCATTTTATTCCTTGCCATTACCTTGGATTGCAGCAGAGCTAGGTTGGGTCGTTGCGGAATACGGACGGCAACCTTGGGCAGTCCAGGATATATTACCTACTGCTATGGGTACATCTACATTAAGTAATGCTCAAGTATTGACCTCAATAACTGGTTTTATTCTCTTTTATTCAATTCTTGCCGTCGTTGAAATTTTCTTGATGGTTAAGTACATCCGTCTTGGCCCTGATAATATGGCTCACTAGGAGATTCAATTATGCCTTTGGATTATGAAACATTACGAATCATATGGTGGATTTTGCTCGGTTTATTACTGATTGGTTTTGCAGTCATGGATGGTTTTGACCTGGGTGTGGCAATGTGGCTACCCTGGATTGCAAAAACAGATACTGAGCGACGTATTTTAATTAACAGCATCGGTGCGACTTGGGAAGGAAATCAAGTCTGGTTTATTTTAGGGGGTGGTGCGATATTCGCTGCCTGGCCAATCTTATATGCACTCTCTTTCTCAGGTTTTTATTTGGCGATGCTGTTGGTATTATTGGCCCTTATCTTGCGTCCAGTTGGCTTTAAGTACCGTTCAAAATTAACTAATCCTCAATGGCGTTCATTCTGGGACTATGCTTTGTTTGTCGGTGGTTTTGTCCCTGCATTGATCTTTGGGGTTGCTGTGGGCAATGTTTTGCAAGGCGTTCCTTTTTATTTTGATGAATCTTTACGACCATTTTATACCGGTAGTTTCTTTGGTTTATTGAATCCTTTTGCTCTATTATGTGGAGTACTCTCTGTACTGATGCTTGCCATGCATGGTGCTTTTTTTCTCAACCTAAGAACAGAGGGATATTTACAACAGCGAGCTCGAAATGCAGGGAAAATATCTGCTCTATTGTCCTTCTTAATCTTTATTGGTGCAGGAATTTGGCTTCATTATGGTATTGATGGTTATAGTTTGACCAGCGCTTTAGCTCATGATGGTCCCTCAAACCCACATTACAAAACAGTTATCCGAGAAGCTGATGCATGGTTTTCTAATTATCGTAGTTTTCCCATAACCTTACTCGCTCCAGGAGTTGGAGTTATTGCAGCTTTATTAACATTTATTGCCGCAAAACATGTTAAAACGGCTTTTATTTGCAGTGCTCTTTCTGTTGTAGGAATTATCACCACGGTAGGTGTAAGTATGTTTCCATTCATACTCCCCTCTTCCTCAAATCCCGGACAAAGTTTGTTAGTTTGGGATAGTTCTTCCAGTCAATTAACTCTGTTTATTATGTTAGCAGCTACGGTTATTTTCCTACCCATTATTTTGCTTTATACCGCTTGGGTTTATCGTGTATTACGTGGAAAAATAACAGAGCAAACACTTATTAAAAATGCGGATACGGCTTATTAGGAGGTATATTATGTGGTATTTTTCCTGGATTTTAGGTACTGGTCTTGCTTGTTGTTTCGCCATTTTAAACGCTATGTGGCTTGAACTTGATGATTCAACTAATGAGCTCATGTAGTATAATCTATGACCCGAGAATTTTTTATTCTCGGGCTATACTCAGCTAGTTATAACTATAATCCCACCCACCGGATAAATTCATTATTCGCATGTAAATTAACGGTTGAACTTCCCTCAAAATAAACGGTGAAGCTATTTGCAAGTTCGTTTTCTTTGGATAAACCCCCATTAATTCTAACTTCTTTGATTTTACCTAAATTGACGATTTGCATTTGTGTTTCATAATAACCGCCTCGGACTATTTTTAGCACCGGAATAACAAAATGGATGGCATTTAAACTCTCACTTTGACCTGTTGCACTATCGGCCTTATTATTGGCCAAATAATAAAGTTCTGTTGCATTCAAAGCTATGTATTCTGCATTGTTAATTTGACGTCTTAACATTCGGGTTAATGGCGCAGTAGTATGAAATACCCGTTCATAAGTATCTGCTGAAATAACCGCTACAGGTTTACTTTCAGCGTTCTTACTGCCTTTATATCCACTTCCTACAAATAAAATCGCATCGCGATGTTCATTAGGAGCAGAAGCAGGTACTTGTATCGTTGAATCATTCGTATGCTGAGATGCAGCCGTTTTATCACAATTTAAAAATTTTGATTTGGCAAACCATGCATCACTCGGATAGTAAATAACCAATAATGATTTATCTTTTATCGTATTAATAATTCCATTAGATATCGCTAAAGGAAGTGCAGGACACCCCCAACTTCGTCCAGGTCGTCCGTATCTTTTAATAAACCCTTCTTCTACATACCAACCAGAATGCATTACAACAGACCGACCTGATGCATTATCATTAAAACTACGATCCAACCCATCCAACCGTAATGAGAGACCATCACGACCATAATAAGCTTGTTGAGTTTGATAAACCCCAATACTGCTTGCTTTGCTGTTAAATTTATTTGAAAAGAAATTGGTCAATAATGAGCCTGATTTGATACCATGGGATACATAAGTATAATACAATAACTTTCTTGCTTTTAAATCAAACACCCAGAAACGCTTCTCATTGGAAGGCAATGAATAATCAATAATGGTTAAAATATTATTGTGCACCACATTATATGAGGTAGCACACTTAAGGGTAGTGAGGACTTTGTTAACCACTAAGGGATTTAAATTAGGCGCTTCACGAGTTAACAATGATTTAATATCATTTAAGTAGAGATCGTTAATTTGCTCGATACCTGGAAACGGTGCTATTTCACTAATGAAACGGGCATCATCCTTCATAGTACGTATCTGAGGAAGCTCCAAAGGAAGTTGCGGAAAATAGCTTATAGTTACTGCTAAAAATAATAGCAGAAGAGCGCTCATGATTTGTCCTTATTGTTATTTGTTCAAATCCTGTATTTTAATATAGCTCAAATTTTTCATTTCAACTGATATTAATGAACGTTAAGTGATTTGTTCTTATACAATTTGAATTCATTGATGAGGTTGAGCATTCCAGCTCAACCTAAATAGATTACATGGCTTTATTAGGTGTTGCGGAAGTGTTTTCTTCATGGGGCTCATATTTGTAACAAATACTTGTCACTGCGTTGGTCGCATGCAATAAAACATTTCCTACAGTAACGGGAAGCGAATTTGCAGTGCAACCTGATGTAGCTCCTGCATAAGCGGTACCCAAACCTGTAAAATTAAGAGCAGCATTACCTATGCTGGACAACGGATTATCATTGCTACTGAAAGTAACTACATTAATCGCCAGCATTACCATCTGAAAACCATTTTCCCAAGCTGTGTCAGGATTGGACAATAAATTATAAGCAGCCACCGATAAACCAATTACATTTGCAGCTTGCATGGCGGCTCGCCATTTATTTTCCTTATTAAAAAAACCGAACATTTAATCCTCCTTAATGCAGTTAATTCTGATCGAACTTTAAACATTAAGTTTTTAAAAATCAAGCACCTTATAAAACAGGTTGTCAGAGAAATTGGTCAGGAACGTCATAGTTAAAAAATTAGTCGTTTAATTCTCAGAAATTTCATTCTCCTAAATCAATTGATCCTTTAGTGCATATGCATTATGTTTGTCTTTTTTTTAACATTATTGATACTTCAATGACTACCTCTTCCAAAACCGAACCCTCTTACTTCAAAAAATCCCTACATTTTTTGCCAGATTATTTTTTAAATTCCAATGATAAGTGGAAGGCATGGGCTCTATTTGGGGGTTGTGCTTTGAGCACTTTAACAATAATTGGTCTGAGCTTTGTTTTAGGATGGTGGTGTTTTCCCTATATTTTTGCCGCATTTATAGTTAAAGATACAGCTCTTTTGTTAATGGGCGTAGGAGCTTGTCTTTTAATTTCGGGTGCAATGGCGGGGTTAAATTATTTAACTAATTTTTTAAAAAATGAATTGTACGTAAATTGGCGCTCCTGGTTAACAAAAAAAATAATAGATCAGTACTTAAATAATAAGACAAACTACCTAGAAATTTCACGAATTTATAGTGACATTGATAATCCGGAACAACGTATCCAAGAGGACATTGATAAAGTGGTGGACTCCTTTCTAAACTTGTCATTAGGCTTTATCGATAACTTTTTTAATCTCGTTATTTATACTGTACTTTTGAGTTTGGCAGGAGGCTCATTATCCTTTATGCTTTTTGGAGGAACTATAATAATCCCAGGATTTTTAGTCTTAGTGGCATTAGGAGTAGGGATTGCAACCTCGCTCATGGGCTATTTTATAAATCGATCATTACGCGAGTCCACCAACGAAGAGACTATTGCTCAATCCAATTTACGCTCAGATTTGCAACATATTAAAATCTTCTCTGAAGAAATCGCAATTGAACACGCGGAGAAATACTACCAAAACCGATTGGAAAAAGAGGTAGATGAATTAAATACTAAAACTAGAAGACGATTATCCATTCAAAATGAAACCTCCTCATTTAATTTATTTAATGGGATACTCCAAGCAATTATTCCAGTCCTGGCGGCCGCACCTTTATATTTCACAGATCTAATTACCTTGGATGTATTTTATTCTGCAGGATATTATTTTTCTATGATAACGCGCTCTTTAAACTGGTTTATTAACTCATTTGAAATGATTAATAAATTCCAAACGAGTTTAGCCCGGATTATAACATTACAAGAAACTTTGGAGAAAAATAATGAAAGTGAATCCACTAAGAACATAATTCGCTCGATAGGCCATCACAATAAGAATCTTATCGTACAAAACTTAAATCTTCATTTACACGGCAGTAATGAATTAATCGTTAAAGGTCTTAACTTACAATTTAAACCGGGAATTCATACGCTGATTCAGGCTCCGTCAGGAACAGGAAAAAGCAGTCTGTTTAAAGCAATAGCGGGAACTTGGTTATCTGGAGAAGGAGAAATTTTAATCCCTAATAGCTTAGAATCTATTTATTTCTTACCGCAAAAACCCACTCTCCCGAATGACACCCTGAGAGCGGTACTCGCTTATCCTGATGCACATTGTGTGTATTCTGATAGTGAGTTGATTTCAGCTTTAAATGCCGTAAATTTGGAAATGCTTTCTGACAAATTAGATCAACACGTTGGTTTTAAATCATTAGGTGAGCAGCAGCGAATTGCCTTTGCACGTGTTTTACTAAGAAAGCCCGACTGGATATTTCTGGACGAGGCTACAGCTTCGTTAGATGAAAATGTGGAAGAACATGTATATTGTCGGCTCAAAGAGCTTCTGCCCAAAACAACAATTATTAGTATCGCACATCGCTCTACGGTGAGACATCATCATGATAATGTTTTATTCTTTAATGTGAACAATAAGAGAGAAGTCCATGTTGAAGAACGACATGCGACCCTGGGGGCTCTATAGTATCCCTATGTCTATTACAACCCTCAGGGTATGCATGAATGGGACGCTATCCTTATTGTGGCGCAAAAGAACCATAATTATACCCAGCCGCTAAATCCTGATACAGATTAACAATAGTCATTAATTGTTCGAGTTTGTGTTGGTTTA
Source organism: Legionella nigrisilvae (assembly GCF_977063395.2). Classification (NCBI taxonomy): domain Bacteria; kingdom Pseudomonadati; phylum Pseudomonadota; class Gammaproteobacteria; order Legionellales; family Legionellaceae; genus Legionella; species Legionella nigrisilvae. The sequence goes on from NZ_CDRUGZ020000027.1 coordinate 1,083,555, forward strand.
CTTCAATAGCGAGTTGATCTAATTTAACTTTTTCTTCAATCAATATCAGATGGCTGATAATACCTCTTTCATATAAAGTCTTATTTAATTGATAAGCGCTTCTCAGTTCGCGCTCTGCCCTCATTATATCATTAAGACGTTCTGTATATAGTTCATGCGCGGATAAATCGTTGGTCACATCTCTAAGTACTTTACGTAAGGTATCCGTATAACGATAATAGGATGCTTTATTTAATCCTTTAGCTTTTTGTAGTTGCCCTAAAGCAGATGCCCTTAAAAAAGGAACCTCGAGAATGGCCTGATTAAAATGAACCGCCTGGCCTAATTGGCCTCCATTGGCCACTTTAGCAATTTCTCCACGTGCCATAGCTAAATTGATTGTAGGTAAGAAATGAGAAAAAGCGATGCCAATTCCCGCATTAGCAGCACAAAATTCTTGCTTTGCTTGCATCATATCAGGTCGGTTTTCAATAATGGTTAATGGAAGAGCACCAATGATCATTTGTTGACTATTTAAGTCCCTAAAATGGCGTTTCAGGGGTAATTCTCCTGGATTTTCATCCAGTAAATAATGTAAGGCATTTTCGCTAACCACGATGTTTTGTTGCACAACTCGTTCTTTCGAGCGGATTAATGAGAGTTCCGTTTTAGCAAGCTCTAATTGGGTTCGTGCAAATAACCCACGCTGATACATAGCCTGAGAGATAGTGATTAATTTAGAAAGATCAGTTGCTAAGGAATGCAACAAAAATAATTGTTCCATTTGGCTTTGATGATTAAAATAATTGCTGGCAATCTGATTTATTACAGCAAGTCGAACGCCATAATACATTGCTTTTGTGGCTTTTAATTCATACTTGGCTTTCTGTTGTTCTTTAATCTGTTTGAAGATATTAATGGTATAAGAGGGAACTACCGTCAGGAGTACTCCCGGGAAACCTAGATAAGGAAACGAAGAATAACCAGCATTTCCCGTTACTTCAGGAATCCAATTCAGTTGGACGCGTTTTAATTCTCCTTGAGCTGCTTCAATATGAGCTACAGCGACTTTCACATCGTTATTATTAACCAGGCCTTTGTCAATCAGCATATTTAAATTAGGATCTTTAAATTGCTTCCACCATGGAAAACAAGGCAGATGTTCATCGGTATTTATGAATTTAGAATCGTTAACGGGCCATTGATTTGGAATAAGTAAAGGCTTAGAGGGATGATGAGTACAAGAGCTCAACAGGAAACCCAAAATCAGTAAGCCAATTATCCTAATCAATTTATTCTCCAATATATTTAACTCTTTGGCTTTGATTTATTCGAGTAAGTTGTTCCAATATACTTCGAGTCTCAATTTTGAGTACCTCATTTTTATGGGCTCCTAAAACAAAAAGCCTGCGAATATTATGATAGGCTTGTTGAACTACAGAGCCAAAAGCATCTAATTCATTTGCAAAGTTAACATCTAAATCAGATTCATACTTGGCTGAATCAACAAAAGCATATAAATCCAACATACTGGTGTTCAGCACCACACTTTCTTTTAAATAAACACTATCTCGTAATGGTTTTTGGGTTACTATATCAAACAGTTTATGCAAATGAGTAATAATTCTTTTTTGTAAATCTATATAAAATTTTCTCGATAATTGGCTGTTGCGAAATACCCACGTTTCAAATATAAAACAAAGCAAGAATGCTACAATTGTCGATAATAAATAATCAAAAAAGAAATTAGGAACGGCATAGTTATTTCTCCCATAATAATCTGTTCCTAATGAGGTTAGAGTGACTGTGAAAATAGTAGGAAATGCATAACGCTTTCCCAAAGAAAAGTAGGCCATAAAGACGATAATAGGAATAATAATGAGGATAAAACGAAAATCTATTTGTCCAATAAACCATAGTATATAAGACAACAGTAACCCCAAAACTGCCCCCCAAAAACGATGAGTAGTTCGCTGCAAACTGGCGCCTCGATCAAAGCCTGCATAAATCATCATTACTGCAAAACCAATCCATCCGGCATGTGAGTATCCTAAAAGACTTTGAACTGCCAAAGCAGTTGAGAAAACGAGGCAAATTTGTAATGCTCTGGTTTTTCGATAATCTACAATTTTAAACATAGATAATTCCAAGAAGAGATAAGTTTATTTAAAATGCTCCATGGCGTTTCAGCTAATTTACAGGGTTGTTCCTTTTCAATTGCCTCTTTTAAAGTATTAAGTTGTTTAATGAATAAATTAATTTTTTCACTTTCCAGAATAATTGTTTCTGATTCAATAACGCAAACCACTAAATGCAAGTGATTAATCAGTAAATTAATTCTCCAAATGGAACGAAGGGGAAATGTTTGAGGCAACATCGAAGCATAACGAATTAGATGGTTTGTATGGCCTCTGACTGGATTAAAAATGATGTTTTTACGTTCCACCATCAAGGATAAATGCTCGATAATTTGGGCGATGAGTAATAGCAAAGCCCTTAACCATAACCGATAATAATAACTCCTCGGAAAAAAAGCTAAAGCAGCAAAAACTATTGCCATTGCGATGAAGGTATTCAAACAATTATTGATAATTGCATAAAAACTGGTATTTATCTCTTTATACAGCAGGGAGTATGCCCCCAAACTTAAGGCTACTGGCGCAATTATGATCGTATGCATCCGGCTTTTAATGGCAACCATATATAAAAAAAACGAGTAGAAGAATGCAAAAATGGGAAAAAAAGCACTAATTGATAAAATATCAAAAAGAAATGCACTTATAACAGACCACCATATGCAATAAAAAAGTAACAAATTTTTTCTTTTTATCGTATCCCCTACTACTTCTGCTGCCATAGCTGTAATTGGAATGTAAAAATAATAAAAATAGGGATTAGGAATGGAAAAAATAAAATTAACTGCAAAAAGAATAAGCAACACATAAGTGACTTTTACTCCATTAACACGATGATTTCCGTAGGGATCATAGTCCTCAATGATGCGTATTAGTTTCGATATAAACATAAGCACTCGCACCAGGATGTAATGGGAAATTAGGATCGGGATCAAGAATCTCTATCTGAAGTGGAAAACGTTGTGGCTCTAATAACCATTGATTATTGCTGCTAACCATCTGCTGTTGTGTGCGTGGATCAGTAATTTGTCGACCTGCTGCCCATAAGGTATTGACTACCCTGCCATGGAAGATTTTATTGAAATAATACATTCGGAGCATGATATAAACTTTATCGCCGGGTCTTACTCTGCGTAAATCGGTTTCATAAAAATTAGCCTGTATCCACCATCTTGACGTATTAATAAAGGAAAATAATGGTTGGTGTATTTTCACAGGAGTCCCTGGACCAATATAGAGATTATCGACTACACCATCAGTAGGTGCTTTAACAATAGTTAGGTCAAGATTTACTTTCGCTTTATATTTTTCTGCTTTGAGCGCTTTAATCAATTTTTTTTGTTGAATTATTTGCTGATCTTCGATTGCAATTTGTTTATTAAGTGAATCCATTTTGTTTTTAACTGAAAGTAAATCATAATCTAGCTTTCGTACTTCAAGTTTTGATAAAGCTTCGCTTACACTAGGTGCTTTTTTTAATTGATATTCAAAGCGAGATTTTTGATACTCATACTTAGCTGCATCCAATAATGTTTTTGTTTTTTGTGTTTGCCGCTCAATTACTTTAATACGCTCTTTTGCTTCTTCATATCTCGCCTTTGCCGAATCAAAAGCTAAACGATAAGGTTTTCGATAAACTTCAAATAGAGGTTGATTTTTTTTTACAGGACTTCCATTTTGAACATAGATTTTTGTTATAAAACCAGAAACATCTGCTGCAATCGGAGTAACGTTAGTAACTACAAAAGCATGACTTGTAAAAGGAATTAAATAAGAAAGAATATGGTAGATACCAATTAAGATACTCAATACAATGACGATAACAGGTAAATTAATCTCCCTTTTTGAGACTTTAAATATCCTTTTCATGAGTACCTTTAATAATCGATTAAATTGGTTTTCCTAGATTAATTCTTATGACTGCCCCTACAAGGAATTGAAATTTCCAAAATTGTAGAAAAAGAATCAATAGGTACAGTGTATCGAACTCTTTCTTCATCTTTCAACAGATTTAGTAATATTAGGGCGGAGTTTAGGATATTAATATTTCCTAGGATGCCATATGATAATAATATTCAACTTGAGAAGTATTAGGGAGAGTCAAGAGTGAACGAGAAGCTAGATATTGCAACAGTCGAAGTTACAGTGGTACGAATCTATACTTTAGAACGAGCCGAGAATGTACCTATTATTTTAAATTACTTACAAAACGAGGCTAAAATTCGAGGAATTAGTGTTTTTCGTGCAATAAGTGGCTTTAGTGGCGAAACAGGTATACACCATGATTCCTTTTTGGACGTATCTTTTTCTCTTCCTCTCATTATCGAGTTTTTTGATCATCCCGAAAAAGTTACTGTAGCTTTAGAATATTTAATAACGATAATAAAAAAAGAACATTTAATCTTCTTTCCCGCCCGAGCAAACGCTTAAGATCGCAAATTTATTCGTGCCAATTTATTATTTCTATGGGCTTACGCAGAATGAAATGATGTGGAACCATCTTCTTTAACTCGGGTAGCAGAGCGTCAATTCCATCAACATTATCAATAAATTGCACGACAAGAGATAATTTTTTATTTCGATGAAAAAGAGAAGGTTTGGCACTTTCTCCCCAAGGAAATCCCGTTACCCCTCGAAATATTATCCCCTCTAATACACTCTGCTTTTTTAGCATATCGAGAAGTTCCAGATACAAAGGTCTATTCTGCCATTGCTCTGCTTCATTAATATATATCGAAACTTTCTCGTAATTCATATAGGTGCGCCAAGTAACATGTAACTATTTAGGGTATGGCAAAAAGGATTTGATTACAATAAACCAATAGTTGGCCCATTAGGTATTGGGATTATTAGATTTAGTCCTGTCCATAAAAAATTTATAATCATCGTTATTGCCATTGATTAGGTCTTGAGCGTTAAGAAACTTTAGACGGTGCGATTAAAACCAGCTCTTCTTTACCCTGTTCATTTTTGTTCTTTTCTTTTCTACAGGGCTGCGGTTTTGTAGCGAACAACTTCGATAAGCTTTGCATTAATAAACGAACTGTACGTTTATTAGGCCGCATGTAATTTTGCTTTTCTTGAGAAATCTCGAATTCTTCAGCTTTAAATTGATTTTTTATATGCGTTTTAATACGTTCATCTAAAGAGGGTATATGGTCAATTTGGCCTATTCCCTTAGTTACAACCCCTCGGTATTCTTTTGCAAGTCCGTCGACTTTAATTTTCAAATGAGCCGCATCATCTATCATCCTTGCGGTTTTAGTTTTAAAGCAAGTAAAGTATTGAGCGAGAAGATTGCTAATTTTCACAAAAAAACCGTCATGAAGTTTAATAAACTCACCTAAGGTTTGGCTTTTTTGTTGCAGATCATACAGAAACAATGAATTTGCTTTTACAGTCGCGAGTAACTTAGAGCACGCTTGCACCGCTTCGCTCATTTCCTTGTTTGCTTGTTGAAGCACAGCAAGTCGTTCCAAGGTTTCAGTTGCGATTAACGATTTTAACTCTTCATCTTGATTAAAAAAACGATTATTTATAATAGCAACTTGCTTTTCTTTTTTCTTTAATTTAGTTTCTAAATCCAATAAACATACTTTTGCCATTTCTTTAAATTCAGTCTTACACAAACTGTCTAACGTAGCGGGAAATGAAGATTCAATGATATTTTGTAGCTTCTGTGGCGTAGCTGTTCGAAAAACAACAGTTATAGGTGTAGCCATCCAACTTACGCCTTGTATTACCTCTGAAGACAAATCTGGAGACTCCCCCATATTTTTTAATTGCTTGATTTTTTCAACTAAACCCTGTTTTCGAGTTTCCTCTGAATGTTCTAAAAGTATTTGGATTGACTGTTCTTTTTCTTCAATAAAATCTAAAAAATATTTTCTTCCAGTGATTTTCAGATCATTTTCTTCGGCAGCTAAAAGCAATCCCCTCACTACCTCTATAGTTTTTTCAAGCTCTAATTTTTTAGTTCTTAGATCGATCAAACTAAAAATACCCAAATGAACTTTCTCCATATCTGTTTCAAGCGCAGAAAGACTCTCTAGGATGCTTCGTGCTGGCGGACGTGGTTGAGGAGTTGCTGGAGCAATTCGTATTAAGCTATATGGGGCAGTTATTCTTTGTGTTTTTCCATTCCTTACAGGAACTCCTATGACCTTTAGATAACGCTTAGCCAAAAGCTCTTTCACTGGTTTTAGAGGATCTGTAGCGATATTTTGAACTTGCAAGTGTGCGGGCTGTGTTAATTGCGCCATTCTTTCTTCTATTTTTTGCAAAAAAAGATCAATCTTAGGCTTTATTTGTTTCAGATCTATGAAAGCAAGCAGTATTTGCGCTTTCCAATCACTTTCAATTTCAGCAATGCCGAGTTTGATAATATGGAATAACATAGCAGCAGAGAGTAAAAACTTTTTATACTGATTTTTATCCTCGAAAGGTACACTGTTTAAAGCCAATAATTTTTCAATATTTCCAATTAAAGTGAAAATATTTCCCATCGTATTTTTTTTCCAATTTTCATATAAAGCGGCCACAACCTCACTCGATTGAGTCAGAAGGACTCTTTCTTTTTCCGCTGTTTTTGGTAAATGCGCAATTGCTTCATCGATAAATAGCTTGGCGAAAACTGCAGTTCCCCAGGAGCGTTTCTTATATTGATCAAACTCATAATATTTTACCTGCGCATTCGTTGCGATGTCGTCAAGATTCCTTACAGAGTCAATATAATGAATCATAATCAAGGCTGATTCCAGGATATCCTGCTCTGCTTCTGATTTGTTCCCACGCCATTCTTTAAAACGTTCGATTTTACTCAGCATAGCGACTCAATGAGTTAGTTAATCAATTACTTAAAATTCATTCTACAAAAACGCAGATCAAAATAAAACCATAATATCTATCAATTGTTCTAATAAACATACCCAAAGAAGTATCTAACGAAATAATGAAAGTTTATTTAAAATCGACTATCCTAAATTCATAGGCTTATGGAGAAAAAAATGCCCTCAAAAAAAGGAATCTATCTCTTCACCTTAATTGGCTTAATCCTTGGATTTGCACTAGATGGATTAGTCCGCAATGAAGTTACTAAGGTATTTGATTATGCGTTGATCGTCCTTTTTGCCCTTTTATATGCCCTGGCTTTTAATGAAAAAAACTGCGTTCGTTTAATTGCCAGCAGCTTCATCATCGCTCTGTTTTTATCTTTACCCTTACTTCCCTTAGAGGCACAATTTACATTCAGACATCTTGAACATTGGTTTACTTTTCTTCGCGCCTTTCCACTTTTTCTCTATGTGGGTCACTCGTTCCATTATGCATACCATCAGGATAATACCTGGCGTATAAGTTATAACAGTCTATTTGCTGCAGTATGGAACACGATTCCTTTGCTTTTTGTCGCCTCTTTGTTTTCCGCTTTAGCCAATCTGCTCATTCTATTGGGCGCATTTATTTTCAAAACAGTAGGTAGTGATTGGTTATGGAGTTTATATACTAATAATTTCCATTTTCAGTTGATTTCCAATTCTACTTTGTTCTTTATAGGATTAGGGGTCGGTCAGCAAAATATTAAAATCATCTATAGCTTACGCTTATTACTTTTAAGAATGATGTACTATTTATTCCCATTCTTAGCACTGATAAGTATGGTTTATTTTGTTCTTTATTTGACCCATGCTGCAGGTGGTAGTGAAGAACACATCAATCCTTTAATTATTTTAGTCCCCTTATCCACATTAGGAATTATATTTTTTAATGCCTATTTCCAAGATGGGAGTGTAGAATCCGGAACTCCATTCTGGCTTAAATTATTGTTACGTATTTATAGAGTGATTTTATTCCTCTTAATTTTAATGATGACTCATAAAATTTTCCAATCTTATTCTGTGGACGTTAATGTGGTAATTTGCATCATTACTGCAATTTTATTCAGTTTCACTTATGCGATTACGGCCTGGTTTCCTGAGCCTATGGAGCAAAAATGGGTGCGGATAGGTAACATTAGTTCTGCATTATTTTTTATAATGGTACTCTTCTTGTTTAACCTTCCCTACATGCCTATAGTATTTCAGGTAGGCGCTCAACCCAGCCTCTTTACCTTGATCACTCCATAAAAAATTAATCTAGCCATTTTTTATTGTATATCCGGTGTGGGCCTGATATTACCAAATCGGCTATTTTCCTCTACCATCTGATTAACAAACGTATTCCCATAACCGATCCAACATCCCTTTTTAATTGTCGTTCCCGGACCAATTGTGGTTGCCATGCCTATAAATACATCATCTTCAATAAGAACGGGAGCAAGAAAAAGTAAGTTCCCCACATCGGAATGACAACTTATTGACACTCCACTCGCAAGAGTGACATTTTTTCCTATGGTGATTAATGGACAATCGACAAAATCAATATCAAAAGAATTTACAATGTGAAAAGAAACTTTGGCACCCAGCGCCCGCCAATAAAAAAATTTGGTGATGTTGAACGTTTGCAACAAAGGAATCAAACCAACCACTTTAGCGGAACGGGCTAGCGCAAAATGACAAAACCATGCAACGGTCATTCGATTCATTTCACGCTTGTATCGTCCAGGCTTTAAGCGCGGCAAACACAATCTAATCGCAGCAATAATAGTAATAAAGGAAGCAAATAAAACAAAAGGGGCTATAGGAAAAACCAACCAGGTATAATTATAACCATGATAAATAAATAAACCGGTTAAACTAAATGCAGCTACCGCTGGCATCAAACTAAATAAGATTGAAACGATATCACTAATGATGAGCATAGGTGTGGTCAATTCAGTCTTTTTGGGGGTCTTTTTTTTTGCCTTGGTTTTATTCTTCTCAGTCATAATATGATGTTCCTCTTTAATAGCTGCCGGCTCGAGAGCCAAACGATAACACAATTATTGAGAGTGATGCAGAAAACTGGTACTCATCTTTCAGTAATTACTTGCTGAGAAATAAGTTTTGGTTTGGTCTGCGCATGATTATCTACTAATAACTGCTCTTTGGGCAATTGGAATAAACTCATGGGCAGCACCTCTTTAGTCATCACACCATGGGCGTAGGGTTCATTGATTTGCATTAAACGCTCGTGCATTTTTGATAATATGGAGTCTGTTATTTGAATTGAATCATCAGTAACCAAAACAACCCTGTTCCCTAAACTATTACGAGCAAAATACCAGTATGGTGCCATCTCAAAAGAAATATAATGCAACATTTCTTGCAACTCGTGACCTGAAATCGAACAGCTTTCTAATTTTAACATTTGTGTTTTATAACAAAATTCAAGCCTTGGTGCTTTATTTAAAAAGCCGGTACATTTCACTACGTCCTTTAACTGATAGCGAACAAAACCCATCGCTGTAGTTAAAAATACCTCATAATTTTTGCCCTGTTCTAATTCCCAAGATTGCACAAGATTTTCCTTTTCAATTCGTTTGCCCTCTTCGATAAACTCAACAATATGAGCACTAGGATGTAAGATTCCTCCTGGTTGGTTGTCTAACGGAACAGTAATCCACCCTTCTGTAGCAGAAAAGGTGCCATCAACCATCTCAACCCCTGGTCCTAACAATTTTTGCAATTGATGTGCGGGGTATTCACAAAGACTAGAAATCCAACATCCAACTACATTCAATGAGGGCCAAAACTCTTTGAATGATTTGGGATCTTGTTGTGCTAATTGACGTAAATATTCTTGACGCTTTTTTGTAATTTGAATCGGCGGCAAAAAGTCAGGCAGTACTTTTTCATCTAATAAATAAGGTAAAAACTGCTTAAAGCTTTTAAGACAACGCTCGAAGCATGCATCGATCACCATAGGAGTTACTGCAAATATTGCGCTAAGATCCGATGCTAAAGCATACAAAGCAGACCATTGTGTATAGACTTCTGTATTATCAAATACTTCATCAGGTAGAGCATAAAAACGTTTAATAAAAGAAGGTAAATTACGATAATTGAAATTGCTAATCCAACCTGAAGGAATGCCTGCTGGAGATGTTCGATGAGCATCCACTGCAACCAGATACATTATTTTTTCTTGAAATAATCCAGAAAATCGCTGTGTCAAGTTATAGATATAAGGCGGCATCGTACGTTGAAACTGGGTCTGGAACGAAGTAGTTATTGGGAAATATTTTCGAACACCTGCTGTTCCTGATGTCTCTGACCAAAAAATTAAATTTTCACCATTAAAGGGCTGAATAAGGCTATATTGTGCGGCCAAGAGGTCTTCTTCATAATCTTCATAGGTAGTAATTGGAAAATCATCCAAGTTTAAAGTGTGGATGCTTTTCAATGCAGCACTCCAATAAGAAGATTTTTTTAATAAAGGTATAATCTCTTGTTGCCACAATTTTTCGCGCGAACGCTCAGGGTATTTCGTATCTTTAATAAAAGCCTGATACTTTTTTCTAGTGATTGCTGCGATTAATAATCTTTTCCAATTCATTCTTTTGACTAACCTACATGAATACAATAAACAATAATAACTGCAAAACCTGAATCTAGCGAGGCACTTTAACCAGGTATTTTTATGGGGATCACAGAGAACATTTTATTTTGTTCAGAAAATAAAGCTAAATACTCCGCCATAGACTCCTGCAGTTTATTATCAACACTTGAATGGGCATTTAATTTATTAAGAATGAATTGAATTGCTGAATTGATCCAAACAACCCCCCCGAGTTCCTCAGTCATTAGTTTTTGATTATAATGCCAAAAATGAATGCAACAACTGGCTGCAAAAATCCAACAATACTGCTCTGCCAGCCGAAAAGCGGCCAAGCTGCGCGGATCGAATTGTTTTTGTTCTTGTAAGGCAATTACATGCCGATCCAATCGTTTGAGTTCAATACGAACTGCTTTAATTAATGAATCGATTTGCGGTGATTGTAATCGGAATAAACCAGCCAAAATATCGTCTTCAGTATGGGTAAAAAGACCTAAACCATCCATAGAGAATTCTGGACAAATACAGTCGAGATTAAAGATAGGTTCCAACCGTTGTGTCTGGCTTGAAGAAGAACTTCCTCTCATTCCGGCTTGTGGTAATAAACTACCTGCAATCACGGATAAATTAACCTGGCTACTTCCATCAAATAAACCGATCACTGGAACATCACGCCTGATTTTTTGAAACATGGCCCACTTTGTGGTACGCAAATAAGCACGAGCACCCATCACTGTACCGCATTGTTCGACGAGTTCTTCGGTTATTTTGGGAATAAGAAATTTAATGATGGCAGACCAAAACGATAATTTCTCAGGAATGATGGAGGAAGCCCGGGCGACTGCTAAAGCAGTACAATCAGCAATAAGTAACTGAGTAAATTGCTCTCCCAGACGTTGTTTTACAACAGGAATTTCATAGGCCGTTTTACCATATAATTGGCGTTGCTGAGTAAAAGAAAGTGCCAATCGCAAAGCGGTATCTGCAGCACCCACAGAAAAAGATGCACATAAAGTGCGGGAAACCTGTAAGGTTTTATAGATGATTTCTAATCCGCGTTTCTCATCCCCAACTAATGTCTCTGGAGGCAAAAAAACCTTATCCAAAGAAAAGCCACTGATGTCTAAACCTCTGACCCCAAGTGTAGGAAGTTTAGGCGTAGGTACAAACCCAGATTGAATTTTCGATTTGTCTATAAAAAAAACCGAGAAACCTAACGGCCCTCCTCGAGGATGGGTCCGACAAAGAAGGGTCACATTATGCCCTAAAGTAGCAAAATTAATACACCACTTTTTCCCGGATAATATCCATCCATTACTAGAAGAATGAGCAAATACTTCATTTGCCATAATATCAGAGCCATGCGCTTCTTCAGTTAAAGCGCAGGCAGTGATTTCCCCGCGTCGAAGAGAGGCAACTAAATTTTTTTTCTGGTCCTCACTTCCTGCGATCCAAAGAGGTAGCGCCCCCAAAAGTGGTAAGCCTAAGGCAATACCGGTGGTCACATCTCGTCTACAAATGGATTTTGCCAAAAAATATGCCACGTCTAGTGAAACAAACTGGCCTCCAAGACATTGCGGGATCAGATATTCCATATAACCCCATTGTTGGATCAATTTAATTTGTGACCAAGCAAGTTGTTCTTGCTCATCATAGTGCAAGCTTTCTTGAAAGTTGAGGGGTGTATCCTGTCGTTCAGGATTTCCCAAATAAGCCTCAAATGAATTAATTAATTGCAGTAAATCAAGGTAAGACATAATGGTCCTTACTAATTGCACATATGCTGTTTTCTTTACACCTCATCCTTCTTCCATGAATAAAACAAGGTTTTTTATCTTTCTTATGGCTAAGGCAGAGGAATTTTTAACCATTCTTCTTTCATCCCTTTGGGATAGGATGAAAGGCAAATGTCATACCCCACTCGTTCTATACAATAGAATGTCGTGCCATCGGCAAATCATCCAATTTACGATATACATACTCCAAATGTTGACTTAACCTTCCCCGTATTTGCTGAGGAGTAATAATTTCATCAATTAAACCTGAAACATAGGCATCCGCTAGGGATGGATCAAGATGCGACTTATCAGTAGGTTGATGTTTCGTCTCACTAGAGAACTGGCCATCCGTATTTTGCACCTTTTTCGTCGTCTCTTTACCCATTACGCCAAGAGTTGCAGTCTCCAATGCCAAAACAAGATCTCCTTGTTGAGATGCCGTTTGCATCATCAGAAATGCTGCAGCCCCATAACACTTACGCACAATTACACTCATTCTAGGCACCCGAGTTTGCATCGCAGCACATAATCTTGCGCCGTGTTGTAACAAACCTTTTTGTTCTTCGCGTTTACCAGGCATAAACCCAGGAACATCAATTAAGGTAAGCACTGGAATCCGATAGGCATCACATATCCGAATAAATTTAGCTGCTTTTTGCGCCGCATCTGAATCAATCGCACCACTAAATCGAATACTTTGATTCGCAACGATACCTACTACATAACCATGTACACGAACAAACGCACAAATCATTGCTTGTCCGTAGTTGCTTTTGTATTGTCGTACTTCCGAATTATCAACAATCGCCTGAATCAATTCGAGCATATTAAACGGTATTCTTGGATCAGCTGGAATATTGGGCAAAGTATGAATAGGTTCTTGCACTGAATGGATAGGGGGACATTCGCCACTATGCGATGGAAAAAGATTGAGCATCGTTTTAACATGATTGATTTGTGCACTGATACTGTCATCAACAAAATCCGCAATGCCTGTAGTACTCGCGTGCATTGCGGTACCACCTAATTCACTCATACTGACTTTTTCACCTATAGCTTGTTGAACCACCATGGGACTTGTTACCATCAGGTAACTGCGATGTTTGTTGAAAAAAAGCAGATCCATGAGTACCGCAGAATAAGCGGGTGCTCCAAGAGTTGGAGCAACAAGCACCGCAAATTGTGGAATCACCCCAGATAAGTTGATGTTACGGGCGATAATTTGTGTGTACTCATCACCACTTAATAAATTCTCTTCTAAAGAAATTCCAGGAGATGCTAAAAAAGCAATAATCGGAATACGTAAATCTTTAGCCCTATCCATAAGACGCAGAATTTTTTTTGCGCCTTGACTGGTAATATACCCTCGGTTAAATGAATTATCATGAGCATATATTGCAACAGGACGGTGGTTTACTTTTGCCAACCCTGTAATTACTTCAGCCCCAAATTGTAAGTGGGGTTGATTATTAGGAATATAATCTGCAAATAACGGAAGAAAACTATGCTCGTCGATAAGATTTTCTATCCATTTCATCGTGGTTTTACTGACAGACGATGAGGACATATAACGCTCAACCTTAAATTTTATTTATATAAAATATACACTTCGTAATTACATGGGTCAATTTTTCCTAAAAAACAGCTATAATTTAGCCAAATTTAATTTTGATGACCGCTGAACAAGGCGGCTAAGACATACTAAAAGGTAATTTTATGGAAATTTTGCATCCTAACATTCGTTTCGATATTACAGCCGCATCTCGAGTCCTTCCTGACGCCCCTCCTATTACTAATTTGGAGATTTTACAAAACTTTCCAAGAACAGCAGAGCATTCTTTAGCTTTTTTAGAGAAGTTTGCGGAAAAAATCGGTGAGGAGTTTGGTTTTTACTCCCGTTATTGGTGCCATAAACCTTGGGAGTCTTTAGATAAATCTCGAGAGTTGACTGCGGAATCATTAGCAACTGAAGCAGTAAAAAAATTGTTTGCGAATTATACTCTCCCCAAAATACATGCTTTTTTACTAGGATCGACTACCAATAAACGATTCACAGGCTCACAAGCTGCAGCCGTTTTGGGGGGATTAGAAATAGATGCTCCTGCTTATGATTTAAAAACTGGCTGTTCTACTTCCCTATCTACACTTCATCTTGCCTACGCCTTAATGGCTTTAGGATATCCTAATGTGATGGTTAGCTGTGCTGAAACATTATCTAAAGTAATCGATCCTGAAAATGAAAAAACATGGATAGGATTAGGTGATGGTGCCGCAGCCTTGGTAATAGAAAAAAAGGAAGCTGGTGCGTTCACTATTGAGAAAACCTTTTTTTCTACAGAAGGGAAATACGTAGAAGCATTTACCACTCAAGGTGTTTTTCCACCCACGGTAGAACAAATTGATACCATAGGCTATCACTTAATAGGTGATGAGTCGCTGATGAAAGAGCTCGCTTATGCTAAATACACGCAGATGCTTGCCCATTTATTACCCACGGAGGAAGATAAAAAAGCCATTACCTGGATTATTCCTCATCAAGTCAATCGCAAATTAATCACTGAATTACTCCAAGAAAATCAAATGATGGACAAAACCATTATCTGGGATTCCGATACGATTGGTAATATAGGTGGTGCCTCCATTCTGTATTCTTTGGCTAGAGCAATTGAAGAAAAAATTTTCGACCGATCGGGAAAAATACTTATGATGAGTGTTGGCGGTGGGCTCTCTTATGCGGGACAAGTTCTGCAATTCCATAAGTCATGAGGTCGTTGATGAATAAAGCGATTTACAACTGTGTATCACTAGTTGATGCAGTTCGATATAGAGCCCTTCACACTCCAGAAAAAATGAGTTGTACGTTTCTAAATAGAAATCTAGAAGAGCCAATGACTTTTGGTGAATTGGATGAGCGAGCAAGAGCCATTGCAGTACACCTACAACAACACGGGGCAAAGCCCGGAGACAGAATCTTGTTATTATTTTCTCCGGGGCTGCCTCTGATTCAGGCTTTTTTTGGATGTCTTTATGCAGGGTGTATTGCAGTACCTATTTATCCTCCTGCCCAAGCAAAACTAGTGGATAAGGCACATCGAATTATTCAGAATGCACAACCCGTTTTTGTAATTATGACGGCAGATCATTTGTTTAAATTTGCTAGCATAGATCAAAAAGGGACACCGCATCTGGATAAAGTTCCGTGTTTGGCTATAGACAATATGGAATCACAACTGAGCCCTTTTTGGCAGCCGCCTCTTATTCGCGAACACGATATCGCCTTTCTGCAATATACTTCAGGTTCAACGATGCATCCTAAAGGAGTCATGGTCACACATCGGAATTTGCTGGATAATATTCACAAAATATACACTGCATTTCAGCTAAATACAGAAACCATCTCGTTCAGCTGGCTCCCTCCTCATCATGATATGGGATTAATTGGTTATATTTTAACTCCTATTTATGCGGCGGTACCTGCCTATCTAATGTCCCCATTTTCTTTTTTACAAAATCCACTTTCCTGGTTACAAAACATTAGTAAATACAGAGCGACCATAAGTGGTAGCCCTAATTTCGCATACGATTATTGTGTCAAACGCATTAAGGAAGAAAAGAAACAAGGACTCGATTTAAGTTGCTGGCAAATTGCATCGAATGGCGCCGAACCCATTCGAAAAGAAACATTAGAACATTTTTATCATGCATTTAAAGATTATGGATTTCACAAAGAAGCCTTCTTTCCTTGTTATGGTTTAGCTGAAGCAACTTTATTAGTAACAGGAGCGACTCCCGGAACGCCTTATCGTGCTCTCGCTTTGTGTAAAAAACAGTACCAGGATCATCGTGTCCATTTTGCTCCCAAAGAAAGTTCCCAGAGCCACAGCTTAATCAGTTGCGGACGGTTTATGCAAACAGTAAAAATTGTAGATCCGGAAACACGTACTCTCTGCAACAATGACCAAATCGGTGAAATTTGGGTGCATAGTGCCAGTGTGGCGCAAGGGTACTGGCAACAGGATGAAGAAACTCAACATACATTTCATGGTAAAATTTTACATGATCCTACTAATCAATTGTATTTAAGAACAGGCGATTTAGGGTTTGTACGTGAAGGGGAATTATATGTGACAGGCCGCATTAAAGATTTGATTATCCTGTATGGTAAAAACCATTATCCACAAGACATAGAATATACCCTTCTCCATTCACAAGTGGATGTTTTTCTGGGTAAATGTGCTGCTTTTGTCATTCAAAGGGAACATGAATATGAACTTACTGTAATGTGTGAGGTAAAAAATCGTTGCATGTCATCTGAGGAACACGATGATTTATTCCATACCATTTTTGAACTCATTTATCAGACACACCAACTTGAAATTCATAATATTATTCTAATTCCTCTTAAAGCCATGCCGCATACAACCAGTGGAAAAGTTCGTCGAAACTTTTGTCGAAAACACTTATTAGATAAAACATTACCTATAATCGCTAGTTGGCGATTAAATAAGGTTGAGGATTAGCTCATGAAATTTCTCTCTCAGAACGCGCCGACTCGAATTGCATTAAGCTTCGAACATCAGCAGCTAAGTTTTGCTGAACTTGACACAGCCATCCAACATATGTCGTTACAGCTGGAAAAATTACCTCAAGGAATATTGGTTTTACATGCAATACCTCAGCCTTCATTTGTAATTCAGCTGTTAGCAGCTTTTAACCTTGGAAAACCAGTAGCACTGTTTGCTCCCCAAGAGTCAGGAGAGGAAAAACAGCAAATTTTAGGCACTCACATGATGGTTGATGAAGAAGGAACGCTTCTAGAAATTCATGAAAATAATCACATCAAACATCATCCGGAGCTCGCTTTAATTCTCTTTACCTCGGGAAGTACTGGTCAAATGAAAGCGGTGCAACTTTCACTAAAAAATATTACTGCAAATTGTAAGGCAGTGATTAATGCGCTTGAATTTTCAAGAGTAGAGGATCAATTATTATTTTTACCTTTGTCATACTCTTTTGGCTTACTGGGCCAATTGCTTCCTGGATTAATCGCTGGAATAAAGACCCAATTAATTAACCAATTTACGGAAATTAAAACGTTATTAGAAACATCCACTGTTCCTCAAATGTGGAGCGGCGTTCCCTCTCATTGGGTTGCGATTCACAAAATGGCGGCACTGTTCCCGGAAAGCGCAGCAAAAATAAAAAAGATCGTCTCCGCTGGAGCTCCCTTGAACATTACGTTGCGTCAAAGTTTGATCCAAACCTTTCCTAAAGCGACAATTTATAATAATTATGGTTTAACTGAAGCGGCTCCTCGCGTATTAGCTTATTCCAGCAAAGATCCGTTATTTCTTGAAGACTTTGCTGGTTATCCGGTAGGCGATTGGCAAATCCGTTTGTCAGAAGATAATGAATTACTCATTAAAGGAAGCCAACTTATGTTAGGCTATCTGGGAGAAGAAAAACCCTCCCGGATCCAGGACGGTTGGTTTTTTACTGGAGATTTAGCAGAGAAATTAGCCTCCGGGTTAGTAGCAATCAAAGGACGCTTGGATCATATCGTCAATATAGCTGGTGAAAAAGTTAATTTAATTGATATAGAACATAAAATTTGCCAAATTAAAGGAATTAAGGAAGTCATTGTCGTCCCTTTAGAGGATGAGTTATATGGCCTCCGTTTAGTTGCATGTCTAGAACAAGATAACTTCAGCGCCACTACAACAGAACAAATGCTCTCCGAACAAATAAAACAACATTTTTTACCTAGAAAACTTCCAATTACGGTGCACTTATTAAAAAAATTGCCCCGTAACCCAAATGGGAAGCTTGATAGAAAAACCCTACTTTTAAGTCAGAAGGAAAAAATCCATGCTCACTGAACGAATTCGCAATACATTAGCGAAAATTGGCCTTAGTAATCTACCTCAAGATTCATCTGCTCCCCTAGAACATGGAGGCTTAGATAGCCTAATGTTAGCCTTAGTCATCATCGAGTTGGAACGAGAATTTCAAATTAAAATTCCAGTTATTCCCTTAATCAAAGAACATTATGAATCGATTGATAGTATAGAAAAATATCTAATCGAGCTGGGGGCAAAATGAATATTTTGATTACAGGCGGCTCTTCGGATATCGCACAAGCTATAGCCAAACGACGACTGCAGTTAGGTGATCAGATCATCATCACCTGTTCAAGTAAGGAAAGTCTGAACAACACATTAGAGCATTACAAACAACAGGACATGCAGGTCAGCGGTGTAGTATATAATTTTTCCAATCCGGAGGAAAGTAAAGAAGATCTGCATAATATATTGCAGGAACCTTTAGATGGAATCATTCTTAATGCATTTACGCGTGTGAGTCAGTTACGTAAATTACATGCATTATCTTATCCTGCATTACGAACCTACATCAATGATAATTTGCATGGTAATATTTGGTTGATTCATCAGTTATTACCCGCTTTACTAGCCAATAAATTCGGACGATTGATTCTAATTTCCAGTCTTTCTGCAATTACTGGAACTAGTCGTTATGGGGCTTATTGTGCGACCAAAGCAGCCCTTGAAGGATTGTTTTTAAATCTTGCCGTAGATTACAGTGCCAATAATATTTTATCCAATATTGTACGGGTGGGTTTGATTAAGACCTCAAGAACCGAGCAATTCTGGAAAAGACCTGCCTATCAAGAAAAAATGGCGCAAATTATTCCTCAAGGCATGATGGGGGAAACAACGCAAGTCGCGGAAGCCCTGGATCCTTTATTATCTAAAACCTCATTTATGACGGGATCTGTGATCACTGTAAGCGGTGGTTTACCTCTAATGCGTTCCGAGGGAATATTATCATCATGAATTTATATCTATTCCACAGCGAGAGGCTACCATGAATTTATTACGCGCCGAACAAAACATATATCTTAAAGGTCCCTTTATTGCATTGCCCGAAAAGGTTATGAGCAATCAAGAAGTGCTTAATTGGATGAATAGCACGCAAAGTCCAACCCTGGTTAGTTTCTCGACAGGAATTAGAAATAGACGCTGGGCTAATGAAGATCAGGCATGTAGTGATTTGGCAATCCTTGCAGCAGAACAATTATTCGCTGCAAAACCTGCAGAGAAAAATAAAATCAACCAAATTATTTTGGCCACTATATCTGGAGATTATCTTGCACCGCCAACCAGCCCTCTAGTGCAACACCGACTTGGATTGAAAAATACCGGTGCTTTCGATATAGGAGCCGCCTGTGCGGGCTTTGTTGTTGGTTTGCATACAAGCGCTGCTATTACTCAGGCAACCAAGGGGTCCATTTTATTAATCGCCAGTGAAATTCGCTCTAAGTTTTTAAATAAAAATAATTTCGCTACAAGCGTTCTTTTTGGCGATGGCGCAGCTGCTTGTGTAGTATCTACCGATGAGGAACATGCAGAGTTTCGTTATCTTGCTTCTGCTTTATTTGCTGATGGAGAAGTCAGTGATACGGTATCCACACCTGCCGGAGGTTCACGGTTACCCGCAGCAAATTGTACCAATCCCGAATTGTTTTACATCACAATTAAAGAAAATACCGCACTATTTGTTAAAGCGGTACATGGAATGGTTGATGGAGCCGAAGAATTCTTGAAGTCATTAAACCTAACTAGCGCGGATATTCAATGGTTGGTTCCACACCAAGGCAATAAAAATTTAGTTTTATCTGTTGCCAAACAATTAGGCTTTCCTGAGGAACGCATCATCAAAACGGTAGAAGAAACGGGTAATACTTCGGGTTCAAGTGTAGGTATTGCTCTGAATTATCTTCGCGAACAAGCACCCATTAAAGCAAAAGACAAAGTATTACTCGTTGCAGCAGGTGGCGGTGGGATTGCAGCGTGTGCTCTTTTAGAAGTCATCTAAGGTGGCGGGCATTCTGCTTCGCCTCCTCCGGCTCCCATTTAAAAACTTACCTGCGAGTCAAACCAAAATTCAGCCAGAGGTGTTCCTTGATAGTGCGCCAAATGGAAATTAAAAAACTCCTTTGCCGCATTATTTTTCTTGGTATGTACCAAGCAAAGTAAATAAGTCTGCGCAATAATTTCTGACTGGGCATCACTGCCACCGATTTCTGTGCGTCTGGAGATGCAGGGAGTCATCCAATCATAAGCCAATTTGAAATCATTATTCACAAACGCATGAATTCCTTTACTTAAAGGCAAAATAACAGAAAGCCAAAGCGATTGGTTATAGCCTTGAGGCAAGGCTTTAGCATAATTTTCAATTGATACCATAGATCTCTGAACCGCATCTTCCTGACCCAAGCGTGCAAGACAATATACATAATGAACCGTATTAAAACCGGTGTAGTGAGTAAAAGGGTTGTTATCCAAATAATTAGCCACGATCTTAAACTGATCGAGTTGCGGCAATCCTGCCATATCGAGCCGCCATAATAGTGAAATAGCATCTATTTGCTCGGTAATGATGTCGGGAGAAGTACCAAAAATAACAGGATATAAGTCCATCACCTTATCTACTTGTCGTAACGCCAGATAAAATAAAGCCAAATGCCAACTGTTATGTCCACGAAGAAGAGTTGAAATCTGCTCCCAGCTCTCTCGAAATGTTTCTAAAGAGGCTATACCTTTTGCACTATTTTTTGTGTTGAGATAGATATGACCCAAAGTATGGTGTGCCCATGGGGTAAGCGGTTGGAGAGTCAAAGCCTGCTCCGCAAGACGTTGCGCGTCTGTTAAGTGACCTGATAATTCGGCTGCAAAAGAATGCATCGCTAAAAAGTGGGATTCATCCTGATTATGAGTAGCTATTTGTTCACAGAATTTCAAATAGTGATGGGCATTGTACGCTTGTCCTGAACAATAAAATAACCATTCAGCAAACTTCGCGGCTAAAGTATCGCGCGGATATAAAGCAGTTAATGCCGCGAATATAGTTATAGCTGTTTCATACTCTAAATTCATCCAGGCTTTAACTGCTTGATAGGTTAATTTTTCTCTTAAACTAACCGAAGACAATAATTTTTCAGCATGCTCTAAATGCTTTTTTGCTAAAGCAGTTGCGGGATCAGTTTGGCCATAAAGATAAAATGCAGCCGTATAAACTTGGAGAAGCAAATTATCCGGATTAGTTTTGACCGCCTCTAAAATAAAATGTGGTTCCTTTCCTGCTCCCAAGACTTGTTGATGGAAGTGATTGATGCTTTCTATAACCTGCAATGACTGAGTCGTTACGGATAATCCACGATTTGTTTCCATGTTATTCCTGGCGAAACTACACCTTCATCTTTTTAGTATATATCTCTTTAAGGAAATTAGATCACGCTTGCTTTATTGCGTTCATTAAAGTCATCAGATAATCTATCTCACTATATTCAGAATGGAAGAACTATGAAAAGTCAAAAAGAATTATTCGAATTTCTATGTCCACTAATTGATATTCAAATTAAAAAATACGTTGCTTTACCAAAAATAGGAATAGGCCCCGATGCTCGTCTTAATGGACAACTTGTTTTTCAAGAAGTAAATGAGCTGCTTAATTTTGCGGGGCAACTTATGGATGAAATGGAACACGCAAGTAAAGATAAACCTATTTCTTCCGAATTATTTTCCTCAATATTTGAGCAAGTTAAATTTTATCTTGAACAAGAGCATCTGCGAGGATATGCAGGCTGGCTCCTCGATGAAAACAATATTCATACGCCCTTGATGGGACGAGTCAATGAGCAAATCAAACAATTAAAAAAGATCGCTGGCTCAGCAAACATTCCCTATTCTACTTCCTCAAAACCAGTAACAGAAATACAAAAACAAACTGAATATGATAGTGTTGCAATTGCTTTTTACATTCTGGACCTTGCTATAAAATTAGTTACAGATCCTTCTATAGAATTGGAAGAAAAAAGTCTACAACATGCCCTTCCAATCTTAAAACGTAATGCGCTTACACGATACAGCAAAGAGGAATTTGCGAAACCCATTCGTGAGCTACATCAAAAATGTAGTGAGTTTTTAGAAGACTCAGAATCTCAAAAAAGCAATACTCTGCTCGATAAAGTAGATGCTGCGATTTATGAAAAACAACACAAAGAGCAATTGCATAACTTACTTGACCGCTATAAAAAAATTGAACCCAATTCTATATTATTCTCCCCCGAGCATGAGTGGTATAAAATTGGTAAGACATCGGGAGAAAAAGCACCGTCAAAATCAGGATCCCCAACCCAAAATCTTTCTTTTTTTAAAGGAGCAGCTTTTGTAGGAATGGTGGCCGTTTGCATGCTACTCGTCTATTTTATGAAGCAGAGTGAGGAAAACACCTTAGGTGCAATTCTAAAGCCCTAAATGATACACCTGGGTGAAGGCATCGCCATAACCCGGGTATCAATAGTGACGACGTATTATAATTTGGAGTAACCTAACCTAGTTCGGAATGCTACTCACCAAAAGGTTACGCCTGAGTAAAATCGAATAAATCTTTATAGGTATGAAAATTCATTGCATCTTCTTCAGTCACTGCTAAATTATATTCTTCGCTAAGAATGGCCAGTAACTCTACTATTTTCAATGAGTCTAAATGTAAATCTTCTATTAATGCAGTATCGTCATGAATTTCTTCTGCTTTAGCCCCTGAAAGCTTGGCTATAATATTTTTTAATTCGTTCTCAGTAATTTTCATAAACAACCTCTCTTAATGTTCTTGGGAGGCCAGATAATACCACGAAGCGAAAGAACCTAATCCTAAGATAAGTAAAATTATCGCTAATGAGAATTGGCCATACCATTCACCTAAAGCGATTAGGCCGCTAGACAATGCAGAACTTAAGTCTTGCATGCATGCATATAAAGCACCCACAGTTCCCGCCATATGAGGGAATGGATGGAACGCTCCAGCAAATGCATTGATAAAAGTAAATCCCATTCCTATGCTAAACAAAGACACAGGAATCATAATGGAAAGTACGTTCTCCAATCCTATAAGGGACAAACATAACATGGTAGAACCGCCTAATATCATAAAGATAATTCCGATACATACCATATAGGAGACCCCTTTTTTCATCACCATTTGACTATTAATTATTCCGCTCACACAAATTGCGCCGGCAATAAATATTGTCAATTGACCAAACTCTACAGGGCTAAGTCCTAAGGTATCCTGGAATAGGAAAGGAGCGATCGCGAGATAACCAATTAAACCGGCAGAAGCAAGACAAGCACACAATGCATAACCTAAAAAAACTTTCGATTTTAATAAAGTAAAATAATTGTCGCGCATTACTCTTAATTTAGTTGCATCCGGATTAAGATTTTTATTTGTTTCGGGAAGAGTACATAAAGCTATAATCCATATAATAACACCGAATACTAACAAAAATAAAAAATTAATACGCCATCCAAAATGTTCCTGGATATAGCCTCCAAGAACCGGAGAAGCAACCATAATAAAAACACTTACAATACCCACATAAGAACCAATTTTAGATAAGACTCTATCAGTAAAGAGATCACGGACTAAAGAACGGCCTACTGAACCACAACACCCAATACCAAATCCCTGAATAAAACGACCAATAATTAAGACCAAAACTGAAGGTGCAAGAAAACAAATTAAACTGCCTAAAATACTGAGACCTACTCCAAACATAAGCGGTGGTTTACGACCAATTTTGTCGGATAAAGGACCATAAAATACATGGGAAATGCTCAAGCCAAGCATAAAAAGAGATAACGTTAATTGTATGGATGCTTCATTACTGTTAAATATCTTGGTAATTGCGGGTAATGAGGGAATATACTGATCCGTTGTCATTTGCATCAGTATCATAAGCATTAATACAACAAAAACCAGTAATGGGTGTAACGAAACCGGCTGAACATCATTTTCTTTGTGCATCAAAAAACCCTTTTACCTTCTTAATTAATGACACCTACGCCAATGAAGCTCATAGTATAACAAATCACACCAGGCATAGTCCCAAAATAATCAAGCAAGAAACAAAACCAATGAACCAGATGGCTGATCTTAACGAAGCCATATCCATTAAATAAAAATAACAATAAATAAAACGGGAGATAATATAAATAATCGCCAAAATTTGAATTGTTGTGCCGATATGATTAGTCGCCATTGCGGTTAATGCAGCAGTAGCAAATACGAGTAATGATTCAAAACTATTTTGATGAGCAGCAACAGCTCGTGCTCCCATCCCTTGTAATCTTGCTTGTTGAGCCCTTGGATAATGATTATCGTATTTCCCTTCTTTTTGCATGAAATTAGCAACCACAATCTTGAGAAGATAAGGCAATAATATTGCAATGAACAAGCAAAGAATTAAAGTAGTCATAATGTTGTATTCCCTAACAATAATTGTTTCACATTAAAATAAAAAAATTGTATTTCGGTATAGCGAAACAAAAACCGAAGCGAACTTTTAGTGTTATTTCTAGTGATTAATAAAAAACGAACCATAATAACGAGAATATTAACCCAGTACAATGACCCAAGTTTCTCTATTCGATATGGAAAATAGTACTTTCTACCAATTAATTTCTTCTGTTATGATAATTTATAAAGTAGGTATCTTTAAAGGATTAGTACTATGGTTCAAGATGAGTCCAAAAAAAAATCCAAAGGACATATTGTTTTATCCTCACATCCATCCGGACATACTGCTGCACCATTAAGAATAAAATGGGGCGCGGAAAATCCGAAAGAACGTGGTCCGGTAATAGCCTCCCTCACTAATATAAAAAATCGCAATGCAGTGGGTACTCATTCTGGCTCATATTCAGTTTATCGAGCGCTGGCTGTTGCTGCTGGAGTATTAGACCCTGAGCATGTTCCCGATCTTACTGATACCACACCTCCGGTTGATATAGGTCCTCATCCTCAATGGAGTGATACTCAGAAAATCGTCTCACTTGATCCCTGGGGGCATCTTGTAGCTAGTGTTTTCGCAGAAGAAATTCAGGCAGGATATGACATTCGGCCTACAATAGCCGTGACCAAAGCTCATATTAATATTCCAGAATTGCATACAGCCATTCAAAAAGGTCGGCTTAAACCGGATGGAAAAATATTAAAAGAATCTGGAGATGTAGCCGTAACTAAAGTCGCGCTAGAACCCGTGTGGTATTTACCCGGAATCGCGGAACGCTTTGGGGTTTCAGAATCACTTTTGCGTCGTACTCTATTTGAGCAAACAGCTGGGATGTTTCCTGAGTTGGTAACACGTTCTGATTATGATGTTTTTTTACCTCCAATAGGTGGTATGACTGCCTATTTTTTTGGTGATGTAACCACCATCCACGATCCCAAAATTGAGCTTACATGTCGTATTCATGATGAATGCAATGGTTCTGATGTATTTGGATCGGATATTTGCACCTGTAGGCCATATTTAGTACATGGAATCGAACTGTCTATTGAATCCGCACAAAAGGGAGGAGGCGGTTTGATTGTTTATAACCGAAAAGAAGGAAGAGCACTCGGTGAAGTAACCAAGTTTTTAGTTTATAACGCCCGCAAGAGACAGAAAGGTGGCGATACAGCTGCAAAATACTTTGAAAGAACAGAATGTGTTGCGGGAGTTCAAGACATGCGTTTTCAAGAATTAATGTCTGATATTTTGCATTGGCTAGGGATTACCAAGATCCACCGTTTCGTTTCCATGTCCAATATGAAATATGATGCATTACTTAAATCGGGAATTCAGGTAGTAGAACGGGTATCGATTCCCGATGAGCTCATTCCCCTTGATGCACAAGTAGAAATGAATGCTAAACGTGCAGCGGGTTACTATTCACCCGATCGAATTGTGGACATAAATGAATTAGCAAGAACTAAAGGACGTGACCTTAATGAGTAATGTACATGAAACTGCCCAAGTAATAGCTACGTTAAAGGATCCACGTACTATACGTGTGCGCTCACAAGCTATTTTGGATCGCGTAAAGCAAGATAAATCAGTTTATTTTGTTTTAGATCCTGAAAAAATGACCAGCACAGCCTCCTTTGTTATTGAAGTAATTCAAGATAATTATCCAAATCTTGATATTCCTTATCACAGTCGTTGGCGTCATTTTGAAGCTGGTGGGATTGATCGAATAAAAAAAATGCAGGAACACATGAATATCCTTCCTGCAGAACAACAAGGAAAAATTCTTTATGAACTGGTTATCATCAGTGTATTTTTAGATGCTGGTGCCGGTCAACATTGGCGCTTCAAGGAGCCTGGGACAGGTATAGAATATTCACGATCTGAAGGCTTAGCCTTAGCCAGCTTATCTCTTTACCAAGAGGGTGTTTTTAGTGCCATCCCAACTGAACCGTTGAGAATAGATGCAGAGCGGTTATTGGCTTTTGGTGAAGAGGCACTCCGGCATGGATTTCAAGTGACTCCCGACAATCCTCTTGAAGGTCTTACCGGAAGAGTTGCTCTTCTCAATCGACTGGGCAGGTTAATCCAACACGATCAATATCATTTTGGAAAAGAAAACCGCTTGGGTGATTTTTATACTTATATAAGCTCCTTGGCAGTAAATAACAAAGTTACAGCCACGCAAATTTTTCAGGAAGTACTCAATACATTCAACGAAATATGGCCGGCCAGACTTTCATTTGAGGGAATACCCCTTGGAGACGTCTGGGAATATAATCCTCTAAAAACAAATGAACCTGGATCGGGTTATATTCCATTTCATAAATTATCTCAGTGGCTTACTTATTCCTTAATTGAACCCTTAGAACAAGCAGGAATTACAGTAACTCATCTGGAAGAGCTCACAGGTTTACCAGAATATCGAAATGGTGGATTGCTTATAGATTGTAGTGTACTGCAATTTAAAAACCAAGAAATTCTAAAAAATGCACTGCCCCCTGATTCAGAAATAATTGTGGAGTGGCGTGCATTAACGGTTTCACTTTTAGATGAATTAGCTGCTTTAATCAGAAAAAAATTGCAAAAGAGTGCGCACGAGCTGCCCTTGGCTAAAATTTTGCAAGGAGGAACTTGGGAAGCCGGACGGCGGATTGCGAAACAAAAACGACCCCAAGGTACCCCCCCTATTCAAATCATTAGTGACGGTACCGTATTTTAAATTTAAGACCGTTTCTAGCTTGGCTAAGTAGCCTGGTTAAGGACAACGTCGTAAACGGGATTTCTAACACCATGTTTCCCGCTTTCCGCTTCGCTTCACCAGGCTATAATTTTTCACCTAAACCGCAGTTTGGAGTTAAAATGAACGATCAACAGGTAGTTGTAGTGAACCATCCATTAATTCAGCATAAATTAACAATTATGCGCCGAAAAGATACCAGCACCGTCAAATTTCGTACTCTAATGCATGAGATTAGCATGTTGCTCGCTTATGAGGTTACTCGTGATTTAGAAATGGAATATGAGGAAATTGAAACACCTTTAGCGACAATGAAATCCCCTGTTTTAAAAGGAAAAAAATTAGTTTTTGTATCCATATTGCGTGCGGGTAATGGATTAGTCGATGGGATGTTGCAACTTGTGCCTACCGCACGAATCGGCCATATTGGTTTGTATCGGGACCCTAAAACCCTTGAAGCAATTGAATATTATATTAAACTTCCAGAACATACCCGAAATCGTGATGTGATTGTAGTTGATCCCATGTTAGCTACGGGAAATTCTGCCATCGCTGCGGTTAAAGAAATTAAAGCAATCGAGCCTAAATCGATTAAATTTCTCTGTCTGCTCGCCTCACCTGAAGGCATTGCAGCATTTCATGAAGAGCATCCAGAGATTCCCATTTACACGGCTGCAATAGACCAACAACTCAACGAGAAAGGCTATATTATTCCAGGCTTAGGTGATGCAGGAGACAGGCTTTATGGAACAAAACTAGAATATTAATTATTGAAACATCCGTGCCGGGGCGGATCCTGTTGAAATATTAGCTTCACAGTGTTAATATTGAACACAGTGTTCGGTATAAAGGATGTTTTTAATGTCGTCAAATGAAGCTGCAGCAATACGTTCACCCCTAGCAGTTAGTAAAAAGTTTTCATGGACAAAACATGATACCGTATGGATGTTAAGTCTTTACGGTACTGCAGTCGGCGCCGGAACCCTTTTCCTCCCCATAGATGCAGGACTTAATGGGATCTGGCCCTTAATAATAATGGCCATCCTTGCCTTCCCTATGACTTATTTTTCACATCGCGCCCTATGCCGCTTTGTCTTATCAGGTTCTTCCACCCAAAATGACATTACCGAGGTGGTTGAAGAGCACTTCGGTAGTTTTGCAGGAAGGATATTGACGGGCTTGTATTTTTTTGCAATTTATCCCATTTTATTGATGTACAGTGTAGCAATAACTAATACTACCGAAAGTTTTATTGTGAATCAGTTAGGTATGTCCGCACCACCTAGAGCACTTTTAGCCATAATCCTGATTCTGGGACTCATGGCTATTGTCCGTTTTGGACAAGAAATAATTGTTAAATCAATGTCCTTATTAGTTTTTCCTTTTGCAACAACATTATTATTTTTGTCTATTTATTTAATACCCAACTGGAATAGTGCTATTTTGCAACAAAGCAACTCTTTACATGCCAATGGGGGACATGGATTGTTAATGACGCTCTGGTTAGTTATTCCGGTAATGGTTTTTTCTTTTAATCACTCACCTATTATTTCTTCTTTTGCGGTTAATCAAAAAAAGGAACACGGTATTGATGCAGACAGTAATAGCCTTTCGATCATGCGCTACAGCCATCTACTCATGGTCTTTTCGGTGATGTTCTTTGTATTCAGTTGTGTTTTTAGTCTCTCACCTCAAGACCTTCTACAAGCAAAACAACAAAATATTTCGATTTTGTCTTATCTTGCAAATCATTTTAAGACTCCTCTCATTGCTTGTATTGCCCCTATTATCGCTTTTATTGCAATTTCTAAATCGTTTTTTGGTCATTATTTAGGGGCTAAAGAAGGTTTGAGCAGTATTATTGTCAATTTCCTAAAACAAACGGGAAACAAGATAAGTCCCTGTAGGTTACAACGAATCATAGAAATTTTTATGGTCATTACCTGCTGGATTGTTGCAACAATCAATCCCAACATTTTAAAAATGATAGAGACTCTAGGTGGACCAGTTATTGCTATCCTGTTGTTTATTATGCCTATGTATGCAACAGCTAAAATTCCTGCAATGAAAAAATATCGCACCCATGTGGTAAGTAATTTATTTACAACGATAATGGGTATCATCTCTATTTCAGCAATAATATACGGCTTGCTGTAAAAAAAGCATAACCCGGGTATAAAGCATAACGAAACCTCGGTTATGTTACCCAGAATGCTATTTCCATTCCTACGAAAATATGAAACAATTTATGACAAGCTTATCCAATACTATTTTCGATGCACGTTGAATTTCAGCACGTCCCTATAGAAAACATCCAAGCGGGGCAATATCAACCCAGACAAGATTTTAATGACATCGCATTAAAAGAGCTCGCCCAATCAATTGCCTCTCAGGGTTTGATTGAACCCTTAATCGTACGAACTATTGCAAAACAGCGTTATGAAATTATTGCTGGAGAACGACGATGGCGTGCTGCAAAAATAGCAGGATTGCACACAGTGCCCTGTTTAATAGGAAATTATAGTGACAAACAAGCATGCGCACTCACCCTAATTGAAAACATTCAACGAGAAGATTTAAATTTGATTGAAGAGGCAAGCGCTTATCGGCGTTTGATTGATGAGTTTCACTACCATCAAGATGAAATAGCTACTTTAGTAGGAAAATCGCGCAGTCATATTGCCAATATTATTCGTCTACTCAGTTTAAGTGAATCAATAAAAAATTTAATTCGGGATAAAACCTTATCTTTGGGGCATGCGCGAGTTCTCGTAGGATTAAATCCAGGCCAACAAGAGTATTTAGCCCAACAGACTATAGAGCAAGAATGGTCAGTGAGACAGTTGGAACAAGCAGTTAAAACGCAAAAGAATAAACAATTTTCAACTCCCCAAAATGCTAAAAGAGATCGGGACATTGAGCGATTACAAGCTCTATTGGCAGAGCAAGTGGGAGCGCCTGTGCAAATAATAAACGATCATGGCGATGGCGGATGGTTACAAGTTAAATTTTTTGATAATGATACTCTCGCAGGACTTTTGGAGCGATTGGGCTTGAGATATGATTAAACTAACTTATCAATTTTTTATTCAACACGTGATAAAGCAAAAGGAACGATATCAATGAAAAGGACCTTAACTGGCGCGTTTTTATTAGCCTTATCAGCACTATCACAGGGTGCCAGTATCCAAAGCGAAGTAGATAAGCTAATTAACCGTATCAATCCGAATGTTAATCTCGGAATTGTCGTTCTTGACTTAACTTCTGGCCAAACCTTATATCGCCGGAATGCAGCGCGTTTGTATATCCCTGCAAGTAACATGAAGCTTTTTTCAGAAGCAGCTGCTTTGATGGTTCTTGGGCCGGATTATCGCTTCAAAAACCAATTGAATATAAGTGCGGGTAGCATACAACAAGGTGTACTCCAGGGTAATGTTTATGTGCAATTAAGTGGAGACCCTTCATTTAGCCGTAATGATTTAAATACGCTACTTTACTCGCTAAAAGAATGGAATATCCATACCATCCAAGGTAACGTGTACATAGATAGCAGTTTTGCTGAAGTTTCCCCTTATCCCCCAGGTTGGTTAACATCCGATTTATCCTACAGTTATGGGGCTCCCAATGCCCCCGTAATGGTTGACTCTAATCGTTTGACGGTCACTGTAAATCCAGGGGCGCAGGCTGGAGATCCGGCGATCGTGGAAGCAGACGACGGTGGTGGCGCTATCACCTTAAATAACCAGGCTACAACAAAAGCCAACACCCAAGGGTGTGGTGTAGGTTTTAGTTTAGATCAAGACAATCATTTAACAGTTCGTGGTTGTGTCGGAGTTGGACAGTGGGCCGTACAACAAAAATTGGCTATAAAAAACCCTTTAATGTACACTCAAGCCATGATCAAAAACCAACTGCTAAAAGCCAATATACAACTGAACGGTCAAGTACAGTTAGGCAAAACTCCCGCAGGTTCTTTGTTAATTGCGACCCAACACTCTAAACCCGTATCCCAATTGATGGCAGATACGTTAAAGCCCTCTGATAACCTCTATGCAGACAGCCTTTATTTGCATGCTGCTGAAAAGCTCAAAGGGGCACCCGTAAACTGGCGAGGAGCCGAGCCTTTAATCAAAAATTTTTTACAATCACAGACTGGAATCGATTTTTCGAATGCGATTTTTACTGATGGATCGGGCTTATCACGATACAGTTTAGTAACTCCTGAGCAAACCATTTCACTTTTAAAATTTCTATACCAACGTTTTCCATTATCTTATGAATATATTTCCGCATTACCTATTTCTGGACGAGATGGTACCTTACAAAAAAGATTTCGGATTCCTATCCAACAAGGTTTTGTGCGGGCTAAAACCGGTACCATGACCGGAATAAATAGTCTTTCAGGATATTTATATACTGCCAATGGTCATACGTTGGCTTTTGCAATGTATGTCAATAGGCAACCAGGAAAAGCCTCCGGACCAGGACGACCCGTATTGGATGCAATTATTACTTATTTTCTACAGAAAAACCCGGAAAGTAGTCGTTTGAGTCGAGTTTTTTCACCGCACCAGCGCATTAGTTTTCAATTAAATCCTACCCAAGCTGAAAAACAAAAAGTACATCAAGCCCGATGGAGACGTTTGGAGTCTGCGATTCGAACAGCGCTGAGAGGGCAACCTGTTAATATAGTGTATCGAGGTAATGAACTCATAGTAAACGATAACCAAGCGGATCCTGGAAAAGTATGGGCAACATTGCAATCCGTAGTAAAAAAATATCCTTTTGCAGTCATGTTGTCTTCTAAGACACTACCGATTAATCCTTCGGGTAGACCTACTTTACTGTGGATACAAGCGCCAGAGATGCCCAATCAAATACAAAGAGTATGGAGTATTCGCGAAGCGGCTTAGGAATGAATCATTGGGACACGCAACGAAACTTGAGAAACCTTAATTCTATAAGTTTCGTGACCCAACCTAAATGATTTAATATACATTATATTCTTTAGTAAATAGCAATGGAGATTTAATTGAATTCACTTGTTCAAATTATTCTACTGGTTTTTTGCTTTGTCCATTCTCTGTATGCGGCCCCAAGTTTTTTAACAATTAGTGATATTCATTACGGCAGTACAAATCAATCTCGTGATGGAGAGGATACTGGGCCAGAATTTCTAAAAATTACCATGAAGGAATATGAAAAACTAAGTAAAAAAGTAGACTTCATTCTTTGCTTAGGTGATTTACCCACTCACTCTTTATTTAATTCACCTAAAAAAGGTGAGTTTGAAAAAACTGTATTTGATGAATTATATGAGAACGATAAGGATCTGAAACCTATTTTTTACATTGCAGGGAACAATGACTCTTTACTTGGTAATTACCAACCCTTCGAATCAAATGGCGTTTCTCCATTAAATTTTGCTACGGACTGGGATGGAGCTTGTGCTCACTGTAAAGGATTAATTATAGATGACAGTCATATGTATCAAGATGGATATTATTCGAGTTATGTAATCCCTGGGGATAAAGAAATTATTTTGATAGCCTTAAATGCAACTCAATGGACAAGAACACCTATTCTTTCAAAGTATACAAATCAGGAGCATGATGCTTTAACTCAACTTTCGTGGCTGAAACAACAATTAAAAAAACATCACGCCAAACAACTTTTAATTGCTATGCATGAACCACCTGGAACTTCATATCGGGGGGAGCCTATTTGGCATGAACCTTATCTGCAAGAATTTATAAGCATATTAAACAACAATAAAAAATCATACGGTGAAATCACTCTACTTACCTCTCATACGCATATGGATGGATTTAGAAAAATCCATTTAAATGATGGAAGTAATATATATGCTTATTCTAATCCAGCTGTTAGCCGTATTCATCACAATTACCCAGCGATGAAAATATTTAGCCTGGGTAATAATTTAAAAATAAAAAATTTTACTACTTATTATACAAGTGATCCAAACAGTTGGAACAACCAACAATATCAGGCGCTTAATTCTAATGGATCAATTTTTCCGCATTGCCACCAGACGCTATCTCAATGTTTGAATAAGTTAAATACTGAACACGTATGTAATTATTTAGATAGAGGTTCGTTTATTGGTGTAAAAAGTCCTACGGTACCTAATCAAGAATGCAAAAAAATATATAAAGTTTCCTGATTGACAAATTCATCAATCGACTCTAACTTTGATCGGTTATCATTAAAGGACTAAAATATGAAAGCTTTATATACTGCAACAGCACGAACCCACGGCGGCCGTAATGGTCATATAGAAACCTCCGACGGATTATTAAGGCTGGACCTCGCCAAACCCCAGGAATTAGGTGGTCAAGGCGGTGGTACCAATCCAGAGGAATTATTTGCTGCAGGTTATGCAGCATGCTTTGAGAGTGCAATGCGTCATGTTGCCAGTTTACAGAACATTCCTCTGCAAGATGTCTCAATTCTCTCTCAAGTCTCTTTGTATCCCACACCAGAAAAAGGATATAAGCTTGGAGTTGAAATGCATACCCACATTAAGGGTTTAAATCAAAAAGAAGCAGAAAAATTAGTAGCTGAAGCTCATACAATTTGCCCTTATTCGAATGCAATTCGTGGGAATGTTGATGTAAACTTCAAAATAAGCACTGAGTAACGACTCCTTTACCGAGTGAAACTATTGAGCCTCAAAATCCCGGGTTTTCGCTGCACGTACCCGGGAAGGATGTATATTGAATCATATTACGAGCTGCTTATGCTTCATATTTTCTGCAACCACTCTACTTAGTTCACTTATATAATCTTCAGGATAAGTTGTTTTCTTACATGCAAAAAAATCAAAAAATGAACTATTGCGTTTTATCATTTTCATATTTTCAGTATCTTGGGTAAATGCTTTAATAGAAGCCTCGATCTCCTGTAAATTCCCACTTTGGCACTGTAAATTAAAAATAAATTGTTTTAAAACTCACGTCGCTCCTACGGGATGCACAAAATGATTGTTCTAAGCTGATGGCACTTCGATGAAGATTATTTATTATCTTTACTACCTCCGCAGGCAAATGGGCATAAGGTGCAGATGAAAATGGATGTGTGGCATCTTCTGCATCTTTACAACATTTTTTACTGGTTCCGGGGGAATAAATTGGAAAATCGCGTTATATGCCTCTTTAAATTGTACTGCTAACCAAGTATGAGTATCCATAGTTGGATGTATGTCATCCCAAAACATATAACCATCCGCTGGAGAAATATGTTCTTTTTGGTGCATCAGATTTTTTTGACTTTGTTTAAATTCTTCCGACTCAATAAAGGGTGATGCTAATTTAATTTTATCGAACCCATACTCTTCGCAATGAGTATAAATTTTTTCAAATTGCGTACTGACATTAAAAACTGAAAGATGCAAAGGAGTATTTGAATAATTATATTTTTCAATAACTTGCTGGACTTTAGCTGTCAATTGTTTATTAAAATATTTCGAGCATTTGGCAGCATTTTCTTGTTCCTTAGTACTTTTTTTCCTAAATCTTGGAGTTAACGACAGATCGGGAAGATTTAATAAAACAAAATTCCGATAACCTTGTTGAATCAAATTCTCAAAATTTTCCATTCGTGCATTAACCAAATCTCTAATCCTATTGCAAAAAAACTCGAATAAGACTCAGTTGCAACTCAAAATCTCCTAAAACCTAATCCTGATCATGCTCAAGGAAGAGATCCGAAATAATTGATTACAAATGGTTCAAAAGATAATTCAGAATCGAAACGCTGTATTTGCACTACTTCTTTTATAAAAATCGGTTAATAGGCAACAAAAAAAACACTAGGAAAAAAATTTCCCATGAGGCAAATATTTAATGGGAATTTTATATTGGTTGATTGGACAGTTCCTGATACTATAAATTTATTTGTCGAAAATTGTCTATGAAAAACAAACAATTTGATCTTATTGTTCTCGGTGGTGGTAGTGGCGGGATTGCCAGTGCTGTGCGAGCCGCCAAATATGGAGCCAAGGTTGCTGTAGTAGAGCCAAGCTATTTAGGGGGTACCTGCGTCAATTTAGGATGTGTCCCCAAAAAAATCATGTTCAATGCGTCCATGATTAATGAAATGATACATCATGCGCCTGAATATGGCTTTTCTCTTACCGCAACAAAACTTGACTGGAACACTCTAGTTATTAAACGAAATGCCTACATAGAGCGACTCAGAGAAAATTACGCAAAACGTTTTACCCAATGCAACATCACTTTAATTCAAGGTACTGGGGCTTTTGTCAATCCGCACTCAATTCAAGTAAATGACGAGCAATATCAAGCACAACATATCATCATTGCAACAGGTGGCGAACCGTCCTTACCCACGATCCATGGCGTTCAACATGTTATTGACTCTGATGGTTTCTTTGCTTTGTCTAAACAGCCGGAAAAAGTAGCTATTATTGGGAGTGGATACATCGGAGTCGAGCTGGCAGGCGTATTAAACGGGCTCGGAAGTGAAACACACCTATTAATGAGAGGTACAAGACCTTTATCCCGCTTTGATAATATCCTAGGGGATACCTTAATGGAGGTTATGCAACAACAAGGTATTCATATTCACTCAAATCATAAGGCAAAAGAAATAAACTTGCATAGTGATGGTAGAAAATCAATCGTATGTTGTAGTGGCTCGATAATTCAAGATATCGATGTCATTATTGCTGCTGTGGGAAGGAAACCCAGAACCTCTGGCCTAAACCTGGAAAAAGTACATGTTACCACTGATGCACAAGGTTTGATTTTGGTCGATCCTTTCCAGAACACTAGTACTCAGGGGATCTATGCCCTAGGTGATGTAACCAATGCCCCCGCCCTTACTCCTGTAGCAATTGCTGCAGGCCGTCGTTTAGCAGATCGTTTATTTGGCCAACAACCCGAAGCTTGCCTGAACTATGAGAACATTAGCACCGTAATCTTTAGCCACCCACCCATTGGAACAGTTGGTCTTAGTGAGCAGGAGGCTATTGAACAATACGGTAAAGAGCAAATTAAAACCTATCAAACTCGTTTTAATCCAATGTTTGAAGCATTTGCTGAAGAAAAGATACCTACCGTGATGAAATTAGTTACCTTAGGTAAAGAAGAAAAAATTATTGGGTTGCATGTCATTGGCTTAGCAGCGGATGAAATGCTGCAAGGCTTTGGGGTGGCAGTCAAGATGGGTGCCTGTAAAAAAGATTTTGATAATACAGTTGCCATTCATCCCACAAGTGCAGAAGAATTTGTGACTATGGTTTAATAATATGAATGATTCTATTCGCAGTTTTCAAGGTAAATCTCCATCATTAGGACAAAGAGTATACATTGATCCTAAATCAGTTCTCATTGGGGATGTGTCCCTTGGGGACGATGTATCTGTTTGGCCCATGGCTGTTTTACGTGGGGACGTTAACTCGATTAAAATAGGTAATGCGTGCAGTATTCAAGATGGGGCAATTTTACATGTGACTCATGATGGTCCCTATTCTTCAGGAGGACAACCGCTAATTTTAGGCCAAGGAATTACAATTGGGCATCAAGCGGTATTACATGGGTGTATCGTTGACGATTTTTGTCTTATTGGGATGGGCGCATTAATTTTGGATGCTGTACATATACCCCATCATGTTATGGTCGGTGCGGGCTCTTTAGTTTCACCTGGAAAAGTACTCGAAAGTGGTTATCTATATCTTGGAAATCCTGCTAGGGCAATCAGAAAATTAACCCAGCAGGAACTTGAAATGTTAGAATACTCAGCACAACATTATGTACGTCTCAAAGATAAACATTTGGCATCCTTATAAGGTATCACTCCTGAGCCAGGTAAAACCCTTAAGAAAACCAAGTTTAGCCCACTACAACGGCCCAAAACTCTAAATATATATGCTGCGATGTTGCCTACTTCATTTCCACCCAATCGCTGAAAAAACTTGTAAAAATTTCATCTAAAATAAAAGAAAAGATAGGGATAAGATGAAATGACTCAAACGCCTTTGGAAGCAGAAATATTAAAAACCGAAAAACTAAGAACCACAATTTTAGCTACTATTTTCAGTTTATTATCCCTCATGTGGATAACATTTATCATACATTCCCCCGAAATATTTTTTCGTATTGCGAACATCTCCGCCTTGCTTTTACCTAGCTATTTAGCGTGTGTTGCACTCTATTTTTTTATGATGCGTAAAGTTATTTGTTGGCATATAGTTCATAAGAAAAATTTGCCTATCGTTCTTCGATACATGAATGCGTTTATTGAAATGAGTGTTCCAACATTAGGGCTGATTATCGCTACAACATTTCAAACACCAGTGTATGTGCTTTTAATGCCACCTATCTTACTTTACTTTCTTTTCATCATTCTTTCGTCATTAACGCTGAATGAATGGATATGCCGATTTTCAGGATTGATTGGAGCTCTTGAATATGGGGGGCTTTCTTATTACGTACTAAATTATACTAACACCGAAAATATTGATTACTATTTAGTTGCATGGTTCGCTTTTGCTGCGCGTGGATTCATGATATTAATCGCAGGAATTGTCACTGGTTTTGTCACCATGCAAATTAAAAAGCAGCTTCTTACCGCATTTGACGCTCAGGAGGAACGGGAACGAATTGAAGAGATTTTTGGCAAGCATGTTTCTCCAGAAGTTGTAGCTAAGTTGTTATCAGAAGATGCCAATTCAAGCGAATACCTCCCTGTTTGTGTCATGTTTTTGGATATAAGAAATTTTACTCATTTTACCGAACAAAATGAACCCGCGGTAGTTGTGGAGTACCTCAATAAACTTTTTAAATATATCGTAAAAATCATTCATGACAATAAAGGAATTATTAATAAATTTTTAGGGGATGGTTTTATGGCGGTATTTGGTGCTCCGTTATCCAGTGGGAATGATGTAGCTAATGCAGTAAATGCAGCATTGGCGATTATAAAACGCACGGAAGAAGAAGTAAAAAAAGGTAACCTACCCAATCTAAAATTAGGAATTGGCCTACATTTTGGTGATGCAGTAACAGGCACTATAGGGACCAAAAAACGTCAGGAATATACTATCATAGGAGACGTAGTAAATTCTGCTGCTCATATAGAACAACTCAATAAAATATACAACACAAACATTCTCATCTCTGAAGATGCAATTAAGAAACTACCTGACTTCAAGGGTGAATTTGTGGGTGATGCCACTTTAAAACATCGTGATAATCCGATTAAATTATACCGCCTAAGTTGAAACTTCATTGGGAAAATATAAATTAGGAACATAGTAACGGTATGATTGATATCTCATTCTATCTTCCTAAAACTAAAGTATAGAGGTGTCATGTAAATTTAAAGACTAGGTTGAGAGATCCTGGGTTCTGGGAGGTTCACTTGCTTTGATTGTTTCATAAGGCCATGTGCTCTAAGCAATTCTGCATTATTTACTTTTGCAGACTCTTCTTTAATTATTGTCTGCTCGTGTTTATCTAACTCTTCTTCCATTTGCTCTATAAGAAGCTGTAAGCGAGTATTTTTTTCAGCCAGTTCTAATTGGATTGTCTTTACATCTTCCATTCCATTTTCTAAAGCAATAAGTCGTTTATTAATTTTCATTTGTTATCCCTACATATTTTTTAAAATTCATTTCAATATCCATGGACTTATTATCCAGATAAAAGATGGATAATAGTAACAATTAGTGAACTTTAACTCGAGTTACTCCAGAAATTTTCATCACTAAATCCTCGGTATACGCTGTGGAGGGGGTTTGAAAACCAATTGGAGCATTTCCTGATAAAACGTTTTGCATAATTAGTACTGTAGATAAAGCAGTCAGTGAATAACCATTAGGTGTAGTTATTAGGGCAGCAGACTTATCCCCTGCACTATTGACTACTTCACCATAGATTTTGACCACTGAATTTTGTCTTTGCTCTTCAGTAGGTCCAGCAGGTAATTGATTGATTTTATGTATTATATACTTTTTAATTGGCGCACAATTAAAAAGCCATTTAAATGAATTAATTACATTTTTAAATTTAATCACTTTTCTAGGTAAAGCCATATAAGTTTCTATATGTGGAATTTGGGTAGACCACCATGCTGAAGCTAAATCCCCCCAAGAAATCGTGGTACATAACATCTTCTTTGGAGTACCAAAATCAAAAAAATGGCTCTTCCAACCAAAAGGAGCTTTTTTTAAAACTCCATTATCTCGAATCAGACTCCCTTCAGGGATATCTTCTACCATTGTTTTGGCTGTACCGTGAGAGATACTTAAACCAGCATGTCCGTTAAATGATGCAATAGCAAGTACTAATCGGTTTGCGTCTGGCAAACAACGTTTTAAGTAAGCGGCCAAACAGTCACTTGGTACCACGTCAAACCCAGAACCAGGAAGTAACATAACCCCATTTCTAAGCGCTTGGTCATTCATTGCCATCAGTTCCTCTATTACCCTGGCCTCGCCGGTAATATCCAAGTAGTGAGTCTTCACATCAAGACATGCCAGTGCCATATTTTTGTAAGTATGTTTGAATGGTCCAGCACAATGAATGACAGCCATAAGATCGTGGAGCCCTTTTTTGGTTTGTTCCAGATCATCCACATCAAATACTCGGTATTCCAAATTTAAAGCGGAGGCTTGATGTTCTAATTTCTTTTTATCTCTTCCTCCCAATATCGGTTTTAATCCTTGCTGCACACTTAATTGCGCAATCAAGTTACCCGTATATCCATAAGAGCCATAAATTAGGAAGTTGTTCTTTTTCATAAGCTACTCAAATATTTGTTTTATCCAGTGTATCTCGATAACTATCTTTTATCGAGGTTGAGGTTGAAGTTCTGAAAAAATGATAAGGATTAAATCGTGAGACTCATTAAGGCTACAATTTTATCCGAGAATCACAAGTGTAGACGCTCAATGGAACGAATGAGCTTAAAAAGATAATAAGTTGGTAGTTTCTGAAATTTTTAGCAAAAAAAAAGCGGCTTAAAGCCGCTTTCAAGAATAAAACCCTGGCGATGACCTACTTTCACATGAGGAAACCTCACACTATCATTGGCGCGGTCTCGTTTCACTTCTGAGTTCGAGATGGGATCAGGTGGTTCCAAGACGCTATGGTCGCCAGGAAAACTGTTTATGCATAATGGGGGCTATTATACCCGAATTATGCTTTAGGTAAATAAAGAGGTGCACATTTTTTTGTAAGTGAGGTCAAGAACCTCACTTTAATACTTTTAAACTTGTATCTGGAGCTATGAAATGAAGTAGCTCAGATTATATGGTCAAGACAATCAGCCAATTAGTACAAGTTAGCTTCACACATTACTGCGCTTCCACACCTTGCCTATCAACGTTGTAGTCTTCAACGGGCTTCAAGGGAAAACTCA
>NZ_CDRUGZ020000029.1:0-1200 GCF_977063395.2 Legionella nigrisilvae
GGTAATCCGCCCACAAAATAGTTGATGCCAAAAGTAGAATTTTCTCGTAATGTATGTGCAAGGAGATTCTGCATGAAGAAATCAAAATTTAGTGACAGCCAAATCCTGTCGATATTGAAGCAAGCTCAAAGTGGTGTTGCAGTTCCAGATTTATGTCGAGAGCATGGTATAAGCAATGCGACATTCTATAACTGGCGAGCCAAGTATGGAGGCATGGATCTTCCAATGATGGCTCGGCTAAAGGAACTTGAAGCAGAGAATAGCCGCTTAAAGAAGATGTACGCTGAAGAGCGCTTAAAGTCAGAAATTTTAAAAGAGGTGCTTGAAAAAAAGTAAAAAAGCCATCCGCTCGCCGAGAGCTTGCGCGCGTGATAGTGCGGGAACGGAATATTGAAGTCAGGATGGCTTGCTGGTTATTTAGCATCAGTGAGACGTGCTACCGTTATGAACCCAAACTGAATGAAGAAAACAGGGTCATAGCGGATTGGCTAATGCGCTTAACTCAAAACAACCGTAACTGGGGATTTGGCTTGTGTTTTTTATATTTGCGCAACGTGAAAGGTTTTTGTTGGAATCACAAACGTGTTTACCGTGTATACAAAGAGCTCGAGTTAAATTTACGGATAAAACCCAAAAAACGGTTAATCAGGGAAAAGCCTGAGTCCCTGGCCGTGCCAACATCAAG
The DNA here is from genome assembly GCF_977063395.2 of Legionella nigrisilvae. Classification (NCBI taxonomy): domain Bacteria; kingdom Pseudomonadati; phylum Pseudomonadota; class Gammaproteobacteria; order Legionellales; family Legionellaceae; genus Legionella; species Legionella nigrisilvae. The sequence continues at coordinate 686 of NZ_CDRUGZ020000029.1, forward strand.
CAACCAGTGCTGGTCAATGGATTTTATGCATGATCAACTGGATAATGGACGCTGTTATCGGCTACTGAATATTATTGATGACTTTAACCGGGAAGGCCTGACAATCGAAGCGGATTTTTCATTGCCTTCTGCCCGAGTCATCCGGACACTGGAGCAAGTCATTGAATGGCGAGGCAAGCCTAAGCAGATACGTTGTGATAATGGGCCTGAATACGTAAGCCATAAGCTCGCAAGATGGGCTAAAAATCACGATATTGAGCTTGTATTCATTCAGCCAGGTTGTCCGCAGCAAAATGCCTATATTGAGCGCTATAATCGTACTGTTCGGTATGACTGGCTTAATCAATACTTATTTGAGAGTATTGAACAAGTCCAGGAACAGGCCACCAAGTGGCTTTGGTCTTATAACAATGAACGTCCTAACTCGGCTATTGGAGGTATACCACCCAAAAGAAAATTGGCTCTAGCAGCCTAGGTTTCTACTTTTAGTGTCAGTTAAAAATGGGGGGATTACC
>NZ_CDRUGZ020000030.1:0-688 GCF_977063395.2 Legionella nigrisilvae
GACATCTCTGGTTAAACGCTCGTTTCCAGCTCACCAGAGCTTTTCGCAGGATTCCACGTCCTTCATCGCCTCTTACTGCCAAGGCATCCACCGTTTGCGCTTCTCTTCTTGACCATATAATCTCAGTTACCTCAGATCATATGCTTCTATTTCAAATACAAGTACGCTTGTGTTACCTCTTTGTTTACCATATTTTTAATGAACGCCTGGTTATTCCAGATTAAAATACTCTCGTAAAAGTACTTTAATCTGAATAAACCGTTGAAGAATTCCATAGAATGGTGGGTCTGGGTGGACTTGAACCACCGACCTCACCCTTATCAGGGGTGCGATCTAACCAACTGATCTACAGACCCATTTTTACTTCGACATTTTCCATCATCTAAGCAACACTTGCTTTGATTAAAGAAAAATTCTCTGGCAAAAATGCTTCGATGCACTTTGCTTTTTGATTTGCGACTAGGTACGCATTTATTGAAAATGCACTACAACATCTCATTTACATCAACAACAATCTCGTGATCGAATATCTTTTCCGTTTCTTCTCAGTAACGGTTGGGATTCTTCATTATCTCGAAAACAAACTGTGTGGGCACTTTAAATTACTTTAGTGCCATTAATTAAGGAGGTGATCCAGCCGCAGGTTCCCCTACGGCTACCTTGTTACGACTTCACCCCAGTCATGAAC
>NZ_CDRUGZ020000031.1:0-469 GCF_977063395.2 Legionella nigrisilvae
TTTACCACGGTGTGGTTCATGACTGGGGTGAAGTCGTAACAAGGTAGCCGTAGGGGAACCTGCGGCTGGATCACCTCCTTAATTAATGGCACTAAAGTAATTTAAAGTGCCCACACAGTTTGTTTTCAAGAAGAAGAATCCTACCATCCGAAAGGGTGAAAAGATGCTCGAACACGCCAAGCTGCAAGCGCGAAGCGCGAGCAGTAAAAGAGTGAACGAAGCATTTTTACAAGAGGTTTTGTTTTAATCGAGGCGCAGGCCCGAACGAGCGAAGGAACATACATCAGTATGTGACTGAGCAAGAGAGCGCATGCAACGAAGAGTAAAACAAAAGATCGATGTAAAAAAATGGGGTCGTAGCTCAGCTGGGAGAGCACCTGCCTTGCACGCAGGGGGTCAGGAGTTCGATCCTCCTCGGCTCCACCAAATTAGAGGGTTTTTCATTCGGTTTATTCAGATTAAAGTACTT
>NZ_CDRUGZ020000032.1:0-463 GCF_977063395.2 Legionella nigrisilvae
TTTCTCAATGCCGTGGGATAAGTGTAATAAAAAATAAAATCTCGGAATAAGCTGAACTTGAAGAAATAATTACTGGGGCAATTGGGACATCCGAGACACATTGTAAATACTGAAGTTTATATGTCGCCACCAATGGGGTCAGGCCTTGAATTGTGAATTGTACCGGTTTTTTATTGGCACGTGGTTGTAATTCAAAATTCAAGGCCTGACCCCACGGGTCGTTCTGTACTAAATTTTATTCCGGCTTCCTCGCCCCATTAACTCATAAACAAAATCAGATATAAGCAGGGGGTGGATTCGTGGTTCTTAGTATCTTGCAAGGTAATGGGTTTTGGGTTTGGGTTTGAGCTCAATATCTCCCAGCGACGCAAAGAGCTAATTCATTTTTCTCAATGCCGTGGGATAAGTGTAATAAAAAATAAAATCTCGGAATAAGCTGAACTTGAAGAAATAATTACTGGGG
>NZ_CDRUGZ020000033.1:0-307 GCF_977063395.2 Legionella nigrisilvae
CTGAGCCTGACTTAAATCCTGAGCCTGAGTTAAATGCTGAGCCTGACTTAAATCCTGAGCCTGAGTTAAATCCTGAGCCTGAGTTAAATCCTGAGCCTGAGTTAAATCCTGAGCCTGAGTTAAATCCTGAGCCTGAGTTAAATACTGAGCCTGAGTTAAATCCTGAGCCTGAGTTAAATCCTGAGCCTGACTTAAATCCTGAGCCTGAGTTAAATGCTGAGCCTGACTTAAATCCTGAGCCTGAGTTAAATCCTGAGCCTGAGTTAAATCCTGAGCCTGAGTTAAATCCTGAGCCTGAGTTAAATCC
>NZ_CDRUGZ020000034.1:0-301 GCF_977063395.2 Legionella nigrisilvae
CATCCTCCACATCAGCTACAACTCTACCTTCACTATTAAACCTCGCCCGATTAACCAATGCTTCATCCCAGTCATCAGTATTTCCTTCATCCTCCACATCAGCTATAAGCCTACCCTCACTATCAGCTCTCACCCGATTAACAGGTGCTGCCTCCCAGTCATCAGTATTTCCTTCATCCTCCACATCAGCTACAACTCTACCTTCACTATTAAACCTCGCCCGATTAACCAATGCTTCATCCCAGTCATCAGTATTTCCTTCATCCTCCACATCAGCTATAAGCCTACCCTCACTATCAGC
>NZ_CDRUGZ020000036.1:0-260 GCF_977063395.2 Legionella nigrisilvae
CGTTGAAGACTACAACGTTGATAGGCAAGGTGTGGAAGCGCAGTAATGTGTGAAGCTAACTTGTACTAATTGGCTGATTGTCTTGACCATATAATCTGAGCTACTTCAGTTCATAGCTCCAGATACAAGTTTAAAGGTATTAAAGTGAGGTTTTTGACCTCACTTACAAAAAAATGTGCACCTCTTTATTTACCTAAAGCATAATTCGGGTATAATAGCCCCCATTATGCATAAACAGTTTTCCTGGCGACCATAGCGTC
>NZ_CDRUGZ020000037.1:0-255 GCF_977063395.2 Legionella nigrisilvae
CTCACGGTACTGGTTCACTATCGGTCAGTAAGTAGTATTTAGCCTTGGATGATGGTCCACCCATATTCAACCAGGATTTCACGTGTCCCGGCCTACTTGTTCGCGTGCTTAGTTCTTAATGCAACCTACGTATACGGGGCTTTCACCCTCTATGGCCAACCTTCCCAAGTTGTTCTACTTCATTGCACTATAAATCACACCAGGCTCATCCCCGTTCGCTCGCCGCTACTTGGAGAATCTCAATTGATTTCTTTT